>DATCZJ010000046.1:0-52635 GCA_036525955.1 Woeseiaceae bacterium | reverse complement strand
GATTCGATATCAACCCGGCATATCTGCAGCTCGAGGTGACCGAAACGACCGTTGCCCAGAATCGTGATACGGCGATCGATATTCTTCGAGAGCTGCGGGATCGCGGCGTCCGCGTCGCTATTGACGACTTCGGCACGGGCTATTCGTCACTGAGCTACCTGCAGCAGATGCCGTTCGACGTCATCAAGATCGACAAGACTTTTGTCGATCGCATTGGTGCAGGAGATCCGTCCGACAACATCTGCCGGACGATCATCAGGATGGCCCATGAGATGGGCAAGACGGCAATCGCCGAGGGTGTGGAGAGTATCGAGCAGTTCGAATTCCTGCGGGAAAACGATTGCGATTTTGCCCAGGGCTATTACTACGCCAAGCCACTGCGTAGAAGCGAGTTCCTTGCTTTCATCGAAAAGGAAGACTTCCATACCCAACGACGCAAAGCGCTGGAAGTGGTTCGTCCATTAGATTTCCGCAACTAAAAAAGGCCGGGGAAACCCGGCCTTTTCTTTAGTCTTCCAGCAGGAAGCTGCGTAACTGGTCCGAACGCGTCGGGTGCCGCAGTTTTCGAAGGGCTTTCGCTTCGATCTGGCGGATGCGCTCGCGCGTCACGTCGAACTGCTTGCCCACTTCTTCGAGCGTGTGATCGGTATTCATGTCAATGCCGAAACGCATGCGCAGCACCTTGGCTTCGCGAGGCGTCAGGCCGGCAAGAACGTTGTGCGTGGTCTCCCTGAGCCCTTGCGACGTGGCGGAATCGACGGGCGAGTGCACGGTCTGGTCCTCGATGAAGTCGCCAAGGTGCGAGTCCTCGTCGTCGCCAATAGGCGTCTCCATCGAAATCGGCTCCTTCGCAATCTTGAGTACCTTGCGGACCTTGTCCTCCGGCATTTCCATGCGCTCTGCGAGCTCGTCAGGCAAAGGCTCACGGCCCATCTCCTGCAGCATCTGCCGCGAAATGCGGTTCAGCTTGTTGATCGTTTCGATCATGTGCACGGGGATACGGATCGTCCGCGCCTGATCGGCAATCGAGCGCGTAATCGCCTGCCGGATCCACCATGTGGCATAGGTCGAAAACTTGTACCCGCGACGATATTCGAACTTGTCGACGGCTTTCATCAGGCCGATATTGCCTTCCTGGATCAGGTCGAGGAACTGCAGCCCGCGGTTCGTGTACTTCTTGGCGATCGAGATGACGAGGCGCAGGTTGGCTTCGACCATTTCCTTCTTCGCGCGCCGCGCTTTGGCTTCGCCGATCGACATCTGGCGATTGATTTCCTTGATTTCGCTGATCGTGAGGCGCGTCTCTTCCTCGACGGCAATCAGTTTGCGCTGCGCGCGCAGTACGTCATCCTTGAGCTTGGCCAGTACCGAGGAATGCTTGCGCTTGGCCCGGATGTGCTTGTCGATCCACTTGAGATCGGTTTCGCATTTCGGGAAGCTCGAGAGGAAGTCCTTTCGCGGCATGCCTGCATCACGGACGCAAAGCTGCATCACCAGGCGTTCCTGGCTGCGAATGATGCCCACCGTGTCACGCAGGTTCCTGACGAGCGCATCGAACAGCTTGGGCGCAAGCTTGAGCTCCATGATCTGGTCGCACAGTTCGACCTGGACCTTCTGTGTGCGCTTGTCGTGCAGTCCGTATTTCTCGACGAACTTCAGAGTCCGGTTGTAATCCTTCCTGATGGCTTTGACGCGCGCCGCAACTTCTTGGGGATCCGGCCCGGTATCGACGACTTCATCGTCGTCATCGTCGTCATCGGATTTGGCAGACGGCGTGTTGATCTCGTCAGGCTCATTCGGGTCGATGAAACCGACGACGAAGTCCTGCATGCGCGTTTCGCCGGCCAGGACGTCGTCCGCGACCCTGAGCAGTTCCTCCACGGTCGGCGGAAAATGAACCATGTGGTACTTCACCTGGTTCAGTCCATCTTCGATGCGCTTGGCGATTTCGATTTCGCCCTGCCGCGTGAGCAGTTCGACCGTACCCATCTCGCGCATGTACATGCGTACCGGGTCCGTCGTGCGGCCGAATTCGGCGTCGACACTCGCAAGCGCCTCCTCGGCCTCTTCTACGGCATCGTCATCGGTTGCATCGGCATCGGACAGGATCAGCGACTCGGCATCGGGCGCCTTCTCGTGCACGGTGATGCCCATGTCGTTGATCATGTTGACGATGTCTTCGATCTGTTCCGGATCGACGATGTCGTTGGGCAGGTGATCGTTGACCTCGGTGTAGGTCAGGTAACCCTGCTCCTTGCCGCGAGCGATCAGTTCTTTGAGCTGCTGGGCCTGCTTGCTGACACCAACTTTCTTGCGCTTTTCTTTCAAGGCGAAAACCCCGGCGGGTAGAAGATACAAACGGTTAATTATACGAAAGCGACGTTACTTGATCCAGTCTGAACCTGAGATCAGACCAGTTTGCGCAGCTCCGCCTTCTCGCTGTCGGTCAGTCCACTAACTTTCTGTTTTTCAATCAAAAATCCGACGCGGTCCTTGCGGGCGGCGAGCAGCAGCTGGTCGAAGCACTCGGCGAGCTCGGCCGCCGGATCGAAGTCCTCGTCCGAGGGCACCTCGACGGCGGCCAGTTTTCCCAGGTGTCTTCCCTGTTCGTCATGCCGCCAGCGTTCCAGCAGTCCGGCGGTCGTTATATTGGGTTCCGTTCGCACGGTTTCAATCAGCGAGCGCAACAAATCGGCGCCCCGGCGCTGCACGCCGTGCAGCCGTTCCGGGTCCAGGTCGCGACCCGCCTGCGGAAAATTCAGCAGCAGCGAGATTGCGTGCCGCACCACCGACGGCTGCCCGGCCCCCGGCGTGCGCGGTCTGCGCCTGCGCCCCTCGTGTGCCGGCGGTGCCGCACCCCCGCCGGGGGCGCCGCCCGCCAGCATCTTTTCGAGACGCGTCGCAGGCAGTCCAACCGCTTCGGCAAGGCTCCCGACCAGGAGTTCCCGATAGACCCCCTGGGGTATCTTCTGCACCAGCGGACGGGCGAGCTCGGCCAGCCGGGCGCGGCCGTCGACCGAGGCCATGTCGACCTGGCTCGAGAGCTCCTCGATCAGGAAGGACGACAGGGGCATGCCTTCATCGACCAGCCCAGTGAACGCCGCGGTTCCCTGCTCGTTGACGAAAGAGTCCGGGTCGTGGCCTTCGGGCAGGAATACGAAACGTATCTGCCGGCCCTCGCGAATCTGCGGCAGCGCGTTCTCGAGCGCGCGCCATGCCGCCTGGCGCCCGGCGCGGTCACCGTCGAATGCGAAACAGACGTTATCCGTCAGCCGGAACAGGCGATTGAGGTGATCCGCCGTCGTGGCCGTCCCCAGCGTTGCGACCGCGAAGTCGATGCCGTGCCGCGACAGTGCAACAACGTCCATATAGCCCTCGACGACCACGAGCTGATCGATCTGGCGCAGGGCCTGCCGCGCTTCGTAGAGGCCATAAAGCTCACGGCCCTTGTGGAACAGGACGGTCTCGGGCGAATTCAGGTATTTCGGCTCGCCGTCCCCGAGCGTTCGGCCGCCGAAGGCGATCGTGCGACCCCGCGCATCCCGGATCGGGAACATCAGGCGCTCGCGGAACCGGTCGTAATGGCTGCCATTGTCCTTGCGAATGATCAGGCCCGCTGCGAGCAGGCGCTCCGTCGCCTCTTCGGAACGACCGAATTTGTCGAGGACATGGCTCCAGCCTTCGGGCGCGTAGCCGATGCCAAAGCGCTTGGCCGTGGAGCCATCGATGCCGCGGCCCTGCAGGTAATCCACGGCCACAGGGAAATCTCGCAGGCAGGCCTGCCAGTGCCGCGCGACCGAGTCCATCAGCGAGAACAGTTCGTCGTAGCGGCGCGCCGGCTTGTCGCTGTCGTCTCGAGGTACTTCGACGCCCATGGCGTTGGCGAGGCTCTCGATCGCCTCGACAAAGCTCATGTGGTCGAATTCCATCAGGAAGCCGATGGCCGTGCCGTGCGCTCCGCAGCCGAAGCAGTGATAAAAGCCCTTGCCGGGACTGACCGTGAACGAGGGCGTCTTTTCGTCATGAAAAGGGCAGCAGGCCTTGAACTCGCGACCGGCCTTCTTGAGCTGCACGCGGCGGCCGACGACCTCGACGATATCCGCCCGGGCGATGAGGTCGTCGATGAAGTCCTGCGGAATCAATCCGGCCATAGTGTAATCAACGGAGACCGGCGCCTGCCGGGTCTGGTTGGTTCCTGGAAACCCGGGCTCTGCGACCCGGTTGCGACAAGCATAGCCTATTGAAAGGCTTACAGCGTGTTCAGGCGGTCCCTGACCGTTGCGCTGACCGCACCCATATCGGCGCGGCCCGCTGCCCTGGCCTTGATCTGGCCCATGACCTTGCCCATGTCGCCCATGCCGGACGCGCCCGTCGCCTTGATCACCTCGTCCACGAGGGTAGCGAGTTCCGCATCCGACAGCTGTTCGGGCAGGTATTTTTTGAGTACTTCGATTTCGTGCCGTTCGATGGCGGCAAGATCTTCGCGGCCACCTTTGACAAATTGTTCCACCGAATCGCGCCGCTGCTTGACCATCTTGTCGAGCACGCCAAGCACGCCGGCATCGTCGAGCTCGATGCGGTTATCGACCTCGACCTGCTTCATGGCAGCCATGATCAGGCGAATCACCTTGAGCCGGTCCTTCTCACCCGACTTCATGGCGGCCTTCATGTCTTCTGTGATTTGCGCTTTCAGCGACATGGCAGCAGCTCCGCGAATGCGGAGCCGGGGGAATCAGTACAGACGCTTGCGCTTGGAATCTTCGCGCGACAAGCGCTTCATGTGGCGTTTGACGGCGGCCGCCTTCTTGCGCTTGCGTTCCTGGGTCGGCTTCTCGTAGAACTCGCGACGGCGAAGTTCGGTGAGTACGCCGGCCTTTTCACAAGCGCGCTTGAAGCGACGCAGGGCTGCGTCAAAATACTCGTTCTCTTTTACGCGAACACTTGGCATTGATCTTGGTATTCCGTCCAGACATAAATAAACCCGGCGCGTGGCCGGGAATGAGCACGGCATTTTAGCCTCGGGGCTGCCGTATTGCAAAGGGTTGTGCACGAGAATCCCGGGCAGTCGTCGCGGCCACGCGGTAAACTGCGCCGCCTATGAACGTACTCGGCATCGAAACCAGCTGCGACGAGACCGGCGTCGCCCTGTACAGCACCGAAAAGGGCCTGCTGGCTCACGCGCTGCACAGCCAGGTGGACGTGCACGCGGTGTACGGCGGGGTCGTGCCGGAGATCGCCTCCCGTGACCACGTACGGATGCTTTTGCCTTTAATTCAACAGGTTATGGCGGAAGCGGGGCTCGAGCGACCCGATGCCATAGCCTATACGGCCGGGCCCGGGCTCGTTGGCGCCCTGATGGTCGGTGGCGGGCTGGCCAATGGCCTCGGCGTTGCCTGGGATTGCCCGGTGATACCGGTACACCACATGGAGGGCCACCTCGTCGCGCCGATGCTCGAAGACGAGCCGCCGGAGTACCCGTTCCTCGCGCTGCTCGTGTCGGGCGGGCATTCGATGCTGATCGGCGTCCGCGGGCTGGGCCGGTATCGGCTGCTCGGTACGACGCTCGACGATGCCGTTGGCGAGGCCTTCGACAAGACCGCCAAGTTGCTCGGACTCGGCTACCCGGGCGGGCCGGCACTCGCGGCGCTGGCCGAATCGGGCGACGAGGCGGCCTTTGATTTTCCGCGCCCGATGCACGGCAAGCCCGGATTCGATTTCAGCTTTTCCGGGCTGAAGACCGCGGTGATGCTCGAAGTCAGGAAGGCCGAGGCTGCCGGCAATCTCGATGCTCGGCGGGCGGACCTGGCCGCGTCCTTCCAGCGGGCCGCGGTCGATGCGCTGATCAGCAGGGCGCTGAAGGCCGCGAAAAACCAGAAATTCGAGCGTATCGTCGTGGCCGGGGGCGTCGGCGCCAACAAGCTGCTGCGCCGGGACCTGGCGGAGCGCTTCGACGGTCGGGTCTATTACCCGCGGCTCGCGTTCTGCACGGACAACGGGGCGATGATCGCGGTTGCGGGCGCGCTGCGGCTTGCCGAGGCCGGTGCCGCGGACGAGATCCGGGCAAGGGCCCGGTGGCCGCTGGATACGCTGCGGGCGCCCGGCGCATAGCTACGGAGCGAGCATGGACATCATTTTTCTTTCCGAACTCCGGATCGAGACCGTCATCGGCATCTGGGAGTGGGAGCGCAAGATCCGCCAGACGGTCGTGATCGACCTCGAAATGAGCGCCGATATCGCAAAGGCGGCGGCGACCGACCAGGTCGAAGACACGCTCAACTACAAGCAGGTCGCCAAACGCCTGCAGCAGTTCGTCGGCGACTCGAGCTTCCAGCTCGTCGAGACGCTGGCCGAGCGCATCGCGGGCATCGTCCGCGAGGAATTCGACGTCGCCTGGGTCCGGGTGCGCGTCAACAAGCCCGGCGCCATCCGAGGATCGCGTGATGTCGGCGTCGTCATCGAGCGGGGCGAGCGGCCGAACTGAATTCCATGGCGACGGTCTATCTCGGTCTGGGCAGCAATATTGCGCCCGAAAAGCATCTTCGGATGGCGATGCAGGAGCTGCGCAAGCGCTATGGCGTAGTGGCGGCATCGCCCGTCTACCGCAGTGCGGCGGTCGGTTTCGAAGGCGACGAGTTTCTCAATCTCGTCGTGCGTTTCGAGACTGACGACGCGCCAGAGGACATATGCCGGGAAATGGAAGCGATACATAATCTGGCCGGCCGGGCACGCGGTGGCGAAAAATGGGCATCGCGTTCACTCGATATCGACCTGCTGCTTTACAATGACCTCGTCATGGATGAGCGGCCGGTCCGCGTGCCGCGCAGCGACATCCTGGAATACAGTTTCGTGCTTCGGCCGCTGGCCGAACTGGCGCCATCGCTGGTGCACCCGCTGACGGGCAGGACGATGTCCGCACACTGGAAGTCTTTCGACGCCGGCCGGCAGCCGCTGGAAGCTGCCGATATTGATCTTTAGAGGATTGCACATGCGCAAGATGCTTGGATTGTTGATCGCGTTGTCGTTGTCGTTGGCGGCGTGCGGCGAAGGCGGCAGCGCCCCGGCGCCGTCGGCCTGTTCGAACGACGCTCAGAAGCAGTTCGTCCTCGACGCGCTTTACGCCTGGTACCTGTGGAACGATTTGCTGCCGGCGAATATCCCGATTTCGAACTATGCGACGCCCGAGGAACTCGTTGCGCGCGTCACGTTGGAGCTCGGCCCGCAGGACAGCCAGGGCAACCCGATCGATCTCTGGAGTTCGCTCGGCTCCGCCGCGGCGGACCAGCAGTTCTTCGGTGAAGGGAAGTACGAAGGCTTCGGCTTCAGCTATCGAGCGGAGGCGGGCGACGACATGTGGTTCACGCGCGTGGTCTCGGACAGCCCGGCTGCTTTGGCAGGTTTCGCGCGCGGGCAGCAGGTGTTGCGCCTCGATGGCAGGACTGTTGCGGATATCGTTGCCAATGAAGGCATCTCCGTGGCGCTCGACAAGGCGACCGTCACTTTCGAGGTTCTGCGGCCGGACACCAGCACGTTCACGGTTCCCGTCACGAAAGGTATCGTGACGATCGATCCGGTGCCCCAGTACCGGATCATCGACAGGGGCGCGGGCGTGCCGCCGGTCGGTTATCTCGAGCTGGCCCAGTTCATCGGCACGGCAGACCCGCGGGAGCCAAACCCGGCACCCGTCAATCTCGGCACGGTCTTCGCCGAATTTGCAGCGCTGGGCGTCACCGACGTCATCCTCGACCTGCGCTATAACGGCGGCGGCCGCGTGGATACTGCGGAACTGCTGGGCGACTATCTCGGTGGTTTCGCGAACGCGGGACAGGTCTTTTCCGCGACCGAATTCAACGCAGACCGTGCGCCGGCCAACAACAGTACGACGCTGTTTTCTCAGCAGGCGAATTCGATCAACCTGTCGCGTCTCGTCGTCATCGCCACGCGGGGCACCGCCTCGGCGAGCGAGCTCGTGACCAACAGCATGGCGCCCTGGGTGGATGTATCGATCGTCGGCGACAACACCTACGGCAAACCGGTGGGGCAGATCGGTATCGAGTTCTGCGAAAAGATGCTGCGCCCGACGTCCTTCAGGACCGTCAACGCACTGGGCCAAGGCGACTATTTCGGCGGCCTGCCCGTCGACTGCGCTGCGCCGGATGACATCGCCCTGACTGTCGGTGCGGACGACGACCCGAACATCCTTGCCGCGATGGGCCTGCTCGAGACGGGTGGTTGCCCGGTCGCAGCGGCGCCGGGTGGGCAATTCAAGGTGCAAGAAGCCGTCGCATTCCCGCGGGAACACCAGGGTGGCCGGCCGGAGCGCGATTTCGGTAACGCTTACTGATCCGCAGTATCGACCCTGCAGCGGACCGGGCCCCGGCCCGGTCCGCGCAGTGTGTTACCAGCCGATGGAACGGCCGCCATCGACCGCGATGATCTGGCCCGTGACATAGGCTGCGTCGCGCACGAGATAAAGCACACAGCCCGCGATATCGTCGGGATGGCCGGCGCGACCGAGCGGGACCTGGCGCAGGATCGTATCGCGCGTCTCGTCGTTCATGCCGTCTTCGGGCCAGAGGATCGCGCCCGGCGCAACCCCGTTGACGCGAATGTCCGGGGCAAGCTCTTTCGCGAGCGAGCGCGTCAGCATGACGAGCCCGGCCTTGGCCGATCCGTAGACCGTATGATCCCGCAGCGGTCGCTGCGCATGAATATCGACGAGGTTGATGATCGACCCGCGGCTTTTCCTGAGCGCGGGAACCGCCGCCTGCGACAGGAACAGCGGCGCCTTGAGGTTGCTGCCCAGCAGGTCCTGCCAGTGCCGTTCGGTGATTTTTCCGATGGGCGTCGGGTAAAAGGTCGAGGCGTTGTTGACGAGTACGTCGAGGCCACGACCCCAGTCGACGACCTCGGCTACGAGTCGCGGCAGCGCATCGGTGTCGCAAAGGTCCGCGGCAAACGTCGCCGCCGAGTCCTTGCGTATCGCGTTCAAGGCGTCAGCGAGCTTTTCGGCCTCCACCGAGGACGAGCGATAGTGAATCGCGAGCTGCGCGCCCTCCGCGTGCAGCCGTGTCACAATGGCGGCACCGATGCGCCGGGCTGCACCCGTGACGAGAACGACCTTGCCGTCGAGGTTGGCTTGTTGCATGGGGGTTCCGGTAACGACTCAGCATTCATTCTTAAAGGCTTTGCGGCTGACATGCAACACGACAGGAACGGCGTATTGCCGGCGCCCGATGCAGACAGTGCCCTGCACAGCGAGCGCGTCGCGGAATTCATAAGCGATCGAATCGCGGAGGCCGGCGGCAGCATCGGTTTCGGCGAGTACATGCAGCACGCGATGTATGCGCCCGGGCTTGGTTACTACGCGGCGGGCGCGACCAGGTTCGGCGCCGCCGGCGATTTCGTCACGGCGCCCGAGGTGTCATCGCTGTTCGGCCGGGTCGTCGCGAGGCAATGTGCCGAGGTGCTGTCGGCTGCGGGTGGCGTGATCCGCGAGTTCGGCGCGGGCAGCGGCAGACTCGCGACGGATGTGCTGCGAACGTTGCGCGATCTCGGTGCGCTGCCGGATCGTTACGAGATCGTCGAGGTTTCCCCGGACCTGCAGCGCAGGCAGGAAGCGCAGTTTGCGCGCGCATTGCCGGACCTCCTGCCGATCGTGTCCTGGCTCGCGGAACCGTCGTCTCGCCACCGTGGCGTCGTGCTCGCCAACGAAGTGCTCGACGCTTTCCCGGTCGAACGGTTTGTGAGGCGCGCAACCGGCGTCATGCAACAACGGGTCGCCACTGATGGTGGTCGCTTCGTCATCGTCGAGCGATCGGCCCCACCGCGACTTGCCAGAGCCGTCGAGGACATCGAGCGTTCGCTCGGCGCGCCGCTGCCCGACGGATATACCTCGGAAGTCTCGCTCGGCATCGGTGACTGGGTTGCCGGACTGGCTGCGGCGCTCGAGCTGGGCATTGCATTCCTGTTCGATTACGGTTTGCCACGGCGGGAATATTATGCGGCGGAACGCGGCGATGGCTGGTTGCGCTGTCACTTCCGGCATCACGCGCACAACGACCCGCTGATCCTGCCCGGCATCCAGGACCTGACTTCCTGGGTGGATTTCACGGCCGTGGCCGAGGCGGCAGTCGCTGCCGGGTGCGACGTGGCCGGTTTTTCGGCACAGGCGCAGTTCCTGCTGGCGGGCGGGCTGACCGAAGAAATGCAGTGCTTCACGTCATTGCCGCTCGAACAGCAGCTCGCATTGTCGCAGCAGGTCAAAACCCTTACCCTGCCGGGTGAAATGGGCGAGCACTTCAAGTGTATCGCCCTGCGGCGCGGTGAGATTGCGACACCATCGGCTTTCGGCATGGCGGACCGGACGCACACCCTTTAAATTGACGGCATCGTCGGACGGAGTTGAAGCGTGACAACATTGCAGGTCATCGTGCTTGCCATCGTGCAGGGGCTGACGGAGTTTCTGCCAATCTCGAGTTCCGGGCATCTCGTGCTCGTGCCGTTTTTCGTGGCATGGAGCGACCAGGGGCTTGCGTTCGACGTCGCCGTACATTTCGGATCGCTCGTGGCGGTCTGTGTGTTTTTCCGCAAGGACATCGTCGGTTTGCTGCACGGCGGGCTGCAGGTCATCGGCGGGGACTTTCGTTCTCCGCAGTCGACCATGGCGCTCGCGATCGCGCTCGGCACGATTCCGGCGGCTGTTGCCGGCCTGCTGTTTGCCTCGTGGATCGAGCAGAACCTGCGCGATCCGGCGGTCATCGTTTACACGCTGGCGGGATATGGCGTGCTGATGGCGCTCGCCGACCGCTATGCGAGGCGCGAGCGCGGCATTACGTCCGTCGGCATCAAGGACGCGCTCATCATCGGTTGTGCGCAGGCGCTGGCGCTGGTGCCAGGCACGTCGCGTTCCGGCGTCACGATCACGGCCGGCAGACTGCTCGGCTTCGAGCGCCAGGATGCCGCGCGATTTTCCTTCCTGCTGTCGGCACCCGTGATCCTGCTGGCGACCGCGTACAAGGGCATCGAGCTCGTACTCGACCCGGCGCCGGTTCCGTGGGGCCAGCTCGCGCTGGGCGCGCTGGTGTCGGCCGTGGTCGCGTATGCCAGCATCGACTTTTTCATGCGTGTCGTGAGCCGCATCGGCCTGGCGCCGTTCGCCATATACCGCCTGCTGCTCGCGGGCGTCATCCTGTATGTGCTGGCGTAGTGCGCTGCCACTGATTCTCATCGCGGGCGCCGCGTCGGCCGCGGAAGATTACATCGTCGGACTCGGTGCCGAAGCGGACTCGGCCGACGGCCTTGCCGGCGCGATCGCCGGGGGCGTCGGCATCGCGGCCGACACCTGGCTATCCGCAGCGCTTGCCAGGAACAGCGTCGAGCTGTCTCGGGGCCGGGTGCTCGACACGCTGTATGCGGACCTCGGCGTCGATCAGTGGTTCGACCCGGTCGGCGTTCGGGTTGCCGCAGCCTACTGGGGTGACAGGGACATCCTGGAATCGCGGGACTGGATTGCGTCCGTGTATACGCGCGGCGAGCGGTTCTCGCTGGCGGGCGATTTCGAACATCGCGATTTTCGCTTCTTCCTGCCCGAGACCGAGCTCTTCCCAGCGCGAACGATCGATTTCGATGCGCGCGGACTGGGTGTGACGACGCGCCTGCAGTTGACGGACCGCACCAGCCTTGCGTTGTCGGCAATGGATTACGATTACAGCGTCAATCTGAGCATCGACAGCAACCGCCGGCTGCTCGAACTCCTGACGTTTTCGCGCTTTAGCCTGATCAACAGCCTCGTCGATTATCGCGCCAGTCTCGAAGTCGGCTTCGATGTCGGCGACAGCCACTGGCAACTCGACGTGTCACAGTCGAAGGGGGAGGTGGATGGCGGCAGGAGCCGGTCCGTTACCCTGCGCTTCCTGACGCCCGCAGCCGCGTCGACGGACATCGAGTTCGGCCTGGGCGTCGACGATTCCGAGCTCTACGGCACCGTGTCGTTCTTCTCCGTCTTCCTGTTTTTCTACGGCGGCGGCACGCCCTAGCCCAGCGCTTGTCGGTAGTCGCGAATGGCCGCAAGGCGGGATTCGCGCAGGGCCGCCGGGATCTGGCTTTTGTCGAGTCCCGTCGCGACCGCGGCAGCATTAACCGCCGCCGCTGCCGCGAATGCGCCGCGGAAATGATCGGCCTGCGGGTATTCGCGGTTTTCGAGCCCGCCCCGGCCCCTCGCATCCGCTTCACAGGTCACGATGAATTTTTCGAAGCGGTCCGGGCGCCGGAAAGCGTCCGTTTTTTCGAGTACCTTGAGAACGGTCTCGTCACGCAGCTCGAGCGCCCGGTGGCAGTGCGTGTGGTATTCGGAAACGAGCAGCGCGAGATCACGGCACGCCCTCGGCACGGGCAGGCGCTCCGCGATCGCACGAATCAGTCTGCAGCCGCGCGTCTCGTGTCCCGCGTGGCTAGGCAGCTGACGACGCGGCGTTATCCCCTTGCCGAGATCGTGTACCAGTGCGGCGAAGCGAACGTCGAGATCCGCGCTCGCCTTTTCTGCCTGTTCGAGAACCATGAGCACATGGATGCCGGTGTCGATCTCCGGATGCCATTTCTCCGGCTGTGGAATGCCGAAAAGCGCGTTGACCTCGGGAAACAGGACTTCGAGCGCCCCGCATTCACGGAGCACTTCGAAGTAGACCCGGATGTTACTGCCGCGCAGCGCATCTTCAGTCTCCTTCCAGACGCGGTCGGGCACGAGCGCGTCGACTTCGCCAGCGCTGACCATGTCCCGCATCAGCGCCAGGGTCTCCGGCGCGATCGTGAAGCCGAAGCGACGGAAGCGTGCCGCGAATCGTGCCACGCGCAGGATCCGCACAGGGTCCTCGGCGAACGCGTCCGAGACGTGTCTCAGGATGCGCGCGTCGAGATCCTTCAGTCCGCCATACGGGTCGATCAGCTGTCCGTCTTCGTCCCGCGCCATGGCGTTGATCGTGAGGTCGCGCCGCCGGAGGTCGTCCTCGATCGACACGCCGGCCGAATAGTCGAACGCAAAGCCGTGGTAGCCCGGTGCGGTCTTGCGCTCGGTGCGGGCCAATGCGTATTCCTCGCGGCTCTCCGGGTGCAGAAACACCGGGAAGTCCTTGCCGACCCGGCGGTAGCCGAGTGCTTCGAGCTGTTCGGGCGTCGCGCCGACGACGCACCAGTCGCGCTCCCTGTGCGGGATGCCAAGCCGTTCATCGCGAACGGCGCCACCTACGAGGTATACGTGCATCGCGCAATAGTAACCGACATTCATGGTTGACGGTCTGTCCACCTTGCCAGCAGAGTAAGGTCATGTTGCGAACCGCGATGATCCTGTTGATCGCCATGAGCCTCGGCGGGTGTTACTACCTGCAGGCCGCCAGGGGGCAATGGCAGGTGTTGCGTGGCAAGGAACCGATCGAGACGGTCATCGGCGATGCGCAAACGCCGCCCGAGCTCGCGCGGCGCCTCGCTGTCGTTGCCGAGGCTCGGCGGTTCGCGGTGGAGGAACTCGGCCTGCCCGACAACGCAAGCTACACCACGTACTCGGATATCGGACGCGACTACGTCGTCTGGAATGTTTTTGCTGCGCCCGAGTTTTCCATGCAGCCGAAGGCGTGGTGCTTCCCGGTGGCGGGCTGCGTGAATTATCGCGGCTATTTCTCCCGCGATGCCGCGCAACGCGAAGCCGGGCGGCTCGAGGCACGCGGTTTCGATGTCGCCGTTGGTGGCGTGACGGCGTACTCGACGCTGGGTCGCTTCGATGATCCGATCCTGAGTTCGATGTTGCGCTGGGATGACACGGAGCTCGTCGCGACACTGTTTCACGAGCTCGCCCACCAGGTGCTGTATGTCAAGGACGACTCCACGTTCAACGAGTCGTTCGCCACCGCAGTCGAGGAGGCCGGCATGCTGCGGTGGCTCGGCGCGCGCAACGATCTGGCCGCGTTGACGGCATACGACGACGCGCGCCGGCTGCAGCAGGATCTCGTTACGCTGGTGGCCGGCGTGCGCGGTTCGCTGCAAGCGATGTACGACTCGGACCGGAGCGAGGACGACAAGCGCCGCGAAAAGCGGACGCGGCTGGACGCGCTCGCGGCGGACGCGGCCAGGCTGATGCGAGCGGCGGGCAGGGAGCCGTCGGGATGGCTGACCGGCGAGCTGAATAATGCACGGCTCGTCTCCATGACGCTGTATGAGGGACGGCTGCCTGCATTTCGCGCGCTGCTGGCCCGTTGCGATGGCGCATTCGCCTGCTTTTACGCCGCCGCCGCCCGGCTGGCCGACCTCGATGCGGCACAGCGCAACGAGCGGCTGGACGCGCTAGCGGGCAGCGAGTCGGTGAGTCCCTGAAAGGGCGTTGACGGACGGCAGTTGGTCCGATATTCGCCGCACCTCGCCTGTCATGCGCCAGTGAAAGATCGTCTGTGCGGCAAGCACGCGCTTGACGTAGTTGCGTGTCTCGTTGAACGGGATGCTCTCGATCCAGATCCGGGCATCGACCGAGCCCGACTCGGGCAGCCATTCGTCAACGCGATGCGGGCCGGCATTGTAGGCGGCGGTTGCCGCCACGGCATTGCCGGAGTAGCGGGCCGCCATTTGCCCGAGGTAGGTCGTGCCGAGGCGGATATTGCTGTTCGGGTCGGTCAGCGTCGCCAGCCCGGTGTAAGGCAGGCGGATGTCCTTCGCCACCTGCCGGCCGGTTGCGGGCATCAGCTGCATCAGCCCGATGGCGCCGGCGCTGGAACGCACGTCCGGCATGAACAGGCTTTCGCTGCGCGCGATGCCGTAGGCCCAGGTCGGTGAGATGTTCGCGGCCGACGCAGCGCTCTCGAACTGCGCGAGGTACGGCAGCGGATACCGAATTTCCAGATCGTCAAACTCCCTGGCGCTGGCCGCGGTCGCGATGGCGCGGGAATGCCAGCCCCAGCGGTCGGCCAGCAGCGACGCCTGGCGCTTTTGCAGCTCCGGCAGGCGCTCGATGACGGCGTCCCATTCCGAACGGCCGCGGCTTTCGAGTCCGACCAGGAAGAGCTCGCGCGCACGCACGAGCCCCGGGTCCGATTCCAGTGCGGCCAGCGCCTGGTCGTCCGCCGGCGTGACTTCCTGTTGCAGCGCGTACGGATGCCCGATTTCGTCGGCCGCGAGAAATCCGTAATAGCTGCGCTCTCGACTCAGCGCTTCGAATTCGGTGTGTGCAACGGCGAGCTGGCCAACGCGTCGCAGCGCAACCGCCTGCCAGTAGCGCCATTCTTCGCTGTCGCGCTCTTCTTCTGACATCACCTTGATGTCGTTGACGAGATGCACCCATTTGCCCGAGCGAATGCTGGTCCGCGCGCGCCAGCGCAGTACCTCGTCATCCCATGCGGCCGGGGGCAGGTCGACCAGCAGGTCGTAGGCGCCGGGTAACCGGTCGCGCGCCGCCCACAACGCGATATGTCGTGCCGTATCGATTCTCTGTGTGTCGGTGAATGCAAAACGTTTGCCCACCTTGCCCCAGTATTTTCGCGCGAGTGCCGGGTCGCGAAAAGTCAGCCGTTGCGTGGCGTAGACGAGCTGTGCGCGCAGCGTTTCGTGGTCGCGCGCCCGGGCGTGCCGCTTCAGGAAGTCCTCGGGATTTGCCTGCGCTGCGAGCCAGTCGCTGGCCGCATCGACATGCTGTTGATCGATCTTCCCGGCTACCCAGCGGGCCAGCGAGAATTCCCTCGATTCGATGGCGAGATCGAAGCGCTGCCGGTATTCCGTCGGGCCGAGCAGGCCATTGTCTTCGAGATACGCAAAGACGGGGTCACATTCCTCTGCCTGGCTGTGGTCGACCATCCACAGTTCGAGCGCGCGCGCCTGCACGCGTTTCTCGCGGCCCGCCTGGATTTCCGCCCGCAGCGCGTAGCAGTCGAGTGCCGGAATTTCGAGGCCCTGGTAGAACTGCTCGTAAAGCGCGAAGAAGCGGTCGAGATTGCCGGACCGGGCGAGCTGCAATGCAAACCGGTAACGCAGGTCGCGCGCCGGCCGCAGCGTGCCGAACCGCTGCAGGAACTCCTCGACTTCGGCGGCCGGAACGCGCTTCAGGTTGGCCCTGAGCCAGGCGGCACGCATGTCCGGCCACAGGACGTAATGCTCGAGCAACTCGCGGTCCCTGGCATCGAGCCCTTCGACCGCACGCCAGTCACCGCGCTCGGCAGGTTCGTAGACCTCGCGGAAAAGCGCGCGCTGGCGTTCGATGTCCGCCTCTGACGCCGGTGCAGGTGCCGGGATGCCCATGGCGAGCAGCAGGGCGATGCCAGCGATCCTGGGTATTGTTTGCAACATCGGACGTCGAAATCTCTCGCGGGGAACATCGTTCGGGTGTGCTTCGACATTACTGGCGGCAGCGGTCCGGCGCAACCGACACTGTCCGGTTTTAACAAAAGCAAAAAAGCCCGGGACGATGCCCGGGCTTTTGCAGCTGCGACAGGCGTTGCTCAGCGAATCTGCAGCATCAGCGAGCGGTCTCCCCGCTGCACCAGCAGGAACAGGATGCGGTTATTCTCGGCAATCGCTGCGAGGTCGCGCAGATTGCGAACCATCGTCCGGTTGACTGCGGTGATCACGTCGCCGGCGCGCAGGCCGCGCTGCGCGGCGGGACTGCCTTCGGCGACTTCGGTGACTTCGACGCCGCTGTCGCCCGTCGTACTTGCCGGCGCGAAGCTCGCACCCGCCAGTCCGGGGTGAATATCGCCGCCCGACAGCACCTGGTCCTCGGCGCGTCCCAGCTCGGTTGTCGCCGCGCGCGTCTTGTTGTCCCGCACGTAGGTCAGCTTGACCTTGTCGCCGGAGCGCAGCAGGCCGATCGTGTTGCGAAGTTCGTCGGCGCTCGAGATCTTCTTGTTGTTGACCTCGGTGACGATGTCGCCGACCTGCAGACCGGCATTTTCAGCGGCCGAGTCCGGGAACACACGGGTGATCAGCGCGCCGCCTTCCACGTCGAGGCCGAGTGTCTTGGCAGCCTCCGGATCGATCGACTGAATGTTGACGCCGAGCAGGCCGCGGCGGATTTCGCCGAAATCGAGAATCTGGCCCATGATCGAGCTCGCGATTTCGGTCGGGACGGCGAAGCCGATGCCGACGTTGCCGCCGGACCGGCTGATGATGACGGAGTTGATCCCGATCAGCTCACCGCGCATGTTCACCAGGGCGCCGCCCGAGTTGCCCGGGTTGATCGACGCGTCGGTCTGTATGAAGTCCTCGTAGCCGTCACGACTGATTCCGGTCCTGCCGAGCGCGCTGACGATACCGGATGTCACCGTATGGCCGAGTCCGTAAGGATTGCCGATCGCGATGACGAAATCACCGACCCGGACTTCGTTCGAGTCACCGATCGGCATCTCCTTCAGCGCGATGTCCTTCGGATCCACTTTGAGCAGCGCGATGTCGGTCGCGGAATCGGAACCGACCACCTCCGCATCGAGCACCTGGCCGTCGATCAGGGAGATCTGTATCTCGTCGGCTTCCGCGACGACATGGTGGTTGGTCAGAATGTAGCCGCCCTTGGCATCGACGATGACGCCGGAACCCGCGCTGGCCACTTCGCCGCCGGGCATGAAGGGGCTGCGGCGTGCGACATTCTGGCTGACGCGGATATTGACGACGGCCGGTTGTGCCTCTTCGACCAGGGGCGCAAGGCTTGGAAACGGCTGGCCGCCGATCTCGGTAGGCAACGCGGCCTCCGCGGCGGCGAAGCTGAGCAGGGCGATACAGAAGGTGGTCCAGCGGGTCATATTCATTGCTGCAGGCCTCAAACGAATTCCATCAGTGTTCAGGTTATTGGTGTCGGGCTGAATCGTCCGTGAACGGCAGGGCGGTTCGCCAGCCCGTTGGATTATAGGCAGTTGTGACGAGGATGCGCGGCCGGACCGCAGGGTCGCGGCGCCGGCAGCGCTCCCCCGGTCGTCAAGCCGCCTCGACCGTGATTCTGCGCGCCTTGATTTCCGGGGCCTTCGGTATCGAGACCTCGAGAATACCGTTGCTGCAACGTGCCGAAATGGCTTCGGCATCGACGATTTCGGGGAGTGTAAAACGCCTCAGGAATCGACCGGTTGCGCGCTCGATGCGTTGGCTGGCGGTATCTTCCGCGGGCGTGACGGCGTGGCGTTGTCCGGAAACGGTGAGAATGCCGTTGTCCATCGAGACGTCTATTTCCTCGGGGTTGACCCCCGGTACGTCTGCGCGCAGAACGAAACGTTCTTTTTCTTCGACGATGTCGACGGCGGGGACCCAGTCCGCGGCCGGGTTCTGCTCGGCTGCCGCACGATTGCCGGCCAGGCGGTCCAGGTCGCGGTGCAAGAGATCGACGAAACTCCAGGGCTCAAAACGGGCGATGTTCATGATGTTCTCCAGTCGAAAGTTGCTGCTGGTGCCTGTAATGAGGCCTTGATTGACCATTTCAAGATGAAGTTTCGTGCGCGCTTTGAGGGGCAAAATGACCCGGAAAACACGGTCTTCCGCAGCGTTTTTCACTTAACTTAAGGGCACTACATGTAGTGAATTTCAATTTTTGCAAAAGTGCCGTTTTTTTTGCCTGTTTTTTAAAGTACTTACTTGAGAAGAATTTATAAGGTATTGTTTTTAATCGTAAAAAGACTCTACAAAAAATTGGTCTAAAGTCTTGACAGTGGCGGGTCACGGGCATAATCTCTACTTCATTCAGGCACAACATCTTGTGTCTCTTCAAAGGGGAAATGAGGCCGGCAACGGCACTCGCCACGCGTACTCTGGCGCGCAGGTGAGCGGGGCTTTTTTCTCTCGAAAAAGAGCGAGCAACGATAAAATAGACAAAGGGGCCTCCCTTAAAAGGGAGTTCAGGGGAGTAACGAGACCAATGAAGTCTGCCGTCAATCTGGACACGCAAACGGTTACCGACATCGAATTTCAACCTGCATCGCTGGACATCTGGGACGCCAAGTATCGACTGACCGCCAAAGATGGCACCAAGATAGACGGGACGATCGACGACACGTACCAGCGTGTCGCGAAAGCGCTTGCGAACGTAGAGGTCGAGTCGAAGCGAGATCACTACTACAAGGAATTCCTGTGGGCGCTGCGCTCGGGCGCGATTCCTGCGGGCCGCATCATGTCCAACGCCGGTGCGCTGGAGCACAAGCCTGCGACCTCGACCATCAATTGCACGGTGTCGGGGACGGTCGGCGACTCGATGGACAACATCCTGAACAAGGTGCACGAGGCCGGACTGACGCTGAAGGCGGGTTGCGGCATCGGTTACGAGTTTTCGACGCTGCGCCCGAAAGGCGCTTACGTCACCGGGGCGGGCGCCTATACCTCGGGACCGCTGTCGTTCATGGATATCTACGACAAGATGTGCTTCACCGTGTCGTCGGCGGGTGGCCGCCGTGGCGCGCAGATGGGTACCTTCGATGTCGGCCACCCGGACGTCATGGAGTTCATCCGCGCCAAGCGTGAAGACGGCCGCTTGCGGCAGTTCAACCTGTCGTTGCTCGTAACGGACGAGTTCATGCGGGCCGTGATCAACGGCGACGACTGGCGGCTGGCATTCCCCGTCACGCATCGCGAAGTGGAGGAAGACGGGCTCGATACGTCCGATACCGAGCAGTTCGTCTGGCGCGACTGGCCTGAAGCAGCGAACTACGTGACCAACAAGGAAGGCCTGGTTGCGTGCAAGGTTTACAAGACGCTGCCCGCGCGGCGCGTCTGGGACGTGATCATGGGATCGACCTACGATTTCGCGGAGCCGGGCTTCGTGCTGATCGACAAGGTCAACGAAATGAACAACAACTGGTTTTGCGAAAATATTCGCGCAACCAATCCCTGCGGCGAGCAGCCGCTGCCGCCTTACGGCTCCTGCCTGCTCGGTTCGATCAACCTGACGCGCTTCGTCGTCAAGGCGTTCACCGACGAGGCGCGGTTCGACTGGGAGACCTTCAGGAAGGTCGTCAAGGTGTTCACGCGCATGCTCGACAACGTGGTCGAGATCAACGGCCTGCCGTTGCCGCAGCAGCGCAACGAGATTCAGCGCAAGCGTCGCCACGGCATGGGATTCCTCGGGCTGGGCTCGACGATCACGATGCTGCGCATGAAGTATGGCGAAGCCGCCGCGGTGGAATTCACGGAGCAGGTAGCGCGGGAGCTTGCGCTGGCAGGCTGGGAAGAAGGCCTCGAGCTCGCGAAGGAAAAGGGCCCGGCGCCGATCATGCGCGAGAACTTCGAGGTGACCGAGGAAATGCTCAGGAAGCGCCCGGAGATGCGTGCCGACGGTTACCAGGTCGGCGACAAGGTGCCGGGCAGGATTCTGCATGCACGCTACAGCCGCTACATGCAGCGGGTCGCGGCACAGGCGCCGGAACTCGTCGAGCAGCTCGCCAAGACCGGCTCGCGGTTTACGCACCACAGTTCCATCGCGCCCACCGGCACGATTTCGCTGTCGCTCGCGAACAATGCTTCCAACGGCATAGAGCCGAGTTTTGCACACCACTACTTCCGCAACGTGATCCGCCAGGGCAAGAAGACCAAGGAAAAAGTCGATGTTTTCTCGTTCGAGCTGCTCGCCTATCGGCAGCTCGTAGACGAAGAGGCCATGCCGGCTGGCGGTGGCGACGACGTGCATGGCAGCCTGCCCGACTACTTCATCACGGCCGACGAGGTCACGCCGACGCAGCACGTGGATATCCAGGCGGCCGCGCAGAAGTGGGTGGATTCTTCAATTTCGAAGACGGCGAACGTGCCCACCGACTACCCCTACGCGGACTTCAAGGACATCTACCTGTACGCCTACAAGCAGGGATTGAAGGGCTGTACGACGTTCCGCTTCAACCCGGAGGCGTTCCAGGGCGTGCTGGTCAAGGAAAAGGATCTCAAGAACACGACCTACAAGTTCAAGCTCGAAGACGGTTCGACGGTCGAGCTGAAGGGCGACGAGGAGATCGAATACGATGGCGAAGTGCACACAGCCGCCAACCTGTTCGATGCCCTCAAAGAAGGCTATTACGGAAAGTTTTAAATGATCAAGATCGACAAGAAAATCGTAGGCTATTCGGTTGCCAAACAGGGCGACGAGACAGCGGTGGCGAGGCCGGAACTGAGGCGCGAGGGTGGCGGCGCCGGGCGGGCCGAGGTGATCCGGATGCACGAAAAGCTCGAGCGTCCGGAAATGCTCATCGGCTCGACCTACAAGGTGAAGACGCCGGTATCCGATCACGCGATGTACGTGACCATCAACGATATCGTGCTGAACGAGGGCACCGAGCATGAGAAGCGCCGGCCGTTCGAGATTTTCATCAATTCGAAGAATCTCGATCACTACCAGTGGATCGTGGCACTGACCCGCATCATCTCGGCCGTGTTCCGCAAGGGCGGAGACGTGACCTTCCTCGTCGAGGAACTCAAAGCCGTATTCGACCCTCGCGGCGGCTACTGGCAGTCGGGCGGCAAGTTCATGCCGTCGATCATTGCCGAACTGGGCCACATCGTCGAGAAGCATCTGATCGCCATCGGCATGATGCCGTCGCAGACCCTCGACCAGGGGCAGAAGGACCTGATCGCGAGGAAGCGCGCCGAGTACGAAGAATCGCGCAAGCAGAAAGATGCTTTTGCGAAGAGCGAATACCCGGAAGGCGCACAGCTGTGCCCGAAGTGCCACACGACGGCCGTCATCATGATGGATGGATGCATGACCTGCCTGTCTTGCGGCGATTCGAAGTGCGGCTGAGCTGAAGACGATCACCACGGCACATTGAGTTGCCGCAGCGAAGCGAAATCGCCCCGTGTACCGCCGGTACACGGGGCGATTTCGTTTTGCATCGTGCCGGCGGCGCGGCCGCGGCACCGGGGCTGCGATACCGGTTGCTGTCCGACCCGCGCCAATCTGGTAGATTGCCCGCGTGACCATTTCGATTCCTGATTTCAAAAAGACCCTGGTCGTCGTCGCCGGTGACGTGATGCTCGACCGTTACCTGTTCGGTTCGACGGGGAGGATTTCCCCGGAGGCGCCGGTGCCCGTCGTGCATGTACGCGAAACCGACGACCGGCCCGGCGGCGCCGCCAACGTTGCGGTCAACCTTGCGAGTCTCGGCGTTGCGACGCGGCTCGTCGGTGTCGTCGGCAAAGACGCTGCCGGCGATGTCCTCGAGTCGATCCTCGAGCGTCGCGGCATCGCCTGCCGTTTCGCGCGGGCCGAAGACAGGCCCACGATCACGAAGACGCGCGTCCAGAGTCGCGGCCAGCAGCTGATTCGACTCGACGAAGAGGACACGGCCGCAGCGTCCGGTGACGACATGCTCGCCGCGCTGAAGGGTTCGATCGCGGGTGCCGGCGCCGTGGTGCTTTCCGACTATGGCAAGGGGGCACTGACAGACGTGGCCGCAATGATCACGGCCTGTCGTGCCGCGGGCATCCCGGTCCTGGTCGATCCGAAGGGCACGGATTTCGAAAAATACCGCGGCGCGACCATCATTACGCCGAACCAGGCGGAATTCGAGGCCGTCGCTGGACGCTGTGCGACCGATGATGAGCTCGTGGCGCGAGGTCGCGACCTGATGGCGCGGCTCGACCTCGAGGCGCTGCTGGTCACGCGCAGCGAAAAAGGCATGTTGCTGCTCGAGGACGACGCCGAACCGGTGTTCCTGTCCACCCAGGCGAGAGAGGTCTACGACGTCACGGGCGCGGGGGACACGGTCATCGCAACGCTGGCGGGCGCGCTCGCCAGCGGTCAGGACTTCGCTGCCGCGGCGGCGCTCGCAAATCTCGCGGCCGGCCTGGTCGTGCGCAAGATCGGCGTGGCGAGCGTTACGCCGGGCGAACTCAGCGTGGCATTGCATCAGCGCGGCCAGGGGGGCAGGGGCCTCGTCGAGATCGACGCGTTGCTGGCGCTGGTGGCCGAGGCGCGCGAGCGCAACGAGCGCATCGTCATGACGAACGGCTGCTTCGACGTGCTGCACGCCGGCCACGTCGCCTACCTCGAGGAGGCGAAAAACCTCGGTGACCGGCTGGTCGTCGCCGTCAACGACGACGATTCGGTGCGTCGGCTGAAGGGCAATACGCGTCCGATCAACACGCTGGAGGATCGCATGCTCGTCCTGGCGGGCCTGGCCGCGGTGGACTGGGTCGTTCCGTTTTCTGCGGATACGCCGGCGGGCCTGATCGCCGCCGTGCTGCCGGACGTGCTCGTCAAGGGCGGAGACTACAAACCCGAGGAGATCGCCGGGGCTCGAGATGTGCTCCAGAATGGCGGCGAGGTGCGCGTGCTTGCATTTCGCCAGGGCCATTCGTCGAGCCGGATCATCGACAGGCTCACAGACTGAGACGCGCCGCAGGAACTGCCGTGCGCCTCCTCTACAACCTCCTGACGTACCTGCTGCTGTTGCCGTTTGCGGCGTTCTGGATCGTGCGTGGCCTCGGCAACCGCATCTATTTCGATCGCCTCGGGCAGCGCATGGGATTCGGCTTTCCGACGATCCGGCACTGCATCTGGATCCACGCGGTCTCCGTCGGCGAGGTGCAGGCCGCAGCGCCGCTCGTGCGCGCCCTCGCAACTCGCTACCCGGAGAAAAACCTCCTGATCACCACGGTGACGCCGACAGGTGCCGCGAGGGTACAGGCGCTGTTCGGCGATCGGGTGCTGCATGCCTATCTGCCTTTCGAGTTTCCACATGCCGTCAGGGCATTCTTCCGGGCCGTGCGGCCCGAAGCCGCCCTGATCATGGAAACAGAAATCTGGCCCAATCTGTACCGGGGTTGTGGCATTCGCGAGATCCCGCTGATTCTCGTCAGCGCGCGAATCTCGCCGCGCTCCGTCCCCGGATATCGACGACTGCTGCCGATGATCCGCGAGACGCTGTCGCACGGCATCATTATTGCGGCGCAGAGCGAGACCGATGCGGAACGCTTTCTCGCGCTGGGCGCCAATCCCGAGCGCACCTGCGTCATGGGTAACATCAAGTTCGACGTCGAACCCCTGCCCGAGCTTGCAAGACAGGGCGCCGAACAACGCTGCGACCTGTTTGGTGATCGGCCCGTGTGGATCGCGGCCAGCACCCACGAGGGCGAGGAAGAGCCGGTGCTCGCGGCCCACCGGGCGCTGCGTTCGCGCGTGCCGGGATTGTTGCTCGTACTCGTGCCGAGGCACCCGCAGCGGTTTGCGGTGGTCCAGGATCTCGTGCTTCGCGCGGGGTTCGGGTGTGTTGCACGGACGGAGGGCCGGGCGGCAGACGCGTCCACCGAGGTATTCCTGGTCGATACGATGGGCGAGGTGCCGCTTTTCTACGCGATGAGTGACGTTGCGTTCGTGGCCGGCAGCCTCGTACCGATCGGGGGCCACAATCTGCTGGAACCGGCTGCCCAGGGTGTGCCGGTCGTAACCGGGCCCTACAATTTCAATGCGCAGGACATTGCCGACCTGTTCATCGCCCGCGATGCGTGCCGGGTCGTCAAGGATCAGGACGAGCTGGTCGAGGTCATTGCGACATTGCTGGATGACCCGACGGAAGCGCGTCGCATCGGCAGCAATGGCGCGCGGCTGCTGGAAGCCAACCGCGGCGCGCTGCAGCGGCTGCTCGTGTTACTCGAGCCGCTGCTGCGCTGATTCCGCGTCCTGCGCCGGGAATGTCAGCGCGTCGAGGCGCCTGCGGAAGTTTCCTCGGCGAACTGTTCTTCCGGCGTTTTCCGCTGCTCGAGCCAGCGGTCGATTTCCTCGAGATCCTGCACCTGCAGCGTTCCCGCCGCCTGCTTGAGTTTCAGGGCGTTCAGGATGTAGTCGTAGCGGCTCCGGTAGTAGTTGGTGATTGCGGCATACAGCGAGAATTGTGAATTCAGGACGTCGACGATCGTGCGCGTGCCGACGTCGAAGCCGGCCTGGGTCGCCTGCAGCGCGGTGCGGCTGGAAGCCACGGCCTGTTCGAGCGCCTGGACACGGCTTATCTCCGACAGTACGCCGAGGTATGCGTCGCGCGCCTGCCGTTCGGTCTCGCGCGTCGTGCGCTGCAGCTGTTCGCGGCTCGCGCGATGCAGGAAGACGGCTTCGCGAACCCGGGACGAGGTCGTGCCGCCGGAAAAGATCGGCAGGTTGAATTGCACGCTGATGCTGTCCTGTTGCCCGCTGCTGTCAACCGGGAAAAACGGCGAGTTGTTGATGTTGCGGTCCGCGCTGCGGTCCGACTCGCCCGTCGAGGCCACGAGTTCGACGGTCGGATAGTGGCCGTTGCGGCGGAATGAAATCTCGTCGCGAGCGAGTTCCTCGTCCAGCCTGCTGGCGACGAGGTTCAGGTTCTGGCTCAACGACAGGTCCACCCAGTCCCGCTCGCTGTTGGGCTCCGGTGTGCGCAGCGGAAAGTCTTCCTTGGGTGCCGACAGGTTCGTCACGTGCTGCCCGGTAATTTCGCGAAGGAACTCGCGCGCGCTGGCGAGCTGACGCTTGGCCGCGATTTCGTCCGCCACCGATTTGTCGTACGCGGCCTGCGATTCCTGCACGTCGGTAATGGCGATCAGACCGACTTCGAAGCGTTGCTTCGCCTGCTCCAGTCGGCGTGCGATGGCCTGTCGATCCGCGTGGATCGAGGTCAGTCGGTCTTCCGCGGCGAGCACGTCGAAGTAACGTTGCGCGACGCGGATGATGAGATCCTGCTGCGCTGATTCGCGAACGGCCTCCGCGCGCGTCACGACCTTGTCAGCACGTCGCAGACCGACGATCTGGTCCCAGCGGAACAGCGTCTGCCGCAGGCTGAACTGCCAGCGTGTTTCCTCGGCCCTGAACTCGGTATCGAGCGTGCCGATGGAGCCGTCCGAGTCGATTTCGACACTCGTGCCGGACGAGTCCGTCTTCGTCCAATCGCCCCCGGCGGAGATCTGCGGCAACAGGACACCACGGGCCTGGGGCGCTGCCTCCAGCGCCGCAAGGCGTCTGGCCTCTGCTTCGTGAATCTGCGGATCGCTCTGCAGGGCCTGCTGGTAGATTTCGAGCAGCGTTGCCGACCAGGCAGTGCCCGGCAGCGCAAGCGCAACACAGAAAATAAACAAGGCCTTGAAAGTATTGATATTTTTCATAATGACTCGTTCCGGTTGGGGCCGCGTCGAACGCGCAGGTGTTATAGTCTACTATATCACCAAATCAGTTGAAATAGTCAGCTTGCCTTTTTAGATGCAACAGGATGCCCAGTGGTTTCGTAATTACGCAGGTTTCCTGGAATTCCTCTCAAAACGCGAACTGCGGTGGCCGTGCGCCGTGTACCAGGGGCGCAAGGTCGGTCTCAAAAAGGTGGGTCGTCTGCCAGTCGTTGTCGCCGGTTCGCTCGACGAGCCGGGCCTGCATCGCGGGCGAGGCGCCAACCACGACGAAGAGCCGGCCGCGTGGCGCGAGCGCCTCGACGAAGCGCGGGTCGAACGACTCGATGGAGCCGGTGACCGCAATCGCGTCGAATGCGCCTGCCGGCAGCGCCTGCATGGCATCCATCGTCATGAGCGCGACGTTGTCGATGTCGAGCGACGCGAGTTTGTGCGCCGCCGCGTCAACGAAATCGGCATGGATGTCGATGCTCGTAACCTTGTGGGCGAGCTTTGCGAGACAGGCCGCAAGAAAACCGCTGCCGGTGCCGACCTCGAGGACGTGCTCGGCCCCCGTGAGCCGCAGCGCCTGCAGCACGCGGCCTTCGATCATCGGGCTCATCATGTGTTCGCCGTGACCGATCGGGATCGAAAACTCGGCAAAAGCGAGCGACCTGAACTCGCTCGGCACGAAATGTTCGCGAGGCAGGACCTTCAGCATGTCCAGTACGGATTCCTCGTAGACGTTCCAGCCACGCACCTGCTGGTTGACCATCTGCAGGCGCGCAAATTCGGTATTCATGACTCTCAAACCTGTAATTGACTCAAAATACGTGCAAATCGCGGCAGGTCCCGTCACCCCGGGCGTCTGCGCCATTTCATGCAACAGGCCCGCATCCTGAATTATGGTGAATAGCCCCGGCGCACTCACCACGCTGGGATATGCTTACAGATGCCCGATTTAACTGGTCTTTTATACTCCGAATCCCCGGGTGCGGAGACACAGATCGAGTCCAATAATAACAAATGATCATGCGCAACTTGACTGCCAATTGAATCGGGGCGCCAATGTCTTCAACCGTCACCCTCATTCTGCTCATCTCGCTCGCCCTCGTTGCGGTCGTCGCGACGACGACGAGTGTGGCGCTGTGGGCCTCGCGGCGCCGGATGGCGGAGCACGTCAGGCGCCTCAATGAGGAAACGCTGGAGGTATCCCGGGATGCCTCCGTAGGTCTCAGGCTCAGCACATCCAGGGACCCGGAATTTGCACAGCTCGCGATGACGGTCAACCGGCTGTTCGACGCGCTCGGCGAACGTGACGAAAAGATCCGCGGCCACGACCGCCTGTTCCAGGATTTTGCGCGTACGCTGCCGGAAATCGTCATGATCCATGACGAAAAAATCCTGCTGGCCAACGAGTCGGCTGCCTCACTCGTCGGCCTCAACCCAAGACAACTGGTCGGCAGGGACGTGGCTGACCTCGTCAAGCCCGCCTACCGCGCCCTGTTTCGAAAAAACATTACGAAGCGCCTCGGTGGCGAGACGGCGGCGCGCCGTATCGAGATGCAGCTGATCAACGGCAACCAGGCCGGACTCTGGGTCGAAGCGCAAAGCTCGACCATTGAGTACCAGGGCAAGCATGCGATCCTGACCGTCGCACGCGATATCAGCCATCGCAAGAGCCTCGAGGTCTCACTGTCGCGCAGCAAGAGGCAGGCGCAGTACACGCTCGAATCGATCTCCGAGGGCGTGATCACGACGGACACGGACGGGCGCATCGACTACATGAACCTCGCTGCGGAACAACTGATCGGAACCAGCCGCGATGATGCGGTGGGCCACCGGATCGGCGAGTTGTTCAAGCTCGTGGACGATGCCGACCGACGCCCGCTCGGCGACCCTGTCGAACGCTGCCTGGCGATGCGCCGGCGCATCAACATGGGACGACGCGCCGTTCTGATAACTGCCGACGGGGAGAATGAACATTCCGTCGAAATGACCGCGTCGCCGGTGCGCGGGCCGAGCAATTCCATCTCCGGTACCGTGGTGGTGTTTCATGACGTCAGCGAACTGCGTGGCCTGACGCGCAAGATGTCCTACCAGGCGACGCACGATCCGCTGACCGGCCTGATCAATCGCCGCGAGTTCGAGCGCAGGCTGGAGGAAGCGACGGACTCGGCGCACGCCGAGGAATCCGTGCACATGCTGTTCTACATGGACCTCGATCGCTTCAAGGCCGTCAACGACAGCTGCGGCCACCTGGCCGGGGATAACATGCTGCGCGAGGTCGCCGCGTTGATCAAGGACCAGGTGCGCGACTCCGACTTCGTCGGCCGACTGGGGGGCGACGAGTTCGGCGCGATTCTGATGGGCTGCCCGATCGACAAGGCGCGGCAGATTGCGGCCGATATCTGCAATGCGATTGCCGATTACCGATTCGTCTGGAAGGACAAGATCTTCAACATCGGGATCTCGGTCGGCCTCGTGGAGATCGGCCATTCGACCGGGACCCTGCAGGACGTCATGAGCGCGGCCGACTCCGCCTGTTACATGGCCAAGCAACAGGGCAGGGGACAGGTCCACGTCTACTCGGCGCGCGATGAGGCGGTCGCTCGCGAGCGCGGCGACATCCAGTGGCTCCGCGCCCTGCAGACGGCATTGCATGAAGACAGTTTCGAACTGGCGGTGCAGCCAATCATCGCGATGAGCGGTCTCGCGGAGTCGGGCCCCGCCGTCGAGGTCTTCATTCGCCTCGGAGACGGCCGCGGGCGAACGGCGGGAACGGCCGAATTTCTGCGGCCGGCGGCACGCTACCAGATGATGCCGCAGATCGACCGCTGGGTGATCAATGCCGCGCTCGGTGCGATTTCGAGCGGTGAAATCAAGCTCGCGGCGCATCGCAGTTGCGCGATCAACCTGTCCAGCCAGACGCTGGGTGACGAGGCGTTCCTGGGCTTCGTCGTCGACGCGCTCGACCGCTCCGGCGTATCGCCGGTGTCAATCTGCTTCGAGGTGACCGAAGCCGCGATACTCTCGAACGTGCAGCATGCCCAGCGTTTCATCGAGGTACTGCACGGCATCGGCTGTGAATTTTCGCTCGACGATTTCGGCAGCGGCCTGGGCTCGTTTTCGAGCCTCAAGCACCTGCCGATCGACTACCTGAAGATCGACGGCACCTACACGCGGAACCTGCAGTCGGACCTCGTCAACCAGGAAATGGTCGCCGCCATGATCAAGCTGGCTCGAACGATGCAGTTTCGTGTCGTCGCCGAACAGGTTGAGTACCAGGAGGATTTCGACTGGCTTCGTGAAGTGGGCGTGGACTTCGTACAGGGGCATTTCGTGGAGTCCCCGTCGCTGCTCGGTACGGGCTCGACCGGGACCTACCGGGCACTCAATCGGTAATCGGCTCCTCCGAGTTCTGATCCTCCAGCGGGGCCGTCCGGATGTGCTCTTCGAGGAACGCGACAAAACCGGCGTCAAAGCCGTTGCGCGCGTTCCGCTCGTACCAGTAACGATTGAATTGCGGGCGCCTGAAGATTGCCACCGAAGCAAAGCCGTAACTGTTGAGTGCCGACGCGTCGACGAGACCTTCGCGGTACTGCAGGTAGACGTTCTCGAGACGCCGCAGATGCATGGTCATGATGAACCACGCGCGCCGCTCCTCGGCGGCCGTCAGCTCGGCCGAGTCGTCCTCCGGGGAAGCCGGGTCGGCAATCCAGGCCTCGTGCCAGAGGGCCTCGAAATCAGGGTCCTGTGCCATCGTCAGGAGCCATTCCTGGTTGAGCGAAGCGAGGTCCTGCCGCGCCTGGCCACGGGCGACCGCCGTGTTCTGCCGGATCTCGAAGCCGACGAACAGCAGCGAGACGATGACGCCGACGGCGGCGACGATCTCGACCTGGTCCTTGATACGCCCCGACCGGTCACCCATCAGTCGCACTCGAAGTCGTCGTCGCCGCGCGGGCGGCAGGCGGCCGGAAAGCCGCGCTGTTTCCAGTAGGCGAATGCACCGGCCTGTCGGATGTAGTCCTTGAACCCCTGCGTGTGGCGAAACTTGTGGCCGGTCTCACCCCACAGCACCAGCGGCGACATCCCCGCGGGCATCGCCTCGACGGGTGCGCCGAGGAACGTCAGCACGGCGAAGATGAAGTCGGGGCTGCGGCCGGGATTGGCCGCAAGGAAATCGGCGATCGATCGTGCCAGCTCTGTGTGGTCGGCGTCAGGGGCGAGATACGCGACATAGAGTTCGTCGTGGCGCCGCCAGCCGTACAGCGACTCCGGATGGTTGGTGGCGGCCTTGAAGGCGATCTCGTTGCCCGCGCGGGCGAGCACGCCGAGATGCATGTACAGGAGACGCGAAACGCCCGAGTTCAGCGAGTCGAGGTAGAGTTGCAGCGCCTCCGCATCCTGACCGAAGTCGCCGCGGAACCAGATCTGGTTTTCGATGCAGGGCACGTAATAGGGCTCGGCTTCGGCGCAGCGGTCGAAATCCGCGAGCGCGAGGTCGATGGCGCCGACCCGTGCGTAGGCAAGTCCGCGCCAGTTGAGTGCCGAGGCATTGCGCGGGTCGATCTCGAGTGCCCGCGTGAAATCGTCGATGATCTCACCGAGGTCATGCGTTGCCGACAACTGCTCGTTTTCGGTAACCCGGATATTGGCGATAGAGGCGATCGCCGTGGCACTGTTGGGATCGAGCGCCAGCGCCCGTTCGCCGTAGATCGTGCCGCGTCGCAGCAACTCGTCGATCGGCAGCGTTGCGTAGCCGTAGGCGTCCATCAGGAATTGTGTTCCGGCCCGGATTGCCCAGGCCTCCGAGAAATTCGGGTCGAGATCGACGGCCGCGGCCAGCAGCTCGTCGACCCGATCAAGATCCGTGCGTGACTGGAACAATGCGCGCGCCTCGAGAAACATCGCGTAGGCGTCCAGGTCGCCAGTGGTTCGCTTGGCCCGAAGGTCTGCGGAGCCACCCAGTCCGAGTTCGCGTTGCAGCGCCTCGAAGATCGAGTTGGCGACGTCGTCCTGGATCTCGAAGACGTTTTCCACGGTCAAGGGTCGGTCGTAAGTCTCGGACCACAGGTGCCGGTCGTTCTGGGCGTCGATGAGCTGGGCCGTGACGCGGATCGTGTCGCCGGCCTTGCGTACACTGCCCTCGACGACGTGCCGCACCTTGAGTTCGCGCGCAATTTCGGGGATGCCGATGTCCCGCTTCCGGAACTGGAACGACGAGGTCCGCGACGCAACCTGGATGGTGTCGGCCCGCACCAGCAGGTTGAGGATTTCCTCGGACAGGCCCTCGGAGAAGTACTCCTGATCCCGCGCGGGTGACATGTCCTCGAAGGGGAGCACGGCGACTGACGCGGCATTGTCGGCAATGGACTCGGTGACCGCGGGAGTCGTGGCCGGACCCGCCTCGTGCGCCGTCCCCGCAACCGGCCCGCTGAACTGTTGCCAGACGATGACGACGACGAGGGCCACGATGGCGAATGCGAGTGCGTAGTCGAGTCTGCGACCGGTCTCGGCGGTGATGCTCTCGCCCTCCGGGACCGCGGTCGTGCGCACGACGCCTTCGGGCGTCAGTTCGAAAGCCCAGGCGAAAATGACGGCCACCGGGAGCCCGAGCAGGAGGAGCGCGACGACCGTGCCGTCGAACCATGACGGCAGGCCCAGCGAGTCCTCGAGCGCCGTCGCAACCTGGACGAGCAGCCAGCCGACGACGATGTAGACGCCGGCGACACGAATCACGTTGCGGCGTTTCAGTTCCTGAAAGATTCCCATGTGCTCGCTGGCAAATCGCCTCGCCCGGCTGTCGTGAAGCGACCGAGGTTAGCATGATTACAGGCATCCGGAAGCGGTCTTGACGGCGCGCGGGACGTCATTCGCATCGGCAAAAAAATCGCGCTAGGCTGCATCCGGGGCTTGTCGGATCGCATCTCCATTAATTAAAGGCCCACAAATGAGAGGAGCGCAAGATGGAAGGTCTGGGTGCAGGATTGAGTGCGCTGGCATTCTGGGGCTTTCTGACCGCCGTCGTGGTCGGGGGCATCTGGTACGGAATCCGGGAACGCGAGGCCCAGTACGCCACGCTGCAGCGGCTCATAGAGAGCGGGCAGCCCGTCGACGACGCGATTGTCGGCAAGGTGCTGGGTGGCAAGGGCGACGTCGAGCAGGGGCTCCGTATCGCCGGGATGATTACGCTGGCTGCCGCGCCGGGCATGGCGCTGCTGGGCTGGGCCCTGGGGCGCATCGAGGAAAAGGCCTTCGTTGTCCTGCTGGGCGTGGCCGGGCTGGTCGGCTGCGTCAGCATCGGTCTGCTGGTCGCGGCCCGCATGGTCCGGAAGCGCGCGAACGCGGCTGCAGACAGGCCGCCCTTCGGGGCCCGGTGACCTGACGGCGTGATCCGTTGCCGTTCGACAAAATACAACTGCAGCAGGGCCCGGAAGCGGTCCTCGTGGGCCTCGCGCGCGCGGGCAATCGCGCCGCGTTCGCGGAACTCGTGCGCCGCCGGCAGCCCTGGATCCGAAACCTGATGCGGCGGTTCTGCGGCAACCTGGCGCTCGCCGACGATCTTTCGCAGGAAGTCTTCTTGACGGCCTGGCGTGCCGTGCCGCAGCTCGAGCGCCCGAGCCGGTTTGCCGCATGGCTCAAACGCATCGCGATCAGCGTCTGGCTGCAGCACGTGCGCCGCAGGGATCCATTGCGTGATCCAACGGCGCTGCCCGCGGATACCGCGGCGAGTGCCGCGCCGACCGGGCTGGGCATGGATCTGGATCGTGCGTTGTCTGTGCTGGCGGAAGACGCGCGGCTCTGCATCGTGCTTGCTTACCACGAGTCGATGACACACGAGGAGATCGTCGAGCTGACCGGCATGCCGCTCGGGACGGTAAAATCGCACATACGGCGGGGGTCGGAGCAGCTCCGGCAGATACTCGATGCGTACACGCATGATGGCGCGCGGGAGGAGAGTGCATGAGCACTGACCGTGACGACAGGCTTGCGGCGTTCTTCGACGCGGCGAGGGAAGATCTGGGGAGCGAGGATTTTACCCGGCGGGTCATGCGGCGGGTCGATATCGCGCGGCGCAGGGCCGTGATTTGGGGCGTAATGGCGGGTATTGCCCTGCTGATCTGCGCCGCCTTCCTGACAGGACCGGTCCTGACCGCGGTGAACGTTTTGCTTTCCGTGTTGCCAAACTCATGGATTGAAACGGGGGGCGGTGCGGTTTCTCAGATGTTCGCGCCGGCCCGGAGTATTGGCGCGCTGGTGGCGGTGATCGTCCTCCTCGTCCTGGCGCTGATCAGGAAAGTACTGCGCTGAAAAATGATTGAACCAACACCCTGCAGGCAAACCGGGTTTCGTGACTTGCGACAAGTGTTCGCGCTCTCGGTCCTGTCGCTCAATCTCGCCGCGACCCCGGCCTTGTGTGCCGAGGAGCCGGCAGGTCCCGCCGCCGTGCCGCGCATGTCGGAAGGCTTGCGTACGTCGCTGAAAAATATCGTCGTGCTTCCCGGGCAGGCGCCGGCCGGCCAGTCGGTGACAGGCAGTTACGAAAAGGACACGCTGGGGCTGGCCGGCGGCATGCAGGTGGGAACCGGCATCGGCAACGGTGTCGGGATGGATGTCGGTGGCATTCCGGTCAACATCCCGTTCCCGATCCTCACGCTTCCGGGCGCCATCCTCGGCGGCATTGCCGGCCTGACGGAAAAGGAGATCCAGGACTTTCGGGACGGGCTGACCAAGGACCTTGCGCGAGCCGCGAGTCAGCCATTGAGTAACCAGTCGCTCGCATCCGACGTCTTCTGGGGCCTGCGACGGCTCGGCGGCATCGAGCCGAAAGTGCTCGCCCCGGAGGCGGCCGTCCCGGAGGGTACGGATGCGGTCATTTACGTCAGCATGCGCGGCGTGACGATCGATGCACAGGGTAACGACGCCGTGATCACGACAGGTGCGCGCGTTACGGTGCGGCGGCAAAGCGACGGCGCGGACATTTACAGTCACGACGTCAGTTACGAGGACCGCGACGAATTGACCGCCTGGGCGCGAGACGACTATGCGCTGTGGCACGACTACGGCAATTTCGCGCGCCACTATCTCGGCCGCGAAATCATCGCGATGACTTATGGACGGATAGAGCTGGGACTCGATGTGCAGCCGGCCAAGAGTGGCGATGTGTCCCTGGCCCGCAAGAATCCGTGGCAGGGTACGACCAAATCGCTGACGCCCACGATCGCGTGGGCCTTGGCCGCCGAAGCGCAACGCGACGAAGACACGGCAATTGCCTGGGACCTGGAGATCTACGACAGTCACAGGCCCGTTTACAAGGTGATGGATCTCGAGGCGACCAGTCATACGCTCGACATCGAACTCGAAGCCTGCAAGACCTATCGCTGGAGCGTACGCCCGGTGTACCGACTCGGCAGCGAGACGCGCTTCGGTGAATGGATGCGCAGCAATCCCGGCGGCATGTCCGGCAATGGCAACGTGGGCAGCAAGGCGTCGGAGTCACCTGCCTACACGCAGGGTTTTGCGTCGCTGGCGGTCAAGTGCGGACGCTGATACGGCGCTCGGCTGCGGGGACTATTCGGGCCCTTCGTCAGCGCAGCCGCTCGTGCGGGCCTCCCGCACGGCCACCTTGCTGAGCATCGGCAGCAACGTCTCGAGTTCATTCCAGATCCGGATAGCGAGGTTTTCGCTGGTCGGTTTCTCGAGCCCGGGCACGTCGTTCAGGCAACGGTGATCCAGCCGCTCCATGCGCGGCGCGAAGCCAGGCCTGATGTCGGCGAAAACCGGCATGCGCACCGTGTGCCTGCATCAGAGGTCCGCGCGTCCGCGCGGGCTGGCAATTGTGGACGCGTCCATCAATGCCTATAGTCGAAAGTCACCCATGGGGGGTGGCGCCCGAAACGGGCGCTCGACGATAAGAACCCGGAGAAAAAAGATGAAAAGACTGATACCGCTGATGTTTTTCGGCCTGTTCACGGTCGGCGCGATCGCAGACGACACGGACGACGTGATTGCGCTCGTGGAAAAGCACTGGGAAGCGCGCAACGCGGCCGATTACGACACTCAGTACAACCTGTCCAGCAAGCACGGTGTGCTGGGTGCCAACTCGAATGGCACGTTCTTCACGGCCCCGGAGCGGGGGACCGTCGAAGGCCTGAAAGAGGGTCTGTCCAACATAAAGAAGAGTGACGTGTCGGTCCGTTATCCGGAGGCTCACAAGATCGCCGATGACGTCATCCTGGCGCGTTACTATCTCGAGGGGCAGATCGAATTTGCCAATGGTGCGCGCGTCGCGGATTACAGGACGCGGGTCACGCAGGTCTGGGTGCGGGAGGATGGCGAGTGGAAATACCGCTCCTGGCATTTCTCGCCGCTGCACCAGGGAGGAGTGCACCGCGACTGATCCCTGGTTCGGGAGCGTGGCGGGAGACACGGACTGTCATTGCCGCAGTAAAAAAAAGAGCCGCCGGATTTGCGTCCGGCGGCTTTTTTTCAGCTTCGATGATCTGCGATCAGATCAGAGGCACGATCAGCAGTGCCACGATGTTGATGATCTTGATCAGCGGGTTGATCGCCGGACCGGCCGTATCCTTGTACGGATCGCCGACGGTGTCGCCCGTGACCGCTGCCTTGTGGGCATCGGAGCCCTTGCCGCCACAGTTGCCGTCTTCGATGTACTTCTTGGCGTTATCCCAGGCGCCGCCGCCGGCGGTCATCGAGATTGCCACGAACAGGCCCGTGATGATCGTGCCGAGCAGCAGGCCACCGAGGGCTTTCGGACCGAGCAGCACACCGACAAGGATCGGTACGCCGATGGGCAGCAGCGACGGGATGATCATTTCCTTGATCGCCGCCTTGGTGAGCAGGTCGACCGCGCGGCTGTAGTCCGGCTTGCCCGTGCCTTCCATGATGCCCGGAATCTCCCTGAACTGACGCCGTACCTCGTTGACCACCGCGCCGGCAGCGCGACCGACCGCTTCCATCGCCATGGCGCCGAAGAGGTAAGGAACGAGACCGCCGATGAACAGGCCGATGATGACCTCGTGGTCATTGAGCAGGAAGGTGACTTCCTTGCCTGCCTGGCCGAGCGCGTTGTTGTAGTCCGCGAACAGCACGAGCGCCGCAAGACCGGCTGAACCGATGGCATAGCCCTTGGTGACGGCCTTGGTCGTGTTGCCGACTGCGTCGAGCTGGTCCGTGATATTGCGCACTTCGGGCGGCAGCTCGGACATCTCGGCGATGCCGCCGGCGTTGTCGGTGATCGGGCCGAAGGCGTCGAGTGCGACGACCACGCCGGTCATCGACAGCATGCTGGTCGCGGCGATCGCGATGTTATACAGGCCGCCGAGCTTCACGCCTTCGGGCGCGAGCGCAAATGCCACCCAGATCGAAGCGCAGACTGCGAGCACCGGCAGTGCCGTCGCCTTCATCGATATGCCGAGGCCGGCGATGATGTTGGTGGCGTCGCCCGTCAGCGAGGCATTGGCGATTGTCCTGACCGGCTTGAACTCGGTGCCGGTGTAGTACTCGGTGATCACGACCATTGCCGCCGTCAGTGCGAGACCGATCAGCGCGGAGAAGTAGATGCTCATGCCGTACTCGGCACCCATCATGGATTTCGTGATCGGATAGAAAGCCACAGCCGCGAGCAGGCCGGCGACGATCATGCCCTTGTACAGGGCGCCCATGATCTTGCCGCCGTCCGAGGTCTTGACGAAGAAGGTGCCGACGATCGAAGCGACGATCGACACTGCGCCGAGTACCAGCGGGTACAGTACGGCTTCGATGCCGTAACTGCTGACGACGAGGCTGCCGAGCAGCATCGTGGCAATGATCGTGACCGCGTAGGTCTCGAACAGGTCGGCCGCCATGCCGGCGCAGTCACCGACGTTGTCGCCGACGTTATCGGCGATCACGCCCGGGTTACGCGGGTCGTCTTCCGGAATACCGGCTTCGACCTTGCCGACGAGATCGGCACCGACGTCGGCACCCTTGGTGAAGATGCCGCCACCCAGTCGGGCAAAAATCGAGATCAGCGAACCGCCGAAAGCGAGGCCAACGAGCGCGTGAATCGAATCGTCCACCGAAACGCCCGCATTCCGCAGTAGCGCGTAGTAACCGGCGACGCCGAACAGGCCGAGGCCGACCACGAGCAGGCCCGTGATGGCGCCGCCGCGAAACGCGATGTTGAGCGCCGGGTTGACGCCGTGACGGGCCGCTTCAGCCGTGCGCACGTTGGCGCGCACCGAGACGTACATGCCGATGTAGCCGGCCAGTCCCGAAAACACGGCGCCGATGACGAAGCCGAAGGCGGTCGCAATGTCAAGCGCGACAGCCAGCACGATGGCGAGCACCACGCCGACCACGCCGATCGTGAAATACTGGCGATTCATGTAAGCCTTGGCACCTTCCTGGATAGCGGCAGAAATCTCCTGCATCCGGTCGTTGCCCGCAGGCTGCTTGAGAATCCACTGTGTCGAAAATGCTCCGTACAGCACGGCCAGTACGCCGGCGCCGATCGAGAGCCACAGGGCCAACTCGTTAGACATCAGACAATCTCCTGATTTTTCTGGTTTGAAATCGAACGGCGCCGGCCATGCCAGCGGCGGTTGCCGGCATTCGGGCACGTTCGATTGTGAATTTCCCCAAAAGGATTTGTTATTACCGGCAGGGCCGGGCGCGCATCATACCACAAATTTCGTGCCCAGCTTCGGCTTTACGGGCCGCATTTTCAGTTGGGCGACTTTCGGTAAGCCATTGATATAAGGCGGGTAATCCTCGCCCTTGATCAGCGGCTCGAGATATCGGCGAGCGGCCTCGGTGATGCCGAAGCCGTCCTTCGTGATGTAGCGGCGGGGCAGCATCTTTTCCTTGTTCGCGATCCTCGCGAGCGGCGCGGATTCGATCTTCCACCGGTAGGGCTTGTCCGATACCCGCTTGATGACGGGCATGACGGCCGTCTTGCCTGCCAGGGCGAATTCGACGGCAGCCCTGCCGACCGCGTAGGCCTGCTTCACGTCGACGGCCGAGGCAATGTGACGCGCCGAGCGCTGCAGATAATCCGCGATCGCATAGTGATACTTGTAGCCGAGGTTTTCGCGGACCATGTTCGCGACCACGGGGGCGACGCCGCCGAGCTGTGCGTGGCCGAAAGCATCCCGCGTCCCGGCTTCGGCCAGGAACTGGCCGCTGGCAAAGCGTGCGCCCTCGCTGACGACGATGACGCAATAGTCGTAGCGGGTGACGCACTCCTTGACGCGCCGCAGGAAAGCCTTCTGATCAAAGGGGATTTCCGGGAACAGGATGATGTGCGGCGCGTCCCCCGGCTGCTTGCCGGCCAGCCCGCCGGCAGCGGCGATCCACCCCGCGTGGCGGCCCATGACTTCGAGGATGAAAACCTTGGTCGAGGTCTTGGACATGGAGACGACGTCGAGCGCGGCCTCCTGCGTCGATACCGCGATGTACTTCGCGACCGAGCCGAAACCCGGGCAGTTGTCGGTGACGGGGAGGTCGTTGTCGACCGTCTTCGGGACACCGAGACAGGTGACGGGAAAGCCCATCGTCTTGGAGACTTGCGACACCTTGTGCGCAGTATCCATCGAGTCGTTGCCGCCGTTATAAAAGAAGTAGCCGATGTCATGCGCCCTGAAGACCTCGATCAGGCGTTCGTACTCGGCACGGTTAGCCTCGATCCCCTTCAGCTTGTAACGCGCCGAGCCGAAGGCGCCGCCGGGCGTATGGCGCAGCGCTGCGATCGCAGCGGCGCTCTCCTTGCCTGTGTCGATCATGTCCTCGGTCAGAGCGCCAATGATGCCGTTGCGGCCCGCGTACACGTTCGCGATCCGGTCCCTGTGCTTGCGCGCGGTCTCGATGACGCCACAGGCGGTGGCGTTGATGACGGCAGTGACTCCGCCCGACTGGGCATAAAAGGCGTTCATTGCAGGCATGGTCAGTTCCTGAAGCTCTGGCTGGGTGCGGGGAAGGATAGCCGAATCATCCCGCAGGATCATCGTGTTTCGCGACGTTTGGCGGTATTTCGCGGCTTTTACGCATTGACCTGTACCATGGCAGCCGGTAGCGTACCTCGCCTGCTGAATCGCAGCCGTGAAAACGCGCCACCGGGCGCGATAACAAGAACCGCAGACAAGGGAATACGCCATGCGCATCGTACTGTTGGGCGCGCCGGGATCCGGCAAGGGCACGCAGGCTAAGAAACTCATGGCCGACAAGCACATACCCCAGGTTTCGACGGGCGACATGCTGCGCGAGGCCGTTGCGACGGGTACGCGTTTCGGCCTCAAGGCCAAGGCCGTGATGGAAGCCGGCAACCTGGTGCCGGACGAGGTCGTGCTGGGCATCATCAGCGAAAGGCTCACGAGGCCGGATGCCGCCGATGGCTTCATCCTCGACGGCTTCCCGCGGACCACCCAGCAGGCGCTGGACCTCGAGGAACTGCTCGACCAGATGGGCACGCCGCTCGACGCCGCGGTGCTCATGGATGTGGATTTCGACATCCTGATGAAGCGCCTGACAGGCCGCCGTACCTGTTCCCTGACCGGCAAGCTGCTGAACGTCTACTTTTCCTCACGGCAGGAACTCGATGCCTGCACCGACGCGGGCGGCGAGCTGCTCCAGCGTGACGACGACAACGAGGACACGATCCGGAACCGTCTCGACGTGTACCAAAAAAATACGGAACCGCTGATCGATTTCTACAGGAATCGCGGCAAGCTCAAGACCATCGAGGCCAGCGGCGAAATCGACGACGTCTACGCGAGGCTGCAGGAAGCGCTCGGCTGAGTTCGTCCCGGGGAGAGGCCGCGCGGGGCGGCGTTCCGGGTCAGAGGAGCTGCGCCAGTTGGTTGCCGATCAATTCGCCGCGCCAGCCCTGGAATACGCGGGAGTCGCGGCCGCCGGAGATGATGACGGCTGACAGCTCGCGCTTCGATGCCACCGTTTCGGCCGCAATCCCGAGATCCCGGGCGCAGTCGGCGACGCGCGCCTGCATCTCCTTGAGCAGGCTTTTCTGGCCTTCGTCAGGCGGGCCGGGCGGCGTGTAGTCGTGCTCGTCCGCGGAGGCGCCCGCCACGGCGTCGAGCAACGCTTTACCGGAGCGGGCGGCAACCTTGGGCGGCATGCCTTCAATCGCCTCCAGTTGCCGTGAATTGGCGGGCATCCTGAACACCATTTCCATCAGCACGTTGTCGCGCAGTATCCATTGGCGCGGCCGGTTGCGGGCAATGGCCTCGGCTTCCCGCCAGGCGGCGAGGCGGGCGGCGATAGCGCGTTTGCGACCGCGCAGGCTGCGCGCGCCCTTGAGCCGGTCGACCGCCTGCACATCGTCGGTGACATACAGCGCAGGATCGAGCATCGCGGCGGAATCTTCCTGTGCCCAGGCAAGGCGGCCCAGCCGCTCCAGTTCCTCCCCGAGGCGGTCAGCCGCCGGTAACAGGTGTTCGACGTCCTCGGCAGCGTACTCGAGGTAGGCATCGCGCAGCGGCCGCTTGCTCCAGTCTGCCCGCGTATGCGATTTGTCCATGTCGACATCGAACAGCGTCTTGACGAGCGCGGCATATCCGACCTGCGGCGGGTGGCCGAGCAGTGCGGCGGCAACCTGGGTATCGAAAATCGACGCCGGCATCGCGCCTGCGGTCTGGTACACGACTTCGATGTCCTGGCGCGCAGAATGCACGACCCATTCGTGTGCGAACAGGCATTTCCAGAATGCAGCCTGGCCCTGGTTCGTCAGCGGGTCGACGCAGTAAATCCCGTTGCGCGTCGCGATCTGCACGAGGCACAGCTGCGAGTAGTAGGTGCTCTCGCGCATGAATTCGGTGTCGACGCCGACGCGGCCCTGATTCTGGAGCGTGTCCGCGAGCGCATCGGGATGATCGACATATTGGAACTGGGGCATGGCGTGGCAACAGAGACTTTTGAAAACAAAGGTTAACATGCGAGGATTGCGCAACAGCAACGGGATGCGTCACGAATTGCGGGCTCTCTTCGAAATACTATTTGACATCATCCGGCTACGGAAAGGCCCGGATGCCATTCCGTACTCTCCGTTGCTGTTTCTAGTCATGGCGATCTTCTGGCTCGCGACGGGGCTCGTCATGACGCTCGCGGCTGATGACCTCGACCTGCGCGGATTTGTTCTGGGCACGATGACAGGCATTGCCGGTCTCGGCTGCTACGCGGCGTTGCTGGTAATCGCGGGCAAGGCGCCGCGGCTCGTGCAGACGATGTCGGCCGTGCTCGGCTGTGGCGCGCTGCTGGGCCTGATATTCGTCGCCGGCAACGCCCTGCTGTCACGGCTCGCGAGCGCCGACGTTGCGAGCCTCGTGACGACGCTCATTCTGTTATGGTCGATTCCGGTCGAGGGCCATATCATTGCCCGGGCCATCGACCGTCACTGGTACGTCGGTGTGGTCGCGGCCATGGCCGTCTTCGTATTCCAGCTGTTCCTGTATTCACTCATCGCCCCGACCGGCGGCCAGGCAACCTGACAAGACTATGCACATACACATACTCGGCATTTGTGGAACCTTCATGGGGGGTGTCGCCGCGCTGGCGCGTGCAGCAGGCCACGAAGTCACGGGTTGCGACCGCAACGTCTACCCGCCGATGAGCACGCAGCTGAAGAGCCTGGGCATCGAGATTCACGAAGGCGTCGATGCGGACCAGCTGGACTGCAACCCGGATTGCGTCGTGGTCGGCAATGTCATGAGCCGCGGCGTCGAGGTCGTCGAAGCGATGCTGGATCGCGGCATGCCGTACCGGTCGGGCCCGCAATGGCTTGCCGACAACGTGCTGCGCGATCGGCATGTCCTCGCGGTCGCCGGCACGCACGGTAAGACCACCACGGCCAGCATGCTTGCCTGGATTCTCGAAGACGCGGGTCTCAGCCCGGGCTTCCTGATCGGCGGCATCCCCGCGAATTTCGGCACGTCCGCCCGCTTCGGGGATTCAGAATACTTCGTGGTCGAGGCCGACGAGTACGACACCGCGTTCTTCGACAAGCGCGCGAAGTTCGTGCACTACCGGCCGCGCACGCTCGTACTCAACAACCTCGAGTACGACCATGCGGACATCTACAAGGACCTGGATGCAATTCTCTGGCAGTTCCACCAGTTGCTCAGGACTGTGCCGGGCAGTGGCCGCGTGATTTGCAACGGCGCTGATGACAATCTCGGCAGCCTCCTCGAAATGGGTTGCTGGACGCCTGTCGAGACATTCCGGGTCCGGGGCGACGCCGACTGGAGTGGCAATTTCGGCGACAAGGTGCAGCGACAGATCATGCTGCGCAATCCGGACGGCGTGACGGCGGAAACGCGATGGCGTCTCGGCGGGCTGCACAATCTCGAGAATGCGCTTGCGGCAGTAGCCGCGGCGGCGTCCGCGGGCGTGTCGTTCGATCGCGCCGTCGACGCGCTGTCGCGTTTCGAGGGTGTCAAGCGGCGCATGGAACGCACGGCGACGGTTGCGAACATCGCCATCTATGATGACTTCGCCCACCATCCCACCGCGATCAGGAAGACGATCACGTCGGTTCGCAAGCGATACCCCGGGCATCGCGTGGTGGTTGCCGTGGAGCCGCGGTCGAACACGATGAAGCTCGGCGTGCACAATGCGGAGCTCGCGGACTCGCTGAAGGAAGCGGATCTCGTCTGGATGTTCCGTCCCGAGGGCATGCGCGATGACTTCGACGAACAACTGGCGAGTCTCGGCAAGAAATTGCGGATGTTTGCCGACTATGATCAGCTCGTGAGCGACATGTCGACGCGTGTCCTGCCAGGCGACCAGGTCGTATTCATGAGCAACGGCGGTTTCGGGTCGGCGCGCCAGACCCTGACCGCGCTTCTGCAACGCACGCGCGGCACCCAGTCACCGCACGCGGAAAACGAATCCTAAGGCAGGTACAGCGGAGCGTGCCAGCAGCGTCTATAGTCAGGTTGTGCGCATACCAATCTTTCCGCTGAATACGGTGCTGTTCCCCCGGGGACCGCTGCCACTGCGTATCTTCGAGCCCCGCTATCTCGACATGATCAGCAGTTGCCTGAAGTCCGACTCGCCGTTCGGCGTGGTGCTGATTCGCGACGGCAACGAGATGGGCCCGGCGACGACCCACACCGTCGGCACCCTGGCGCGCGTGACCGACTGGTACCAGGGCAGCGACGGCATCCTCGGCGTCACTGCCGTCGGCGAGCAGCGTTTCCGCCTGCTGGCGGCGGAGCGGCAGCGGGATGGTCTCAATATCGGCGAGGTCGAATTGCTGCCCGACGCGGCGAGTTTTCCGTTGCCGCCGGAATACCAGGGCACCGTGAGCATCCTCGCCAACGTAATGGACGAGCTCGGGATACTTTACGAGGGCATCGACCGACGCTACGACGACACCGCCTGGGTGGCGTACCGGCTCGCGGAAATTCTGCCGATTGGGCTCGACATCAAGCAGGAGTGCCTCGAAAGCGAGAATCTGCTGGACTGCCTGCGCGCCGTTGAGCAGATGATCCAGACCTAGGGACGGCTGCGGTCCGGTCCTGTCCGGGCATCAGGATTCCCGCGATCACGCCCGGGCCGACCGGCTGCGCGAAACCGGGCAAGGTCTGCGCGGTTGACAACGAACAGCCCGTAGCCTGTCACGCGCAGCTCGATGACGCTCCCCGATCGTGTCCTAGAGCGTCGCGAATACCTTGCGCGCGGCGGCGATGGTCGCATCGAGATCGTCGTCGCTGTGCGCAGCCGATACGAAACCGGCCTCGAATGCCGACGGTGCGAGGTAGATGCCCTCGTTCAGCATGCCGTGGAAGAACGCCTTGAATCGCTCGACGTTCGCCGCTGCAACCTGCGCGTAGCTGCGGACCGGACCGACATCCGTGAACACCACGCCGAACATGCCGCCCTCGCATTCGACCGACAACGGGATACCCGCCGCCGCTGCCGCGTCGGACAGGCCGTCCACGAGCCGCTCGGTCTTTGCCGCCAGCGCCTCGTAGAAGCCCGGCTTGTCGATTTCATTCAGGGTTGCGAGGCCGGCCGCCATCGCCACCGGGTTGCCCGACAGCGTGCCTGCCTGGTACACGGGCCCGTCGGGCGCGAGGCTCGACATGACGTCGGCACGGCCGCCGAACGCCGCTGCCGGCATGCCGCCGCCGATCACCTTGCCGAGTGTCGTCAGGTCCGGCCGGATGCCGAACAGGGATTGCGCGCCGCCCTTGGCGACACGGAACCCCGTCATGACCTCGTCGAAAATCAAAAGCGCGCCGGCCCGGGTGCATTCTTCGCGCAGGGCTTCGTGAAATCCGGGCACGGGCGGCACCATGTTCATGTTGCCCGCAATCGGCTCGACGATGACGCAGGCGATCTGGTCGCCGAGCTCCGCGAATACGGCCTGCACCGCGTCCGCGTCGTTGAACGGCAGCGTGATCGTATGCTCCGCAAGGCCCTTCGGCACGCCCGGGGAGCTCGGCACGCCCAGGGTCAGTGCGCCCGAACCCGCCTTGATCAGCAGCGAATCCGAGTGGCCGTGGTAGCAACCTTCGAACTTCACGATCTTGTCGCGGCCGGTGTGGCCGCGAGCCAGGCGGATGGCGCTCATGGTCGCTTCGGTCCCGGAACTCACCATGCGGACCTTCTCTATCGACGGCATCAGCCCGCAGATTCGCGTCGCGATCTCGGTCTCGAGGACGCAGGGCGCGCCGAAACTGAGTCCGTTCCTGGCGGTTTCGGTGACCGCGGCGATGACGGCAGGGTGCGCATGCCCGAGTATCATCGGTCCCCACGAGCCGACATAGTCGATGAACTCGCGGCCGTCCTCGGCAGTGAAGCGCGCGCCGCTGGCGCGTTTGAAGAAGACGGGCTCGCCGCCTACGCCGTTGAACGCGCGGACGGGTGAATTGACGCCGCCGGCGATTACTTTGCGGGCATTGCTGAACAGACTCATGGTTGACCTCCTGAAGAGGGGCGCATGCTACCGGAGAGGCTCGGGCTCGCTCAACTGTCGAATATGCGTACCCCGATCCTCGAGCAGGCGCGGCACGCCTTCGTCGCCGACGAGATGCATCGCGCCGACCACGACGAGATAGTCGTCGTCGTCGTCGAGCAGGTCGAGGATCCGCGTGACCCAGCGCCGGTTGCGGTCCACCACCAGCGCCCGGTTGAGTTCCTCCTGCGAAGCAATGCTGCTCACCAGGCCGTCTTCCAGCGCCTCGGTATCGCCCTCGCGCCACGCGAGGATCAGGTCGTCGATGGTGTCCTCGAGCGTCGCGCCCTGGCGCAGGGTGCTGAGCAGCATGTCGCGCTGCGCTTCCGGCGAGAGCCTGTCGAGAAACGATAACTGCTCTTCAACGGACTCCAGCCCCAGGATCGGTTTGCCGTCCGTTCCGGCCCGGGTCGTCATGGTCATCTCGATGCCGAGGAACGGGTTGAAGCCGACCCGGTAGAGCAACATCATTTCGATGGTCATCGCTGCGAGCCACGGTTCCGCCTGCGCGAGCATGTCGAGCGGGACGTCGATCTCGGCGGCGAGGCGCTCCGCTTCCGCATAGGCCGTCTCGCCCATCAGGTCCCTGAGCGACCTCCCGTCCGTCATCAGGCCGGCGCGGTTGAACGCGGCCTGCGTTGCGGCAGGATCCATGTCGTCCATGTCGAGTTCCATGACGAGCACCTCGGCCTCGCGGTAGGCCTCATCGATCACGCCCGGCAGCGGATGGTCCTGCGGACGCAGCATGTGAATCGAGCCGAGCAGGTAGACGACGTTGTGCTGGCCCTGCAGTTGCCAGAGCGTGACGGGGTGACCGCCTTCCGCCGCGACGGCCGGCATTGCCAGCGCGCAGAATAGCGTGACGATGCCACGCGCGATCACGATGTGACCCAGACAAGTTCCGCGTGCAGGCTGCCGTGCGCCCCGAGCTCGATGCGGCGATACGCCGGCGGTTTGTCGTCGACGGCAAACTTGTCGCTGCCCGGCCGGAACTGGCGGCAGGTGCTCGGTGTCCCGATGATGCGCACGCCCTCGTGCTCCGCGTCGTAGGCCTGGTGGACATGGCCGAATATCGCGGCGCGCACGCGGCCCAGCGCCGCGAGTTGCGCGATGAACTGCTCGCCGTTCGCGAGCCCGACGGAATCGAGCCACGCGCTGCCCATGGCTACCGGCGGGTGGTGCAGGCAGATCAGGGCGTGCGCCGCGTCGCTGGCCGCGATGATCGCGGACAGGCGCTCGAATTCGGCTGTGCTGACTGCGCCGCCCGCGGTACCGGCGACGAAGCTGTCGACGCCGATGATCAGCCAGTTGCCGATCTCTTCCCAGGCGCAATAGGAAAACGGCGGCACCCGGCATATGCGTTGCATCAGCTCGGGCACGTCATGATTGCCCGGCACGCAATGCACCCGGAGGTTGAGCGGCAGCATCAGTTCGCGGAAGCGGTCGTAGGCGCCGCTCGAATCGTCCTGGATGAGGTCGCCCGTCACGACGACGCGGTCGGCACGCCAGTCCGACGCACGATAGTGGGCGAGGACGGATTCGAGCGACTCCCGCGTGTTGGCGCCGCGCAGCTCGCCGTCGGCATCGGCGAACAAATGCGGGTCCGTCAGGTGCAGAACCCGAATCGTTTCGCCGATGGCTGCGCCGGGAGTCGCTTGGATAGCCTGTGATCCTTAGTAGCGGTAATGCTCGGGCTTGTAAGGTCCATCCTTCTTCACGCCGATGTACTTCGCCTGCTCATCCGACAGCTCGGTGAGCCTGACGCCGATCCGGTCGAGATGCAGGCGCGCGACCTTTTCGTCGAGCTGCTTCGGCAGCACGTAGACCTCGTTCGCATATTTCTCGCCCTGCGTCCACAGCTCGAGCTGGGCCAGGACCTGGTTGGTGAACGAGTTCGACATGACGAAGCTCGGGTGGCCGGTGGCGCAGCCCAGGTTCACGAGCCGGCCCTGGGCCAGCAGGATGATGCGCTTGCCATCGGGGAAGATCACGTGGTCCACCTGGTCTTTCACGTTCTCCCACTCGTACTGCTCAACGCTGGCCACATCGATCTCGTTATCGAAGTGACCGATGTTGCAGACGATGGACTGGTGCTTCATGCGGGCCATGTGATCGTGGGTGATCACGTGGTAGTTACCGGTCGCCGTGACGAAGATGTCGGCCTTGTCGGCCGCCTCGTCCATGGTCACGACGCGATAGCCTTCCATCGCGGCCTGCAGTGCGCAGATCGGATCGATTTCCGTAACCCAGACCGTGGCGCCGAGACCGCGCAGGGACTGGGCACAGCCCTTGCCGACGTCGCCGAAGCCGGCGACCACGGCGATCTTGCCGGCGATCATGACGTCGGTGGCACGCTTGATGCCGTCCACCAGGGATTCACGGCAGCCGTACAGGTTGTCGAACTTGGACTTGGTGACCGAGTCGTTCACGTTAATGGCGGGGAAGGGCAGTTCACCCTTCGCCATCATCTCGTACAGGCGGTGCACGCCGGTGGTGGTTTCCTCGGTCACGCCGCGGATGTTGGCCTTGATGCGCGAGTAGAAGGTCGGGTCTTTGGCCAGCCGGGCCTTGATGGCGTTGTACAGCGCCTTTTCCTCGTGGCTGCCGGGATTGTCGAGCAGCGAGGGATCCTTTTCGGCCTTGGAGCCCAGGATGACCAGCAGCGTGGCGTCACCGCCATCGTCGAGGATCATGTTCGGCGTGCCGCCGTCATGCCATTCCATGATGCGGTGTGTGTATTCCCAGTACTCGTCGAGCGTCTCGCCCTTGTAGGCGAACACCGGGATGCCGGCTGCGGCGATTGCCGCGGCGGCGTGGTCCTGCGTCGAGTAGATGTTGCACGATGCCCAGCGGATGTCGGCACCCAGGTCAGCGAGTGTTTCGATCAGCATGGCCGTCTGGATGGTCATGTGCAGGGAACCGGCCAGTCGCATGCCGGCCAACGGCTGCTGGTCGCGATATTCTGCGCGCACGGCCATGAGGCCCGGCATCTCGGTTTCTGCGATCGCGATTTCACGGCGGCCCCAGCCGGCCAGCGAGATGTCTTTGACTTTGTAGTCAGGCTTCTTGATGGCAACGGCTTCGCTGCTCATGGTCATTCTCCCGGTAATCTATCTGTCAGGCCGCGGCGTCTTTCAGTGCGGCGGCTTTATCGGTTCTTTCCCAGCTCAGGTCGAGGTCGTCCCGGCCGAAGTGCCCGTAGGCAGCGGTCTGCTTGTAGATCGGTCTGATCAGGTCGAGCATCTTGAGGATGCCATAGGGCCTGAGATCGAAGTGCTCACGGATCAGTTCCGTCAATTTTGTATCAGAAGTTTTCCCGGTCCCGAAGGTGTGTACCGAGATCGAGGTCGGCTCGGCGACGCCGATGGCGTACGAGACCTGGATCTCGCAACGGTCGGCAAGACCCGCGGCAACGATGTTCTTCGCGACATAACGCGCGGCATACGCGGCCGAGCGATCGACCTTCGAGGGGTCCTTGCCGGAAAAGGCGCCGCCGCCATGGCGTGCGGAGCCGCCATAGGTATCGACGATGATCTTGCGCCCCGTCAGGCCGCAGTCGCCCATCGGGCCGCCGATCTCGAATCGGCCGGTCGGGTTGATGTGGTACTTGGTCTTCTTGCTCAGGAACTCGGCGGGCAGGATCGGCTTGATGATCTCCTCCATGACGCCTTCCCTGAGATCGGCCATCGAGACGTCCGGATCGTGCTGCGAGGACAGCACGACGGCGTCGATCGCCACGGGCTTGTGGTTCTCGTAGACGAAAGTGACCTGGCTCTTGGCGTCCGGACGCAGGTAGGGCAGCGTGCCGTTCTTGCGCACTTCCGCCTGCCGCCGGACCAGCCGGTGCGAATACGTGATCGGCGCGGGCATGAGCACGTCCGTCTCGTTCGTGGCGTAGCCGAACATCAGGCCCTGGTCGCCCGCGCCCTGATCCTCTTCCTTGCCGCGGTCGACGCCCATGGCGATGTCCCGCGACTGCTTGCCGATGGCACTGAGCACCGAGCAGGAGGCGCCGTCGAAGCCCATCGTCGAGCTGTTATAGCCAATCTCGAGCACGGTCTTGCGGACGATGTCCTCGATATCGACCCAGGCGGAGGTCGTGATTTCGCCTGCCACGATGGCCACGCCGGTCTTGACCATGGTTTCGCAGGCGACGCGGGCTCTCGGGTCCTCGGCGATGATGGCGTCGAGGATGGCATCGGAAATCTGGTCCGAGATCTTGTCAGGATGCCCTTCGGACACCGATTCAGACGTAAAAACAAATGAGTCAGTCATGATTCAACAGGGTTCGGGTTACGGGAAGCGGCGCATTGTACCCTTGATGCCACCCCCTATAACAGGGAAAATGCGCGGCTCGCGACAGCGATTGTCACCCCCGAATCCAGCACCAGGGCTTGAGAGCCCGAAGAAAGGTCCGATGCCACGACAAGCCAACACCGCCAGCCAGCTGGCCCGGCGCGATCTCGCGAATGCGATCCGAGCCCTCTCCATGGATGCGGTGCAGGCCGCGAACTCCGGTCACCCGGGTGCCCCGATGGGCATGGCGGATATCGCCGAAGTGCTCTGGCGGGATTATTTGAAGCACAACCCTGCCAGCCCGAGATGGGCGGACCGCGACCGCTTCGTGCTCTCCAATGGTCACGCTTCGATGCTGCTCTACAGCCTGCTGCACCTGACCGGATACGAGGCTTTTTCGCTGGACCAGCTGCGTAACTTCCGGCAGTTCGGCTACCGGACCGCGGGACACCCCGAATTCGAGGCCGGCGGCCCGGTGGAAACGACCACGGGACCGCTCGGGCAGGGCATTTCGAACGCCGTCGGCATGGCGCTTGCCGAGAAGATGCTGGCGGCCGAGTTCAACCGGCCGGGCCACGACGTGGTTGATCATCGCACCTGGGTCTTCGTCGGCGACGGCTGCCTCATGGAGGGCATTTCCCACGAAGCCTGTTCGCTCGCGGGCACGCTCAGGCTCGGCAAGCTGATCTGCCTCTATGACGACAACGACATTTCGATCGACGGCGACGTCAGCGGCTGGTTTACCGACGACACCGCGGCGCGCTTCGAAGCTTACGGCTGGCAGGTGATCCGCGCGGTCGACGGCCATGACGCGGGCGCCATTGCCAAAGCGATCGACGCCGCCACCGCCGATGCGGAACGTCCGAGCCTGATCTGCTGCAAGACGATCATCGGCTTCGGCGCGCCGAACAAGCAGGGCACCGCCGCTACCCACGGCGCGCCGCTCGGGCCCGACGAAGTGGCCGCGGCGCGCGAAACGCTGGGCTGGGCCCATCCCGCCTTCGAGATCCCCGCGGAAATCGCGTCTGCATGGGACGCGCACGAGGCCGGTGCGGCCGCCGAGGCCGAGTGGCAGGCGCGCTTCGATGCCTACGCGGCCGCGTATCCGGACCTGGCCGCGGAATTCGTCCGCCGCATGGCGGGCAGGCTGCCGAAAGGCTGGTGCGATTTCGCGAACAAGGCGATTGCCGAGATCGACGCCGAGGCGGCGAAGCTCGCGACGCGCCAGGCGTCACTGCGTGCGCTCAACGCATTCGCCCCGGTGCTGCCCGAGCTCGTCGGCGGCTCCGCCGACCTGACCGGGTCGAATCTCACGAAGCACTCGGGCTCGAAGCCCGTGAACGGTGATGACGCGGGCGGCAATTACATCTGGTTCGGCGTCCGCGAATTCGGCATGACCGCGATCTGCAACGGCCTGCGCCTGCACGGCGGCCTCATTCCTTACTCTGGAACGTTCCTGACGTTTTCCGACTACGCCCGCAATGCCCTGAGGATGGCGGCGCTCATGAAGGTGCAGAACATCCTGGTCTACACGCACGACTCGATCGGCCTCGGCGAGGACGGGCCGACGCATCAGCCCGTCGAGCACACGGCATCGCTCCGGCTCATGCCGAACATGAGTGTCTGGCGGCCCTGTGATGCGGTCGAAACCGCGGTCGCCTGGCGCTGCGCGATCGAAAATGACACGGGGCCGACGAGTCTCGTGCTGACGCGACAGGGCGTGCCGCACCAGCCGCGCACTGCGGGCCAGATCGCGGACATCGCACGCGGCGGCTACGTGCTGCGAGACTGCGACGGCGCGCCGGACGTCCTGCTGATCGCGACGGGGTCCGAGGTGGCGCTCGCGGTCGCGGCGGCCGATGAGCTGGCAGCGGCGGCTGTCAAGGCGCGGGTCGTTTCGATGCCCAGCACGGATGCCTTCGACAGGCAGGATGCGGGCTATCGCGAATCCGTGCTGCCCGCGGGCGTGAAGCGCGTCGCCATCGAGGCCGGCGTGACCGGCGGCTGGTGGCGCTACGTCGGCGACGGCGGCCGCGTCATCGGGCTCGATCGCTTCGGCGAGTCGGCGCCCGCGAACGAACTTTTTGAGCATTTCGGCTTCACGGCATCCAATGTCGTAGCGGTCGTGAAAGACATTCTGAAATAAGGACTGGAGAACAACATGGCAATTAAAGTCGGCATCAATGGCTACGGCCGCATCGGGCGTAACATCCTGCGCGCCATCCATGAGTCGGGCCGCGCGAAGGAATTCGACGTGGTCGCGATCAACGACCTGGGCGATGCGAACACCAATGCGCACCTGACGCGCTACGACACGGCGCACGGCAAGTTCCCGGGCACGGTCGAAGTCGACGGCGGCGACATCATCGTCAACGGCGACCGCATCCGCGTATTCGCGGAACGCGATCCGGCGAAGCTGCCCTGGGGCGAACTCGGCGTCGAGGTGGTCTTCGAGTGCACGGGCCTGTTCCGTACGCGGGAGACTGCCGGCAAGCACATCGCCGGCGGTGCGAAAAAAGTCATTATCTCCGCACCGGGCGGCGAAGGCGTCGACAAGACCATCGTCTTCGGCGTCAACCACGACACGCTGACCGCGAGCGACACGATCATCTCGAACGCGTCTTGCACGACCAACTGCCTCGCGCCGCTCGTGAAGCCGCTGCACGAGGCGATCGGCGTCAAGCACGGCATCATGACGACGATCCACGCGTACACCAACGACCAGGTACTCACCGACGTGTTCCACAAGGACCTGCGCCGTGCGCGTTCCGCGACGATGTCGCAGATTCCGACCAGCACGGGCGCGGCCAAGGCTGTCGGCCTGGTGTTGCCGGAACTGAACGGCAAGCTCGACGGCTTTTCCATGCGCGTCCCGACCATCAACGTGTCGGCCGTCGACCTGACGTTCGTCGCCGAGCGCGAAACCTCGATCGCCGAGATCAACGAGGTGCTCAAGGCCGCCAGCGAAGGCGCGCTGAAGGGCGTGCTGGCCTACAACGATGCGCCGCTCGTTTCGATCGATTTCAATCACGACCCGGCATCATCGACGTACGACGCGACGCTCACGAAGGTCATCGACGGCACGCTGGTCAAGGTCTGCTCGTGGTACGACAACGAATGGGGTTTCTCGAACCGCATGCTCGACACCACGATCGCGCTGGTCAACGCCGGCTGAGGCGGCGCGCGGGGCAGGGAGCGTGACCATGACCGTCCTCAAGATGACCGACCTCGACCTTGCCGGGAAGCGGCTGCTGATCCGCGAGGATCTCAACGTGCCGCTGCGCGACGGCGCGGTCGCCGACGACACCCGG
>DATCZJ010000045.1:0-6409 GCA_036525955.1 Woeseiaceae bacterium | reverse complement strand
CCTCCAACTCCATCGACACGATGTCTGGTCCCGGCAACGCCTCCACAAGAATCGCGTCCGCTTGGAGGCTGAGAAGCCGATCAATCAGGCCATCCAAGAGCTCGGATCTGAAATCGTCCTTGAGGCTCGACAGGTGCGGCGTTCCGAGAACGAACAGGCGCGTGCGTTGGATGTGAGGGTTATCGTCGCCGATCGATTCGACCGGTAGAGCAATTCCCAGCAACAAAATGGAAAGGACCACCGGCATGGACTGGAGGCTTCTAGCTACTGCTTGCGCATAACGGATCATAGTTCTATCACCCTGACTTTGTTCTTACTTGGATGCGCACCGGAGCACATTTGGATGCAAGGGACGATTGGTATTTCAAAAATGTGGGTAAATTGCCAATCCGTGCTTTGGATCCCTCGACCGTTGTACATTTGCATGGCCGGCCAGGTTGTCCGAAAAGGGGCCTTCTTTTATTTAGCCAGGTGGTGCCCAGGACCGGAGTCGAACCGGTACGACCTTTCGGTCAGCGGATTTTAAGTCCGCTGCGTCTACCAATTCCGCCACCCGGGCATGACCAGGAAGACTGTGCGGGCCGGCCTCGGGATCGAAGCGGCGCCAGCGGCGAAGCGCAAACGATACCGCAGATGCCGCGCCGCTTGCCAATCAATTGCCGATATACTGGCCACCGGTTGGTTTTCATGAGGGTCGCAGAATGGCGGGTGTCGAAGGTCGGATTGCACTCGTAACCGGCGCGGGTCGAGGCATCGGTCTCGCGGCCGCGCGCCTTCTGGCCGCACGCGGCGCGCAGGTCATGTGCGTCGCGCGCAGTGAACCGGAACTCCTGGCGACAGGTCTGCCCTATTCCGTGGCCGATCTCGGCACGCGGGATGGCTGCGAAAAGGCCGTTGCCGATGCCGAGAAAACCCTCGGTCCCGTCGACATCCTGGTCTGCAATCACGGGGTTGGATCCGCCTTCGATCGTGTCGTGTGGGAACAGGATCCTGCTGCCTGGGAGCGCACGATGCGCATCAATCTCGAGGGCCCCTTCCACCTGTCGCAGCGCGTCCTGAAAGGCATGGTCGAACGCGGCTACGGGCGTCTCGTCTACACGAGCTCGACAGCCGGCCTCGTCGCGGAACCCGCCGGCGTCGCCTACAACGTGTCCAAGCACGGCCTCATCGGCCTGATGCGTTCCGTGGCGCAGGACGGCGGCGCCTTCGGTGTCACGGCCAACGCCGTTCTGCCCGGCTGGGTCCGCACCGAGATGGCCGAGACGTCGGCGCGCGAGGAAGCCCGGGCGCGTGGCGTCAGCGTCGAGCAGATCTGGCAGGAACGCGCCGCCATCTACCCTGCCGGACGGGTCGCCACGCCGGCAGAAGTCGCCGAGACGATCGCGTTTCTCGCCTCCGAGGAATCGAGCGGGGTCAGCGGCGAGGCAATCCGCGTCGCACTCGGCAGCGTCTGGTAGTCGCGGCGAGCTGTTGTGTCGGGTGCGGAAATCACGCCATCAGCCGCCTGTGCGTAGAACTGCGGATCAAAACGACCGCAGCGCTCACGTAGGCTGGCCTCGACACCCAGCAACCGACGGGAACCCGGCATGCCCCTGACGCCACGCGAACGCGTACTGACCGCGATCAACTTCGAGGAACCGGATCGCGTCCCGATCGTGCTCGGCGTCAGCAACGCCACGGGCATCAAGATGAAACCGTACCGCGGCATCAAGGGCTTGATCGGCGTTGAAGCTCCTGACGATTACCTGTACGACTGGCCCGAACTCGGCACGGCACGGATCGACGAACAGACAATGCGCCGTTTGCAGAGCGATGTCCGCGGTGTGCTGGATCTCGAACCGGAGACCACGCGGCGCCGCAACCAGAACCGCGCGCCACACACGCCATGCATCGACTCCTGGGGCAGCGGTCAGATCGAGATCGCGCCGGACGACTGGTTTCCGGGCGTGCATCCGCTCAAGGAAGCCACCAGCTCCGCGGAGATCCACGCCTACCCGAACTGGCCGGACATGAGCGACCCCAGCCGCGTCGCCCATGTGCCGGAACAGGCCAGGCGACTGCGGGATGCGAACGAATACGCGATCCTCGCGACGCCATGGCTCTTGTTCCCGTTCGAGCGCGCCTACGCGATGCAGGGCATGGAGACCTTCCTGCTCAACATGGCGTTACGGCCCGACTTCGCGCGCGAGCTCATGGAAAAGATCGCGGTGTACTGCAAGGCGCTGATGGGCCCGTTCCTGGACGCATGCGGGGACAACATCGACATCATCAAGATCGGCGACGATCTCGGCACCCAGGAGAGCCTGATGATTTCGCCGAAGATGTACCGGGCGCTGCTGAAGCCGATCCATGCCGACTTCATCCGCTTCATCAAGGCGCGGACGAAGGCGAAGGTCCTGTTTCACTCGGACGGCGACGTGGCAACCCTGATCGACGACTTCATCGAAATCGGCGTCGATATCCTGAATCCCATCCAGACGTCCGCGGGAACCATGTCGAATCTGCCCGCGCTAAAAAAGCGCTTCGGCAGGAACATCGTGTTTTGCGGTGGCATCGACACGCATCGCGTGCTGCCGTTCGGCACTCCCGCGGAGGTGCGCGAAGAGGTCCGGCGGGTCATCGGGATCATGGGTCCGGGCGGTGGCTACATGCTGGGCGCCGTGCACACGATCATGAACGACGTGCCGCCCGAAAACGTGCTGGCCATGGTCGACGCCGTGGAGGAATTCGGGCGCTATCCGCTGCGCTGAGCTGCCGGAACGTCAGGCAAGCGAAAGTGAGGCAAGGGTGGGAATCGAATTGGATCGCCGAGCGAGTTTTTGAGATCTGCCTTTGCGCCTGCAGTCGCCACTACCCCATGCGATGCGCCGTTGCGGCGCTACCTGGTCGTGCCGAACAAGGCCGGCCGGACGACTCGCAAACAGATAGCGGAAGTCGTGCAGCGCAACCAGTGGCAGGCGTATTCCTGTAGCCGGGACGAGCGCGTCCGAATGCTGCATGCGGCGCTGGCGCCGCCGACTGGCAGTGAAGACCAGAATCGGGTCTGCACCAGGAGTCGTCGCGATTATTCTCCGGACGAAGACTGCTTACAGTGGACCCATGACTTCGGGCTGCTCATCCCGCTACCAGTCTTTCAAGGGCCAGTCGTTTGGCGATGTCGGCGGCCATGGAAGGCCGGCATCCCTGATTCGCGATGCGAAATCCGGTGTCGCCTCGAGATCGAACGGTGCACCGCACATGCAGCTGTGAACCGCTCTGATCAGCGTCAGATAGCCAAAGGGTGTCGCGTCGATTTCGGCGGCGATCGCGTTCGCGCGTTCGCGTTCACCGACCCAGGCGAACGCCAGCATTAGCGCGTTCCTCGGGGGCTCGAGCGATTCATACTGCTCGAGGAAATCCTTCGCTTTTGTTGCGTCGCCCTGCATCGCCGCCATTGCCGACAACGTGTGCAGCTGATCGCTCTCGCCGGGGTAGTCCCGATAAACGATCGTCGTCGCCTCGTCGAAACTGCCGGAGCGTGCGAGTGCTCCGACGAGATTGTAGGTCATGATGCGGTGGCCGGTAATCTCGAGGCCGCGCCTCGACGTCTCTATGGCAGATTCGAAGTCGCCGAGCCATTGACTGGATACCGACGAGATCATCCAGCCAGCAAAAGAGAGAGGGTCGCACTCGATCTGCCGCCGGCCCAGCTGTCGCGCACCGGCCGCCTCGCCGAACGGGGCCGAAATGATCTCGGGCCAGTTGGGCTGATAGCAGCTGTTTTGCTCGACGATTTGCTCGAACCTGGCACCGAGCCCACGCCATCGCCCCTTGATCAGGTCGAGGTCATAGGCATTTGCAATGCGCCGAGCTTCGTCCGGCGCATACCGGATCGCGTTCGTCAAATCCTCTTCAAGACTCGACAACGCATCATTCAAAGCGTCTTCCGATGCATTTTCTCCAATGCCCTCGGCCATCAGGAAATGCGTGAAGTAGTCCGCGTGGTATGTATAGCTATCCGGAAACTCCGGCTCGAGTTCCATGGTCTTTTCAAACCACGTGTTGGCAGCCAGCAGCTCTTCCATTGACTCGGTCGCACCGTGCGCGTCGAGGTACATCGCGACGCCTTTCTGGAACGCGATATAGGCCTCGGGGTCCTGCAGGCCAAACGAGTGCATCTTCCGCAGCTGCTCGTGGTCGAGCACCACATTGAGCGCGCGCGCAATCTTCTCCGCGATATCGGTCTGCATGCCGAACACGTCACTGGTATTGTGATCATAGGTTTCGGACCACAGGTGGAAGCCGTCTTCTGCCCGAATCAACTGTGCCGTGACGCGCAGGCGATCACCGGAACGCCTGACGGATCCTTCGACGACATGGGCAACACCCAGCGCTTCGGCTATCTCGGGGACCGGAATATCCTTGCTCTTGAAATGAAATGCCGAGGTTCGCGCGGTAACCAGCAGCTGGGGCACTCGCGTCAGCGAATTGAGAATTTCCTCGGTCAGGCCATCGGCAAAAAATTCGTCGTCGGGCCCGCTGCTCATCGCGACGAACGGCAGTACGGCCACGGACTTTTCGGCTTCGCCCGCGGCGGGCACCGGGTCAACCTGCAGAACAAACTTGTCGATCAGCAGGAATGCCACGGCGGCCGCCAGCACGATAATGATCAGGCGATTCAACTCGCGACCCGTTTGCTCGGCTATCGAATTCGTACGATCCACTTCCTTTTCGCGCTTTATGCCATCGGGCGTCTTTTCGTAAGCCCAGGCGAAAATCAAGGCGAAAGGGAACCCGACCGCTACGGCAAGCAGGAACACCTGCATGACCCAATCCGGCGCCGAGGTGCTGTCGAGCACGAGACTTACCACCTGCAAGACGAGCCATCCCGCCGCCAGGTACACCAATGCAACGCGAAATACGTTGCGCCGTTTGAGTTCCTCGAAAAGTTGGCTCAAGTGACCCCCCTGGCCAGCACTTGCCGTATCGTCAAGATAGCAGAATTGCCCGATGCAACATACGGCCGGGGCGGCCTTTGGCCAAGGGACGCGACTGGTCGATAAGGTTTCTCGTCTCTTCCCGTCTGCTGAAAAAAAACGGGCCCCGCAAGGGGGCCCGTTTCATTTTCTGGAGGCTAGGGTCGGAATCGAACCGGCGTCCACGGCTTTGCAGGCCGCTGCATAACCACTCTGCCACCTAGCCCTGGTGATCTGCCGGCCGCGTTCGGGCGAACGGGCCATCGAGCAGGTGCGGGAGTATACAGACCTTGGCGACCTTTGCATAATGGGCAAATGCTGATATTCAGAAATTTTGCGCTCGTCCTACTTGGCGCCCTCGCCGTCGCATGCAGCCCTGCGACCCCGCCCGAATTTGGTGCTCCGGAGATCATCCCCTCACCGTCAGGGGACGGCGCGCTCGGGGCCCGCTTTACGCGCGGTCCGGCCGGGCGAATCGCGATGAGCTGGATGGAGCGCGGCGAGTCCGGCGCAACGCTGAAGTTTTCGGTGCTGCAGGACGACGGCTGGTCGCCGGCCACGGATGTCGTCACGGATGAGCGGATGTTCGTCAACTGGGCGGATCTGCCGTCGGTGCTGCGAGTCCGGGACGATCAATGGATCGCCCACTGGCTGTCCTACAGCGCCGACAAAACCTATTCCTATGACGTCGTCGTGGCGCAGTCGATGGACGGCGGAAAAACCTGGAGCGATCCGGTTGCCGCGCATACGGACGGCACACCGACGGAACACGGCTTCGTCTCGATGCACCGTGACTCCGACGGCGTCGCCCTGCTCTGGCTCGACGGCCGCGATACCGCCAACGAGCCGACGGACAATCCCCTGGATACGAGCATGACGCTGCGCGCCGCCATCCTGACCCCCGACGGCCGCCGCCTCAACGAGCAGGTCGTCGACGACTCGATCTGCGACTGCTGCCAGACCGACGTCGCGGTGTCGTCGAAGGGCCCGCTCGCGGTTTACCGCGACCGGACGGCCGACGAGATTCGGGATATCTACCTGACGCGCTTCGTCGATGGCCAGTGGCAACCCGGCGAGAGAATTTTCGCGGACAACTGGATGATCCCGGGATGTCCCGTCAACGGCCCGGCGATCGTCGCCGACGGCGATCTGGTCGGCGTTACCTGGTTCTCGGCAGCCGGCGATCGGCCGGTCGTACGCGCGATCGTCTCGACGGACGGCGGCACGACCTTTGGCCAGCCGGTCGAAATCGCGGCCGGGAGAATCGCGGGCTACCTCGGCATCGCGGCGGTGGATGAAACGTCGGTCGCGGTGAGCTGGATGACGCTGGGCGATGCATCGGGGAACCCGATCCTCCTGCGCCGACTCGGCGCCTCGGGCGAACTCGGCACCGTCCACACCGTCGGCACGAGCGGCTTGCTGCGCGTTGTACCGCAGCTGGCTCGCGATGGTGA
>DATCZJ010000044.1:0-2201 GCA_036525955.1 Woeseiaceae bacterium | reverse complement strand
TGGCCCACCGACGTGGGTTCGCGGCCGTCGATGCTCTGGATGACGTCACCGTCCTTCAGCTTGAGCGCTTCCGACTTCGGCGCGCTGACTACAAGCAGGCCGGCATCGGTGCCGAAATACCGGCCGAGGCCTTCATTGAGTTCGACCAGTTCCATGTCGCCCCAACTGCTGCCCAAAAGCGGCGATGCGAAGCGGTACTTGCTCACAGCACCCGGAGCTACGTGAATCTCGGGCATGTCGAACTCGAAGTCCTCGGCATCGCCAACCCAGGCATAAGTGTGCGCATCCATGATGCGGGGCTCGACCTCGACCTTGCCGACATTGCCGTCACGAAGGTACTCCACTTCCAGCTTGTCGCCCTCCTCGACACCTTTCATAACGTCGAGCAGGCGGCGGTTTGCATCGTTGCCATCATCGGCGCTCATCGATTCACCGTTAACCGCGGTAATCACGTCACCCGCACGCAGTCCGGCGTCGTCCGCCGCACTGCCCGGCGAGACGCCGAGGATATTCGCGCCTTCGACGGGCCCCTTGCCTTCGTTGCCGCCCACAGTGACGCCGAGCCTGGGTTTGCCCATCAGCTCCAGGACCGATTTCTTTTCGATTTCCACCATCCGCGGCAGATTCTGCTGGCTCAATTCTGCAATCCGGCGGGCGGCCTCTTCGAGCTGGCGCTCGGCCTCGCGCATCTGCTTACGGACCTCGGCCTCCTCCAGGCGTACTTCGGCCTGCCGTTGCTCGGCTTCGTGCCGCGCCTGCTCCTCTTCCGGACTCTGCGCAGCCGCCTGCCCGGCGATAAAAAACGTCGCCACGACAGGCATCAATATCTTCATCGTATTCATCGAAACGGTTCTCCTGAAACAGTCAAAATGCGGTTCGCTGCGCCTGCGCATAGCGCATGTCAACCAGCAACTTCATCAACCTGACGCGCTCGCGCCAGAAAATTTCCTCGTCTTCCGGGCTGAGCTGAAACTCGGGATCGCTTAGCTGATAGTCGATCGCAGCGATTCGATCTTCGATGTCCACGATCGTTGCCGCTGTGCCTGCGCGCATCACGCGCGGCTTGTCAGGGAGATCGCGCAGGTTGCTCTCGAGTTCGCGCGACTCCGTCATCAGCGTCTGCAGCGTGTTCAACCTGATCGGCGAACTCGTACCCACGCTGTCGGGCGTCGTGGGATAGACGACCGGCTCTTTTTCGAAGATGCCGGGCACCATGAGAACCGCTACCACGATGGCCGCTGCGAGGCTGCCCCCGACATACCAGGTTGATGGACGCCGTGCCGCGGGCCTCGCGATCAGGCCCTCGGCCTCCGCCTGCTCGCGAATCCGGTGCCATACCGCACGCGGCGGCATGGTGTCCGGCAGACCCAGCAGGCCATTTCTCAATGCGTCCCGTTCGTCCGCCGTCAAACCGCAAATCATCTCTTCGTCCTTTACGTCTTTCGTCATGTTCTAAAAACTCCTCGCCGCGGCACCTTGTCCTGCAAGGTCGTCCCGACCGGCGTCCAGCATTGGCCGCAGGCGTTGATAAGCCCTCGAGAGCTGCGATTTCGAAAAACTCTCGGTCTTGCCCATCGCTGCCGCGATCTCCTTGTGCGTAAATCCCTCGACATCGTGCAGCCACACGACCACGCGACTCACCGTCGGCAGGTTCGCGAGCGCCGCGTCGAGATCCATCGCGTCATCCGGGTGCCGCGAAATCCCGTGGCTGGCCGCATCACCGGGCGTCATGTCGTCCCAGTCATCGGCCAGGGACTGGCTTCGCGACGTCCAGGCCGAGCGCAGGAACATCAGTGCCTTCGTCACCGCGATACGGCGAATCCAGCTGCCGATTGCCGCCTCACCACGGAACTGCTTAATCGAGCGCAGGACTTCGATAAAGGTCTCCTGGACCAGGTCCTCCGCGTGTGCCGGCACTCGCGTGAAGCGCAGGCAAAGGGAGTACACGGGTGTGGCGAACGCCCGATACAGGATCTCGTGCGCCCGCACGTCGCCACGCGCGGCCCGCTTGATAATCGCTGGATCGATCTGGATATCGGCAAACTTGCTCATGTCTCGACTCCTAGATGCCCGGCGCTGCGGAATGGTCGCAGAATCGCGAAATATTCGTATACTGTGCGGCTTCCGGCCGGGGGCACCCAGATTCTACCCCGGCCATGTAAGCCGGGATGGCGGAACTGGTAGACGCGCCGGATTCAAAA
>DATCZJ010000043.1:0-3055 GCA_036525955.1 Woeseiaceae bacterium | reverse complement strand
GACGTGCAGCGTGATGTACGTGTGGCGCACGCCTGAAGCCAGCGTCTCGTCCAGCATCTGGCGGTCGAAATGCAGCCCGGCCGTGGGTGCCGCGACCGCGCCCGGGTCCTTTGCGTACACCGTCTGATAGCGCTCGGCATCGTCCGGCTCCGCCACTCTGCCGATGTAAGGCGGCAGCGGCACCTCGCCGATCGCCTCCAGTATCGTCAACACCGGCCCCGGAAAATCCAGTAGGAAGAACTCGGCGTCACGGCCTGCGACGACGACTTCGTCACCGGAGGCCAGCCGCAGGCGGCCGCCCTTCTTCGGTGACTTGCTGGCGCGTACCTGCGCAAGCGCGCGACGCTCGCTTTCAATGCGTTCAATGAGGATCTCGGCGCGGCCGCCAGTGTCCTTGACCGCGGCCAGGCGTGCCGGAATTACGCGCGTGTCGTTGAAGACCAGCAGGTCGCCCGGACTGAGCAAGGTCGGCAATTCGCCAAAGTGCCGGTCGGCGAGCCGCGGCCCGACCTCGAGCAGCCGGCTGGCGCGCCGCTCGGCCGCCGGATAGCGGGCGATCAGTGCGTCGGGCAGCGAATAATCGAAGTCGGAGATTTGCATGGGCGCGCATGGTATCAGAGCCATGCGCGCCCGAGCGTGCAGAAATTGACGGTCAGGTTTTCTCGTCGGGACGCGGCGCTCGCAGCACACGGATGCCCACGCTTGCCGGCTTGAGGGGTAAAGGCGGACGCGGCGCGAGCATGCTGGTACGATCGTCCGGCAACTCGATATTGAGCGTCTGGCGGCGCTTGTCGCGCATGATCCCCAGTTCGAGTTTCTCACCGGCCTGGTACGAACTCAGAATCCGCATCGCATGGCCCACCGACGTGGGTGCGCGGCCGTCGATGCTTTGGATGACGTCGCCGTCCTCTAGCTTGAGCGCACCCGACTTCGGCGCGCTGACTACAAGCAGGCCGGCGTCGGTGCCGAAATACCGGCCCAGGCCTTCGTTCAGTTCGACCAGTTCCATGTCGCCCCAGCTGCTGCCGAAAAGCGGCGATGCGAAACGGTACTTGCGCACGGCAGCCGGCGCTACATGAATCGAGGGCACGTCGAACTCGAAGTCTTCGGCATCGCCGACCCAGGCATAGGTATGTGCATCCATGATGCGGGGTTCGACCTCGACCTTGCCGACATTGCCGTCACGGAGGTACTCCACTTCCAGCTTGTCGCCCTCCTCGACACCTTTCATGACGTCGAGCAGGCGGCGATTTGCATCGTTGCCATCATCGGCGCTCATCGATTCACCGTTAACCGCGGTAATCACGTCACCCGCACGCAGTCCGGCATCGTCCGCCGCGCTGCCCGGCGAGACGCCGAGGATATTCACGCCTTCGACGGGCCCCTTGCTTTCATTGCCGCCGACGGTGACGCCGAGCCTGGGTTTGCCCATCAGCTCCACGACCGATTTCTTTTCGATTTCCACCATCCGCGGCAGATTCTGCTGGCTCAATTCTGCAATCCGGCGGGCCGCCTCCTCGAGTTGGCGCTCGGCCTCGCGCATTTGCTCACGGACCTCGGCCTCCTCCAGGCGCACTTCGGCCCGGCGTTGCTCGGCTTCGTGCCGCGCCTGCTCCTCTTCCGGACTCTGCGCAGCCGCCTGCCCGGCGATCAACAACGCCACCGCGACAGGCATCAATATCTTCATCGTATTCATCGAAACGGTTCTCCTGAAACAGTCAAAATGCGGTTCGCTGCGCCTGCGCATAGCGCATGCCAACCAGCAACTTCATCAACCTGACGCGCTCGCGCCAGAAAATTTCCTCGTCTTCCGGGGTGAGCTGAAACTCGGGATCGTTCAGCTGATAGTCGATCGCGGCGATTCGATCTTCGATGTCCACGATCGTCGCCGCCGTGCCTGCGCGCATCACGCGCGGCTTGTCCGGCAGGTCGCGCAGATTGCTCTCGAGTTCGCGCGACTCGGTCATCAGCGTCTGCAGCGTGTTCAACCTGATTGGCGAACTCGTGCCCACGTTGTCGGGCGTCGTGGGATAGACGACGTTATCGTTTTCGAGCATGCCCGGCACAACCAGCACCGCGAGAAGGATAGCGGCCGCCATGCTGCCGCCGAGGTACCAGGTTGATGGACGCCGTGCCGCGGGCCTCGCGATCAGTCCCTCGGCCTCTGCCTGCTCTCGGATCCGGTGCCATACCGCACGCGGCGGCATGGTGTCCGGCAGACCCAGCAGGCCATTTCTCAACGCGTCCCGTTCGTCCGCCGTCAAACCGCAAATCATCTCTTCGTCCTTTACGTCTTTCGTCATGCCCTAAAAACTCCTCGCCGCGGCACCTTGTCCTGCAAGGTCGTCCCGACCGGCGTCCAGCATTGGCCGCAGGCGCTGATAAGCCCTGGAGAGCTGCGACTTCGAAAAGCTCTCGGTCTTGCCCATCGCCGCTGCGATCTCCTTGTGCGTAAATCCTTCGACGTCGTGCAGCCAGACCACCACGCGACTGACCGCTGGCAGGTTTGCGAGCGCCGCATCGAGATCCAGCGCGTCATCCGGGTGCCGCGAAATCCCGTGGCTGGCAGCATCGCCGGGCGTCATGTCGTCCCAGTCATCGGCCAGGGACTGGCTTCGCGCCGTCCAGGCCGAGCGCAGGAACATCAGCGCCTTCGTCACCGCGATACGGCGAATCCAGGTACCGATCGCCGCCTCACCACGGAACTGCTTTATCGAGCGCATGACTTCGATAAACGTCTCCTGGACCAGGTCCTCCGCGTGCGCCGGCACCCGGGTGAAGCGCAGGCAAAGCGAGTACACGGGCGTGGCGAATGCCCGATACAGGATCTCGTGCGCCCGCACGTCGCCACGAACGGCCCGCTTGATGATCGCTGGATCGATCTGGATATCGGCAAATTTGCTCATGTCTCGAATCCTAGATGCCCGGCGCTGCGGAATGGTCGCAGAATCGCGAAATATTCGTATACTGTGCGGCTTCCGGCCGGGGGCACCCAGATTCTACCCCGGCCATGTAAGCCGGGATGGCGGAACTGGTAGACGCGCCGGATTCAAAA
>DATCZJ010000042.1:0-21429 GCA_036525955.1 Woeseiaceae bacterium | reverse complement strand
GTCAGGGCCCCCGAGGGCACCGCCATCACGGGCCCGGGCGGTGAGCCGATTCCAGGCACCGGCGAGATCGTGACAAACCGCGGACTCGGCGACGTGATCGGCAGCGTCACGGTTTATGACGTCGTCAGGAGCAAGCGCCTGGGCATCGCGCTCGACCTGACAGGGTCCGTCAAGCTCGGTACCGCGGACGAAGCCAAGGGTCTCGGCACAGGTGAAACGGACTTCACGGTTCAGGCCGACCTGCTCAGGTTCCTGGAACACGCGACGCTACTCGCGACAGTCGGCTACCGGTTCCGCGGCGACCCCGCGGGCATCGACCTCGAGGATTCGCTGCTGGCATCGGTGGGCGGAACCTACAAGTTTTCGCCGCAGTTGCGGGGCGGCCTGATATTCGACTACAGGGAGTCCTCGATCGCCGATCGTGATTCGATCCGCGAACTCTATGGATTCCTGTCCCGCAAGGTCAGCGACGACTGGAAACTGCAGTTGTTCGTGCTGGCCGGGTTCACCGACAGCAGTCCGGACTGGGGTGCCGGCATCCACGTCAAGCGGATCATGTAGGGGTGCGGGGTCCCTAGGCGGCGCAGGACGAAAGCCTGAGGCCGAAACGGTTGGCGACAGGCAATTCGAGCCGCGCGATCGTACCGCCGCCTTCGCGCGGCAGCAGCCTGATCGTCCATCCGTGTTTGACTGCCAGTTGCTGCGCGATGGCGAGGCCCAGCCCGCTGCCCCCGGTTCTCGTGTTGCGGGCGATCTCGAGCCGGTGGAAGGGCCGAAATACTGCGTCCACCTGGTCCGGGGGGATACCGGGCCCGCGATCGCTGATCTCGATCGAAACGCCGCTTGCGGCGCAATGCAACGTCACATCGATCGGCTCGCCGTCGCCGTAATGCACTGCGTTGCGCATCAGGTTCGTCAGAACACGCTCCAGCGCGATCGGGTCTGCATAGTAGACGCAGGGCGGGTCATTGCGATGCAGGTGTAACACGGCGCCTTCAATGCGAAGGTCGTTTGCGAGCGAGCCCAGTATCTGTCGCAGGTCCAGCTGAACCGGGCACTCGTCCTCGATGCCCTGGGAAAACTGCACGAACTGGCCGATCAGGTTGTTCATCGTGTCGAGGTCGCGACGGATTCTGCGAATCAGGTCGCCATCGGATTCCTCGTTCAGCATTTCGACGGCCAGCGACAGCCGCGTGAGCGGTGTGCGCAGGTCGTGAGACAGCCCCGCGATCATGACCGTTCGATTCTCGGACATCTGCCGCAGGTCGGCCGACATCTGGTTGAATGCGGCGGCAAGTGCCGCGATCTCCTCCGGGCCCTCTTCCGGAACGCGCTCCGGCCGGAGACCGCGGCCCACTTTCTTTGCCATGTCGGACAGGTGGTCGAGCGGCTCTACGACACGCCTGACTTCCATGAGGCTCGCAGCGAGCGTCAGGAGTGCGCCGGCGACAAGCGCCAGTAACAGCACGATCGGCAGTTGGACCCGGAGTCGTTTGCCATCGAAGCCCAGTCGGAAGAGCTTGCCATGTGCCGGCACGTCGACCCAGATCAGGGAACTCGTGCCGGACTCGTAAATGGCCAGGTCCTGACCGGCGCGTCGAGCCAGGGCGTCGTGAAAATAGGTCTGATAGATAACGTCTTCGCTGCCGCTTGAAAGCTCACCGGTTTCCTCGGCGACGATGATTCCATGGTCCAGCAGCAACTGCCGCCTGAGTTCCGCATGCATGTTTTCCGGCAGGCTCTGCAGCGAATGCGCGGCCGACACGATGACCGCCGCGAAGTCATCCGCGTAGCGCTTCGAAAGCGGTACGTAAACAAAATAGGCGGCCGCGCTCATCGACAGCACCATGAATGCCACGAGCGTCATGGCAATGGTCAATGCCGTCTGCGTGAACAGTGAATGCGACGGAATTCTCACGGCGCCTGTGCCTCGGGTACGAACTGGTAACCGACGCCCCATACGGTGCGAATGAACTTCGGGTGACCCGGATCATCTTCGATCTTGTGGCGCAACCGCGTGACCCGGACGTCGATGCTGCGATCGAAGGGATCCCGATCGGCGCCGCTCAGGGCATCCATGATGGCGTCCCTGCTGAGCACCTTGTTCGGATGGCTGACGAAGACGCACAGCAGATCGAACTCCGCGCGCGACAGATCGATTTCACAGTCGTCGCGACTCAGGACGCGGCGACCGGGGTCCAGCTGGAATGCGCCGAATGCCAATGCATCGGATTCCGCCGTCCCGGAATCGGCGGTCATCCGGTCTCGCCGCAGCACGGCGCGGATTCTCGCGAGCAGTTCTCTCGGATTGAACGGTTTCGGCAGGTAATCATCGGCGCCGACCTCGAGGCCCACGATGCGGTCGATGTCGGTCCCTCGGGCCGAGATCATCACGATCGGACGCCGAAGCTCGGCGCGCAGGCGTCGCGCGATGGAAAGTCCGTCTTCGCCCGGGAGCATGAGGTCGAGAATGACGAGGTCGGTGCTGTTCCGCGCCAGCCAGGCGTCCATTTCGCGGCCGTCGGCGACGGTCGACACGGCGAAACCCTGCTTGCCGAGGTAGACCGAGAGCAGCTCGCGCGTGTCCCTGTCGTCGTCCACCACCAGCAGGTGCGGCCCGCTGGCGTTATTGCCGGACCGGTCAACCATCATGGGTAACACTCTGTAACAAAATGCGTGCCTTGCGGAATACGCAGGTAACACGACTCAGGCACCCTCCGCACAGCAGACCGACGGATGCCTCGCCACCGGGTCGACCTTCGTCACGAGGAGGGCGGCAGGATGAAGACGATTCCCCGACAGGGACGCTGGCCGCGGTGGTGTGCGGTTATGGCAGCTGTCGTTGTCGTCGCGATGCCTGGCATCAGTGCCCGGGCCTGGCCGCCAAGAGCGGCATGAAGGGGCTACCGACCGGCGCTGAGACCGCCAATAACCTGTCGTTGCCGGCATTGCGGATCGAATCCGCCAATTCCGTGGCGGCGAACCGGGCGACTCCGGGTATCCCGGTACTGGGCGTGCGCTGTTGCATGTCGCCTGGCATGCGGACTGAGAATCAGCATGTCGGTGGATCAACCGGGCAGCGCAGCGGCGAGACACACGACGTGCGTGCGCAGGGCGGGCGCGGCGAGTCCATTCCGCCCCCGGCTGCCAGGCAGAGGAAAGACCCCGTAAAAGAGTCTTTTCGCAGCCGCGCGCAGCCTAGAGCCCGGCCAGAAAATCAAGGCAATACGCGGCGGTTTCCATCGGTCGCTCGATCATCGGAATATGTCCCGTCTCAGGCATAACCACGATCTTTGCCTGCGGCAACAGGGGCTTCATGACATCGATGGAGCTCACATCCAGAACGCGGTCGTATTCGCCCCAGATTATCAGGACGGGCTGGCGTATATCGTCGAGCAACGGCTCCAGCGGGACGTAGCGCTCGCCCCTCAGCGCTTCGAAGATGTAGCGGTTGAAGGCAGCATTCCCGAAAGCCCTGTCAGCCAGGACGTTTTTTGCGGGCCATGGAATGAACGGCGGTTTGTAGGAGACAAATGACAGCAGTCGTTCGAAGTCTTCCGTCGACGTGAGGACCAGCGGATTCTCGCCGCGGCTGACGGCCAGGGACATCGCAGAGCGCTCGGGCGCATCAATGCCGCCGTTGTTCAGTAGCATCAGGGATCGAACCTGCTCCGGGTGCGCGTGTGCATAGAGCGCGGCCAGGTGTCCGCCCATTGAGTTGCCGGCGATGTGCAGCGGGCCGAGCTCCAGGGCAGCGACAAAACCTTCGAGCCTGCCGCGTTGAGCCATGAGGGAGTAATCCCAGTCGGCATGTCGCGCCGAGTCACCGAAGCCAGGCAGGTCAGGTGCAATCACCCGATAATCCCGGACCAGCGCGCGCGAGAATCGAGTCCAGTTGTCCTTGTCGCCGCCGAACCCGTGCAGAAGCAAAAGCACCGCCGCACCGGGCGCGCCGCCCTCGAGGTAATGCCAGGTCTCACCGTCCACAACGACAGATCGCGCTTCCAGGCCGCTGCGATTGCGCTCGATCGAGAACGCTATCCGCGCGGCATCCTCGGGAAAGCTCGCCATGAGGGCCGCCACGGCGGCCAGCGCCAGCAGCAACCAGAGCGCGACTTTCCTCAAGCGATCCTCTCCATCACGAAAACTCCAGGAACCCGTCCTCGATCGGCCCCTTGCCAATGGTCTTCCTGTCCAGGGCATAGTTTTGAGTGTTCAGCCACGGCCATGCGTTTCCCTGTCTCGGCAGCATATGCAATTTCCGCTGAATGTAGCCCGACGAAAAACCGACGATCCAGTCTGCGCCGGCCATGCCACGCGCATGCTCCCGCAAGCGCGGGGTGCACTGGCGCATCCCGGTTCTCGCCATGTGATTGAGCAGGCGGCATGAGTACTCCGCCGTCAGGTCAGACTTCAGCGTCCACGAGGCATTGATGTAACCGAACGTCGATACCAGGTTGGGTACGTCTGAGAACATCATCGACTTGTAGGAAAAGGTCCTCGAAATGTCGACTGGGCGATCGTCCACGCTGATCTTTACATCGCCGAGCACGCGCAGATCGAGCCCCGTCGCCGTAACGATGAGATCGGCCTCGAGCAGTTCCCCCGATTCGAGGCGTATGCCGCTTTCCGTGAACTCGACGATAGTGTCGGTAACGATCGATGCCCGACCATCCCGTACGGCATGGAAGAAGTCGCCGTTTGGAACGAGACAGAGCCGCTGTTCCCAGGGGCCGTAGCCTGGCGCGAAATGCTTCTCGAAATTGGCGATTTCCCCAAGGTCCTTGCGTGCCATCTTCAGAAGCTTGTTTCGCACGAACTTCGGTGCGGCCCGTGCCTGCCAATATACCCACCGCTGGTACCGGATGTTTTTCCACCGGACGATCGCATATGCGGCTTTTTCCGGCAGCAGCCATTGCAGAGCCCTGGCCAGCCAGTCGGTGTCCGGCGCCGAACCCATGTAAGTCGGTGAGCGCTGCAGCATCACGACATGCCCGGCTTCTTTTGCCATCTCCGGAAGCAGCGTCACTGCAGTTGCGCCGGAGCCGATGATGACCACTTTCCTGCCGCGGTAATCCAGTTCCCGGGGCCAGTGCTGTGGATGCACGATCTCGCCTTCGAACTTGTCGTATCCTTTGAACTCCGGCAGGTAGCCCTGCTCATAGTTGTAGTAGCCGGCGCACATGAGAAGAAAGCTGCAACGCACGATGACGGTCTCATCGGTGGCCGTATTCTGTGCGTCGATCGTCCACATCGCGTCTTCGCTTGACCATCGTGCCGCGGTCACTGCATGCCGGTAGCGAATATTGCGCTCAACGCCGGTCTCGGCCGCCGTTTCCCGGATGTACTGCAGGATCGACGGCCCGTCGGCGATGGCCTTGGCTTCTTTCCACGGCTTGAAGTTGTAGCCGAGGGTGTACATATCGCTGTCCGAGCGAATCCCCGGGTAGCGAAACAGGTCCCAGGTGCCGCCCATGGAGCCCCGTTCCTCGAATATCAGGTAGCTCCTGTCCGGGCACTTGTCCTGCAAGTGCCGGGCGGCGCCGATGCCGGACAGGCCCGCACCGACAATGACGACATCGACTTTTTCGACAGCCATAAGCGGAAGCATCCCATATTGCCGCGCCCGTAGCGATGCGATCGCGTAAGATCACTTGCGGAAAACAATGACCGACCTGGCGAAAAAAACTGTGCTCATCACCGGTGCCGGCGGCGGCTTCGGCCGGCAGATGGTGCGGCAATTTCGCGATGCCGGCGCGAAACTGGTTCTGACGGATATCGATGCCGATGCATTGCAGCTCGCGATCGATGATGCCGGCAATGATCTCGTCGTCTCGATAATCGCGGACCTTTCCTCGGAAGAAGGCTGCGACGTGTTGGTGGAGACCTGCATGTCGTCCGGCGTGGTTCCGGATATCCTCGTGAACAACGCGGGCATAGCCCTCGCCGGGCGGATGGACCATGTCCCGAGGGAGCACTGGGAATCCCTGGTGCAACTCAACCTGTTGGCGCCGATGCGACTCTGCGGCCGGTTTCTGCCCGCTTTGGTCGAGCGCCGCAGCGGACATGTCGTGAATATATCCTCGATTGCCGGCTGGACGGGGGCCGAGGGCCTGTCCTCGTACTGTGCATCGAAGTTCGGGCTACGTGGCTTCGGCATGTCGCTGGCCGCCGACCTCAGGGGCACCGGTGTGCACGTGACCAACGTCTACCCGTGCTTCAGTCGCACGCCGATTCTTGACTCGCCGCAACATGGCTACGCAGAGCGGCGAGTAGTTCCGGATTACCTGATCTCTGATCCTGCGCACGTCGTCGCGCGGATTCTGGACGGTGTGCGCCGTAACAGCCTGCATGTGTTCCCGGACAAATACGCGCGCCTCATTCATTACCTCGCGCGCTACGCGCCATGGGCCTTGCCGCTGCTCGATCGCCGCATCCAGGGCTGGTCAAGAGTGGCGCGCAAGGCGGCCGGCTGAAGAACCGCGTCTGTGCATCATGGCCAGGCATAGCTCTTTGCTTGCTGCGGCCACGGACCGCCGCGAGCCGCAACTGACGGATCACAAGGAGAATTCCGGGAGCGTTATCTCTCGTAGACGACGTTACCATTTACAATGGTCATCAGAATCCGGCCTTCGAGGATATCGAAGGGACCGTCCTCGGCGAGGACGAGTGGGTCGATGTCCATGACCGTCAGGTCGGCCCAGCGGCCGGCTGCGATGATGCCGGTCTCGTTCTCGCGAAAACTCGCGTAAGCCGACCAGTTCGTATAGGCACGCAGCGACTCTTCAGCGCTCAGGCGCTGCTCCGCATACCATCCACCTTCGGGCTGCTTGTTCTTGTCCTGACGCGTGATGGCCGAGTGCAGGCCATAAAAAATACTGTGATCGGAGCCGGGATTATCGGAATTGAACGTGATGTGTGCGCCGGTTTCCCGCAACGAGCGCCACGCATAGGCACCCAGGATTCTTTCCGGGCCCAGGCGCTTTTCAGCCCAGGCCTTGTCTTCCATGGCGTGCGGCGGTTCCATTGACGCAATGATGCCCAGCTGGCTGAGCCGCGGAATGTCGTCCGGGGCAATCACCTGCGCATGCTCGATGCGATGCCGATTGTTGCGTGAAGACGGATCTTCCTCGAACACTGCCTCAAGGATATCCAGCGCCTCGCGATTGCCGGCATCGCCGATCGCGTGAATCGCAACCTGGAAACCGGCCTTCATCGCCGCCGTGTTGAGCGCCCGGTCGAAACCGTAACCGTCACCGCTCACGCCGCGATGCCCGGGCTGATCCTCGTAGTCGTAGAGAAGCCGCGCGCCGCGTGATCCGAGCGCGCCATCGTAGTAAGCCTTCACGGTGCGCGTGACCAGCATGCTGTCGTTGTCAGCGTCGGGGCCTTTTTCGATCCATTGCCGAATGAGTTCTTCGTCACGCAGCGACAGCATGGCGTAGACGCGTATCGGCAATCGGCCCTCTTCCTCGAGTTGCTCCAGAACGCTCATCGCGCGCGAGTCCAGTCCCGCATTGTGTACGGTGACATAGCCGTCCGCGGCCATCTGGTTGAGGCCCATCAGGAGTTGCCTGATGAGCGTTTCACGCGATGGCGGCGGCACGATGGCGTCGAGCATCGTGGTCGCGCGGTTGAGAAAAAGACCGGTCGGTGCGCCGTCCTCTCCGAGCCGCATTTCGCCGCCCGTCGGAACTTCGCTGTCCGCGGTGATGCCACCTGCGTCCAGTGCCGCCTGGTTTGCCCAGGCCGCAAACCCGTGCAGGCTGTCCAGAAAGACGGGGTGATTCGGCACCGCTTCGCTCAACAGCGCCTTGTCAGGATAGTGATTGGCCCAGGCGCCCTCGTCCCAGCCTGCGCCGAGAATCCATTCGCCGTCCGGAACCGACTTCGCGCGCGCCGCGACCAGTGCGACCGCCTCCTGTTCAGTGGCAACGTCGGTAAGATCAACGGCGTCGAGTTTCGCGCCGAGTTCGAACACATGGGTATGCGAGTCGACCAGGCCCGGGATGACGGTCGCGCCGGCGAGGTCGACCACGCGGGTCGCTTCCCCCTGCAGTTCCAGCGCATCCGGTGTTGAGCCGACAAGCACGATGCGGCCGCCCTTCATCGCCACCGCCTCGGCGTCGGGATGCCATCCACTGTCGAGCCGCGGCGCATCAGGCGCCAGGGTGCCATCGCGGCCCGGCTCGCCCCAGTCCAGCGTGTACACGCGGGCATTGGTCAGGATCAGGTCAGCCGCGCCTACTTCCGCCGTATCCGGCGCACAGGCTGTGAGTGCGACCGCCACAACGGCCGTGAAAGATAATCTTGGATGTCTCATTACTCTGCCGTTTCTCGGTTTCATCCTGAAAGTATCGCCGTCGCCTCGATCACCGGGGGCCGGGCTTTTGGGCCACCCCGGGGTCGCCGATGTATTGCGGCCGACGCCGCGTGTAAAGCCCGTGATCTTCTCGGCCTGATCCTGCGCGCACACGCGGCAGACGCTGACCCGGTGACTGGTTGTTAAGGACCAGCGGAATCATACACCCGGGATTCCGCAAACCGGCGCTCAGTGCAGCGCCCGCCCGCAGCCCGTGTAGCTGCGTTCATTGAGAATCACGGTCACTGACGCGCCCATCACGTCGCCGCGGTCGGGTGCGACACACTGGGTGCCGCTGATGTGCACCTCGAATAGCTGCGCGGGATCGCTCGCATCGAAGACGGTCATTCGCTCGACGGCGTCGGTCCGCGGCGCCGGCGTCGGGACTTCCACTGCCGTCCTCGCATCGTCGGCCCTGAACGTCATCGTGTCGCCATTGCGGATTTCGAGGACCCAGTCCGGGTCCGCGCCAGCGGCGCGAAAGTCGACGCCCGTCAGCTTGGCGTGTTCCCAGGCAGATCGCAGGTCGTTGCGAGAGCAGGCGGTGTAGCGCTGTTCTCCGACCGTGAGCCCGGCGCCGCGCTCATCGATTCGCACGGCGACCTCGCCCTCGCGGTAGGTTGGCGCGTCCTCGGCGCTGTCGAGACTCAGGACGAGATACGGGTAGCCGAATTCCCAGGGCAGCCAGGCGGCCATCTCGCCCGGGCCCTGTCGTATCGTGAATTCGAAGACGGCCCCATCCGGCCGCTTGCACTCATACACGCTCGTGTTGATCCGCGGGTCGCGCAGATCGACAACATCCGCATTCCCGGGCTCCGCGGCGCAGGCGCTGCCGAAAGCCGCGATCGCCGCCGCGAGGATCCAGCCGTATGGCGGTGACGACACGCGCTTGCCTACTTCACGGGCGGCACGGTCCAGCCGTCGGGCATGGGGCCCTGGTCGGCGATGATCTCTCGATGCGCGCTCCACGTCGTGACGATGGCCTCGGGCGTGCCGATGCCCGCGCCGCGCGGGTCGCCGGACGGGCCGAACCAGTGATTCTGCGGCGCGCCGGTCGTGCGGGCCCGCATGCCGCAATACGTGGTGCCGTTCACCGTGGCGCCGAGCACGCGTTGCTGAAACTCGATGTCGGCACTGACCACGGCCGCAGTCAGGTGATGCGACATCCGCTCGAGCACCGCGAGCACCGTATCGACGTCGTCGTCGCCGTAGCGGACGATGACCTGGAACGGGCCGAACAGCTCGGTCGTGCACAGCTCGAAATGATCGCCGCTCAGCGCCTCGAGCGACACGCGGATCGCCGTGGCCTCGTAGGCCCCGTAGCAATCCGGGATCGAGTGGCCCTCGAGCGGGGCGCCGCCGAACAGCAGTTCGGAGCCGGGCACCGCGAGCACGGCGTCGATGTGTCTGCGAATCTGCTGATTGGTCCACGACAACACCGGGCCGATCGTCAGGTCGGCCAGACTGCGGCGCTTTGCGAGCGCCACGAGCTTCGGCAACAAGGCGTCATACCAGTTGTCGTGCACGAACAGGATGCTCTGCGCGGAGCACTTCTGGCCGGCGGCATTGTAGGCGTCCTCGTCGGCCTGCCACGCGACGTAGTCGAGCCAGCGCGCGTCGAAATCCGGGCCGATGACCTTCCAGTCGAAGCCGGCATCTTCGATGCGCACGCGGCCGTTGAGTGTATCGGCAACGCGCTCGGCGACCATGCTCGATCCCGTGAACTGCGCCATCCGGATGACGTCCCTGGCGCGCTCGATCAGCGTGCCCATGCGACTGCCGCGACAATGCACGAGGTCGATGTCCTCGGGCGACAAGCCGCAGTGGATCAGCATGCGCAGGAATTGCTCGAAGACGACGCTGACTTTCGAATCGACCTTGACCAGCGGACGGTTGCCCATGAACAGGGCGCCCATCGCCTGCAGCGCCGGGATTTCCAGCGGAAAATTGAACGGCGCGACGACGACGACCGGTCCATAGGGCCAGCGGTAGCCGCGGGATTCCTGCCCCGGGTGGTCGCCCGGGTTGGAGAAGCCGCGCGCGAGGAAGCGAACGCCGTCACCCGCGAAGTTTTCGAGAAACACGCGCGTCACCACGACTTCGTTCAGGCACTGCTGCCAGCTTTTCGGCATCACGCGCTGCGTGAGTTTCGTGAAGTAGCGCTCCACTTCCGGTGTTGCGAGCAGCGCTGCAGCTTTTGCGCACACGCGACCGAGATGCACGTAGCGGTCGTTGCGCTTCAGCGGGTTGTGCAGCCCGGATTTCGGACAGCTGCGCAGCCCCGCGATGAACGGATCGAGATCCCCGGTATCGGGTACGCGAAGAAATGCCTCGCCCGTCATCGGGTCAGGTATGTCGTCGCGAAATACGCTGCCGCTATCCCATTTGCCGTTGACGAGATTGGCCAGCTGGCCCGGCGATGTCGCGGTCATGCCGTCGAAAGGGTCGACGGTCGCGAAGGATTTGATGGAGTCAGTCATGATAAGTGCCTGTGGTGGATGCGTGGTTGGGCTGCCTGAGAGCCAACAGGTGGGCAGATAGTAATTGCAGCCGCAACAATTGGCCAACCGCAGGCCGGTCGGCACCAGGCATTTACCGGGTTTTGCCGGAGCGCGCGCCGGTATCGTGGCGGACCGAAATACCGCGCAGCGGCAAAAGCCCATAGTATTGGCCGTCATCGAGGCGCATTTGCGTCGCCGATCCACAGCGTCAGACAACCCCGTGCAGGGAAAAAGCATGAAGAAATACGATGTCATCGTCGTCGGTGCAGGCATCATCGGCCTGTCGATCGCCTGGCAACTCGCGCGCCGCTCTGCGCTCAGGATCGCCGTTCTCGAAAAAGCCTCCGCGGTCGGCGAGGGATCGACAGGCGCGTCGTCGGCCATCTGTCGCTTCCGTTACTCGATCGACGAGGTCGTTTTCCTGGCGCGGGACGGTATCAACGCGTATCGGCACTGGTCCGAGTTCACGGGCCTCAAGGCCCCGAGGGCCTCATTCAACAGCGACGGCGTGCTCTGGATGCCGGGCGGCGACCTCGCATGGGCGGATCGCGAGCATGCGCGCATGCAGGCGCTCGGCATCGCGACGGAAGTACTCGACGACGCCGACATCAGGGCGCGGTTTCCCGCCATCAACCCCTGCATCCTCGCGCCGGATTTCGAAACCGGCGAGGATCACGAATGCCGATTCGGCAGCCGCAATTTTTTCGAAGTCGACGGCGGCTATATCGATCCGGTCGCGACCACAGAGGACCTCGCGGAGGCGTGTCGTAATGCCGGCGTCGACGTCCGCCTGAAGACGCGCGTCGCGTCCGTGGACACGCGCGGTGGCGCGGTGCGCGGTGTCACGCTCGATGATGGCGTGACCATAGAAACGCCGCTCATGATCAACGCGGCGGGGCCCTGGTGCCGGCGCCTGTACGAGGAGGCGGGCGTCGAACTCAAGTGGGATCTCGTGCCGACGCGCATCCAGGTGATCTATCGTGACCGGCCGGCCGAACTCGAGGGCCACATCCCGGTGTCGGTGGATATGCAGGGTGGCGTGTATTTTCGCACGCAGAATCGCGGCCAGCAGCTCGTGATCGGCTCGGTGCTGGAGGAGGACGAAAAGGAAGCGGTCGCGAATCCCGACGAATTCCGGAAAGAGGCCGACGACGATTTCCAGATGCTGAAGCTGCACGCGATGCACCATCGGCTGCCCGCGTTGCCGTACCGCGGCCAGGTTCGTGGCTATTGCGGCCTGTATACCGTGAATCGTGACGACGTCCACCCGGTGCTCGGCCCGACAGCCGTGGACGGATTCTGGGTCGCAAACGGCTTCAGCGGCCACGGCTTCAAGCTCGCGCCCGCGATCGGTTCGATGGTGGCGCGGGCGATCACGGGCGACGCGACGGATTTCGATACCGCGGTACCGATGTCGTTCCTGTCGATCGATCGCGAGCCCATCAGGCTCGATTCGAAGTCCGTGCTCGCGTAGCCGGCCGGCGCGCACGCGCCGCGCAGGTGTTTCCCTGGGCGGTTTTTTTGTGCATTTTTGTGTGGGTATATTCCACGAGCGGAAGCAATGTCGCGCGTGCAAGCATTTGCGCCGCAAAGCCGTGTTCCCTGTAACTGCATGCGATTGCAACGATTAGCAGTCACAGGAAGAGCGATATGAATACGATCTTGCGACAACGGGGAGCGCTGCTGACGCTTTCCGTGATGACCCTGTTTGCGTCCCCCGATACGCTGGCCAACGGCAACTGCCTGTCGATGTTTTCCTCCGCATACCCGGAGTCCCGGACCGAGGACACCGACCGCGGTTTCTGCCAGACCTGCCACGTCAGCATGGGTGGAAACTTCAACCGCTCCGGCCAGCAGCTGCGCGATAACGGCGTGAGCTGCAGGGTGCAGACCTCTTTCGACGAGGCGCTGACCGACTTCGCACGAGTCAGATGACCTTGCTTCTCGGCGGCCGCGCTTTCATACGCGGCCGCTTTTTATTTGCAGCGCCGCTGTACACCGCGCTGCCGGCAACGCGGTGTACACTCTCGCCATGCCTCGAAGAAAGAAAGGACGGCGCCGCGCTCGGCGCTTCTTGCTGTGGATTGTCGGCGTACTGGCGGTCGTCGTCGGCGCGAGCGTCGCGCTGACGCTGCCATTGCGATGGATCGACCCGCCGACATCGTCATTCATGTTGCGCGATGCGAGTGGTCGCGAGCCGGTACTGCACGCCTGGATCGAGTGGGACCGTATCGGCGCGCCCGCGGTCTATGCGGTGGTCGCGGCCGAGGACCAGAAATTCAATGCGCACTTCGGCATCGACGTCGAATCGATCCAGTCTTCGATCGACGAGTCGCGCCGCGGCCGTCCCTTGCGCGGCGCCTCGACCATCTCCCAGCAGGTCGCGAAAAACCTTTATCTGTGGCCCGGCAGGAACTTCCTGCGCAAGGGTCTCGAAGCCTGGTTCACGGTGCTGCTCGAAGCCTTCCTGCCCAAGCGCCGGATTCTCGAGATCTACCTCAACGTCGCGCAGTTCGGTCCGGGCGTCTACGGCATCGCTGCGGCCAGCAAGCATTTTTTCCACAGGCCACCAGCGCGGCTTTCCGACGCCGAGGCCGCCTTGCTCGCGGCCGTGCTGCCTAACCCGGTACGGCTGCAGGTCGAGCGGCCGTCTGATTTCGTGCGCGAGCGCCAGGCATGGATCCTCGGACAGATGCAGCGGCTGCAGCGCGAGCGCTGGCTCGACACGCTCTGAGCATCATGGCAGGCGACTCCGCATTGCCAGGCCGGGCTGCTAAAGTGCACAGGGTGAGTGCCCTGGACCTTCCTGACCGAGGCAAACGGTGACAAGCAGACGCGACGACGGCCTGCCGCGTATCGGCGCCGGCGAAGTCCGGCGACGTACGCCGATGCCTGCCTTGATAGACGCCCTCCGTGACGCGTTCCGGGGCGATGTCGAGGCGCCCCCGCGCAGCGTCTACCGGGTCAGTGACACGGCCTCGTTGCTGATCATGCCGGCCTGGCGCAACGGGGGTCGCAGCGGCATCAAGATCGTCAACGTCGATACCGCACGCAACCCGGCCGTGACGGCCGACTATGTCCTCTCCGATGCCGCCGGGCGCATCGAGGCCGTGCTCGACGGGGCCATGCTGACGGCGCGCAGGACCGCGGCAGCCTCGGCGCTTGCCGCCGACCGTCTCGCGAAGCCGGACGCCGCGCGCCTGCTGATGATCGGGACCGGCACGCTCGCGCCGCACCTGGTCGAGGCGCATGCAAGCGTCCGGGCGCTCGAGTCCGTGCTGATCTGGGGGCGCGACCCGGCCAGGGCGGCGCAGTTGGCGGACACCCTGTGCGCACAGGGTCTCGCCGCGGCGCCTGCCGAGTCGCTCGCGGCTGCCGTGTCGCAGTGCGATATCGTGTCTGTCGCGACAACCTCGTCGACGGCGCTCGTGGAAGGCCGGCTGCTGTCGCGTGGCGCGCATGTCGACCTCGTCGGTGCGTTTCGACCGGACATGTGCGAGGCGGATCCCGAGACCTTCGCGCGGGCCGAAGTCTATGTCGATACGCGCGAGGGCGCGCTCGCCGAGGCCGGCGATCTGCTGCAGGCGATCGAGGCCGGCGCGATGACCGCGGCCGACATCCGCGGGAGCCTGGCCGAGCTGTGCGGCGGCACGGCGCCCGGCCGCCGGGACGCGGGCGCGATCACGCTGTTCAAGTCGGTCGGGACCGCACTCGAAGACCTTGCCTGCGCCGAGCTCGTGGTCGGCGGCCATCGAGCGTCGTAAGGCGCAGCCACCGACCGTCAGCGCAGGTGCTTCGATAGCGCCTCGAGGAAGACGTACTCGTCGACGCCTTCCTTGCCGAGCGGTTTGGGCTGCGCGCCCCACATCGCGACCACCAGCTTGAGATCGGGGTCCACGAACACCACCTGGCCGAAGATGCCGACTGCCGCGTAGCTGTTGCCGTGCAGCGGCCAGAGCATGTAGCCGTAGTCAACCGTTTCACCGTTGATGACCTGCCGCGAACTCGCTTCCGCCATCCATCCCTCCGGCAGAATCCGCTCGTTGCCGATCACGCCGTCCTCGAGCATGAACAGGCCGAAACGCGCATAGTCGCGCAGTGTCGCGGACAGTCCGCTGCCGCCGACCTCGAGACCGTCGGGCGCCTCCAGCCACCAGCTGGCATCGTCTTCCATGCCGGCCTTCGACCAGATCTTCTCGGACAGGTATTCGGCGAGCGGCTTGCCGGTCGCGACGGCGACCAGCAGGCCCGCGATATGGGTTTCGCCCGTGCTGTAGTTCCAGCGCGTGCCGGGCTCCGCGGCGCGAGGCAGCTTCGCCATGAAGCTGAAGATCGCGCCGGGCTGCTGCGAGATCTGCGCCTCGAGCATGCGGCGCCGGTCGGAGCGACGGTCCGTGTAGGTTTCGTTCCAGGCGACGCCCGAACTCATCTGCAGCAGGTGACGCACCGTGACACCGTCATAGGCGGTGTCCTTGAAATTCGGAATGTAGTCGACGATGGGATCGTCGATGCTCTTGATGTGGCCGTCATGGATCGCGGCGCCGATCAGCATGGCGGTCATCGACTTGACGACGGACATCGACATCCAGCGGGTGTTGCGATCGTTGCCCAGGAAGTAACCCTCGAACGCCGTCTCGCCGTCCTTCAGGACGATGAGCCCGCTGATGCGATTCAGGGAGATGATGTCGTAAAGATCGTAGACCTCGTCGTCGATCGTCAGCTTGAAATCTTCCAGCGGGTAGTAGCTGGGCGGCAGATCCCTGACGGCGTCGCCCTTTGCGACGATGCGAGTCGGGAACAGGCGGTCGATGTTGCGAAACGTATTGGCCTGGGTGTCGGGATACAGGGCGCCGTCGTAGATCTGCCGCACCGTGCCGATCGGCTCGCTCGCATGGCGATAGCCGGACGCGGCGGGCGTATCGATCGTCGCTGGCAGCGGCGGGTGCGGCGCGACCGCCGGATCGGGCGTGCACGCGAGTATCGGCAGGCAGAGGAAAGAAAGCGCGAGCTTGCGGCGCCAGGGGCAATCCAGCATTACGAGTCTCCGCGGAAACCTTGGTAATGCTCGATCATACTATCTTCCACGTCGCGGTCCCTTTGCGGATTACCGCGACGGGCGCCTCCATGACCGGACCTCAGTGCATGCGATAAAGCGACTTTTCGTAAGCGAGGGAGGACCAGCTCGCATGGGCCAGCGCCTTTTTCGACAGCGCCGCATTGTCGTCATCCGCCTTGACCAACTGGCCGTTCACGAACAGGAACTGCTCGATGGGCAGGTCTTTCTGCATGACGGCGACGCGGTTGCCTTCCATGTAGGCCTGCGCGCCGTTGAACTGCATGATGGCGCGGCCGGGATCCGTCGCGGCCACGGTCGTCAGGTCGTGACCGATCATCGGGTGTTCCGCTGACACGCCGATCAGCGACAGGAGGGTGGGCGCGAGATCGATCTGGCTGGCGACGGGTGCGAAAGTGCCGGGCTCGATCGATCCTCCGAGGATCAGGCCGGGAACGTGGAAGCGCTGTACCGGAACGAGTTCGTTGCCGTAGACGCGTGAGTTGTGGTCGGCAACGACCAGGAAGACCGTGTTTTCCCAGTAGCTGGAGTCGCGCGCCATGTCGAAGAAACGCCCGAGCGCATAGTCTGCGTACTTGACCGCGTTGTTGACCGTCTGCTTCTCGGCATCGTAGAGCTCGATGCGGCCGTCGGGAAATTCGAACGGCGAATGATTCGACGACGTGAACACGAGGCTGAAGAATGGCTGATCGTGCGCGCGGCTGAATTCCTCGTGGGCGCGCGCAAAGAGATCTTCGTCGGACACGCCCCAGGAGCCGGTAAAGGCCGGATTCGCGTAGTCCTTCTCATCGATGACGGCCTGGAAGCCGTTGTTCATGAAGAAGCGCCGCATGTTGTCGAACTGGGCCTCACCGCCGTAGATGAAGCTCGTGTCATATCCCTGCGCGGCGAGCAGCGCTGCGAGCGTGAAAAAATTCTTTTGCGACTTGCCGAGCTTCACGACGCTGCGGGCGGGCGTCGGCGTGAAACCCGAGACAACGGCCTCGAGTCCGCGTACCGAGCGCGTTCCTGTCGCGTACAGGTTTTCGAACCACCAGCCCTGCGATGCGAGTGCGTCGAGCTTGGGCGTCAGGGGAAGTCCGCCCAGCGCGCCGACGAATTCCGCGCCCAGGCTTTCCTCGATGATGATCACGAGGTTCCGGGGCGAAGTAGTCTCGGCCGACGCCTTCTGCGCATGCAGGGTTGGCAATTCGGAAGACGTGAAAGCCGCGTCCTCCACGCCCATGGCGGCGCGGATGGTCTGGATCGTCTCTTCGTCGCTGAGGTCGGCATAGCGGAAACCGCCCGCCGATTCGTGCCGTGTTTCGTATATCGCGTACAGGAGGGAGTACGCCGAGTTGAGCGCGAGGTCGTTCACCATGGAGTCGGTCGACAGCGCCACGGTGCTCGGGTTGACCGGCCGGTGATCGAGTGTCGAGCGGATCATTCCGAGACAGGCGACGAGCAGGATCGGCGTCAGCACGAGCGCCGGGACGAAGCCGGCCGGGCTGGCCCGCCCTGACAAAGTGCGAAAAGTCCGGGTCACCAGAGTGCCGACGATCGCGAGTAACACGGCGGCTATCGCGAGTGGCAGCTTGTAGGCCGAGAACAGCGTCGAGAAAACCTCCCTGGGATGGTCGAGGTACTCGACGAAAAGAATATTCGGCCGAGCGTCATACTGATCGATGAACGACGGTGTGCCGCATTCCATGAAGATCGCAAACAACAGGACGGCGGGCAGGTAATAGCGCAACAGGGCGCGCCACGCCGGGAACAGAAGACGGTTGGACGCAACCAGCGGGAACAGGAGAATCGGGATGACGAGCGCCATGCCCAGCAACACGATGTCGAACCGGAGGCCCTGCAGGAACACCGGCAGGAGCATGTCGGCGTCGACAACGCGCCCGGCCTGCCAGGCAACGAGCAGTATTCTCGCAACCATCAGCGCCGCCAGGAGCCGCCAGGCGAAAGCGAACAGCGGCACCAGGGGTGCCGAATAACGGTCGAGCCGTCCGGATAAGCGGTTCATTCTAGAAACTCTTCTTCGTCGAAAGCACGAGCTGGAAGTTGTCGATGTCGTTGCCGCCATCGAGCGGAAACGCGAGGTCGATATGGGTCATCCGGCCGAGCCCGGCGCGTGAATGGCCGATGCGCAGCCCGAGCCCGACATTGCGCAGCAACCCCTGGTCGGTCGTCGCGACCGGGCTGTTGCCCCAGGCGCGGCCCGCGTCGAAGAATGCGGCGCCGCCGACCCGGAACAGCCGGAACGGGTACCAGTCGGTGAAGAACCGTTGCTCGATCGTGAACAGTGCCGCCCTGTCGCCGACCTGGTAGCGCAGCGGGTAGCCGCGCAGGCCTGTGTCACCACCCAGCATCAGGTAGTTTTCCAGGTCGAGATTCTGTCCGGCCTGCGCGTTCACGCTGACGACCAGCAGGCGGCGTTCGGACTGGCGGCGGTAATAGGTGCCGGATACCGACGCCAGGGCATTGGCCAGGCCGCCGTCCTCGATGCGCCCATCGACCGAGGTCGCCAGCACCAGAGAACGATCATCGGAACTGCCGAAGCCGGTCTGTGCGGCGGCGTTGAAAAGGTAGGCATCGCGATCCGAGCCGGCACCCTCACTCGCGATGCCGAGTCGCAGACCGAGGCGGGTACCCAGGTAGCGATCCTCGATGCGATTGATCTGCTCGTAGTTGCGCGCCTTCTCGTATTTGTTCTGCAGGAACTCGATGCCGACGAAGGGATAGAGCAGGGTCCGGTCTTCGGGCAGTGCGATGGCGGGATATTCGCTGTCCTCGACAATGCCGTACCGGTGCCGGTCGTAGCCGACACCCGCCGTGTAGCGGGTCGTCCAGTCGCCGTGAAGCCCGCGCGACCAGCCTTTCGAAAACTCGTGAGACGTTCCCTGGTGGCGGAATTCCGCCGCGATTTCACCGGCGTCGTAAATCGCGTCAATGCGATCGAAATCCGCGAGCGAAATTCCCGCCGCGTCACGGCTGTCGAGCGAGTAAAACGGTTTACCGAGCTTGAGCCGGTATTCCTGGCCGTCGCTGCTGTTCGCGAAGAAGGCGTTCACGCCATACCAGCTGTGGCCCAGGTTGCGATTGATGAAGCGCACGGTCTGGGAGTCACGATCGATGTCCGAGCGGTACAGCAACTCGACGGCCGTGCCGGTGCCGAACAGGTTCATCTCCGTCAGGCCGATGGCGCCCTCGTTGGCGCCACCCGATCGCGACAGGGAAAACTTCGGCATCAGCGTCCAGACGTCGGTCGTTGCGACCTCCACGTCGACCACACCGTCCTGGTAGGCGACCGGTACGATCGTGGCGTCGTGCAGGAAGCGGTTCTGTCTCAGGAGCCGTTCCGATTCCTCGAGAGCGCGCGCCGAAAAAGGCTGGCCCGGCTCGAACAGCAGCTGGTCCTCGATGACGTCCGGCCGGGTCCTGATGTGCAGCCGGTTCGCCAGGCGGAACAGCGCCTTGTCTTCCGCGGGGTCATCGAGGTCGAAGATGTTGCCGTTCGCAACCTTCACGGAGCCGATGACCGCGCCGGACGCCTCGATGAGGTTCGGCGCCAGCATCGACGAGGGGAGCAAAGGATACTGTCCACCCGGCCCATCGGCAGACGGAGCGCTCGTGGCGGCCATGCAGTGGCCCGCAGAAGCCAGTACCGCCAGTGCTGTGGCGGGTGCCAAGAAACCGAGAATCGAATTCTTCTGCATGTAGCTACGGGTCCTTCGTCCTTGCCTGCCCGCGAACCGGAAGGGAGTTGCCTGTCCGGGGGCAGTTCCGGGCCGGGTGGTCAGCATCTGGAGGGTTAGAGGGACGGCTGCCGAAAATCCTTCGCCGTGCTGCCCATTGGCTGCCGGTGCTCCGGGCCCTGCGCTCCTCAGGTGCCGGTGGCGCCGTGGCCTGATCGGGGCGCGGCGGCGAACAGGTCCATCGTCGGTTGACAGGCTCCTGCCGCGACGTCGAACGGCCCGCGCAATGTGTGGGAGATGTTGTCGTGCGAGGGCCGGCTTGCGGCAAACGCGTGCAACGCCGGCAGGAATCGGCCGGGCACGGAAAATCGCGGTGCGCGCCGCATGCCGGGGCACGCGAAGCCCGAACACGCAATTTTTTCGCAAAAGACCGAAGGATTTTGCGGTGAATCGCTTCTAATATGTACCTGGCAGCACCATTGACACGATGACGACATCAACCAACAGGCTCGATGAAGACCGATTGCTGGCCAAACGTGTGGCGAGCGGCGACCAGGCGGCATTCGACGAGTTTTTCCACGAGTACTTCCCGCGCCTGTACCGGTTCTCGTTGTCGCGCGTCGATAACGACCCGTCGTTTGCGGAAGAGGTCGTGCAGCGAACGATGTGCATCGTCGTGCGCAAGATGGGCACATACCGGGGTGAAGCACTTTTGTTCACCTGGCTTTGCCAGATATGCCGGAATGAAATAGCCGCGGTGTTGCGGCAGAAAGGCGCGCATCTCGAGGAGCAGTTGCCGATAGAGGATCACCCGGCAGTACAGGCAGCGCTGGAGTCGATCAGCGGGACCGACTATCGGCCCGAATCGATACAGAGCCGGCGCGAAATCGTCGCGTTCGTCAGGGCGACGCTGGATCACCTGCCGACCCGGTACGCGACGGCACTGGAGATGAAATACATCAATGGTGACAGTGTCGCCGACATTGCGAAGGCGCTCGGTGTGGGCGAAAAAGCCGCCGAGTCGATATTGAGCCGGGCGCGGGCGGCATTTAAGGAAGGGTTCAAATCGCTTTGGGATTTCGAACCCGGTGCGATCTTCGAATGAGCGCACGAGAAGGTGACATGAACAAAAAGAGCGGGCAAACAACTCCGTCGGACCGCGACGAAGAGACCATGGCCAGGCTGTTGCAGCTTGCCGGTCCACGCTCGTCGGTCCCGGACGAGGTCGAGGCGCGGGTTTACGAGCGTGTGCACAGCGAATGGCAGGCGGCGACGCGCAAGCCGGACGGTGGCCAGGTTTATGCCAACGTGCATCGCGCGTGGCGCAAAGGCCCATCGCGCCGGCGCGTGATGCGCTGGGCGGTGCCGGTTGCGCTGGCGGCGTCCGTGTTGCTGGCGGTCGGGCTCGTCATGCGACCCGGCCCGGAGATCGCCGCGCCCGTGACGGTCGCCAGGGTGGTGAAACTCGTGGGTTTCGAAGGAAACGCTGGCCTGGCAGATGGCCAGGACATCGCCGTCGGTGCGCGCCTCAGCACGCGCGCAGGCGAGGGCATCAGCCTGCAGCTGGTCAATGCCGCATCGCTGCGAATCGACGAGAACTCGGTCGTGACCTTCGACGGACAGAATCACCTCACGCTGGTAGCCGGTCGGATCTATGCCGATACCGGGGATTTCGTGTATCGCAACAATCGACTCGTCGTCGATACGCCTTTCGGCGCAGTAACGGATATCGGTACGCGGTTTGCCGTAGCCGCGGGGCAGGACGCGCTCGACATCGCGGTCAGGGACGGCAGGGTGGACCTGCGCGACGGC
>DATCZJ010000041.1:0-2596 GCA_036525955.1 Woeseiaceae bacterium | reverse complement strand
CGCAGAGCCCCGCTGCATCCGCTGTTACGTTGGGCCGGCTTTCGTAGATGATCCCGATGACGCCGAGAGGCACGGCAACGCGCTGGATCATCAAGCCGTTCGGCCGCTGCCACTCCGCCAGGACGCGACCCAGCGGATCCGGGAGACCGGCGATCGCATCGAGTCCGGCGGCCATGGCTTCGATGCGCCCCTCATCGAGCATGAGGCGATCCAGCATGGCGGCGCTGAGTCCTCGCTCACTCGCCTTCTGCATGTCGGTCGCGTTGGCTTCGAGTATCTCGGCCCCGCGTGATCGCAGCTCCGCCGACGCGGCTTGCAGCGCCGAGTTGCGAACATCGCCACTTGACATCGTCAGAATTCGTGCAGCGTCGCGGGCGCGGCGGCCGAGGCCGTCCATTACCCGCGGGAGCGAGTCAGACATTGCTGTTTCCATCGTCACGATCAAATATCACCAGTTCGTCGCGGTGTACCATCACGGTAGGTCCACGGTAACCCAGCACCGCTTCGATGCTCTCCGATTGGCGGCCGGCGAGTTGCGTCGCCTCGTCGAAGGAATACTCCGCGAGTCCGCGCCCCAGTTCCCGGCCGCGCGAGTCAACCAGCGTTACCACGTCGCCGCGGCGAAAATTGCCGATCACTTCGACGACGCCCACCGGCAGCAGGCTCTTGCCATTGCGCAGCGCCTCCGAGGCGCCATCGTCCAACCTTATCTCGCCACGAACCTCGAGAACACCGGCAAGCCACTGTTTGCGAGCAGCTGCCGGCGTCCCGGGCGCCTGGAACAGCGTGTACCGGCCACCCCCCGCCAGCGTGCTGAGCGGCCGCTGCGCGACGCCGCTCGTGATGATCGTCGCACAGCCGGCGTGCGTGGCAATGCGTGCTGCCTGCACCTTGGTTGCCATGCCGCCACTGCCGAAATCCGAGCGGGTCTCTCCCGCCTTGCGCTGCAGGTCGTCTGTGATCGCCGTAACCAGCGGGATGTGCTCGGCCTGAGGATCCGCCACCGGGTCTGCCGTGTAGAACCCGTCGACGTCCGAAAGCAGGATCAATGCTTCCGCCATGACCAGCTGGGCGACACGGGCCGCCAGCCGATCGTTATCACCGTATCGAATCTCCTCGGTCGCTACCGTGTCGTTCTCATTGATGACAGGCACGACACGCCGTTCGATCAGCCGCCCCAGCGTGCCGCGCGCATTCAGGAAACGGCGGCGGTTCTCCGTATCTTCCGGGGTCAGAAGAACCTGCGCCGTCGTGATTCCGAAATCTTCCAACGCTTCCTGGTAAGCGTGCGCCAGTTGCACCTGGCCCGCCGCAGCTGCCGCCTGCAGGTCCTCGAGCCTCGCGCGGCGCTTGTTGATACCGAGTGTCGTGCTGCCGATCGCGATGGCACCAGAGGATACGACAAGCACCTCGTGATTCCGCTTGTGCAGGTCTGCGATGTCCTCGGCGAGCCCGGCCAGCCATTGCCGGTTGACACGCCCGTCGCTGCCTATCAGCAGGGACGAGCCGACCTTGACGACGATTCGGCGAAATGTCTCGATGGCGAGATCGCTCATCGCGTCAGCCGGACAGGCGATGATCCCTGTCGTAGGAAGATAGCGTGACCTCGCCTTTCGACACCGCGACACTGCCGCTGCGCGCTACCGCCGACAACTGTCCGATCTGCGCGGCATCGTCGACGAAGTCGTCGACCTCGGAAATGTGTCCGGTGAGCTGCAGGGTATAGCTCGACGCATCCTCGTCCAGCACCTCGGCGCCAAATTTTTTCGCGAGAGCTTCGGCACCGTCAACGCTGTTCTTGTCGAGACTCATCTTGATAATTGCCAGTTCCCGCTCGAAATGCTCGCCGAGGGTCATGTCGTGGATGTTGACGACGTCGACGAGCTTCGCGAGCTGCGCGTTGAGCTGCGCGATTGCGGCATCGGAACCGGACACCACGAGCGTCACGCGGGATACGGTGGCGTCGTTGGTTGGCGCAACGTTCAGGGATTCGATGTTGTAGCCCCTGCTCGAAAACATGCCGGTCATGCGCGTCAGGGCACCGACTTCGTTTTCCAAGAGTACGGATATAGCGTGTCGCATCGCTTCGTATTCCCCGCAAAAAAGAATCGTTTGAAACTACCTGTGCGCTTCAGACCATCGATTGTGCGCGCGATACAGCTAGTATTGCAATGCAATAAAAATTAGTAAACACTCGATCAAAACCCGTAAGTCAAAGAGCGACGGCAGAAAGGTGAGCGAACAGGCCAGCGCAGAGCGCGCGAGCAGTCATCCCCTGGCAGGAAAAATCATGAGCGGTGCCGACGTCGTGGTGCAGGTGCTGGCTGATGAGGGGGTCGATACGATCTTCGGCTACAGCGGCGGCGCGATCCTGCCGACCTACGACGCGGTATTTCGCTACAACGCGATGCACAAGGGCGAGGACGGCCGCTCGCCGATGCCGCTGATTGTACCGGCCAATGAACAGGGCGCCGGATTCATGGCATCCGGCTATGCACGGGCCAGCGGCAAGGTCGGCGTCGTCATGGTGACCTCGGGCCCCGGCGCCACCAACACGGTTACTCCCGTGCGTGACTGCATGGCGGATTCCATCCCC
>DATCZJ010000040.1:0-11490 GCA_036525955.1 Woeseiaceae bacterium | reverse complement strand
CGACCCGAACTTCGCCCTGGCCTACGTCGGCCTGGCAGACACCCTGCACATGCGACGGTTCTACGACCGCTATTTCGTCGACGATGTTTTCGAGGAAAGGCGTGCAATGATTGAAAAAGCGCTCGAGATCGATCCCGACTGCGCGATCGCCTATAACTCGCTGGGCGTCCTCGACACCGAGCTCGGCCATTACGAGGTCGCCGAGCAATCGTACCGCAAAGCGCTGGAGCTCGACCCCGACGACTACCGCATCGTCTACCGGTTCGGCCAGCACTGGTATCTCCGGAGGCAATACGAGAAGGCGCTGGCCTACTATGAAAAGGCGATTGAGCTCGCGCCGGACCAGCCGGTTCTCAGGATCGTCCACTATGGCGCGCTATCATGTCTCGGCCGCTACCAGGAGGCGCTGGAGACGCTGATGAAGGGCGTCAGGCAGCACCCTGAATTCCCGAGCTTCTACTGGCGAATTGACGAATGGTACGCACGCGAGGGCGCCATCGGCGAAGCGCTGCGATGGGCCGAGGCCAGCCGGTTCGTCGCGGCCGACGATCCACAGACGAGCATATTGTTCTGCCGCCGGCACCTTGCATTGCGAAACTATGACCTTGCCGAGCAGTGCCTCGACCACGTGCGCGATCGCTTCGGGGAAATCCTGGTCGAGGAGTACCTGCAGGTCGCTTTCGCCCGGTCACGTTTTGACGAGGCTCGGGCCCTGCTCGAGAACCGCCAGGAGATCCCGAGTGCGCAGGCTAAACTCCTCAGGATGCGCACCCTGCCCGAGAACGTGGGCGGCGGCCGCGGTGCCCCTCCGATCGGGCCGGTAGCCGCCGCCAGGTACTGGATCGCGCTCGGCGACACGGCGCACGCGAAGGCAACCCTTCGCTCGGCCGAGCCGACGCTCTTCGATGACAGCGGTGAACTCCGACGTGACCTCACGTTCGATCTCGAGCCGCCGGTCGTGGTCGAGGATCTGCACATCGAGGACAAGGTCGCGTTGACCTACGTCGTCGCGGCGATCCTGTACCAGTCGGGCGAGGTCGATCGCGCGAACCAACTGTTCGATCGACTGCTCGAAGTCCTGCGCGCCTCCAGGCGGATCGAACGGCACCTCGACGATCCCGGTCGCTGGGTGGGCGCGATCAACGAAGTACCGATTCATGCCGTGCGACAGGATCGCGAGATGCTGCTCGACACCGTTCGCAATTCGCTCGACGAACTGACCTTCCGTTGGTTCACCCAGGAAGGGCCCCTTTTCGACTTCATTCGCGACGACCCGGAATGGATCGAACTCATGCACAAGATCGACGAGCGCGTCGCCCGCGAACGACGGTACTACGACGAACACAAGGACGAGCCGCTTTTTTAGAAAGATGAGCGTCGGCAACAGGAACGACGCTAAGGAAGCTATCGCGATACCCGGGCTTCCCAAGTTAGCGCTGCGCACACACTGACGCGACATCGTCTCGACAGTTAAATTCAGTCCGAGACGCGATCAGACAGATATTTTGAGTTTGCGCCTCCAATCTGTCGCCTGGCAAGTCCGGAAATTTGCGCATGGCGGGCTTTTCGGCAAGGACTAGATTTTCTTTACGCTCCGGCGTTCGGGGCCTGTGCGCTCAACGCGACCGGTTCGTGAACTGCCGTACCCCGGCGCTGCCCTTTCGGTTTGTGGAAAGGTCTGTTTCTCTGACGATGGAGGCCACGCCATGTCGACGCCGTCACTCCCCTGTTACCCTTCACTACCCGGCTTTGCACGCTCGTTGCCGGCCGCGCTCGGCATTTGCGTCGTCGCGTTGCTCACCCTGGGCATTTTCATTACGCAGCCCGCAGAGGCCAGGGGACGGCCCGGACCGCCCGCACCGGCACCGGCAGAGCCCGGCCCGCGCTTCTGGCACTCGATGAGTGGCGACGGATCGGAGAGCGAACACGGCGTCTACATGTACGGCGGGGACACGATGGATGCCGACGGTAACTGGGCTCAGCTCAGCGAATTCTGGTTCTACGGCCTCGAAAGCTCCGCGTGGCGACTCATCAAGCCGAGCGGCAGGCTGAAGCCGGGCACGAAGGTGCATGCGAGTTTTTCCTGCGACAATGACCAGTGCATCCTCGCGCATGGTTACCCGAGCGGCCGCAAGGGCTCCGCGACCGATACATGGATCTATACGAAGTCGACGAACAGCTGGTCTGAATTGAATTGCACGACCGTGTTCTGTCCGGGGCCACGCAGGATCGCCGCCTTTACGTTCGACGCTTATCGTGGCAACCACGTGCTGTTCGGCGGCGAGGGGCGCCGCCCCTACGATTTCCTCGGCGACACCTATACGTTCACCGGCGGCGTCTGGACTCAGCACTTTCCGAAACATTCGCCATCGCCGCGATTCGCGGCCGCCACGGCCTTCGTCCCGACGCTGAACAAGGTCGTCCTGTTCGGTGGTCAGATCGGCTATTCGGAATCCCCGAATGCCTGCGACATGTGGGCGTGGGACGGCACCGAGTGGCAGTGGCATCAGATCACGCAGTCCGGCGGCCCCTGCCTCGCGGCACACAACATGGCCTGGGATACGAGTACCGTGCCGCCGCGGCTGGTCGTCACGGGCGGCTACAAGCGCTGGAATTACATGGAGCGCAACCCGGATGTCTGGGCATTCACGTTCAATGACGACGGTACCTCGGGCACCTGGACGCAACAGGCGCCGACCAGCCTGTCCTGCAGTTACGCGGTGCCCTACGTGGGTCTCGGCGAACCTTTGTACCCGGAATCGAAGATGGCCGCTGACGGCAGCCCGAACAGGAAAGTATTTTTCGGCGGCGGCGAGAACCTCGAGAACGGCGCGTTTGCCTATGCCGGTCTGATCGTCTGCGACTAAACCGCGCACCGGCTGCTCCGCCGCGATTTGTCATCGTGGCGGACGCGCCGCGGCCGGGCGAGCCTCCGGCTTCGCGGGGATTACGCACAATCGGTGCGTAGCGCACGAGCAGGCCTCGCCTCGCGCGGCCGCGGGTTTTCCGGCCGACTTCAGCGCGCTTCCGGGCTGACGGCCATGATTTGCTGCTATCCTGAAACGGCAAATCGATGACCGGCAGACTGACAGGGAGCGGCATCTTGAGGTCGACGAAATTTTCCCGGCGCGAGGTCGTCAGCGGGCTGGTCGGCGGCGCCGTCAGCCTGGCGCTCTCGCCGTTTTCCTACGCAAACCCGGGCCCGCCGCCCGGCATGATCGCGCTGCGCTTCAACGAGAATCCTTACGGGCCGAGCCCGGGCGCGTTGAAAGCCGCCGGGGAAGCCGCGCGGCTCGGCGCCTATTACGCCGACGACCTGCAGCAGCCGCTCATTTATGCGATTGCGAGGAAGCACCGTCTGAGCCCCGAAAACGTCGTTCTTTCCTCGGGCTCGAACGAAGCATTGCAGGCCGCGTTCGTCGCATGGGGCAAACAGGGAAAGATCGTCCTGCCGAGCCTGACCTACACCGATCACGTCCGTTATGCACAACGCATGGGCGTTGAGGTCGTCCCCGTGCCCGTGGCGGCGGACCTCAGCATCGACCTGGACCGCATGGCCGATGCCGTCAGCGACGACGTCAGCCTCGTTTACCTGTGCAACCCGAACAACCCGACGGGCCTGACGATCGACGGCGACGAATTGAGAAACTTCTGCCGCACGGTCGGCCGCCGCGCGCTCATCATGATCGACGAGGCATACAACGAGATCACCGACCGGCCCGAGTACACGTCGATGGTCGATCTCGCACGTGAGGATGGGAACGTGCTTGTCATGCGCACCTTCTCGAAGATCTTCGGCATGGCGGGCCTGCGCATCGGCTACGGCATCGGCAGGCCCGACCTCGTGCGCAAGGTCGCCGATCACGTCATGGCATGGCCGAACGGCGTCGGTCTCGCCGCGGCGGCGGCCTGTTACGACGACGACGAATTCATCACGTTCTCGCGCTCGAAGATCTTCGAGGGCCGCAGGATGGTCGTCGATACGTTCCGCGAGCACGGCTTCGAGCCGTTGCCTTCGCAGGCGAATTTCGTGTTCGCCGACATCGGCAGGAACGGCAACGAGTTCCAGCGGCGCATGGCCGAACGCGGGATCCTGATCCGCGGGCGCTTCGCGCCGCACGACAATTACATTCGCGTCAGCATGGGCAGGATCGAGGACATCGAGGTATTCCGGCAGGTGTTCCGCGAACTGATTCGCAGCTGACGTGGGATCCGGTTGTACTGATGCCAGGGTCCGACAGGGCGCGTCTTGCCTGGCTGGGCCCTGCCGTGGCGGCGCTGGCGCTGGTCTCCTGCGTGGCCGCCGTCATCACGACCAGGCTGCATGGCCCGGATTTCCCCGAGTGGTTCGGCAGCTTCGGCGTACCGCCGGCTCCGGATCATGACGCCTGAGAGCCGGTCGATGGTAATCGTCAGGCCGGTCATGACGGTGCATCCGGGGGCGTGGTTGTTTTTTCTGCCGTTCATCATTACAACGAGCTTTACGGTTTTGATCCTGTTCATCGCACTGATGGTTAACTCGACGCAGTCGCTGCAGTCGCAGGCCGATGATAATGTGCGCGCCGAGGCGGCCGTTACGCGCGACGAGCGCGAGATGCTCGCCCGGCAGAACGCGCTGCTGGCCGAGGAGGTCCGCAGCATGCGCGCGGCGCTGGAAAGGAGATAGGCATGGACCCGGTCATCTGGTTTTTCGCGCTGGGCCTCATCGCGGGCCTGGCCAAATCGGACCTGCGCATGCCGCCGGCCGTCTACGACCTGCTCAGCATGTTGCTGCTGCTGACCATCGGCCTGAAGGGCGGCGTGGAACTCGCCAAGGCGCCGTTCGGGGGCCTGGCGCCGCAGATCGTCGCAGTCCTGGCGATGGGCTTCCTGTTACCTTTCCTGCTGTTCCCGATCGCGCACTGGGTGGGCCGGCTGGCCCGTGCGGACGCCGCATCGCTCGCGGCGCACTACGGCTCCGTCAGCGTCGCGACCTTTGCCGTCGGCGTGGCATTCCTGGTCGATCGCAACGTCAGCTACGACTCGCAGCTGCCGCTGTTCCTCGTGCTGCTCGAAGTGCCGGCGATCGTCGTCGGCATCCTGCTCGCGAGGCGCGGACGAAGCAACGTGAGCTGGGGCAAGCTGCTGCACGAGATTTTCTTCGGCAAGAGCATTGTGCTGCTGGTCGGTGGCCTCCTGATCGGCTGGCTCGCAGGGCCGGATGGCGTCAGGAGCCTCGAGCCGCTGTTCTTCGACCTGTTCAAAGGGGTGCTCGCGCTGTTCCTGCTCGAGATGGGGCTGATCGCCGCATCGCAGGCGAGGACACTGCGGCAGAGCGGGCTGTTCCTCGTGCTGTTCGGGATACTGGTGCCGGTCCCGATGGCGACGCTAGGCGCCGTCGTCGGCTGGGCGATCGGGCTTTCGGTCGGCGGCACGACACTGCTCGCGGTGCTTGCTGGCAGCGCCTCGTATATCGCCGCCCCCGCCGCGATCCGCATCGCGGTGCCGGAAGCGAACCCGACGCTGTCGCTGACCGCGTCGCTCGGCGTCACGTTCCCGTTCAACATCTTTGCCGGTATCCCCATTTATTTCACGATCGCCAGCATGCTGCATGGCGGTGGAGGTTAACGACGTGCCCGACGACACGCGCAAACTGGTAACGATCATCACCGAGACAGTCCTCGAACTGGATATCTGCGAGGCGCTCGAGGAACTCGGCGCGGCCGGGTACACGATCTCGAATGCCCGCGGCAAAGGCAGCCGCGGCGTCCGCGACGCAGGCTGGGCGTCGAGCGGTAATATCCGCATCGAGATCGTCTGCAGCGACGAGGTCGCAAAGCGCATCACCGGTCACATGCGCAGCCACTACTACGACGACTACGCAATGATCATTTTCGAGAGCGACGTACGGGTCCTTCGTCCCGATAAATTCGCCTAGACACAAACCAGCGTATTCAGCACCGCGTCACGGGCAGCTTTTTCATTCGCCCTTCGGATCGAGTCCAGTGGATTCATGAGAGCCGCGCCGGTCCATCGCGGGAGATCGACATTGCGCTGCCGGGCGGCAGCGTCCGGCGAGCGGCAATCGCAGTTACTTAGCGCTTTTTCTGCAAAGCCTTGCGGTTGGTACTACTACGTATGGCTAGCCTGCGAGGCCACGCCGAAAATACTCATGTGGATGTCGAGACCGATAAAGATCTGTCGGTCGATTCCGCGATAGCGCTCGTCCTGGCCGCCGAGCAGGACGCACTCGCAGCGATCGAGCGATGCGAGCAGCAGGCGGACCGGATCATGAGCGAGACGCGCCAGGTCATTCGTGGCAAGGTCCGGCGCACCGAGGAACGGATCAGCCGCCTGCATTCGGGTTGCGCCGAACGCAACCGGCAACTGGTCGCCGAGATGGAATCAGCCGCGCTCGCGGCAGACCCCGAACCCGACCGGGAACACAGCTCCAAGGAACGCCTGGCCGCCGCAATAACCGTTGCCGCGCGTCGCCTGACGACGCTGGAGCACGACGGTGTCGATTGACTTCGCCTATGCGCAGGCCCGTGCGCAGGCCCGCCTCGGTGGACGATTACCCGAAGCCGGCTGGCGTGTACTCGAATCCCTTCCCGGCCTGGCGCAGTACCTCGCCTCGTTACGCAACTCGGTGCTCGCACCGCACGTCAGGCATTTCTCGGCAGCCGTCACCGTGCATACCATCGAGCGAGCGCTGCGTGATGACTGGCGTGCCGAAGTGGCGGCGATCAGGCACTGGGTACCGGAGCCATGGATGCCGGCGCTGGCATGGACCGCATGGCTGCCGTACCTCGATCCCGTCGCCTGGCTGATGGCGGAAAATCCAGCGCTCGCATGGATGCGGGAAGATGTCGTCCTGCACGATCTCGCGCTCGACGACGCGTCGGCGCGCCGTCTCGCAATCGCGAATTCGCCATTCGGTGTCCTCGCCGATGGCGATGCCTTCGCAGGATTGCAGGCCCGTTGGTTCGAACGCTGGATCGCACTCTGGCCGCCGGCAAATGAGGAAGAGATTACCGGGCTTCACGCGCTGGTCACCGCCGCGCGGCGTTACCTCGATGCGAATCGCGGCCGGCGCACGCGCCCGGATGCGCGGCGCGATGCACGCCGCAGGCTCGAGACGCGCGCGACGGGCCTGATGCATCACCGCACAGAGGAACCCGTCGTGGTTTTCTGTCACCTGCTGCTCGTGGCTCTCGATCTGCAACGCCTGCGCGACGGATTGCTGCGACGCGCGCTGTTCCGCGACGAACCGGGGGGGCGCGCCGCATGAGCCTGCGACCGACCACAGCCAACTGGTTCGAACTGCTCGTGCTGCGCGATGATCTCACGTCGGCGATCGATGCTCTCGCCCGCTCCTCGAAAGTCGAACTGCAGAGTCACGGCGAGTCGCCCGCGCCGCTCCTGATGCCCGAGTGCCGTGACCTGCTCGGCGAGTTCGATCAGCTGCTGCAGCGCTATGAACGATACTGGCCGCCGGCGCGCCGCCATGAACCCGACCAGCGCCTCGAACCGCAGCAGATGCTCGACAACGCGATGCAGCGGCTGCGCGCCTGGTCCAGTGATGCGCGCGACGTCGTGCAACACATCGAGACGCTCACGGCCCGGATCTCCGACCTGCAGATCGTACTGCCGCTCCTGAAGCAGGAGCGACCGTCGCTGGACCTGTCACGTTTCGTGGATGCCGGACCGATGCTCAGAAGCTGCGTCTTCCTGCTGCACGGCGACGACTGGCCGCGGTCGCTGCCGGCCGACGTGATCACGCGGCGCGCCGTTACGCCCGATCATCGCTACCTGCTCGCGGTCGGACTGCCCGATGACATCGCTGCGCTCGAGCGCCAGCTTGCCTCGCTGAAGGCACGCGCAATCGCGATGCCCGAAGACCTGCCCGGCGAGATCGGGGCTGCGACGGTCGTCGTTGAACAGCGCATCACCGACGCCGGTCGCGAGCGCGAGACGGCACACCGCGAACTCGCGGCAATACACGCCCGGCACGACCTTCCCGACGCCATCGCTGATGCCGAGTTCGTGCGCTGGTACGTCGATGCCGTGCCGGACCTCGCCTCGACCGAAAACTTCGCGTGGATCACGGGCTGGACCAGCGAAGCCAGCGACGGGGCCTTGCTGTCGCTGCTGGCTGATGCCGGCATCAAGGGCCTGCTGCGACTGCAACCGCCGCCGCCGGGCTTCGAGCCGCCGCTGATCCTCGTCAACCCGCGCTGGATGCGGCCGTTCGAAATGTTCACGCGGATGCTCGGCGTGCCGGGCTCGGCCGAGGTCGACCCCACCCGCGTCGTTGCCATCGTCAGCCCCCTGATCTTCGGCTACATGTTCGGCGACGTCGGCCACGGCGCCGTGCTGTTCATCGCGGGTCTCGTGCTCGCAAAGCGCTGGCCGGCGCTGCGCCTGCTGGTCTTCGGCGGCCTGTCCAGCATGGTTTTCGGGACCCTGTTCGGCAGCGTGTTCGGCCACGAGGACATCATCCCGGCCGCCTGGCTGCGCCCGCTCGAAGCGCCCGTCACGGTTCTGCTGGCGCCGCTCATCGGCGGTGCGGCACTGTTGCTGCTCGGCCTGTTGCTCGATGCGCTGCAGGCCTGCTGGCAACACAAGACCCGCCAATGGCTGGAGACCGGCGCCGGTCTCGTGCTCTGCTACGTATCCTTGCTCGGCACGATTCTCGAACCGGCGCTTGCGTGGCTCGCGCTCGCGGGTGCGGCCTGGTTCGTTTCAGGTCACGCGCTGACGGTCGAGAAACACCGCCTCGCCGCGGTGGGCCGGGGCGCGGCGGAACTCGTCGAGGTCCTGTTGCAACTCGGCGTCAACACGATCTCGTTCGTGCGCGTCGGCGCCTTTTCGCTGGCGCATGCGGGGCTGTGCGTCGCCGTACTCGGCCTCGCCAGTGCGCCGGCTTCGTTGGCCGCGGGTGCCGTGATCGAGTTGCTCGGCAATCTGTTGCTGCTCGGACTCGAGGGGCTCGTCGTCGGCATCCAGACCACGCGCCTCATGCTGTTCGAGTTCTTCGTCCGCTTTCTGCATGCACAGGGTCGGCCATTCCGCCCGCTGGCACCGCCCGATCGACACACTTCAGCGCATCACAGGAGAACGACATGAAACTGACCAGAGGGGCCGTATTCGCCGCGTCCGTCGTTACGCTGCTGACCGCAGGCCTCGCGGCCGTGCTGCTGTTCGCGGCCGGCAGCAGCCTCGCGGCCACGGAGACCGCAGCCGCGAGCCTGCCCGCCGAAGTCATCGGCTGGGGATTCCTGTCGGCGGCCCTGGCCGCCGGCGCATCGGCCATCGGCGCCGCCTACGCGGTGGGGCGCGTCGGCAGCGCCGCGGTCGGCGCCCTGACCGAGAAGCCCGAACTGCTCGGCCGAGTACTGATTCTCGTGGGCCTGGCCGAGGGCATCGCCATTTACGGGCTCATCATCGCCATCCTGATTCTCAACCGGCTCACCTGACGTGACGACGGCGATTTTCATCGGCGACGAGATCACGGCGGCCGCATTGCGGCTTGCCGGTGTAACGGCGCGGACACCCGACTTCGGGGACGTGCCGCGCGTGTTCGACGAGGCGCTTCGTGATGCAGACTTCGTGATCATCACGGCAGACCATGCGCAGGCGATCAGCGAGGAATCGCTGCATGCCGCGATTCGCCGCGCGGATCCGCTGGTCCTCGTGATGCCCGATGGCGGCAACCGGCACGCACCGGAAGACCTCGATGCGCGCGTCGAACGCGCGCTGGGGATCGAGCAATGAATTATTTCGCCGGCGTACTCCGTCACCAGGTGCAGCGGATCGCGGACACGCTGCGCCACCAGCAGGAACTGCGCTGTCGCGAAATCGTCGCTGTCGCGGAGCGCAAGGCGAAACACGCCATCAACGAAAGCCGCGGCCGCTTACGCAAGCGCCAGCACCAGGCCATTCGTGAGGAGCGGCACCGTCGAGAACACGAACTGCTCACCGCGAAGAGCCGCATCGAGACGGCGAAGCGCCGGCGCGCGTTTGCACGACATGAGATGGTGCTGCAATCAGCCTGGCCGCTTTTACTGGAAGCGCTCGCGAGGCGCTGGTCGGACACGAAGCATCGCCGCGCCTGGTGCAGGATGATCCTGACCGAAGCTGCATCCACGCTGATGGATTCCGATTGGCTCGTCGAGCATCCGCAAAGCTGGCCGGAGCAGGAGCGCGACGAGTTCGCGAAGCGCATGCGCGAGCTCGGACTCGCGGCGCCGAGGTTCGCGGCGGCCACGGATATCAAGAGCGGCCTGCGAATCAGGACCGACACCGCGTGCCTCGATGGCACGACTGACGGGCTGCTGAGCGCGCGCGGCGACATCGAGGCGCTGCTGCTCGCAGCGTGGGAGCAGGCAGAGAGTCACCATGGCTGACGCGACCATCTCGTGGATCAGTGGCCCGGTTCTGCGCGCCAGGTGCACGGGCGGTTTTCGCCTGAGTGATGCGATCCTGGTCGGCGATGGCGATCTGCTCGGCGAAGTCATTCGCGTCAGCGACGACGGCATCGTCGCACAGGTTTACGAAGACACGACCGGCCTGCGGCCCGGGGATCGTGTCATCGGCATGGGCGCGCCGTTGTCGATACGCCTGCGCCCCGGCCTGCCGGGCCGGATCTTCGACGGGCTGCTGCGGCCGCTCGCGGACATGCCGGGCTACACGCTCCAGTCCGGCGTCAAGGCCACCGCGCCGGAACGCCTCGCGTTCGAACCGATCGTCACGCGGGGAGACCAGGTCGGCGCCGGCCAGGTCATCGGCACGGCGGCGATGGCGCACTTCAGGGAGAAGGTCCTGTGCCCGCCGGACGTCTCCGGTGAGGTCGTGTCAGTCGTCGGCATCGGCGAGTACGCCGATGATGAAGCCCTCTGCGAATTGCGCGCGCCGTCAGGCGAGACGGTGTCGCTGACGGCCGGGTGTGCCTGGCCGATCCGCCGGCCGCGGCCGGTGAAGCGACGCCTGCCACACGCCGAGCCGCTGGTTACCGGTCAGCGCATCATCGACATGCTGTTCCCGGTTGCCCGCGGCGGGAGCGCGATGCTGCCCGGCGGCTTCGGCACCGGCAAGACCGTCCTGCAGGAGAACCTCGCGAAGTGGTGCGACGCCGACGTCATCGTCTATGTCGGCTGCGGCGAGCGCGGCAACGAGATGACCCACGTGCTGGACGAGTTCCCTGAGCTGGAAGACCCCCGCACCGGCCGCCCGCTGATGGAGCGGACGATCATCATCGCCAACACCTCCAACATGCCCGTGGCGGCCCGCGAGGCGTCCGTCTACACCGGCATCACGCTGGCCGAGTACTGGCGCGACCAGGGGCTCAAGGTGGCGCTGATGGCCGACTCGACCAGCCGCTGGGCCGAGGCGATGCGGGAGATCAGCTCCCGGCTGGAGGAGATGCCGGCCGAGGAGGGCTACCCCTCCTACCTGAGCAGCCGCCTGGCCGCGTTCTACGAGCGGGCGGCGCGCGTGGTGTGCCTGGGC
>DATCZJ010000039.1:0-13663 GCA_036525955.1 Woeseiaceae bacterium | reverse complement strand
CGCTCGATTACATCGGGCAGGCGCGCATGTTCTACACGGCGGCCGCGGAACATGAAGGCAAGGGTCGCAGCGAGGATGATTTCGCCTTTCTGCGCCATGAGCATGAATATCGCAATCTCCTGCTGCTGGAACAGCCGAACGGACATTTCGGCGATACGCTCGTCAGAAGCGTGTTGTTCGAGTCCTGGTACCTGCTGCTGCTCGACGCGCTGGTACGTTGCGGCGACGCACGCCTTGCCGAAATCGCGGCGCGCGCCGGCAAGGAAGTGAAATACCACTTGCGCCACGGGGCGCAATGGCTGGTCCGGCTGGGCGACGGTACCGAGGAAAGTCATGCGCGTGTGCAGGCTTCGCTCGACAACCTGTGGCGATACACGGGAGAAATGCTCGAGGCCGACGAGCTCGATGCGGCGATGCAGGCCGAGTTCGATGGCCCCGATCTGGCCGGTATCGCGACCGCCTGGCGCAGCAACGTCGCGGCGCTCGTGGCGGACGCGACGCTGGCGCTCCCGCAGGACGCAGGCATGGCGCGTGGCGGCAAGGCGGGCCGGCACACCGAACATTTCGGCTACCTGCTGACGGAGATGCAGTACCTGCAGCGCAGTTACCCCGGTGCGACATGGTAGAGATGGCCGTCAGCCGCGAGCAGGTGCTTGCCTGGCTCGCCGAGGTTCCTGACCCCGAGATTCCGGTGCTGTCGATCGTCGATCTCGGCATCGTCCGCGATGTCGAATGCGACGCGGCCGTTACGGTGTCGCTATCGCCGACGTACTCGGGCTGTCCCGCGACGGAAGCGATCGAGGAAAGCGTGATTGCCGCCCTGGAGGATCGCGGCCTCGCGGACGTCGCGATCCGGCGCGTCCTGTCGCCGCCGTGGACCACGGACTGGATCTCGGATGCGGGCCGGGAAAAGCTTCGGGCTTATGGCATTGCGCCCCCGGAGAAAGGCGGCGGCAAACGCGCATTGATGACGGGTACCCATGTCGTACCGTGTCCCCGCTGCGGCGCCGAAGACACCGAGGTCATCAGCGAGTTCGGATCGACGGCCTGCAAGGCGTCGTATCGCTGCCTCGAGTGCCGCGAACCGTTCGAATACTTCAAGTGCCTATGAAGCAGTTCCAAGCGCTGAAAGTCGTTGCCAAAACGCCCGAGACCCGGGATTCGGTGCGCATTGCGCTAGAGGTTCCCGACGCGCTGCGCAAGGACTTCACATTCATTCCCGGCCAGCACCTGCCGCTGCAGGCAGAAATCGGCGGCAGGCGATTGCGCCGGACTTACAGCATCTGCTCGGCGGCCGGCTGCTTTCCGCTCGAAATCGGTGTCAGGGTCCAGCCCGGCGGGCAATTTTCCGAGTTTGCCGCGAACGAGCTCGAAGTCGGTGCCGTGCTCGAGGCCATGCCGCCCACGGGGCGTTTTCACGTCAGCGAGGGTGAAGCCGATCGCGTGCATGCGGGTTTTGCCGCGGGCAGCGGCATAACCCCGGTGCTGTCCATCCTGCGCTACGTGCTCGAGCATGAGCCCGGCAGCCGGTTTGCACTGTTCTATGCAAATCGACAGCAGGCGACGACGATGTTCATCGATGACCTTTTTGCGCTCAAGAATCGCTTCCCTGACCGCCTGCAGCTGCAGTTCGTGTTCAGCCGCGAGGAGCAGGAATTCGAGATTGCCGCCGGTCGGCTGGACGCCGACAAGGTCGTCGAGCTTTGCGAGAAATTCCTGCCGCGCATGACCATCGATCACGCCTGGGTTTGTGGTCCCGATTCCATGATTGACTCCGTTACCCAGGGCCTCGAAAGCCACGGTGTGGAGACGGCCGCGATTCATGCCGAGCGATTCGGCGCGCCGCGGCGCGCGACAGGCGCGCCGTCAGGCGTTGCCGCGGGCGACGAGGGTTCAATGACGACCGTGACCGTGATCATGGATGGTCACCGCAAGTCGTTCCGGATGCCGAGAGCGGGTCTCAACATCGTGGATGCCGCTGCAGCCGAGGGCATCGAACTGCCTTATTCCTGCAAAGGCGGCGTCTGTGCGACCTGCAGGACGTTCCTGCGGGAAGGTGAAGTACAGATGGCGCAGAATTACGGCCTGGAGCCCTGGGAGGTCGAGCAGGGGTTCGTGCTCGCATGCCAGAGCACGCCATTGTGCGATGAAGTCGTGCTCGACTACGACAAGTCATAGGGCTGTTGGCGCCGAATGGCGCGAATTCAAAAGAGCCGCAGGCGGCCGGAAGGGTAAAATAGAGACCGGAGTTATGCCTTGCGCAGCTGCGTTCGTACCGTGCGAACCGGAGTCAAGATGAAAAACAATAATCCTGGTGAAAGCCTGCCGCCGCGGCAGAACTCGTACAGCTACGAGGACCTGATCCGCTGCGGGCATGGCGAGATGTTCGGACCCACGAACGGCCGCATGCCGCTCCCGGACATGCTCATGGTGGACCGGATCACGCGCATTACCGACGAAGGTGGCGCGTTCGGCAAGGGCGAGATCGTTGCCGAACTCGATATCCGGCCGGATCTCTGGTTCTTCGGTTGTCACTTCGAAGGCGACCCGGTGATGCCCGGCTGCCTCGGGCTCGACGCGATGTGGCAGCTGGTCGGTTTCCACCTTGTCTGGCAGGGGCTGCAGGGCAGGGGACGGGCGCTGGGCGTCGGTAACGTCAAGTTCACGGGCCAGGTTCTGCCGACGGCAAAACTCGTCACGTACCAGATCGACATCAAGCGCGTGATCGCGCGCAAGTTGAACATGGCGATCGCGAATGGGTCACTTTCCGTGGACGGTCGGCAGATCTACACGGCTGAAGACCTGCGCGTCGGCCTGTTTTCGTCAACGGACAACTTTTAGGGGCAAGCATGCGGCGTGTCGTCATTACCGGCCTCGGTGCCGTTTCCTGTATCGGCAACAACAAGGCGGAGATTCTCGACTCCCTGCGCAAAGGGCGCTCGGGTATCGTCGCCAACGAATCCTTCAAGGAGATGGGCCTGCGCAGCCAGGTCTCCGGCAGCTGCCATATCGACATCGAGGCGCATATCGATCGCAAGGTGAGGCGCTTCATGGGCAACGCCGCCGCCTACGCCTATATTGCGATGCAGCAGAGTATCGATGACGCCGGCCTCGAGGAGGCCGACATCTCGAACGTCAGGACCGGCCTGATCGCCTCGTCGGGCGGTGCGTCCAGCGAGAACATCGTGTTGAGCGCGGACACGCTGCGTGAGCGTGGCGTACGCAAGATCGGCCCGTACATGGTGCCGCGCACGATGAGCAGCTCCGTCGCTGCCTGTCTCGCGACGCCGTTCAGAATCAAGGGCGTGAATTATTCGATTACTTCGGCCTGCGCGACCAGCGCGCATTGCATCGGCGCGGCGGCCGAACAGATCCAGATGGGCAAGCAGGACCTGATCTTTGCGGGCGGCGGCGAGGAAGAACACTGGTCGCTCGCCTGCCTGTTCGATGCGATGGGCGCGCTGTCGAGCAAGTACAACGACACGCCGCAGACGGCGTCACGACCGTACGATGTCACGCGCGACGGTTTCGTCAGCTCGTCGGGTTCCGGGATGGTCGTGGTCGAGGAGTACGAGCACGCCAGGGCGCGCGGCGCGAAAATCTACGCCGAGCTCGTCGGTTACGGTGCCACGTCGGACGGGTACGACATGGTTGCGCCCTCCGGTGAGGGCGCCATACGTTGCATGGAGATTGCGCGTTCGACGGTCGAAGGACCGATCGACTACATCAACACGCACGGCACGAGCACACCCGTTGGCGACGTCAAGGAAGTCGAGGCCATGAGGGAGATGTTCGGCGAGAGCATGCCGCGCTACAGCTCGACCAAGTCGATGTGCGGCCATTCGCTCGGCGCCACCGGCGTGCAGGAAGCCATCCACTGCCTGCTGATGCTGGAGCACGATTTCATCGCGCCGTCGATCAACGTGAACGACCCCGACCCCGTGGTCGCGGACACGCCGCTGGTAACGGAGTGTGTCGAAAAAGCGGGAATCCGCACCGCGATGAGCAACAGCTTCGGCTTCGGCGGGACCAACGGGACGCTGGTGTTTCAGAAACGGTAGCAGTCGGCCATAATCGGCCGCTATGACTGTCGAAACGATCAGCGAGACCAACTGCTTCGGCGGCCGCATCGGCTTCTATCGCCACAAGAGCGCCGTGAACCGGTGTGACATGCGCTTCAGCGTGTTCGTGCCGCCGCAGGCTGCCACGGGTCGGAAACTGCCCGTACTCACTTTTCTGTCCGGGCTGACCTGCAGCGAAGAAAACTTCATGGTGAAAAGCGGTGCGCAGCGCGTCGCCGCGAGGCTCGGCCTGATTCTCGTGTCCCCGGATACGAGTCCGCGCGGCGAGGGCGTACCCGACGACCCGGATGACAATTACGATTTCGGCATCGCGGCCGGTTTCTACCTGAATGCGACACAGGCGCCCTGGTCCCGCCACTATCACATGTATGACTACGTCACGAAGGAATTGCCGGCGGCGATCTTTGGCAACTTCCCGGCCGACCCCGATCGCCACGGCCTGACCGGACATTCGATGGGCGGTCACGGCGCACTCGTGATCGGGCTCAGGAACCCGCAGATGTATCGATCGCTGTCGGCGTTTGCGCCGATTTCGACGACGCTGCACAGTCCCTGGGGGCAAAAAGCGCTGGGATACTTTCTCGGGTCCGATACCGCGACGTGGCACGAATACGACGCGTGCGAGGTGGCGCGCAATGCAGGCGACGTCACGAGCTTCGATCGCATCCTCGTGGACCAGGGGGCCGACGACCCGTACCTCGAAGAGCAACTGCAGCCGGAGCGCCTCGCAGCTGCGTGCAGGGAAAGCGGACTGCCGCTCGACCTGCGCCTGCATGGCGGTTATGACCATGGCTATTACTTCATTTCGACGTTCATCGAGGAGCACCTCGAGCACCACGCCGAGCGCCTGACCGCCTAAGGGACACGCCGTATGGAACAGTGGCTCCTGCTTGCCGCCGCGATGCTCGCCACGGGCTGTGTCGCCGGGGTGCTTGCGGGGCTGTTCGGCATCGGCGGCGGCATCGTCATCGTGCCGGTGCTGGAGACCACGCTGGGTTTTCTCGGCGTCGATCCCGCGATTCGCATGCACGTCGCGGTCGCGACTTCGCTTGCGACGATCATCCCGACCTCGATTTCCTCGGCCCGTGCACATCATCGGCGGGGCGCAGTCGATCTGGAGATCGTGAAGCGCTGGGCGATCTTCGTGCTGCTCGGCGCGCTGCTCGGCGCCTGGATCGCGTCACAGGTGCACAGCCGCGTGCTCGCCATCGTTTTCGCGACGCTCGCGATGCTGGTCGCTTTCAAGATGGTGTTCATGCCGTCGAGTCGCAACATCACCGAAGCGGTGCCGCGCGGCCCGCTGGTTACCGTCATCCCGACGTCCATCGGTTGTTTCTCGAGCATGATGGGCATCGGCGGCGGCACGTTTTCAGTCATGGTGCTGACACTGTTCAACGAACCCATCCATCGCGCGGTCGGTACCGCGGCGCTGTTCGGTCTCGTCATCAGCCTGCCGGGGATGATCGGATTCGTCGTTGCCGGGTGGGGTGATCCGCGCGTGCCGATGGGCAGCCTCGGCTACGTCAACCTGCTCGGTTTTGCGCTGATCGCACCGGCGACGGCGCTTGCCGCACCGCTCGGCGCAAGAATCGCGCATTCCTTCACGGCGGAGCGACTGAGCATGCTGTTCGGCCTGTTCCTGGTCATCGCGTCGCTGCGGTTGTTTTTTCGGGCGCTGGCATGAGCAGGTGGGTCATGACTGTGGTGCTCGCGGCGTTGCTGGTCGCTTGCGGCCCGCGGGAGCTCGAACCCGATCCGCCCTGCGAGTGCGATCGTTGCGAAGACTGGAATGCACCGCTGGCGCCTTTTCGAATTCACGGGAATACCTGGTACGTCGGTACTGACGGGCTGGCATCGCTGCTGGTCGAGACGGGCGACGGGCTCGTCCTTGTCGATGGCGGGCTACCGCAGTCGGCGGCGCTGATCGATGCGAATATTCGCGCGCTGGGCTTCGATCCGCTCGATATTCGAGCGATCCTCGTCTCGCATGCGCATTTCGATCATGCCGGGGGTATTGCTGCGCTGCAGCGCCTGACCGGGGCAACGGTCTATGCGAGTGAGCGCGCGCAGGAGACGCTGGTCAGTGGCAGGCTGGTCGACGGTGACCCGCAGTTCGTCGCAGGCTCGGACAGCGGCAGTTTCCCGGCGATAAAGAAGGTCGTCCCGGTTGCCGACGGCGCGTCGGTGACCGTCGGGTCGGTCCGGCTGACCGCGATCCATACGCCGGGGCACACACCGGGCGGCGTCACCTGGACCTGGGAGTCGTGTGCAATGGGCGCCTGCTATGACATCGTGTATGCGGACAGCCTGACCGCGGTGTCGGCGCCGGGTTTTTCGTTCGCGGCCAGCGGCGCGGCGGAATCGATGATCGACAGCGCCGGCAGGATCGCCGAACTCGACTGCGACATCCTGCTCTCGCCGCACCCGTTCTTCTTCGGCCTGCACGACAAGCTCGAGCGCCGCGACGGCGGTAACCCCTTCATCAACGATATGGCTTGCAGCTTCTACGCCGAGTCGGCGCTCGACTGGCTCAAACAGCGGCTCGACGCCGAGCGCTGACCCGTCACTCGGCCTGCTGCGCCCTTGCCGCGGCACGAGGCGGTGGCTGGTTGCCCGGTGCGGAATCTGCCCGGGCGTCTCGAGCTACTGCGCATCCAGCCACGCGATGATCTCGGTCTCCAGTTGCATGGCCTCGTCCTTGAGCGCGTTGAGCATGTTCTGCGAGATGTTGTAGGTGATGGCTGCGTTTATCAGGACCGAGCGAAGCTTGTCCCACTGCGGAGAGTCGGGCGCGTATTTCCACATCGGGTCCTCGGCGTGCCGGAAGTCCCGGCCGAGCTGCTCGTTGATGGTCGCATGGGCCCGGTCAACCTCCGGGAACCCGACACTGCTCGCGGCGTGCAGGTAGAGCAGGCCGTCTTCGACGTAGGCGCCATACAGCAGCGTGTCCAGGACGTAGTCATTATTCTTCTGGATGATGAGTTCCGTCAGCTCAGCGCGTGCGTAGAATCGGACAATCGCATCGCGAAGTTCACGATCGCGGATGACGCGAAGGTTTCCCGTGCTGAGGAGTTCCGTATAGGCGGCCCTGGGCAGGCGCATGGTTTTGCGATCCACGCCGAGCATGTCACGGTGAATCTGGTCACGGTCATAGGGGCCCGGTCGCGACAGCGTCGCGTAGACGCTGAGTGCCTTCTGTGAGGCGTTGGATGCGAAATCGAGAAACGTCCCGATCTGGGCGATCGCCGAATTGAGATCGCGCTGGATGAGTTCGAGCGACTCCTTTTCGTCTTCCGAGGTCGAGAGGTTATCCCACCAGGCATCGATCGCGAAGGCGAGCAGTATGCTGGCAACGATTGCCGTGGCCTCGGCGGACAGGCGTTTCCAGGGAATCTTCTGTGTCTCGGGCATGTCGGTTCGGCTCCTGTCGGTCGCGTATTCAGTACCCGGCTTCAGTCGGCAAAGCCCGTGCCGAGGCCGGCGCCCGTGGTTCGGATCAGGCGGCTGTCGAGCACGGCGGCCTGCCGGTGTTTCACGGCCTCGCGGTAGGCCGGGTCGGTGACCATCTCGAGGAAGGCGCCTGCCGTCGGGTAGTACGCGATGAACGCCAGGTCCCAGTGTTCGTCGGCCGGGCCGATGAGTACCACCTCGGGCCTGCCGCGCCAGACGATCTCGCCGCCGACGCGCCGGAAGACCGGCGCGCTGGCACGGCTGTAGGCGGCATAGGCCTCGGAACCCGTTGCCGCCCGACCGTCCTCATAGGTGGCTGTGTCGCGGAAACGCAGCAGGTTGAGCATCATGACAGGCTGGTCACGCGGCAGCGCCTTGAACGCCTCGAAGGCTGCGCGCTCAGGATCGACATGTCGTTGCACTCAGCGCTCCCGCAGGATAGTCATGCGCCGAGAATAGCAGACGTTCCGTCACGTTCGTGCGTTGCTGGGGCCGAATTGATAACGGGATGTTCGAGTGCCGCGTGGTCGCGGCCGGCAGGCGCCGCGGTGCATAGGCGACTTTCCTCGGGCGGTCGCGATGCCCGCAGCCGGGGGTGCGCCCGGCACACGGAGAGCGCAAACCGGGCGGCGCCCCGCTAGACTGTCGGGATGTTCGGTTGCCGGTGGGCCTGCCGAACGGCGCGCGCCCGGTGTCGGGTCAGTGATGGATCGCCGAACCTATCGGCCGCACTCTGAACGGCGCGGAACGGCAGAGGGAAAAAGGGAGACGCCAATCGCCAGTATGGGTGCATCGAACAGGCGCCGGAGCCTGGCCGCGGTCATCGCATCGATGGTTGTCGTCAACCTCGTGTATGGCCTGACGCTGCCGCTGTTGTCGCTCGTGCTGGATGCGCAGGGCATCAGCAAGACGGTCATTGGGCTGAGCATCATGTGCCAGGCCAGTGCGGGCCTGGTGCTGGCGCCCTGGATGCCGCGCCTCATCGTGCGCCTCGGTGCCGCGCGCCTGATGCAACTTGCGACACTGGTCGCCGCGCTTACATTGCTCGCGCTGGGCCTGGTCCAGGATGTTTACGCCTGGTTCCCCATTCGATTTCTGCTCGGCGCCGCCGCAGCCGTCCTGTGGTCGGCGAGTGAAGCCGTGATCAATGAACTCGCTGAAGATCAATGGCGGGGACGCATCATCGGCATTTACGGTTCAGCCGGTGCTGCCGGGTTTGCCATGGGCCCGCTGATCCTGATTCTGACCGGAAGCGATGGCCTTATGCCGTTCACGGTCACGGCGGCGCTTATCGTGGTGGCGGGTCTGCCCCTGTTCTGGCTTCCGAGCCGGGCCGACGGGAACGCCGAGAGCGAGCAGACCGGCCTGTCGCGGCTATTCACGCTGGTGCCACATATCTTTCTTCTGAACCTGACTTACGCAGCGGCCGTAGAGGCTTTTGTCGCGTTCTTTCCGCTGTATGGCATACACATCGGCCTTGGCGAGGCGCGCACCCTGTCCTTGCTGACGACATTTGCGGTGGGTGGCATCGTGCTGCAGCTGCCGCTGGGCTGGCTCGCGGATCACATGCAGCGGCAACGTCTGTTGCTGGCCTGCATCGTCTTTACGGCGGTGGGCTTCCTGTTCTTGCCGAACGCCATTTCGCATGACATCGGCGGGCCGGTGTTCGCGTTCGTGCTCGGCGGCGTCGAGGGCATGATCTACGCGCTCGGCGTTATCCTGCTCGGCCAGCGATTTCGGGGCGCGGATCTCGCGGCTGCAAGCGTGCTGTTCACCGGCATGTGGGGCGCCGGAACGATGCTCGGCCCTGCGCTGGTCGGCGCGGGCATGGACCTCCTCGGCAACGGTGCCATGACCTGGCTGATCGCCGGGATATTCGTCGCCTACCTGCCTGTCCTGCTGACGGTCGGAAGATCGAGGTCGGCCCGCGGCTAGCGCGGTGAACCGCAAGACCTGGCTCTGTCACTCTGCGATTTGCGTCGTCACCGTTTCAGCAGAATGACAGGGCAATTCCGTCATTTCCGATGTCGTGATCCATCGAGTTCGAATGGCGGATTTCGTGCAACAGTTTCCGCTTGCCCAGGTTTGCTGTACCCCTGAGAGCAGTCGCTCAAATGGCGTAGTCTGAAAGACTGCAAATGACTCCGAGCAAACATTTGTCTGACGGCACTTGGACAAACTCTAGCGTAAGCACATTCCGGAATTGACGGGATACCCTGAAAGCGCAGAATTACCGTCGCGACAAAGGCAAACCTGACCAAAGTCAGCGACGCAAAGCCACGGGTCCTCGCTTCCTCCGCGACGTTCGAGCGCCACGAAGGGCCCCAAGATCGCCGGGCTGCCAAGCCGAATCAATCAAGGTGATTAAGGAGGTGCTAGCTATGCGTAAGTTGGCCATTCTTTTGTTAGTCATGCTGTCAGGTTGTGGGAATGGCGACGGGAATTTCGCAACCGAACCGCAGCCGACCAGTCACGCACCGCAAATTGTAGACCTTCAACTGTCGCCGACTTCGCTTTCATACATGGAGGGTGACGGCAGCGTTGCGGTTACAGCGGCGTTTACATTTTTGGATATTGGTCGCGACGCCCAGAGCATGAAAGTCGAAATGCCGGATGGCACCACTATGACAATCGAGCTTCCTGGCTTAATGAATGTGGGCACCGGGCCGGTTAGCCAGACTTTCGACGTATCGACTGCCGCGCTTGGGAGCTACATCCTCGAGGTCTGGCTCGTCGATGCGGCGGGTAACAGCTCGAATCATTTGAGCGCACAAGTTCTCGTGGAAAGTCCGGTTCCCGAAATAACGATCCTGGATCCGGCCGAGGTGCAGAGCGGGACTGGAGCGTTCGAGCTCACCGTGACCGGTGCGGGCTTCCTGACCGGTGCCATGGTGACGTGGGATGGGGCGGACCGCACGACGACTTTTGTGAGTGGCACGCAACTCGTTGCGTCCATTTCCGCAACAGACATCGAAACGCCACGGACTGTCCGCGTACGCGTCCGCAATCCCGCACCGACTCCTGACGCCAGCAACGAACTTTCCTTCGTAGTTGCCGGCGAGCCGGGTCCCTCCCCGGCGGGCTATCCGATCCTCATCACGGAAACGACAGATGGTTTGCCGCCCAACGGTCCGAGCGTAAATGGCGGCTTGGATTGGGACGGAGGGTCCGTAACTTTCGCTTCCAAAGCCTCGAACCTGGTCCCGGGCGACACGAACGACGCATACGACCTGTTCATTCGAGATACGTGCTTACGTTACATACCCGACGACGAGTGTACGCCGTCAACGATCCGACCTGTGATGGGTATCGGAGGATCCGAGCCGAACGGGGATGTCGGATGGACTGAAGCTAGCCCGGAAGGCGCACTTGCGGTCAGCTTCAATGGCCGGTACGTGGCGTTTGTGTCTTCGGCCAGCAACTTGGTCCCGGGCGACACAAATGGCGTTGCCGACGTGTTCCTGTTGGATACATGCATCAGGGCCTATCCTTTCACCGACTGCACGCCGGGAGTCATTCGTATCTCGGTCGGCAACGGCGGTGTACAGGCAACAGCACCGGCCAGCCATCCCGCCGTCGCGGACGATGGCCGTTACGTCGTATTCGTGAGCACCGATCCGAACCTGGTCGCGGGCGATACCAATGGCGTGGCAGACGTCTTCCTGCGGGATACCTGTCGAGGCGCTGGCGCGCAGTGCGCGCCGAGCACGAAGCGGGTCTCTGTCACCAACGTTGGTGGCCAGGCGAATGGGGCGAGCGGCGAAGCCGTCTTCACTGGCCGTTACGTGGCATTCAGTTCACTTGCAAACAACCTCGTGCCAGGGGATACGAACGGCCTACAAGACGTGTTCATCCGTGACACTTGTCTCGGCGAGCCTGGATGCGTCGCAACCTCAACCCGGTTGGTATCGGTTGGTTACCTCGGTGATCCGGCCGATGGGGCCAGTTCCGACCCGCAAGTGAGTTGGGGCCTGTCTGACAGCGAAGGTCATGACTACCACGGACGTTTCGTAGCGTTCGTGTCCTCCGCAACCAATCTTGTAGAGGGCGATTCGAACGGTGCCGCGGATGTCTTCCGTCGAGATACCTGCACCAACGAGCCAGGTTGCATCCCATCGACAATTCTCGTTTCAAAGACCAGTTCGGGCGCGCAGGTTTCCGGTGACTCCTGGAGTCCGAACTTTCTGAGCTGGTACGGTGGGTCCATACCGTTCGTCACTGCGGCCAACGGGGTCGTGTCCGGAGATACGAACGGATTAGCGGATGTCTATGTATGGTCTGGAAGCACGCGGCGCATCTCCGTCAGTGCGGACGGCACGCAAACGGACGGCGCCAGCTACGCGCCCAGGATGTCGCACCACTTTTATGGTCCATGGCTGATTACGTATATCTCGGAGGCCTCGAACATCCTGCCGAATGCAGTGGTTATCCCGAACAACGGCAATATCTACATGGATCTGAATAATTGAACTGGCAAGATTGGGCGAGGCGCCCCGAGCTACGGGACGCCTCGCGTTTTTTGAACGGCAACGATCAGCGAAAATTCGGAGACCAAGGCTTCCAGTCAACAGATGACCGGTTCTGGCCGATAGCAGCCGCTCAATTTCGGGTAGTACGGCTCCCCTGAACGACCGGTACTGGTAAGAGCTGATGTTCAGCCAGGTCGAACGTCTGCTTACCGCTCCAAAGCGGCCATTCGGCTATGCTCGGGCTCAACGACCGCTACTGACCCAAAAGCGACATTCGCGCGGCTCTCAAGAGGCAGTCTAATTCGTCGCGCATCCGATCGATTGCGCCAATGCCGTTTTCGGGAAATACCTATGGCAGGCCGCAGGTCATAGGCTATTCGTTGAAGCGACAAAGGCAAACCTGACCAAAGTCAGCGACGCAAAGCCACGGGTCCTCGCTTCCTTCGAGAAGCCATCGACGCCTTCCCGAAAGTACCCCAAGATCGCCGGGCCGCCGGAATTAACTAAGTAAGGGGAGAATAATGATGAAGAAATTAAGTTCATGGCGCTTTATCGGCTGGGCTGCCGCAGCGACCCTCGCAATGATCTCCACCGGTGTTCTCGCCGATGGCCACGAAGGATCGGATGGTCAGAAGGAAGTTGCCACGGGCTGGTTTAACGCTTCCTGTGGCGAACTCGATAAATTCATAGCTTACGGAGAGGAGCACATGGCCGATGATGGTGTATTGATTCCGCCGCGGTATGTCGGTCTCGGTTTCCAGCTCGACAGCAATCCTAAGGATGAAATGCGTGTGGAGATGGTGACTCCCGACACACCTGCATCAAAAGTTCTTAAGAAAGGCGATGTGTTTGTATCGGTAAATGGTGTGCCAGCGACGTATGAAAATCGCGACAAGATGACGTTTCGAGGTAAGCCTGGCGAGCCCGTTCCGGCTGTCATTCTCCGCGATGGCAAGGAAATGGAAATCGAGGTGAAGCGCGGCGTCATCGAAGCGGTGAACAATAAGGAGCGGGTACTCAAAGGACTGAGTATTGCGGACGCGGACAACTGGCCCACCGAGAGCTGTTCGCTGGTCGAGGTCGTTGCTGAAGGTAATGTGGTCTACCTGCACGGAAAGTGGAGCGATACGGAGTCCGAGACCGGTTACAAGTTCAAGGGACAGGGCATTTCGCGCTTTGAGTTCAATGAGGCCGGGCAGGTCTCCAAGGTCTGGGGACTGGATGAGAGCCAATTTGTTCTTGAGCAACTCGGTTACACAATCACCCGCTGAGGTTTGCGTCTTGTGATGACAGGCGCCTGATATCATGGAAGTTCAGTGCCCCGGCTTTCTGGGGCACTGCTCCCGTGTATCGAGTTGATCTAGCCAGTACTCGTCTATCTCGGCCCTAAAGCCGACCGGTGATATTGGCTACTGCCTGGGATGTTCGTCCCCTTCTGGCCGTTAGCAGCCACTCAAGAACGGGCATTTGGACGCCTCTGAGTGTCCGGTATCGGCGAGAGCCAATGTTCGCCCAGGTCAATGGGCTGCTTACCGCTCCAAAGCGGCCATTCGCCTGATTTGAGCTAGAATGACTGCTACTTACCCAAAGCGGTCATCGACGGGCTTGCGGTGGATACCCATTGTGTACGCGATAGAAACGGCGTAGATACCGACAAATGGG
>DATCZJ010000038.1:0-2025 GCA_036525955.1 Woeseiaceae bacterium | reverse complement strand
GCGATCGAGCAGTCGCTGATCGTGCTCTGCACTTCGTAGAGATTGAAGCCCGGGTCGATCACGGCGAACTGGCCGATCGAGTTGCAGCCCTGGGCGTTCTGGCCCGAGAAACTGCCATCTGCCGCGATGCTGAATGTCGTGACCGGGTTCAGAAACTCGTCATAGGCGGTCCAGAGGCCGGCCAGCATCGCGAGCGTCGCCGCGCGTTCGTAGAACGTCGGGTCGTAGAAGAACTCGAAGGTGCCGAACTCGGCCGAATCCGTCATCGACCAGTTGCCCGTCATCGTGTTGCGCTCGACGATCGTGCCCGCAAAGGTAGCCGGGGTGGCGGAGTTCGAGTCCAGCCAGACGACACCGGCATCCGCGAAGGCCATGGCATCTCCGGCGAGCGCATTCCCGGTAATGAGGAAATTGCCGGAGAATTGCACGGCCGAATCGACCGAGACAAAGCGGAACCGGCCGTTCTCGTCGACCATGGCAATGTACTCCTCGGTGACGGCGCTGAATTCGTTCGTAACGGTGCCGAACCAGTGGCCGCCGGCGACCGCGTCGGACGGTGGCGGCGGAGGCGGAGCTGGAGGAGGTGGTGATGACGAGCTGCCGCCACCCCCGCCGCAGGCCGCGAGCGTCATCGCGACGCAGGCAGTAAGGAACATCCGTGATCTGTTCATGCTTTCGACTCCTCGGAAAGAAACGCCGGCGGGCCACCAAGGCTCCGTCCATTTCGGCAACGTAACATTGCGCCCGCAGGAACCGGCGTGCCTGATGCGCAGCTGATGTCGCGCCGATTCTTTGCCGATGCCCGGCGGGCGGGCCGGCCGGATCGATGAGCGGGGCACTGGGGGCGGGAGGCGCAGCTGAAAACCGCCCAGGCGGTGACAGGGAGGCGGGGGCAGGAACCACTGTTTGCAGCAGGCCGGCGTGGGTCGGTAAGCGTGCAGAGACGGTGTCCGGGAGTGAGGAGGATGCCGCGTGCGGGCCTGCGGGTCCTAGACGTGCAGTTCGACGAGATCGCCGTCGCAGACAACATGGTCCGGACCAACCTGCTGGCCGTCGAAGACCTGCGCCCCCCAGATGCGCGCAAACTTGAGGTCGCGCGCGATGTCCTTGTGGACGAGTCGTGCGACGTCGTGGACGGTGCCGCCACGCCGGACCGTGAAAGGCCGGTCGGAATCGGCGGGCTTGCCCGGCGTCTTCGTATAGACCCGGACAACCTCGAGCGCCGTGAACAGGAATGGCGCGAGTGCGTCGAGCCCGTCGCCGGTCTCGGCGGACATCGTGAGCGCGGGAAACTTAAGCCCCAGAAGATCCTCGAGGATCTCGACTTCCTCCGGGTCGGGATCGAGGTCGCTCTTGTTGGCTATCAGCACAGTAGGCAGATCGAGGCGAAACGGATCGATCGAGTCATCCGGCACCGCCGTCGCGTCAGTCTCGCCGCGTTCGAGCCCCGGCCATTCCGGCGTCAGGAAAACCTTCTTGTCGGCGAGGCGCTCGATGATCGTCGGAACCTGTTCGAGGCACTCCGGGTCGCTCACGTCGATGACCAGCAGTGCGGCATCCGCCGGCTGCAGGGCGTTGACGAGCCAGGGCTCCATGAAGTCGGCCGAGACCGGTGGCAGGTCGACGAGCTGGATGTGGACATCGTCGTACGGCAGCATGCCCGGCACGGGCAGTTGAGTGGTGAAAGGATAGGGGCCGACCTCGCTTTTCGAACCGGTCAGTCGTCCGTGCAGGCTCGATTTGCCGGCATTGGGCGGCCCGACGAGGCAGACCTGCGCGGCGCCTTCGGGACGCACGACCAGCGACGGGCCGGTTCGACGCCCTCCCTTCTTCGGTCCCGCGAGCTCCTCGGTCAGCTGCTTGATGCGGGTCTTGATGTCCGCCTGCAGGTGGTCCGTGCCCTTGTGCTTCGGGATCGTCCTGAGCATTTCGCGCAGGCAGTCGAGGCGCTCCTTCGGTTCGCGCGCCTTGCGGTAGGCTTCCTCCGCCTTCTTGTATTCCGGTGTGACGTTGGTCGGCATGCAA
>DATCZJ010000037.1:0-5116 GCA_036525955.1 Woeseiaceae bacterium | reverse complement strand
CAGTCGGGATCGATCTCGAGCGCTTTTTCAATCATTGCACGCCTTTCCTCGAAAACATCGTCGACGAAATAGCGGTCGTAGAACCGTCGCATGTGCAGGGTGTCTGCCAGGCCGACGTAGGCCAGGGCGAAGTTCGGGTCGGTCTCGATTGCGCGGCGGAAATGCTGTTCCGCGCGTTTCAAGTCGGCCGGCTTACGCGTGCTCTGTCTCTGGACACCGAGAACGTATTCCTCGTAGGCCTCGAGGCTTACTGTCGGGCGGGATTGCAGTTGGCGGGCGTCCTCGGCGCTCAGCTTGATATTCAGCGCGGCTGCGACCTCCTGGGTGATGTCGCTTTGCGTGCCGAACAGGTTGGTGGCATTCAGTTCTCGATCGTAGGTCTCCGCCCAGGCAACAACGTGCCCGGGCATTTTCAAGAGCTGCACACTGATGCGAATGCTGTGAGCATTGCGTGAAATGCTGCCCGTAAGCAGATGCCCGACATTGAGTTTCTCGGCGAGCCCGGCAAGGGACTCGTCGGTGGCGATGACTTCCTCGGTCTTGATTCGCGAAACGACACGCAGGTTTTCAATTTTTGTCAGTTTTGTCAGCAGATCGTTGTAGAGACCCGAAGCGAGGACCGTTGCATTGTTTTCATCCGGACTCAGGTCCTCAAATGGCAGCACGCCAATGCCGCGCGGGTCCAGCACCGCTGGGGGGACCTCGATAGTGCCGCCGATCCGCGGCTCGACGCTGATCTCTACGTAGGCGATGAAGGCGAGTCCGGCGACGATCACGCCAGCCATGGCGCCAGCAGACGGCAGGTGGCGTCCGAGGATGAGGCCCGCGCGCCTGAGGCTCACGCGTGCCGCGTCCGCAGACTCTATGACCTCGAAGGTCATGACCGGCTCAGCGATATTCTTGAGCGGCTGGCGGCCGAGCGAGCGAAACGCGAAACCGGGTTCCTTATGCACCTGCTGATGGACGAAATCCGACAACACGATGCCGCCGGGTTTTGCGAGCGCCTGCAGCCTGGCGGCGGCGTTGACGATGTCGCCGAAGAGGTTCTTGCCGTCGTCGATGACGTCACCGGCATGCAGGCCGATGCGCAGCGACAGCCGGTCGCCCCGGTCGTTCAGGGGTGCAAGCTGAGCGAAATGCTGCTGGCAGTCGCGCGCCGCGCGCAGGGCCTCCACCGCGCTCGGGAACCCGGCCATCAGGCTGTCGCCGATAGTGCCGAACTCCCGCCCGCCGTGGGCCGAGACACATTGCCTGAACGTGGCACGACAGGACTTCAGCGCGGCCACCGTCGCTTCACTGTCTCCCTCCATGAAGCGACTGTATTGCGCTACATCTGCTGCCAGGACGGCTGAAAAATGATGGTTTATGTTTTCCATGGGGCCCCGGGCCCTGACTACCATATATGGTATTTGCGATGAAGCCGGAATTGTACCTACGGAGCTTTTTGCCGACTGTCGGGCGCGCAGGCCGGAGCGGGCGGCCGGGGCGGGCGGTCGGGCTGCGGGCGCGCCATGCAGCCCGGCGGTCTCTCCGGCAGGTTGCGTGTTGGCCCCTTCGCGCCACAAACCCGCTAGACTCGGGGCTCCTTTTTGACTGAAAGGAAGAAAAGCAATGAAATACCTGAAGCACACAACGAAACTGCTGACAGGCATGGCCGTGCTCGGTTCCTTCCTGGCCCTGAACGCCTGTGCGGAAAAACAACAGGCAGCAGCGCCGGTGGCGGCACCGGCGCAGAAGGAAGCCATCGTCTGGAAGCTGGCTCAGACCTGGGGGACAGGTTTCCCGATCTTCGGCGACGCGGTCATCAACATGGCCGAGATGGTCAAGGAGATGTCCGGCGGCGAGCTGGAAATCCGGATCGATTCCGCCAACAAGCACAAGGCAGCCTTCGGCATCCTCGACATGGTCAACGCGGGCCAGTATGAAATGGGGCATTCGGCCTCCTATTACTGGAAAGGCAAGGACCCGAACACGATGTTCTTCTCGACCATGCCGTTCGGCATGATCGCGCCTGAACAGTACGCCTGGTTCTACTATGGCGGCGGCATGGACCTGATGAAAAGGGTCTACGACAAGCACGGCGTGTACGCATTCCCCGGCGGCAATACGGGCAACCAGATGGGTGGCTGGTTCCGCAAGGAGATCAACACGCTCGACGACCTGAACGGCCTGAAGATGCGCGTACCGGGCTTCGCCGGTGAAATCCTCTCGAAACTGGGTGTCGTAGTGACGAACATCGCGCCGGGCGAGCTTTACACCGCGCTCGAGCGTGGCACGATCGACGCCCTCGAATGGGTGGGACCGTCACTCGATCTCAACATGGGCTTCCAGAAGATCGCGCCTTACTACTACACGGGTTGGCACGAGCCCGCGACCGAGCTGCAGTTCATGGTCAACAAGGCGGCGTTCGATTCCCTGCCGCCGCACCTGCAGAAGATCCTGACGGTTGCGATGCAGTATGCGGCCTATGACATGTATGCGCGCTCCTATCACGACAGCGCCGTCAACTGGGCGTCGATCGAGAAGGAGTACCCGGAAGTCAAGATTCGCACGTTCTCTCCGGAGATCATTGCCGTAATGAAGCGGATCAACCAGGAGCTGCTCGCGGAAAGCGCGGCGGCGGATCCGATGTTCAAGGAAATACTCGATTCACAGAACGCCTACATGAAGATGGCGCGCAAGTGGACCGAGATCTCCGATTACGCGTATCTGAAAGATAACCTCGAATAGTCCCGAAAGGGCTCCCGGCGCCAGCCGGGAGCCCATCGTCGGGCCGAGCGCGTACTGATGCTCCTGAGGCTAGAGAATTTTTTCAATCGCTTCTCCGATGTGATGGGGTGGATTGCGGGCGCTCTCAACCTGCTCATGCTCATGAACGTCTTCTACGACGCGATCATGCGCTACTTCTTCAAAACGGGATCGATTGCGATGCAGGAGATGGAGTGGCACCTGTTCGCAATGGTGTTCCTGTTCGGCATTGCCTACGCACTGAAGGAAGACGGGCATGTGCGCGTCGATGTGCTGTATGACCGCTTTTCGCCGCGCTGGAAAGCCATCGTCAATATCGGCGGCACCCTGTTGCTGCTGCTGCCATTGAGTCTCCTCGTCATCGAGGGATCGGTCTGGTACGTGACGGAGGCCTACAACTCGGGCGAAGTCAGCGGCGATCCCGGCGGGCTCCCTTATCGCTGGCTGATCAAGGTCGTCATCCCGGTGTCATTCATTTTCCTGATCGTCTCGGCCACCGGTTTCGTCATTCGCAACATCAATGTTTTCCGCGGTCTCGTGGAGCCGCCGCAACGCCACCCGGAAAAGGAGATCCTGTGATGTTCCGGCGTCTCCGGTACCGGGAATCGAGGGCGGCGTCGGCCCGTAAGGATGCAAGCCCCGGGCGGCAGGGAGCGCGGCCATGATCGGGCTCGTCATGTTTGCCGTTGCACTGTTATTGCTGCTCGCAGGCTTTCCGGTCGCGTTTACCTTTGGCGGCGTTGCCGTCTTCTTCGGGCTGCTGGCGGAAGGACCGGCGATCTTCGCGCTGATGCCGCATCGCATCTGGTCGATCATGAACAACACGATCCTGATGGCGATCCCGCTGTTCATCTTCATGGGCATCGTGCTGCAGAAGTCCAATCTCGCGGAGCGCCTGCTCGAGTCGATGGGCTTCCTGTTCGGCGAAGTGAGGGGCGGCATCGCCATCTCGACGATCCTTGTCGGCGCCCTGCTGGCCGCGTCGACGGGCGTCGTCGGTGCGAGCGTCGTTGCCATGGGCGTCATCTCGCTGCCCGTCATGCTCAAGTACAACTACGACAAGCGACTGGCCACGGGGACGATCTGCGCGGCCGGCACCTTGGGCCAGATCATTCCGCCATCCATTATTCTCATCATCCTGGGCGACGTGTTCCAGGAGCCCGTCGGCGACCTGTTCAAGGCGGCCCTCTGGCCGGGCCTGTCGCTGGTCGTCTTCTACATCCTTTACATCGTCATCATCACGCTGCTCAGGAAGGACCTGGCACCGCCGATCCGGCTGGAAAAGGCGACGGGCTCGAAAAAGCAGCAGGTCTTCCATGCGCTCAAGGCGGTCGTGCCGCCGCTGGTGCTGATCATCCTGGTGCTGGGTTCGATCCTGACCGGAGTGGCGACACCGACGGAGTCGTCCTCGGTCGGCGGCATCGGCGCCATCGTGCTGGCGGCGCTCTATGGCCGGTTCTCGATCCGCATGGTGTGGGAGAGTTCGCTCGAGACCGTCAAGATCACGGCGATGGTCTTCGCGATCCTGATCGGCGCGACGGCTTTCTCGATGGTGTTCACGTACACGGGTGGCGACTGGATCGTTGAAGAGTTCATGCTGAGCCTGCCCGGCGAGGAATGGGGCTTCCTGATCCTGTCGATGCTCGCCATCATGGTGCTGGGCTTCTTCATCGATTTCGTCGAGATCTCCTACATCGTGGTGCCGATCCTGGTGCCCATTGCGGCCGCACTGGGCATCAATCCGGTCTGGTATGCCATCCTGATCGCGATGAACCTGCAGACATCGTTCCTGACGCCGCCGTTCGGCTTCAGTCTTTTCTACCTCAAGGGTGTCGCGCCGCCCGACGTACGGACTACAGACATCTATTACGGTGTCGTACCTTTCATCGTCCTGCAGATGATCGTGCTGGGCATCCTGGTGGTCTTTCCCCAGTGGTTCGGTTTCTCGCCGCATTAAGCGGAAACGATATTCTCTCGCTGAGGTAATCGATGCGTGCATGGATCGTGCTGGCGGCTCTGACCCTGGTGGCTTGCCAGAACGCTGAGGCGCCGATATCGCAGGAGCTGTCGGGCTTCGAAAAGTTCGAGGGTTTCCTCGACATGTACTGGGACGAATCGGCGGGCCGTCTGCTCCTTGCCGTCGAGAGGTTCGATGAACCGTTCCTGTACCAGTCTTCGCTCGCGCGCGGCGTGGGCTCGAACGACCTGTTGCTCGACCGCGGGAAACTGGGCGCAACGCGGGTCGTCGAATTTCAGCGTTCCGGTCCCAGGGTGCTGCTCATCCAGAACAATCTCGACTTCCGTGCCGGCAACGACGATGAAGACGAGCGTCGCACGGTGGAGCAGTCGTTCGCGAGGTCGGCCGTCT
>DATCZJ010000036.1:0-6358 GCA_036525955.1 Woeseiaceae bacterium | reverse complement strand
TCCTCGTCAGCGGCTTGCCCGAGGACGGCAGTCTGATTCATGTAACGCTGATCTGGACCGCAGGCGGCGTTTCGAATGAAATCAACTACACGTATACCGCGGCGAGTGGCGGAATCGGCGTACCGATGATGGTATCGCCGCCGGATGGCAGCATATTGTCCGGGTCCACCCAGACCTTTACCTGGTCGGCCGAGGGCGCTCCTGTCGATGCGTGGCGGCTGGAAGTAGGCACAGCGCCGGGTACCACAGATATCTATGGCAGGAGCCATGACGCCAGCGTAACGTCGTTGGAGGTCAGTCGCTTGCCTACCGATGGCAGCACCGTGTACGTCAGGCTGAAGTGGAAGATTGATGGCGTGGTGTCGTCGGCCGACTATATCTATACGGCGGCCGGCCCGTAGCAACGGGTACGATGAGAAACCATGGCAACGCGATGTTTACCGGCATCCTGGCGGCGCCGCACGGGTGCCACTGAGTGCTGTCGTCGCTCGCGGTCTTGATGATTGCTGTAAGGCAGCGGAAAATACCAGTCAGCAGGGGCGAACAGGTCAGTTGGGAGAGCGCCGCATCCACATTGCGGAGTTCACCGGTTCGAGACACGTATCGCCCACTAACACTCGCATCATTCGTGGGGCCGTAGCTCAGCTGGGAGAGCGCTGCGTTCGCAATGCAGAGGTCGGGAGTTCGATCCTCCTCGGCTCCACCATTCTCCCGCAAGCGTCCGGATGTGACATATTCCGGTCGTTTCCCGTCGGTGTGAACCGTGTCCGGGCATCGACGGCGCAGATGCGTAGACTGAAACCGTCATCCGGATTCAGGAACAACCTATGGAAAGCCTGCGCGGCAAGTACCGGGTCTCGTACCATGACCACGACGTGCGCGTCGGCACGAGTTCCGCCGTGCTCACCCAGACCTTCGTCGCGAAGTCGCTGCGGCGCGAGGAGCGCAGGAATGACGGCCTCAACGGTTTCCGCGGTGCGGTCAATGCGGCATTGATCAGCCTCGCCTTCTGGGCCGCCATCGGCGTGGCCCTGTTCGTTTTCTCCTGAACCCGCCGATGCCGCTGCGCCGGGCGAACTTGGCGGCAACACCAATAAGTTCCTGAAATATTTTCGGAAAGCCTTCGTAATCCTGGCAATACCGAGGTGGCGCCGGCGTTGCCGGCTGGCGCTGCAAAAGTGTGACACAGGTCACAGTCCGGGGCCTGACGGCCCAAGCGGCCGCCGGGGCAAGAACCTAGTATTCTTACAGATGCCGCGAACGGCGTTTGCTGGTACCTTCCGGCCTGCAACCGTGCTGACCGGCGCGTCGGCGCGCGCTGCTTTCTGATTTCACGCAAGGAATACGTTCATGAGATTGACGGTGATTGGCTCTGGTTACGTCGGCCTCGTGACCGGCGCGTGCATGGCCGAGATGGGGAACCACGTCGTGTGCGTCGATGTCGACGAGGACAAGATCGCGCGGCTCAACAAGGGCGAGGTCCCGATCTACGAGCCCGGCCTCGACGCCTACATCGAGCGCAATACCGAGGCCGGACGGCTCGAATTCACGACGGACATCCAGAAGGGCGTGGATCACGGCCTGTTCCAGTTTATCGCCGTCGGCACGCCTCCCGACGAGGACGGTTCGGCCGACCTGCAGCACGTGCTCGCGGTCGCGCGCTCGATCGGGCAGCACATGACGGATTACCGTATCGTCGTCGGCAAGTCGACCGTGCCCGTGGGCACCGCCGACAAAGTCCGGGAGACGATTCGCGGCGAGCTCGACAAGCGTGGCCTGAATCTCGAGATCGATGTCGTTTCCAATCCGGAGTTCCTGAAGGAAGGCGCGGCGATCAACGACTTCATGAAGCCGGACCGTATCATCATCGGCACCGACAACCCGCGCACTACGGAACTGTTGCGCGCTCTCTACGAGCCCTTCAACCGCAGCCACGACCGCGTCATCGACATGGACGTGCGTTCCGCCGAACTGACCAAGTACGCGGCCAATGCCATGCTCGCGACCAAGATCAGCTTCATGAACGAGCTTGCCAACCTCGCGGAGCTCATGGGCGCCGACATAGAGAACGTACGGCTCGGTATCGGCTCCGATCCGCGTATTGGCTATCATTTCATCTACCCGGGCGCGGGCTACGGCGGGTCCTGTTTCCCCAAGGACGTGCGGGCACTGGGGCGTTCCGCGACAGCTGCAGGCTATGACGCGGAGTTGCTGCAAGCCGTGGAGGCGGTCAACGACCGGCAGAAGAACCGCCTGTTCGAGAAGATCAGCCGCCATTACGGCAATGAACTCGCCGGCAAGACCATCGCGCTCTGGGGTCTGTCCTTTAAGCCGAATACCGACGACATGCGCGAGGCGCCCAGCCGTGTGCTGATGGAGGCGCTGTGGGATGCTGGCGCCTCGGTTCGCGCGTACGATCCGGAAGCCATGCAGGAAGCCGGCAGGCTCTACCCGCAACAGGCCGGCCTCGAACTGTGCGACAACGCCTACGCGGCGCTCGAGGGTGCGGACGCGCTCGCCATCGTTACAGAATGGCAGGAGTTTCGCAGCCCGGATTTCGACAGGATCAAGGCGACACTCACCGAGCCCGTCATTTTCGATGGCCGTAACATCTATGAACCGGACGTCCTGCGCACGCTGGGTGTGACCTACCATGCTATAGGCCGCGGCAACCACGATGACTACGTGGCCCCGGCTTACGGCAGGCGCAAGACGGACAAGGTCCAGTCGGTCGCGTCGTAGGGGCGCGTCAACGAGCCCATGCCAGTCATTCACCCCGTCATTCTCTCGGGCGGTGCAGGGACACGCTTGTGGCCCGCGTCACGTTCGATGTATCCGAAGCAGCTGCTGCCGCTGGTTACGGGCGATTCCACAATGCTGCAGGACACAGCCTCGAGGCTGGAGGGCCTGGCGGATGTCGCCGACGACTGCGTTGTCGTCTGCAGCGAGGCACACAGGTTCCTGGTTGCCGAGCAGTTGCGTGCGATCGGCGTAACGTCGCGCATCATCCTCGAGCCGGAAGGCCGCAATACCGCCCCGGCCGCGGCGCTGGCGGCGCTGCTCGTCGCGGCCGACGACCCCGACGGGGTGCTGCTGATCATGCCCGCGGACCACGTCATTCGCGATCTCGGCGCGTTTCAGGCTGCCGTCTCGCGCGGCGTGGAGGCGGCGGCAGCGGGCGCGCTGGTCACATTCGGCATCGTTCCGACCGGGCCGGAAACCGGCTACGGCTATATCCAGGCGAGGCCGCACAGCGATAGCGCAGCGCCGGTCATCTCGTTCGTCGAAAAGCCCGACCTCGAGACCGCAAGACAGTATGTCAACGGCGGTGAGCATTTCTGGAACAGCGGGATCTTCCTGTTCAGGGCGGCCACCTACCTCGACGCCCTGCGCGAGTTCGTCCCCGAGATACATCGCGCGTGCGAGTCCAGCATGGCCGCGTGCAGCCGCAGTGACGACTTCATTCGCCCCGACGCGGCGGCCTTCCTGGCGAGCTCCGCGGACTCGATCGATTACGCGGTGATGGAACGGACCAGCAACGCTGCCATGCTGCCGCTTTCCGCCGGCTGGAGCGACGTCGGCTCGTGGGCGGCCCTGCAGGAGGTACGCGCAACCGACGCCGACGGCAACACGGTCGACGGCGACGTGCTGCTGGTGGACTGCAGGAACACCTTCGTCCAGGCAGAGAGCCGGCTCGTGGGCGCCGTCGGGCTGGACAACGTCGTTATCGTCGAGACCAAGGATTCGACGCTGGTGGTGAGCAAGGAGCGGTCGCAGGACGTCAAGGCCCTGGTCGACCGCCTGAAGGCAGATGACCGCGAGGAGACCCGGCTGCATCGGCAGGTGTTCCGACCCTGGGGCAGCTACGACAGTATCGACAGCGCGGACGGTTTCCAGGTCAAACGGCTGATCGTCAATCCCGGTGCGGTGCTGTCGCTGCAGAAACATGCCCGCCGCGCCGAGCACTGGGTCGTGGTGCGCGGTCGCGCACGGATCACCAGAAACGACGAAGAATTCAACCTCGGCGTCAACGAGTCCACCTACATCGCGATCGGCGATGTGCATCGCATCGCCAACCCGTTCGACGAACCCGTGCACATCATCGAAGTGCAGTGCGGCGATTACCTGGGCGAGGATGATATCGTCCGGCTGGCCGACAACTATGGCCGCGAAGGCACGAATACCTAGAATTTCAAGCCCGCAACAGGAACCCGACCAGATGCCCGTCAACATAGACTCGTTCAAGGCCTACGACATCCGCGGTCAGATCCCGAATCAAATCAACGCCGATATCTGCTATCGAATCGGTAACGCCACGGCCGCGTTCCTGGACGCCGACAGCGTCGTCGTCGGGCGCGATATGCGGCTCTCCAGCGAGGAATTCGCCGAGGCAGTGTGCAAGGGCCTTTCCGACGCCGGTGTCGAGGTGCTCGATATCGGCCTGTGTGGCACCGAGATGGTCTATTTCGCAACGTCATTCCTGCAGGCCGGTGGCGGTATCATGGTGACCGCCAGCCACAATCCCGCGGACTACAACGGCCTCAAGCTGGTGCGCGAGGGCGCCCGTCCGATCAGCGCCGACACCGGGCTCGTGGAAATCCGCAGGCTCGCCGAAAGCGACGAGCGCAGGCTGGCCGACTCGGCCGGCAGTGTGTCTTACCCGGACGTATTCGACGATTACATCGCGCATATGCTCTCGTACGTCGATCGGGATGCGCTCAAGCCTCTGACGCTAGTGGTCAACGCCGGCAACGGCTGCGCCGGGCTCGCGATTGACGGCCTCGAGCCGCAGCTGCCGTTCGACTTCATCAAGGTCCACCACGAGCCGGACGGCACTTTTCCCAACGGTATTCCCAACCCGCTGCTGCCCGAGAATCGGTCCGCGACGATCGACGCCGTCAGGGCGAACGACGCGGACATGGGCATCGCCTGGGACGGCGACTTCGATCGCTGTTTCCTGTTCGACGAGAACGGCGGCTTCATCGAAGGCTATTACATCGTGGGCCTGCTCGCGGAGAGCATTCTCAGGAAGAATCCCGGCGCCAATATCGTCCACGACCCGCGGCTGACCTGGAACACGCTCGACATCGTCGCGAAGGCCGGGGGGCACACGGTGCAAAGCAAGTCCGGACATTCCTTCATCAAGGAGACGATGCGCGAGGTAGACGGCGTCTACGGCGGCGAGATGAGTGCCCACCACTATTTCCGCGACTTCTCCTATGCCGACAGCGGCATGATCCCGTGGCTGCTGGTTGCGGAACTCATTTCCGAGACTGGCAAACCGTTATCCACGCTCGTTGGGGAGCGCCAGGCAATGTATCCCGCGAGCGGTGAGATTAATCGCGAGGTCGAGGACGCTGCGGCTACGCTGAAGGCCTTGTACGACCATTTCTCCGGCGATGCAGCCAGTATCGACGACACGGACGGCTACAGTTTCGAATTTCCCGAGTGGCGCTTCAACATCCGGATGTCGAATACCGAGCCAGTGGTACGTCTCAACGTCGAGAGCCGTGGCGATCGGGCGCTCATGGAAGCGAAGACGCAGGAGGTGCTCGCGGTCATGAACGGCGGCTGAGCCGAACCGCAAGCGCTCACGGACTGCGGGTTTCCCGAATGGTCAAAAAAGCCACCAGGCAGTATTATCCTGTCCGCAAGGCTGAGGCGTGTTGGGCACTCATGTCGAGATTGACATAAGTATCGCCAATGTCCCGCCGGGTGAGCGATTCCGGGCCGCAGGAGGGCCTGCTTTGAGCGACTGACGGGAGTGCGGTACGCTGGCTCTGAAAGTGTGACGCAGTTCACATTTTGCAACCGGACCGCGGGCGCAGACGCGCACCGCCGTCTTTAGTAGTGTTATGAGATTAGAAGACCGGTCCTGGATTAACGAACTCACTACCACGGGCCGGCGACATCCAAGTGACAGGACGAACTGGCCAGGCCGCCGTGAAACGCAAGACTAATCGACAAGAAGCGCCGAAGCGCCTTTATCCAATCCTCTGCTCAGTTCGAAAATCAGCCGTTTACGCCTGTGCGTTGCTGATCGCGCTGGGCTTGAACCCGGTCTTTGCTCAAGATTCGACGGCGGATGCCGGTCCGGACCAGACGGTGGCGAAGGGCGACACGGTGACGCTGGACGGTTCCGGCTCGTCGCATACGAACGGTGATCCGCTGACCTACTCATGGAGCTTGATTTCGGTACCGGTGGGCAGTACGGCGGTCCTCAGTGATGCCACGGCGGTGGGTCCCACGTTCGTCGCTAACGTTGCCGGCGACTATGTCGCACAGCTGGTGGTCAATGATGGCATCGCCGACAGCGCGGCGGATACGGTGACGATCACGGCGAACAACACGGCGCCGA
>DATCZJ010000035.1:0-2756 GCA_036525955.1 Woeseiaceae bacterium | reverse complement strand
CTGGCTGGCTTTCTCGGCGCGTGCCTCCTGCACCGTGCCAATGATGGCGTTGATCAGGAGCACACCCATGATGAACGCGGCATCCTTTACCTCGCCGATCACCAGCGACACGCCGGCCGCAATGCCGAGCAGGTAGATCAGGGGGCTCCTGAACTGCCGCAGGACGATTTCGAAGAGACTGGGCGGCTCCCGCCGCGGCAGGGTATTGGGACCGTAGTGCGCGAGCCGCGCGGCCGCCTCTTCGTCGCTAAGTCCACCCGTCGTAGTAACAAGGATATCCAGCACGCCCGCGAGATCCATTGCGAACCAGTCGCGGTCGTTGCTTCCGGGCGCGGCGTTCGACGCGCCGTGCCTGGGGCTGTCCGCCGTGGCCGGTGCCAATCGTCACCTTTGCGTGCCGGGTTTCAACTTTTAATATTGGGCGGCGGAACCCGGCAGGTAATCCGGAATTATCCCTACAGAACCAGGGCTTTCGGCCCCGTCAGCCGAGGCAGGCAGCCAGTGTCCCGTCGATAATCTCGAGCGCGTAATCCGCGTGCTGCCGGCTGAACACCATCGGGCAACGCAGTTTGAGTATGTTGGCCTGCGGCCCGATGGATGACGTCAGTAGCCCCCTGTTTCGCAATTCATTTACGACGTTCTTCGTAAGCGATGTCGCAGGTGTCTTTTGCTCCCGGTCCTCGACAAGTTCGAGGCCGAGGAAGAAACCGGAGCCGCGAACGTCGCCGATTGGCTCGTGCCGGTCCGCCAGCGACCAGAGTCCATCCGCCAGGTACTGGCCGACGTCGAGCGCATTCTGCTGCAGGTTTTGCTCCTCGAGAACGTCAAGGACCGCGAGTCCGGCGGCGCAGGATACCGGGTTTCCGCCGAACGTGTTGAAGTAGTGCCCCTTCGCCGCGAATTTCTCGACAATACCCCTGCGAGTGACTATGCCGGCGAGTGGATGGCCGTTGCCCATTGGCTTACCCATCGTCACGATGTCCGGCACGAATCCGTCGGCCTGGTATCCCCAGAAGTTCCTGCCCGTGCGGCCGAAGCCTGGCTGTACCTCGTCGGCGATAAACAGGCCGCCGGCATCGCGGACAATCTCCGCAACGCTGGACAGGTAGCCCGGCGGCGGAGAAACCACGCCGCCGGACGACACGATCGTGTCGATGATAAAGGCCGCGAGCCTGACGCCACGGCGTTTCAAAACGTCGATCGCCTCGTGCACATGAGACGCATACTGCGCGCCTGCGTCGGGGCCCGTGTACAAGCCACGGTAGGTGTCGGGAACGGGTACCGTCGCGATGTAGTCGGGCCGCTCCTCCTCCGGAATATCGGAAGTCGTGATCTCGAAGGTCGCTTTGGTGTTGCCGTGGTAGGCGAAACTCGTCGCGATGAAACCGGTACCGCCCGTGTGCGTCCGCGCGATCCGCATCGCAAGCTCGTTGGCCTCACTGCCGGTGCAACAGAACATGGCAAGATCGAGTTCGTGTTCAAACTTGCTGTTCAGGCGTTCCGCGTAGTCGAGGATATTCTGATGCAGGTAGCGTGTGTGAGTGTTCAGGGTCGCGATCTGCTTTGTCAGCGCCTCGACAACCTGCGGATGGCAATGCCCGACATGCGGCACATTGTTGTACATGTCCAGGTACTTCCTGCCGTCGGTATCGTAGAGCCATACGCCCTCGCCTTTGACGATGTGTACCGGGTTGTCATAGAAGAGCTTGTAGGCCGGGCCTAGCAACTGCCGACGCCGCTCTATCATTGCCCTGTTGGCGCCTGTCACGCCCGTGCCCCCTTCCCCGGGACGCGGCGACAGACGCCGAGAAAACGGCTGGCCGTGTCTTTGATGGACGATTCGACTACCAGGTAAAGCATTCTGCGCGCCCGCCCCTCGCTTCTTAGTATGTACTCGGCGTTGTCAGGATACAGGGACGCACGCCAGTGGGTAATCATTACCGTGGTCAGGTGACGGGTGAGAATGAGGTCGGGCAGCAAGGCAATCTCATCCTCCGTCAACGGCAGAACGTCAGTGTAGGCGTCCAGAAACACTGCAACTTCCGCGAACGGATCGTCTTCGATCCTGCAGAAATAGGCTGCGGCGACCGCGACGTCATTGACGAGCCGGGAAAACACCATGTCGCCGAAGTCGATCACGCCGGTAACACGATTCACGTCGGCGGCATCAACGAGCACATTGCTCGGATTCATGTCGTTGTGAATGACCTGGCTACGCAACGTGTCGAGCTGCGGCGCAATCACGTCACGAAAACGGGAGAGACGCTGTGCGCAGAGTTTACGCAGGTCCCTGTCATCAACGTAGGGCAATAGTTTCTCGAGGCTGGCAGCATTCCGGATATCCCACAACAGTGCGTAGTCGCCGGCCGTATGCTCGAAGTCGCGCAATGCGAGGCCGATTTGCGCGAGGCACTCACCCATCTGACGCGCAACGGCCCTGACGCCCTGGGCATGCTGCAACGGAATACCCTCCAGCCACGACAACAGCCTCACACGGTGGGTGTCGCCGGCCACGGATTCGACCTCGAACATCAGCTTGCCATCGTTTGCAGGGATTACCCTTGGTACGGGGATTTCCGGCGCGACGCGCGCGATGTGCAACAGCGCCTGGTTCTGGAAATCGGTGACAGCCACAGACTCGGAGGCATTTGCGATCTTGAGGACGTATTTACTACCATCCGTCGCAGCCGCCAGGAAGTTCTGGTCCCGTTCACTGACAAGGGGCTCGAGACTGGCATCGATGCCGTAATGTTCTC
>DATCZJ010000034.1:0-2520 GCA_036525955.1 Woeseiaceae bacterium | reverse complement strand
TATGGCGGCTTCGGCAGTGCGCCGAAGTTCCCGCACCCGACGACGATCGACCGGCTGCTCAGGCATTGGCGCGATTCGGCCAGCAGCGATGAACCGGATCTCGACGCGTTGTACATGGCGACCCTGACGCTAACGCGCATGTCGGACGGCGGACTGTTCGATCACGTCGGCGGCGGGTTCTGCCGTTACTCGGTGGACCGCTACTGGCAGATCCCGCATTTCGAGAAGATGCTGTATGACAATGGCCCGTTGCTGGCGCTTTACGCCCAGGCATGCGTTGCGACCGGCGACGAAGACTTTGCAGCCGTGGCCAACGCGACCGCGAACTGGATGCTCTCGGACATGCAATCGCCGCAAGGCGGTTTTTATGCCACGCGCGATGCCGACTCGGAAGGCGAGGAAGGGCTCTACTACCTGTGGACGCCCGACGAGGTCCAGGAGCTTCTTAATGCGGCGGACTATCCCGTCTTCGCGGGCCGCTTCGGCCTCGATGAGCCCGCGAATTTCGAGGGACGCTGGCACCTCACCGTGCGCCGCTCGATTCAGGATATCGCGGCGGATGCGGGGCTCACAGAAGACGACGTCCTCGCCGTGATCGAGCGCGGCAAGCAGGCGTTGCTGAAAGCAAGAGCTGGCCGCGTTCCCCCGGGGCGCGATGAGAAACAACTGACCGCGTGGAACGCCCTTGCAATCCGCGGCCTCGCGATTGCGGGCCGCGCACTGGAGCGCGAGGATCTCATCGAAGCAGCGGCCCGGGCCGTCGAGTTCATTCGCGCCACACTGTTCGTCGACGGCCGCCTGCTCGCGAGCTACAAGGACGGCGAAGCACGCTTTCCCGCCTACCTCGACGACCACGCCTTCCTGCTCGACGCGCTACTGGAATTACTTCAAGCGCGGTGGTCGAGCGAATACCTGCAGTTTGCCGTCACCCTTGCCGATACGCTGCTGGAAAACTTCGAGGACACCGCCAGCGGCGGTTTCTTCTTCACGGCGAACGACCACGAGGAACTCATCCACCGGCCGAAACCGCTGGCCGATGAATCCGTGCCATCAGGCAACGGCATCGCCGCGTTAGCACTGCAGCGCCTCGGATTTCTTTTGGGAGAAACCCGCTACCTGGATGCTGCCGAGCGAACGTTGCGTACTGCCTGGCGCGCGATGGACGAGTACGCGCACGGCCACGTCACGTTGTTGACGGCACTCGAGGAGTATCTGGAACACCCGGAGATCGTGATCATCCGCGGCGATGAGGATGAGATCGGCCGCTGGCGAGACGCTGCGGCAAAACTGTATGCGCCACGCCGCCTCGTATTCGCCATCGGCCGGGACGAGCAGTCATTACCGGGCGCGCTCGCCGACCGGGCAGCCGTGGACGACGATACCGTTGCCTACCGCTGCCTGGGCACGCATTGCGAATTACCGGTAACGAGCTGGGAAGCGCTCGCTGCAAGTCTGTCGGAATCGAACTGACGCGGCGGCCACGTCTAGTCCGTGTATCCCGTCAGTTCGACGTAGCCGCGGCCCTCGACGGGCGACCCGTGCCGTTGGCCCCGTACGTCGACCGCGCCCTCCCAGTAGCGCACCGTCGTGAACAGCTCCTGGTCGGCCATGACCGGGCGAATCTCTAGCGAGAGACCCCGGTCCGGTACTCGCAACACCCACGCCGACGGATACCGCCCGCCCTCGGGGCTGTCCCAGGTGTCGGTGACTTCGATCTCGACGTCCTCCCGGTCGATGTGCGTCGACGCGCCGTCGGCGCTTATCCAGGTGCCTGCGCTGTGCTCGTCCTGGCTGCCGTCGAGCTTGCGCAGGTTGTAGAACATCAGTTCGCTGCCGTCGGATAACTGCAGCGCGAACCAGTCCCAGCCGAGCTGGTCCGCAGCAAGCGCGCTGCTGCTCCACTCTCGGTCGAGCCAGGACAGGCCCGAAACGCGGTACTCCTCGTCACCGAGCCGAATTGAACCCTCCGTCAGCCATCGCGTGATCGAGTAGTAGTAGGAGGCATTGCCCGGCTCGGCCGACTTCTGCGAAAGCCCGTCGATGCCATTCAGCACGGGTGGTTTCGCAGCGGTGAGCGCGACGTCGAGCGCAAACTCGGCATCGGACGCCCGCAGCCGCCATTGCTCCGGCCGTCCCGGTTCTTCCGTGGCGATTTCCCAGTCGTCGATCCAGACCCGGAACGGATCAGCGCTCGCGCCTGCGAGCCCGAGCGCGCCCCGCGAGTAACGCTCTGCCGTATAGAAACGTTCGCGACCGGCGTCGGTCACGGCAAAGTGCGCGATGTAAACCTGGTTGCTTCGCCAGCTCGATGCCGCTGTCAAAAGAGTCGGTGCCAACGCGAACCGAAATATAGTCAGCTCGAAGCCGAAGCGCCTGCCACCATCGCCGTCGAGATTGCCGGTGACGTACCACCACTCGTTGCGAAACCCGGGGTGCGGGCCGTGGTCCGCAGGAAATACGAACGCACGGGGCGCGATGGCTGTCGCGAAACCGGAGTCTTCCTCGCTGCTCAACAGCTCG
>DATCZJ010000033.1:0-7968 GCA_036525955.1 Woeseiaceae bacterium | reverse complement strand
CAGGTCAACTACTACGATGGCGGCGCCAAGGTCGACAACGTAGGCAAGGCAGACGGCCGGGGTATCGAGGGCTCCATCCAGTGGGCGATGAACGACAACTGGGACCTGGTCGTTGCAGCCGGCTGGCTCGACACCGAGGCGTTCGAGCTCGAGAAGGTCTGCGACGGCGCGCCGGATGCGGACGGGCTGCCCGATGGCGACCCGCTCGGCTGCGAAGGCAACAAGATCTACTGGGCGCCTGACTTCATGGGCTCGATGGTCCTGAAGGCCGACTACCCGGTCGGCAACGGTCGCGTTTTCGGCAATCTCGAGGGATTCTGGGAAAGCGAGCGCGGCGGCGGCTGGTCTGATCTGCCCTGGCAGACGCTGGACAGCTTCATGGAGTGGACCGTTCGCGTCGGTTACGAATCCAGCAACAACTGGAGCGTAACGGGCTACGTCGAGAACCTGACCGACGAGCTGAACTATGCCGGCCTGCAGTACAACACGGGCATCACGCCGGAATGGCTCGTGGGACCGAACAAGCCGCGCACGGTAGGCGTCCGCTTCGGCTATTACTTCGACTAACACGCAGTTTGCCTGTAAAACGGGGGTGCCGGATTTCCGGCGCCCCTTTTTTTCGCCGCTATGACCCGCAAGATGCCCGGACGCCAGACCCCTGGATTGCAGAAGCTCTTGCAGAGCGGCTTCCTTGCGCTCGGAGCAGGTGACCTCGCGAGGGCCGCCGCAATCTGCCGCGAAGCCATAGGCATGCGCAATGATATGCCGCGGGCTCACTATCTCGCCGCGCTGATCGCGCTGCAAAGCCACGATTGGAGCACTGCAGAGCAGGCGCTCGAAACGACGGTCAGGCTTAACGAAAAACATGCCGCTGCATGGGCGGAGCTCGCGCGTCTTTATGCCGCCTCCGGGCGAATTCGACTCGCCGAGGCCAGCCTGCGCAACGCCGCCGGCACCGAGCGCGAGAATCCGGCCACGCGCGACCTGATCGGCACCGTCTTTCGCCTCGCCGGCAACCCGCGCGCGGCGCTCGAATGGCACCGGAAGGCCGTCGACGTCGATCCCCGTCATGTGCCGTTCCTGATCAACCTTGCCAATGCCCAGCTGTACGTCGGCGCGCGCGAAAAGGCACTGGAGATCTTACTCGAGATCGTCAGTCTCGATCCTGCGAACGCACAGGCACACTGGCTGCTTTCGGGGGTCGCGACCGCCACATCCGAGGCGCACATCGAGACGATGCGGGCTCTGCTGCAGCGGGAGTTGCCCGACCAGTCCATCGCCTACCTCAACTACGCAATAGGCAAGGAACTCGAGGACCTCGGCGACTGGGACGGCGCGTTTGCCGCCTGGGAGTCGGGCGCCCGACATCGACGTCGGACGGTGTCTTACGATGAGGCCCGCGACATCGAGCTGTTCGAGACGCTCGAAACCACGTTTACCAGCGAGTGGTTTGCCGCCCGGCAAAGTGAATGCTTCGACGCGGGGCCCGTGTTTATCATCGGCGAACCGCGTACCGGAACGACTCTGCTGGATCGCATGCTCGACGCGCACCCTGCAGTTGCCTCGGCTGGAGAGCTGCGCTTCTTCGGATTCGCGGTCCGACAGGCGACTGGCAGCACAGAGCCACGCCAGTTCTCGGCGGAACTGATGCGCCAGGCGGCTACTGCCGATCCGACAGGGATTGGCGAAGCTTACGTCGACCTGACATCGTCGCTACGGCTCGATGCCGCGCACGTCATCGACAAGCTTCCGCCCAACTACCTCTACCTGCCGCTGATCCTGGCCGCGCTGCCCAATGCACGCGTCATCCACCTGCGGCGCGACCCGATCGACAGCTGCCTGGCCATCTACAAGCAGCTGTTCGCCGATGCCTACCTGTATTCCTACGACCTCGAAGAACTCGCGCGGCATTACGCGCGCTACCGGCGACTGATGGACACGTGGCGCGAGCGCTTCGGCAATCGCTACGTCGAAATCGACTACGAGGCACTGGTCGGCAACACCGAGGACACGCTGCGCAAGGTATTGCAGTACATCGGGCTGTCCTGGAACGCGGACTGCCTCGCCTATTTCGAACGCGACAGTGTTGTGACGACGGCGAGCGCCGTGCAGGTTCGCGAAGCGCCGCATCAGCGTTCCGTGGGACGCTGGCGTCACTACCGGCGCCAGCTCGCGCCGGTGCTCGACATCCTGGGCGATTCGGACGCCGCCTGAACGGCGGCGCCCAACACGATCACTTCAGCAACGCGTCCAGGCAGGACTCGAGGATGTCGAGCCCCTCGTCGATCAGCGCATCGCTGATCGTCAGCGCGGGCAGGAAGCGGATCACGTTGCCGTAAACACCGCAGGACAGGAGGATCAGCCCGCTCTCGGCCGCCTTGCCGACCAGCGCCTTCGTGAGATCGGCGTCCGGCTGATGCGCATCGCCATCCCTGACGAGTTCCATGGCCATCATTGCACCGCGCGATGTCCGGATATCACCGATGACGCCAGGATGCTTTTTCTGCAGCGCCTTCAGTCGCCGCTCGAAATGCTTGCCGATCTCGACCGCGCGATCGACGAGTTTGTCTTCGCGAATGATGTCGATCACCGCCAGCGCCGCACTGCAGCCGATCGGCGACCCCGCATAGGTGCCGCCGAGCCCGCCGGGCAACGGCGCATCCATGATGTCTGCCTTGCCGACGACGGCCGCCAGCGGGAAGCCCCCGGCCACACCCTTCGCAACCGTCATGAGATCGGCCTCGACGCCCGCATACTCGGCCGCAAAGAAGCGGCCCGTGCGGCCGAAGCCGGTCTGGATTTCATCCATGACGAGCACGATGCCGTGTTCGTCACAGAGCTTGCGCAACGCCTGCAGGAACTCGTCGGGCGCCGGGTAGAAACCGCCTTCGCCCTGCACGGGTTCCACGATGATCGCGGCCACGTCGGACGGGGCGATGTCGACCTTGAAAAGATTCTGCAGGGCCTTCATCGAATCTTCGACCGTGACGCCGTGGTACGGAACCGGGAACGGCGCGTGGTAGACCTCGCCCGGGAACGGCCCGAACAGGTTCTTGTACGGCGTGATCTTGCCGGTCAGGCCCATCGCGAGCAGCGTGCGGCCATGGAAGCCGCCGTTGAACGCGATGACGCCGCGGCGGCCCGTGTGGGCGCGCGCGATCTTGATCGTATTCTCGACGGCTTCGGCGCCGGTCGTCACGAAGATGCTCTTCTTCGGCGTGTTGCCGGGCGCCAGTTCGTTCAGGTGCTCGGCGAGCCGCACGGCCGAATCGTAAGGCGTGACCATGACGCAGGTATGGCTGAAACGCTCGAGCTGGTCGCGAACGGCGGCGACGACTTTCGGGTGGCTATGCCCGGTGTTGCACACCGCGATGCCCGTTCCGAAGTCGACATAGCGCTTGCCTTCGACGTCCCAGATTTCGGCGTTGCTGGCACGCTCGACATAGACGGCCGCGGCATTGCCCTGCCCCCTGGCGATTGCGGCGACCTTGCGCTGCTGCCATTCGGCGTTGCTGATCTTGCTGTGTTTGACTTCCCGTTGCGACGCACTCACGACCGTGTTTCCTCCGAAATCCATGCCAGACCTGTTCAGACAGGCGCATCATTCTAGCGGTTTTGACGGCAAATCGCCGATCTCTTTGGGCCACGGCGCCACGCTTCGGCGGAATGATAGACTGCCCGGGATCGGGGTGGAAAACGCCTGGGAACCAATGGCCGAAACCAAGCAAGACGAAAACGCGAAGCGCAGCGACGTCTGGGAAAAGGACCGCCGCCACGTGCTGCACCCTTACCAGCATTTCGCCAGTTTCGACGAGGAAGGCGCGCTGGTCATGCACCGGGGCACCGGCTGCTACATCACGGATGAAAACGGCAAGGAGTACTTTGACGCCGTCGGCGGCATGTGGTGCACCAACATCGGCCTGGGCCGCGACGAGATGGCCGATGTGATCGCCGAACAGGTGCGGAAGATGGCGTATGCGAATCCGTTCGTCGACATGACGAACCCGCCCGCCGCCAGGCTCGCGGCGCGGCTCGCGGACCTCGCGCCCGGGGATCTCAACCACGTTGCGTTCTCGAGCGGCGGCTCGACCGCCAACGATCTTGCCTACCGCATCATCCGCATGTACCAGAACGCGCGCGGCAAGCCCGACAAGCGACACCTGCTGACACGCACCGACGCCTATCACGGCGCCACCTATCTTGCCGCCTCACTCGGCGGCAAACCCGGGGATCGCATCTGCGAATTCGATTTCATCACGGACTGGATCCATCACCTGTCGAGCCCGAATTACTACCGGGCGCCGGCGCACATTCGCTCGGAAGCCGCGTTTTGTGACCACCTGCTCGAAGAGATGGAGCGGAAGATTCTCGACGTCGGGGCCGACAACATCGCGGCGTTCTATGCCGAACCGATCATGGGCGCGGGTGGCGTCATCGTGCCACCGGCCGACTACAACCGGCGCACCTGGGAACTGTGCCGGCGTCACGACATCCTCTACGTCGCCGACGAGGTCGTGACGGCCTTCGGCCGACTCGGGCACTGGTTCGTCTCGGAGGAAAAGTACGGCATCGTTCCGGACATCATCACCTGCGCCAAGGGCCTGTCATCGGGCTACCTGCCGCTCGGCGCGACGATTTTCTCGGACCGCATCTACGATACGATCGCCGCGGACGTCGACCGTTACTTCGCCGCCGGTTTCACCTATTCGGCGCACCCGGTCTGTTGTGCCGCGGCGCTCAGGAACATCGAGATCATCGAGCGCGAGAAACTGTTCGACAACGTCAATGCCGTTGGACCCTATTTCGAAGCGCAGTTGAGGACGCTGCTCGACCTGCCGATAGTGGGCGATATCCGCGGCGAGAAATTCATGATGTGCATCGTCAACGTGCGGGACAAGGGCACCCGGGAATTCTTTGCACCGGACATCGACATCGGCAAGCGCATCTCGAATCATGCCGAAGCCCTCGGGCTGATCGTAAGACCGATCGTGGACCTCAACATCATGTCGCCACCGCTGACCATGACACGGGACGATGTCGATTTCGTCGTCGCCACCCTGCGACGGTCGATCGAGCTGACGATGGAAGACTTGCGTGCCGAAGGCCTCTGGCAGGGTTGATCGACAGCGCGGCGTCAGAATCGCCAGACGATACCGAGAGAAGGAACGAGCGGCAGCCAGTGCGTTTCGTTTGCCGCGACCGACCCGTCCGGTGCGAGCGCATACTCCATGCAACAGGCATTTTCCCGGTCATAGAGGTTGGTCACTTCGAGGAATGCCGTGAGCCTGCCTCGTGACAGGTCGAAGTCGCGGCTGATGCGCATGTCGAGTGAGTGTGACACCGAATGGCGGAATGCGTTACGCCTCGAGGTGGATACGCTCAGGCTCGTCGAACCGTCCGGCTGGCTCAGCAGCTCGGAGTACAACTCGGTCCTTGGCCAGCCCGTGTGCGCTTCGCCGGCAAGACTGAAATCCCATTGGCGCCATCGCAGGCTGACACCGCCCTTCAGCGTATGCGACTGGTCCCAGCTTCTCGGTACGTTGCCTTCGCCCGTGCTGTCCTCGACGCGCGACCACGAGTACGACAACCACCAGAGCAGGTCCTCGTCGGACGCACCGCGCGTCAGGATCAGTTCTGCGCCGAGCGCCTCGGCAGTGGCTGCATTGACGAGCACCCTGTCGAACTGCAGTTCCGGCAACAGCGTGAGCGTGTTGAACACGTTTTCGAATCGCGGCCGGATCGTTCGAAAGCTCTTGCGATAGACCGACAGTGCCAGGTCGACTTCGTCAGAAAACCAGTGCTTCGCATTCAGCACGAAATGCTCGGCACGCTGCGCGGCGGCAAATTCGTCGACGCCGTCGCTCAGCTGCAGCTCGTTGATCTCCTGCGCCTGGTAATACTGGCCCCATCCAAGCCTGATCTGCGTACTGCCCGACGGTTCCCACAGCAGGCTGGCTCGCGGGCTGTACTGCCGATCGTCGGCTGCCGTCGTATACGTTTGCTGATCCCAGCGCAGGCCGAGATCGAGCGTCAGCTTCGATAGCGGCCGCCAGCGGAACTCTGCATAGGCCGCGTACTGTGCACCCTCGGGTGACAGGTCGAAGTCGAGTACCGTCAGTGGCTGGTTGCCGAGTATGGTGTCGAACGGCGCCGCGATCTCCCTGCTGGCCACGAGCTGATAGCGCGCGTCCAGGTGCTTGCCGTTGACACCTGCCTGCAGCATCCAGTTATCCGCGGGCGTCCAGGTCCAGTGCTGGCGCAATTCGAACGCCGTGAAATTCGTCGCGCTCTCCAGGTCGCCGGAAACGATGCCCGGCAGATCGAGCGTGCCGCGACGGCGGTTTCCGATGTCGCTGTAGGCAAATACCGTTAGGCTCTTTAACTGGTCAGACCATTCGGCATCCCACTTGAGCCATGAGACCTGGTTTCCATAGCGCGCACTGGCCGCTTCACCGCGTCCGACGTCAAACAACGCCAGCTTGTCAACCGATGCGAGATAGTTGGCACTCACCTTGGCGCGCGGGCCGAAATCCCAGCCAACGTGCGCCAGGTAGTCGCGATAGTCGGGGCTGCCGATGTCGGGATCGACAAGGTCGGCAATCAGATCCAGGTTGCCGCGCCGCACCGTCAGCAGCCAGTCACCGCGATCACCGCCACCGAAGTTTCCGATCGACAGCAACGAGGTATTGAAGAAGCTCAGCGCCAGCTCGGTCTCCATCGGCTTCTCGGGCTCGCGCAGGGCGATATCCATGACACCGCTCATGCGGTCGCCGTACTGTGCAGGATAGGCGCCGGTATAGAACTCGATACCGCCCACGGCATGCGAGTTGACGATCGTTGCAACGGACTGAAAGTCCTTCAGGTGATAGGGCTCATAGAGCCTCAGCCCGTCGAACATGAACAGGACCTCGTTGACCTCGCCACCGCGAACATGGTTGCGCGCCGAGATTCCGCCATTTGCCGTGCCGGGAAGCCGGTTCGTCAGCCGCACCGCTTCCTCGGCGGCAGCCGGGATGCGCGCCGTCATTGCCCGATCGAGATAGGTCTGGGTGCCGGATGGCGAATACTGCAGGCTGTGCAGGCTCGAAGTGACGACGATCTCGGGAATGGGCACCTCGTAACGTTGCTCGGCGGCGGTCGACCCCGCATCCGTCGGCTCGTCACTTCTGACGACGAGCAGGATGCCGGTCGATCCTTCCATGGCTTTCAGGCCGAAGGGCGCGAGGACACGAGACAGGGCCTCTGCGCTCGTGACGTCACTCGGCACTTCCGGAAGCAGCATCTCGTCCGTGACCAGGTCGCTGCTGAAAATGACACTCACGCCCTGGTCGCGCAGTCCGGCAAGAAATTCGCCGAGCGGAGTAGCGGAATCGGCGGATGCCGGCAAGGTCGCCATCGCCATCAGCAGACCAGGGAATACACCCGAACAACACCATCCGAATCGCATGGCGCGATGGTAGTGCAAACCATGCGCGCTGTCTGCTAACGCTCGACGATCAGCCTGTCATGTTCGATGCGGTATCTGAAGCGCGTCGTCGCAAGCACCGACACGATGGCATCCAGCGGCTCGAGATCCGCGACGGAGCCGTGCAGATCCGTGCGCATCGCAGCCATCCTGAGGTCGTCGTCTGCAAACTCGAGTTCCAGCCCGGTCTCACGCGTCGCCCAGCGCAGAAATTCCAGCAGCGATTTATTCTCGATATCGAAAGCCGGTGCCAGCGACGCGGTCCAGTGCCAGTAGCTGTCGTGGGGCGCCAATGCATCCACGGCGACCTGCCCGCCGCTTACCTGCATTCTCTCGCCGCCGACCGCCGTCGCACTCAGCGTGCCGTCGCGCAGGTCCACCCTGCCGTCCCTGACCGCGATGTCGAGCGCGTCCTGCCCCGCGGCTACGGCAAACCGCGTACCGATATCCGTTACTGCGCCGAAAGGCGTATCGACGACGAGTCGATTGTTGCGATACACGAA
>DATCZJ010000032.1:0-205009 GCA_036525955.1 Woeseiaceae bacterium | reverse complement strand
GGCCTGCCCGGAGCTGCGTTACCGGTTTCGTCGGTGCCGCGAGGCCGCCGGCGCGGCGCATCGCGGTGACCGAAGCGAGGTCAGTCGATGACGCCGCAGGCGATGCGGGCGCCGCCACCGCCGAGCGGGGCGGGATCGTCGCTGTAGTTGTCTCCCGATGCGTGCACCATGAGCGCTCGGCCGCGGATATCGGCGACCGTCAACCGGGGCGCAAGCGTCACTGCACTGGCCTCGCCGTTCTCGTCGACGACCAGCAGCGGCAGATCGCCGAGGTGCCCGTCATGGCCAGGACCCCTGTGCGCCCCGGCATTCGTCGGATCATAGTGCCCGCCGGCCGCGAGACCGGCCGCCCTGGCGCCGTCCTTCTCACCCGGATCGCAACTCGGGTTCTGATGCACGTGGAAGCCATGCTCCCCCGGCGGCAATCCCTTGAGATCCGGCGTGAGCTGCAGCCCGTCGTCCGTGTCCGTGGCAGTGACGGTCCCGAGCAATTCGCCGACGCCGTCGGCGCTGATGGCGTGAATGTCGATACGGGTTTCGTCCGCATAGGCCGTGGCCGCGAGTGCGCAGCCGGTCAGGAGCAGTGTGCAAGGTATTTGGAATTTCATCGTCAGGTCCTCCCCTGCGGGTGGTGGTGAGGGATCGTAATCAGCATAGCATCCGGCCGGCCTGGTTTCGCGGCGAGCCCGGTCAGCGCTTCTGCGTGCGCGACCGGGACGACTATTCTGCCGCATTCCGGCCACGCGAGCGTTGCACATTTGATCGGCCGCTGCGCCATAGCAGGAACCTCAAGCAACCGTAAGGCGGCGGCAGGATCAGGTTCATGAAAGGAGTCACCCCCGCTTTTTTGTGACGGCCGATGCCGAAACAGCGTCAGGCCCGAAACGCCGGAGCTATACAGTACTAACCGGGCAAAATTCACGATGTCCCCGGCGTCGCACGTTCCCATCCCGATCAGAAGGCCAACGCCGTCGAAATGTAGGCGTAGGCCGTGTTGGAGGTCGGCGGCGCACCGGGAGCATCGTTGAGAAACTCCCCCTTCCACAGGTAAGCGGCCGTAAAGTCGACCGTCAGTTTTCGCGAACTCGACCACCATTGCCAGCGCAAATCAACCTGGTGACCAATGAACGACCCCGAAAGGCCATTACGGTCTCTGAGCCCTGCTGTCGGCAGGACATCGCGCTTGCTGGCAAGCCATGCAGGCCGGTAGTCGATTCGGAAATCGGTGGACGGACGTGGCTTCGTCCGCAGCGCGATACCGGGCGACAGGATATTGCTGCGCGTCAGGGCGCCATAGATGCCTGTAGGTCCGAACTCCCAGCGCCTGGCGCCGTACAGGGTATCGAAGCGATTGAACTCGCCGTCATCCGGATCCTTGTCGCCGGAGGCATAATCGAACCGCAAGATCATGCGAGGGTCCCAGCTGCCCTGCAATTTGCGGCTGATTTCCGCGTGCGCGAACCACGCGCGGTGATCGAGGTCCGTGGTGTCGATTGGCAGCGCGGTGGCGCGGCTCTTGCCGTGCTGGAGCGCGGCTTCGAGCTCGTAAGCCCATAGATCGCCCGCATGCTGCGCGCGTACACCATATGTCAGGAAGTCGCGATTGCGCGTGGCCAGGCCCGGCCGATCATTTTCGCGGATGCCGATCAGATACGCCTCGGTGTCAAAACGGCTGCTGACCTGCAGGTCCGATACATACAATCCCCAGAACGCCCGCTCCCAATGTTCCTGGTCGAGCTCGAACTCGTTGGCTCGCAAACGATCTTGTTCGAGGTTATCGGGCAGGCGCGCGACCGGCATCGTAACGAATGCGTCCAGGCCGACACGCCCGGGACTCGACCACGTGGCCCGGATGCCGGTAAAGGAATTGATCGTATTGCGCGTGCGATTGCGCGCCACCAGGCGGCGGCCGCCAACATCCATTGTTATCCGGCCGACCTGGATGTCCATATTCTCGTTCCTGTAGCCGATGTATGCGCGTAACGGCTCGAGCGCGTTGACGTCGGCCGTACCGACCGGTGTCAGGTCCTGATGTAACCACGCCCGGGAATCCTGGAGTTCGAGCCCGCCATAGAATCGCTCGCCTTTGGCCTCGGCGAGCACGAGCAGACGGGACACCAGCAGTTCATCCGGGTCCGGACCGACAAGCCGAAACGTGTTGTCCATGGATTCGTAGCGCAGCCGCAGACTGCCGCTTATGGAGAGCCAGTCCGGGGCTTCGGCGCCCGACCCTTTGGGTGGTGGTTCGCCCTGCGCCTGAACGACGCCAACGCACAGCAAGGCCAGCGGCGGAACGATGCGCAGTGGAAGGCGAACACGGCGCGCGGAACGAATCTCTGTGTTCATTCGCGAGCCTACCTTTCGCCTGGCACGACGTCCGGAAAGAACAGCTGCTGGCCATCGACGCGAAACGCGGCAATCGCCGCCTGTCCGCGTGCCGACGTAAGCCAGTCCACGAAAGCCTGGGCCTCCCTGACCCGCACGTGCGGGTGTCGTTCAGGGTTCACGACGATGGCCGCGTAGGGATTGTTCAGGGGCGGGTCGCCTTCGAGGAGTATCTCCATGTCTCCCTTGTTTCCGAAGCTCACCCAGCTCGCGCGGTCGCTGAGCGTGTACGCTTCCATGGCGCTTGCCGTATTCAGGGTTGCCCCCATGCTCGAGCCCGCCTCGCGGTACCATGAGCCGCTCACCGGGCGGGGATCGAAACCGCTGGCGCTCCAGAGTTCGAGTTCTTTCTTGTGAGTGCCGCTGTCGTCGCCGCGCGATACGAATATCTGCTCGCTCTCGGCAATTCGCCGCAACGCCACCGTGATTTCGCTCATACCGCGGACGCCGGCGGGATCGGCGACAGGCCCTACGAGCACAAAATCGTTGTGCATGATCGGGTGGCGCGCGAGTCCCAGCCCGTCGGAAACAAACTTGCGTTCGGATGCTTCATGGTGGACCAGCAACAGGTCGGCATCGCCGTTTTTCGCGATGCGCATTGCCTGACCGGTGCCGACCGCGACGACCTGGACATCAATGCCGGTCTCTGCCGTGAATTGCGGCAGCAACCAGGCAAAAAGGCCCGAGTTTTGCGTGGACGTTGTCGATGCGACGGTGATCGAGTGCGGTTCACCAAGTGCCACACCCGCGATTGCCAGGACGCCCGAAACAAGCGCCGCCGCCAGGCGCGTGAACTTCGTTTGTGAAGTATTCGTCTTGCTGCGCATGTTCGACGTTATCCTGCGGAACATTGAAGAAAGCGCGGCATCAACAGTCAGGTCGGCAGCTCGCCGGCGAGAAATCGCGCGGCCACGGGGTCCTTCGGCGACGAGAAAAACTCGATCGCGGGCGCATGCTCGAGCAGCCGTCCCTGGTTGAGGAACATGACGTCTGCGGCGAGCCGTTTTGCCTGGGCGATGTCGTGTGTCGTCATCAGTATCTTGGTGCCGGCAGCGCTAATCGCACGGATCAGTTCCTCGACGCCGCGCACGGCGGCAGGGTCGAGATTTGCGGTGGGTTCGTCCAGCAGCAGCACTTTGGGTTTGAGAACAAACGCCCGCGCAATTGCCAGCCGTTGCTGCTGTCCGCCGGAAAGAATGCGGGCGTGCCGCCCGCCAAGGTCGGTGAGACCTGCCTGCTCCAGGGCAGCATCGACGAGGGCCTGGCGCTCACCACCGGGCACGCCTTTCACTCGCAGTACGTGCAGCAGGTTGTCGTTGACCGTGCGCCGCAGCAGTACCGGTTTTTGCGACGTCATCGCCTGTTGCTCACGCGCATCCGCAACCGACACGCCGCCCCAGCGAATTTCTCCGCGGGTCGGCTTGAGGAGGCCATGACACAGGCGCAGCATGACGCTTTTGCCGGCCCCGTTGGGGCCGAGGATGACGGTCCGTCCGCTCGAGCCGATCCAGAACGACACATCGTCAATGATTCGCCGGCCATTGATCACGAAATCCACCCCCCGGGCAACGAGCGGCAGCAGCGGGTGTTTGGCAGTCGAATCACGCTGTTCGTACTCGCGTGCTTCGGTGTGCGGTGCGCCGTCAGCCATAACGCCGCCTCGCGGTATCGGAAATGACCAGCGCCGCCGCGTTGACGCCCAGGGCAAGGGTCAGGAGCATGACGCCGAGCCCGAGCGCGAGCGCAAGGTTGCCCTTGCTCGTTTCCAGCGCAATGGTCGTCGTCATCACCCGGGTCGAATGCTGGATGTTGCCGCCGACGATAATGACGGCGCCAACCTCGGCAATGGCCCTGCCGAAGCCTGCCATGATGGCGGTGAGCAATCGAAAACGCCCGTCCCAGAGCAGCGTCGCGATGCTCTGCATCGGCGTACAACCGAGCGATCGCAGGTACTCGCCGTATTCCTCGTGCAGGTCGGCGATCGTCTGCCGCGACAGCGCCGCAATGATCGGCAGGACGATGATGCTCTGCGCGATAACCATCGCGGTGGGCGTGAACAACAGGCCCATCGACCCGAGCGGTCCGGCGCGCGACAACAACAGGTAAACCATCAGGCCGACGACCACGGGTGGCAGCCCCATCATCGCATTGAGGAGAATGACAACGGCGCGCCGGCCGGGGAATCTCTGCAGCGCGATCAGCGCCCCCAGCGGCAGCGCAATGATCGACGCGATCGCGACCGCACTCAGGCTGACCTGCAGCGACAGCAAGACGATCTCGAACAAGTCGGCGTCGAACGTGGCGATCATCGACAACGCAGTGCCGATTGCTGACGAGGATTCGTTCATATTCGAAAAACGATCACAGAGCCTGTGGCGCCCCCCCAGATCGCCTCATGCGCGCGGCAACCGGTACGCACGAGGTCGCAAAGCATCATTCTTTCAGATGCCCGTTTGGAACGCCAGCAACGAGCCATCGCCCGTTTTGCTACTATCTGACGATAACCGGGCCCGATATCGATCTGGGTAACACAGGATGGCAGACTCCAGTTCAGTCGACAGACGCAAATTTCTCAAGATCTGCGCCGGCGCTGGCGCCGCGGTTGCGGCGGCCCCGGCGTTGATGGCGGAACCACTCGGCGAACTTGCGCCGGCCGAACGCGTGAGGCTGGTAGACGCGCTTGGCGAAACCCTGACACCCGCCGCACTGACGGTAGGCCGCAGCTACCTGTTCCATTACCCGTATGTGACCACGCCCTGTTTCCTGATCAATCTGGGCATACCGGCCAAGCCCGGGCCGGAGCTCAGAACCGCCGACGGCAGGGCTTATCGCTGGTCGGGCGGCGTGGGGCCGGGTGCGTCAATCGTCGCATTCTCCGCGATCTGTGCGCACCGCATGAGTTATCCGACGAGGAATGTCAGCTTCATCGACTACCGCCACAAGCCCATGTCGGACGGCGATTCGGAGAGCGGATGGTGGGCACGCGGCCAGGTGATCTATTGCTGCTCCGAAGGCAGCGTCTACGACGCGCTTGACGGTGGGCGCGTGCTTTCAGGGCCCGCGCCGCAGCCGCTTGCGGCCGTCGAGCTCGATTACGTTGCTGATGAGCAGGCACTGTTTGCGACCGGTATCTACGGTGGCGACATGCTGGAGCGCTTCCTCTCCGAGTTCGGTTTCCAGATCGCGCTGGCCCACAAGAGTGACGATATCGCGCGCCCGGTCACCGGCACCGTCGAGGTCCTGCCGCTCGACGAATACGCCAGAACAGGGGGGTGCTGAGTCGCGCGCGGCTCAGACGCGGACCCGGGTCATTGTCCGTTGGGCGACGGCGACGCGGCTTGCAGAAACTCGACGATTTCCGTGTGACCCGCGAGTGCCGCAAGGGAAGCGGCGGTATGTCCCTGGAAGTCCTCCGGCGCCGGGTCGGCGCCGCGTTCGATCAGCAGCGCCACGATGTCCAGATCCCCGGCGGCCGAAGCGATGTGCAGCGCCGTCCGTCCTGACTCCTGGCGCGCAGACAGGCTGGTGGCAGACGTATCGAGCAGTGTCCGGACGATCGCGATGCGCCGCAGGTCCGCCGCGCGCATCAGCGGGGTCCAGCCATAGGCATCGCGCACATTCGGGTCGGCACCGGCGCCGAGCAGAACACTGGCTACCGCCGTGTGCCCCTTGACGGCGGCGACTTCGAGCGCGGTCCAGCCGAGACTGGCCTTGTGATCCGGTCTTGCGCCGTACTCGAGTATCAGCCGGGTGACCACCGCATCGCCGCCAAGGGCCGCATACATGAGCGGGGTCCCGCCATTGGCATTCGCGGCATTGACGTTCGCGCCACGGGCGATCAGGCGCGCGACGAGTTCGACGTTGCCATCCTGCGCGGCGAACATGAGCGCGGTCTTGCCCTCGGGATCCGGCCGATTCGGATCGCTACGCGGCGCGTCGAGCAGCTGGTCGATGCGGTCGAGGTCTCGCGCCAACAACGCGTCCGACCACGCGTCGGCCGCAGCGGTTGCCGGAACCAGAAAAAGCAGGGCCGCGAACTGCCCAATGGCAGGCGCGGCCCTTTTGACCCGTCTTGTCACGGCCCGTTGCACTTTGCGACTGGCCGACAACTACGACGCTTATGTCTGCGCGGCTGCTGAGGCGTCGGCCGCGGATGATCCTTGCGCGGGCTTCGCGGTGTCCTTGACCTCTTCGTACCAGAGATTGTGGTGCGACCTGGCAAAGGCCTCGTCGACCTCGCCACTCACCATGCCGTCCAGTACGCCCTCGACGCCGACACTGCCGAGATAGATGTGGCCCAGTGAGATCGCAATCAGGAACAGGGTGGATGCCGCGTGCACGATGTGCGCCAGCTGCATCGACTCGCGTACCCAGCCGAGATTGGGGAACAGCAGGTAGAAGCCCGAAACCGTGATGGCGATGCCGCCGAAGAACAGCAGCCAGAAGAAGACTTTTTCGCCGCCATTCATGAAGCCCGCCTGCGCATGTTTGCCGCCCAGCGTCTTCAGCCACTGGAAGTCGTAGCTCTTGAACAGGTTTTTCGGAATCCACAGCAGGAACATCAGTATGAGACCGGCGGCGAAGGGTAGCGCCAGGTAATCATGCACGGGCTTGGCGAGCTGCGCCCAGGCCGCGAAGCCCTCCTTGCCCATCAGCGGGATCAGTACGCTGCGGCCGAACAGCAGGCTGAGGCCCGTGATCGTGAGGACAATGAAAGAAATGGCGACGTACCAGTGGATCACACGATCGAACGCAGACCAGCGTGTGACCGTCCGGCCGGTGCGGCCCTCGAGCCGGTCCTTGCCCTTGACCATGTGTTTTATCGCGATCGCGACGAGTACCGCGATGATCATGGTTGCGCCGAAGAAAAACAGCGGGCCGTTGCGCGCGTTGCGCCAGTTCTCGCCGCCATTCTGAATCAGGACGCCGGCCTCCGATCCCGGTACCGCGGAATAACCTTCGGTGCCCTGCCGTACAGCACGCCAGTACTCGGCGCGCGGATTCACGTCATCGCTGTCCTTGGCTGCTTCGTCCGACTCAGCGGCCCATGCGAGGCCGGCATCGTGGGCGAGGTAACCGGTCAGCGGCAACGCCATGGCAACCACAAGCGACAGCCCCACAGCAGCGAGGGCGATTTGAAGCCGACTTCTCGGCTTTCTGGTGATCTTTTGTTTGCGCATTGACCAGGCTCCTATTTTCGCCGCGGCGCCTTTCGTGCCGCGGCGTCCATACGTGTCTCTGGACCGGCCTGGCTACCGGTCCGACTGACTTTTGACGAATCGTTCCTGGAGCGCCTTGATGTGTTCCGGGTCCGCCTGCTTTTCGAGCAGCGGATCGGTCGCACCCATGTAGACGCCAGGCTCGTGCATCGTAACGTCCATACAACCGGATGTGCCGAACCCGAGGACGCCCAAGGCAATCGCGAATGCCAGTGAGCGAAAGACCTTGTTTGTCCCCGTAATCATGATTCGGCCATCCCTGCGAGTCGTAAAATAATCAGACGTCGCTCTTGTATGCCGTGTCCCATCCCCAGGTTTCGGGGCGTCCACCACGCTTGGTGATGCGTTCGCGGTAGATGTCCGCGACCATATCGCCGTCGCCCGCAAGCAGTGCCTTGGTGCTGCACATCTCCGCGCAGATCGGCAGCTTGCCTTCCGCGATTCGATTGCGTCCGTACAGCTCGCGCTCGGCTGCCGAGTTGTCGTCTTTCGGGCCGCCGGCGCAGAACGTGCACTTGTCCATCTTGCCGCGGACGCCGAAGGCCTCCTTCTGCGGGAACTGCGGTGCACCGAACGGACAGGCGTAGAAGCAGTAGCCGCAACCGATGCAGAGGTCCTTGTCGTGCAACACGATGCCGTCGTCCGTGGTGTAGAAACAGTCGACAGGGCAGACTGCCGCGCACGGCGCGTCCGTGCAGTGCATGCAGGCAACCGAGATCGACTTCTCGCCGGGTACGCCGTCGTCCAGCGTCACAACGCGGCGTCGGTTGACGCCCCAGGGTACTTCGTGCTCGTTCTTGCAGGCGGTTACGCATCCGTTGCACTCGATGCAGCGTTCGGCGTCACACAGGAATTTCATACGTGCCATGATCGAATCTCCTAGGCTGCGGTTATCTTGCAAAGGGAAGCTTTGGTTTCCTGCATCTGGGTTACCGAGTCATACCCGTAGGTGAAGGCGGTATTTGCTGCCTCGCCACGAACATACGGTGCGGCACCTTCAGGGTACTTGTCGTAAAGGTCCTTGCCCTCGAACCAGCCGCCGAAATGGAACGGCGTGAATACGACGCCTCGAGCCACGCGTCGGGTCACCATTGCCTTGATCTTGATGCGGCTACCCTCGGCCCCCTCGAGCCAGATCCACTGGCCGTCCCTGACGCCCACATCGTTGGCGTCCGCCGGATGGATCTCGGCGAACATGTTCTGCTGCAACTCTGCGAGCCAGCGGTTCGAGCGGCTCTCCTCTCCGCCGCCTTCGTACTCGACGAGGCGCCCGCTGGTGTGAATCAGAGGATAATCTTTCGAGTAGTCCTTCGCCTGGATCGATTCGTACCGCGTCGGCAGGCGCATGTGGCTCTTGACGTCTGCATAGGTCGGGTACTTGGCGACGAGGTCGCGACGCGAGGTGTACAGGGGTTCGCGGTGTACCGGGACCGGATCGGGGAATGTCCAGACCACGCAGCGTGCCTTGGCATTACCGAAGGGTGCGCAGCCGTGGTTGATGGCGACGCGCTGGATGCCGCCCGACAGGTCGGTCTTCCAGTTCTTGCCCTCGGCCGCCTGTTTTTCGGCATCGGTCAGGTCGTCCCACCAGCCGAGCTGTTTCAGCATGTCGGCTGTGAATTCCGGATACCCATCCTTGATCTCGGCGCCCTTGCTGTAGGAGTCCTCCGCGAGCAGGTTGGTGCCGTTGTACTCGACGCCGAATCGGGCGCGGAAGTTCAGGCCGCCTTCGGCGACCGTCTTGCTCGTGTCGTAGAGCACCGGCGTACCCGGATGCTTGAACTCCGGCGTTCCCCAGCATGGCCACGGCAGGCCGTAGTACTCGCCGTCGCAGGGGCCACCCTCCGCCAACAGCGTGGTCGGGTTGAAGGTGTGCTTGTTGGCCATCTGCAGCTTGAGGCGTTCCGGACTCTGGCCCGTGTACCCGATCGTCCACATGCCGCGATTGATCTCGCGGAGGATGTCCTCAACCAGCGGTTCGTCTTTATCGACCTTGATGTTCTTCGTCAGCTCTTCTGCGAAACCGAGCTTCCTGGCCATCTTGTACATGATGACGTGGTCGGGCAGTGACTCGAACATCGGGTCAATGACCTTGTCGCGCCACTGCAGGGATCGGTTCGATGCCGTCACGGAGCCGTAGGTTTCGAACTGCGTCGATGCCGGCAGCAGGTACATGCCTTCCTGGCGATCGGGCAGCACGGCCGTGTGCGTCGGATACGGATCGACGACCACGACGAGCTCGAGCGTCTCGAGCGCCTTCTTCATGTCGTGACCGCGCGTCTGGCTGTTAGGCGCGTGTCCCCAGAAGAACATCGCCTTCAGCTGGTCGCGCTGGTCGATGAGGCGGCTGTCCTCGAGGACGCCGTCCACCCATCGCGAAACCGGGATGCCGGTCGCGTTCATCGGGTTGTTGAAGGGCACCGGTGCCTGGCCGCTTTCGACGTCTGCCTTGGTATCGACGTAGCCGGTATCGAATCGAGCCACCAGCCAGTCCCAATCGACATTCCAGACTTTCGCCCAGTGCTTCCACGATCCCTCTGCAAGACCGTAGTAGCCGGGCAGTGTGTCCACGAGCACGCCCAGGTCGGTGGCACCCTGCACGTTGTCATGACCGCGGAAGATGTTCGCGCCGCCGCCCTCTACGCCGACGTTGCCGAGCGCCAGTTGCAGTGCGCAGTAAGCACGCGTGTTGTTGTTGCCGATCGTGTGCTGGGTGCCGCCCATGCACCAGACAATCGTGCCGGGGCGATTCTCGGCCATCGTCTGCGCGGCGAGCTTGACCTGGTCGGCCGGTACGCCCGAGACGTTTTCCACGACATCCGGCGTCCACTTGGCAACCTCGGCACGGACCTGGTCCATGCCGAAAACGCGCTGGCGGATGTATTCCTTGTCTTCCCAGCCGTTCTCGAAAATGTGCCAGAGCATGCCCCAGATCAGGGGAACGTCTGTGCCCGGCCGGATACGCAGGAACTGGTCGGCATGTGCGGCCGTGCGCGTGAAGCGCGGATCGACGACGATCATCTTCGCGCCGTTCTCCTTGCCACGCAGCACATGCTGCATCGCCACCGGGTGTGCCTCGGCGGCGTTACTGCCAATGAAGAACATCGCCTTCGAGTTATGCATGTCGTTGTACGAGTTCGTCATCGCACCGTAGCCCCAGGTGTTTGCCACACCCGCGACGGTCGTCGAGTGACAGATACGCGCCTGGTGATCGACGTTGTTCGTACCCCAGAGGCCAGCGAACTTGCGGAACAGGTAAGCCTGCTCGTTGCTGAACTTCGCCGAGCCCAGCCAGTAGACCGAATCCGGGCCGGAACGCTGACGAATATCGAGCACCTTGTCGCCGATTTCCTCGATGGCCTGGTCCCAGGACACCCGGGTCCACTTGCCACCCGTGAGTTTCATCGGGTATTTGAGGCGGCGTTCTCCGTGGCCATGTTCGCGCACCGACGCGCCCTTGGCGCAGTGGCCGCCCATGTTGAACGGTGAGTCGAAGTCCGGCTCCTGGCCGGTCCATACGCCGTTCTCGATTTCGGCGGTGACACCGCAACCCACCGAGCAGTGCGTGCAGACGGAACGCCGGACTTCGGCATTACCGCCCGACGCCTGTGCGGTCGTGGCTTCGGCGCGCCGGATCATCGTCGTCGGCAGCGCCGCGGCTACGGCGGTTCCGCCGAGACCGAGACTTGCGCGCTGCAGAAAAGTGCGGCGGTCTACCGCGGAACCGAGTACGCCATTCAAGACACTGGCCGATTCTTTTTTCGTGAGGTCTCGCTTCTTGATCAGCTTCATCGCTAATCTCCCAAGGTCATTTGCAAACGCCCTGTGAGCCGACGGGTGGGTCGGTTACAGGCGGGCAGTACGGTAATAGGTACGGATGTGGGGCGTTTCGTGATAACCCCGGGGGTCGCTCTCGGCGGACTTGGCGTCCGGCTCCGGAGCGGCTAAGGCCTGGCTGCCTGTCAGGGCTACCGCCGCCGTCGCGCCGCCTGCTGCGGCCAGCTGTCTGAGAAAGTTACGCCGGTCTTCGGTGTAGGTTCGCGATTTACGACTCATCTTCAGTCTCCCATCTCCCAATCATGCGCATGCGCTCGATCGCCGGCGCTCATGAAATCCCGGTGCGGGGCGGGTCGCTCTGCACGTCGGCGTTGCGCTCCACCATTTCCAGGTAACGTTGGTCTGTTCCTATGAATTGTTCACCCAGTTGCCCGACGGCGCGGTAAAAGCTCGCCGAGGCAGATCCCTGCATGTCGCGAAACAAACGCGCCATCCAGGGACCGATATGTGCTGCGAAAAAATCGGCCTGTGTTTCCAGGGCATCCGGCGCATCGTCGTCTGCGAGCAGGGCCATGATTTCGCACAGGGCCGCTGCGTGGTCCTCTGGTTCGTGCACCCCGTCCTGCCGCTCGAAGCCGAGCTTTTTCATATCGGAACGAAGCTTGGCGAGCGGTTGCTCCATCAGGAAGCCGGTCAGGTACCAGGATCCGTAGGGGACGAGTTCACCCCTGCCGAGGCCGATGAACAGGGCCTCGTATTCATCGAACACCGCAGTCGGTGTGGCACGGGATGCGGAGCCGGCAAGCAGCCGCCAGGCGACTGCGAGCAGGTTGTTGTCTTCGGTAACGGGAGCGGCGGCCAGGCTGTTCAGCAGGTCGGCATCCGGGGGCGTTGCGAGCAGTCGGCCGAGCAGCCTGTAGGTATCGGCCCGCAGCCGGTCATCGGGGTCCATCGAGACCATGCCGCCCGATATGGCAGCGCTGTTGTTCTCGTTTGTGGCAGGTACTTCGGCCATGGTTTTATTGGCTCTGCCGATCCCCCTGATTCTTAACTTATTCTAAAGCATGACGTGCGAATGCGCCACTCAGCAAAAAAACCAGTAAAGGGGGCAAAAATAACCGTTAAACCCGGGAAACGGTCAAATGACTGGGACAAATTGTCTCAATCTTGACGCCGTACGCCCAGGCGCATGGCGCGAATGGCATTCGGATCAGGAGCTTGCCGGCCCATCGCCGCGCTGGGCGCGCATCAGGTCCTTGACGCGGCAGGTGTCGCACATTTCGAGCCGCCGGCGCTCCGCCTCGCTCTGGAACATCCAGTGTCCTTCCAGCTTCTGCATCATGACCTTGAGCATCGAGCGCGTGGCAAAGGGCTTGCCGCAGGTAATGCAGCACAGCGGCTGCTCCTCGTGCAGCAGGCGCATGGCGTTGCGTTCCTTGTCGTCGTAAAGGAATCGCGCCTCAATCGAGATCGCCGTTTCCGGACAGGCCTTTTCGCACAGGCCGCACTGGATGCAGGACCACTCCACGAAGTTCAGCTGCGGTAGCCCCTGGCCCTCGCGCAGTGCGCCGGTGGGGCAGACGGCGACGCAACTCATGCAGACCGTGCAGGCCGACTTGTCGACCTTGATCTGGCCGAACGGGGCGCCGGCCGGCAGCGCTGTAACTTTCCTGCGCCCGGGCGCCTGCTCGAAGAGGTGATTGATCGCGGTCCGGAGCAGCAGCCGCTTTTCCGGCGGCGGTGCGAAGCGGGCCGGGCGCTCGAGGGTGATCGACAGCTCGGACAATACGGCCTCGTTGACCGCCGTCCCGTCGCTGGCGTCCAGGGTTTGCACGACGTCGCCGGGATAGCCCATCCCCGCGAGAATCGTGGTCACGACCTCGATTTGCTGCTCGATGGCGCCCACGATGCTTTTCGGTGTCGTCGGTCCAGAGAGCACCAGGATGCGGCGCGCCCCGTAGGCCAGGCAGGAAAACCAGGCGTCCATCCCGAGCGATCCGATCTCTTCGAGCTCGATCGGCAGCGCATTCTCCGGAAGCGCTGCCGCGAGGCCGTCCGCCAGAGCATCTGCCGACGCGCTGTCAAAGAAGACCAGCACCGGGTCCTCACCGCCGATGTCGCGGTAGCGGCCAAGGACCGTGCGCAGATAGCTCAGCAGGTCGCCCGTGGTCGGGAATGCGTAGCTGATCGCCCCGGTCGGACAGACGGAGGCGCAGCTGCCGAAGCCCTGGCACAGGTTCGGGTCGACCGTCACGCGCTCGCCCACCGAGGTAATTGCCCAGGCCGGGCAGACCTCGAGACAGCGCGTGCAGCCGCTGATGCCCCGGCTGCCATGCGCACACAGGTCCGGGTCGTAGTTGAAGAATTTCGGCTTTTCGAATTCGCCGCGCATGTCCGGCAGTTCGGCAATGGCGCGCTCGAGCGCGTCCGCATCGCCCCGTGGCGCGTAGTAGCCGGGCGGCGGGACTTCCTGTCCGAGCAGCGGCGGGTCCGTCAGGTCCAGCACGAGATCGAACCGTGCATTCGTCAGCAGGGCAACCGCGGGCGACCGATCGTCCGCATCGGCATCCCCGAAACCGAGGCGATAGCTGCCGAGGCTGCCGGAAAGTCGCGGTTGGCCGCCGCGCACGACGGTCTGGCCTTCGACCGTGCCGGTCACGGGCGCGGCGTCACCTGGCGCGAACACGGTCGGGACGAGACCTTCTTCCAGGCGTGCTGCGACCGCGAGCGCTTCGGATTCCTCGCCGACGATCAACACGCGGCCATGGGACAGGAATTCGACGACCGACGTCGGGCTGACGTCAGGTCGATGACGAATGTCGAGCGCATCGGTTCTCGCCTTGCCGTTCGGCGTGATGTCAGGCAGTTGCAGGTTGTTCATCGTCAGGCTCGGAGTCAGCTTGTTCCTGGTTATTGTCGGCTTCATCGTTTGCGGCTTCGGGCGTATCTGCCGCCACGGCGGCCACCGCTGCGTCCGGGGCGTCCGCGGTTTCGTCGAGTTCGGCCAGGCGCTCGAGTTCCCGCGCGATTCGGCGTCGCATTTCCGCCGTCACGATGTTGCCGAGCGGTTCGTGCTGGGAATAGTCGAGGTCGTAATCGTCGAGGCCGTCACGAACATTGAATTTGGGGCTGCGGAACAGTTTCCGCAGGGCGTCACGCTGCAGGTCCGGAGGCACACCCGCTTTCAGAAAGGCACTGTAATCCGAGTCTTCGTGCAGCGAGTCGAGCGGCGGCAAAGCGGGGGCCTCAACCGGTTCCGATGTCGTTTCCGCGAGGGCGTTGTCCGAGGCATCCGCGAATGGCGCTTCCGCCAACGCACCCGGTTCTGCCTGCTCGAGCGGCGCTTCCTCGACGTCCGGTTCGGGCAGGTCTACGCCGTCCCGCGACATCGCCTTGCGGCGCGACCAGCGCGACAGGAAACCTTCCTGTTCGTTGGCCGGGTCCCCGGCCGCGACGCCGGCAGCAGAGCCCTTGCGAGGCGCATTGCTCATTGTCGCGGGTCCTCGGACCAGTTCTTGCGCTTGCGCTTCTTGGGTTCGCTGGGCACGAAGTTCGCGACGACGAACTGCTCGAGGCGCTGGTAAATCTCGGGCGGAATTGGCACGGCACAAACCTGGCCTTCGCTCTCGATACAGGCCGAGGCGGAATCCTGGTCGGCCGTGACGCGGTAGGGAGTGAGTTCGCCATCCGGCGCTTCGTGGCAGATGACGAACAGCGAAGGATTCGTTCCCGTGAGGTTGTACCAGTACTCCTCGGCCAGATCACGATAGAGCTGGAGCACCAGCCCGGACCACAGGAATTGCGCATCCCCGTTTTCTTCCTCGTACATGGGCGTGCGACCCGCGCCCTTGCCGACGATATGTTCGCCCGCAACCACGGACACCGCCTGCCAGCTGGCTACGGACCAACGGCCCTGCCTGACCTGGCTACGGCGCATGATGACGGCGACGGTGTGTCGTTCTACGCGGCTCATTGCCCTCAATAGTAGCGCAAACGTTGTTGCCGCGTTCGAGGACCACGCAAGACCCGCGCCGACCGGCAGCCATGGTGATGGCGGCCGGCAAAAAGGTCGCCCTCGCGGGGTCAGGTCAAGGTCGCGCGATTGGTTCTTGCATCGCGGATCAGAAGGCAACAGAGTGACGGTTACCCTGAAACGTTCCATGGCGAGTCGGTAACCCGGAGCACCTCGATGAAAGCGACCTCGGACCGCGATGCGCAGGAAGCGCAATCGGCCGACAAGGCACAGGCCGAATCACAGCCACGCTTCATGACCGTGAAGCAGGTTGCCGCCTACCTGCAGGTCAACGAAAAGAAGATCTATTCGCTCGTGCAGGAGGGCAAGATTCCCGCGAGCAAGCTGACGGGCAAATGGCTGTTTCCGAGAAACCTCGTCGACCAGTGGCTGCTGGAATCCAGCCATGGTGGCCTGCTGACCGATCGCATCGTCGTGGCGGGCAGCGACGACCCGCTGCTGTTTCGCGCCATCACGCAGGTTGCGAATTCACTGCAGTCGCGGGCAATGATCAGTTACGCAGCCACGGGCAGCCAGCTCGGTCTTGCGCTGCTGGCACACCGTCGCGCCGACGTGTGTGCCATTCACTGGGGCCCGGCGGACGAGAGCCACCATCGTCATCCCGCATTGCTCCGTCAGTTCACGCAAGCCGGCGAATGGGCCCTGGTGCGCCTCTATCGTCGCGAACAGGGCCTGCTCGTCGCCCCCGGGTTATGGTCGGCCGAGGTTGGCATCGAAGGCTTCTTTCGCCGTGAAGTCCGCTGGGTCGAACGCCAGGAAGGCGCGGGCTCGCAGCGTTTCCTGCGTGAACTGGTCACGCGGCACGAACTCAATCCGGCCAGCCGCCGCATCACGGGGCGCGCCAGCACCGAACGCGAGGCCGCATCACTGATTGCGATGGGGCAGGCCGAAGTCGGCCCGGGCGTGCGCGCCTCGGCCGCCGAGTTCGGCCTCGACTTCGTGCCGATCGGCTGGGAAGCGTTCGATGTTGCGCTTTACAGGGGCATCTTCTTCCGCGGCCTGTTCCAGCGCCTGCTCGACTTCCTGCGCGGTGATGAATGCCGGCGCCAGGCAAACATGTTGGGCGGCTACGACCTCACCGAACTCGGCACGCTCGTGTGGGCCGGTAACGACTGACGAGCCGCGCGAACCGCTGCGCTATTTTTCCACGCTGATTTCGTGGTCGACGACGTGCTCCAGCTTCAACGCCGGTATCACGAGCGTCATCTTTGCGGCGAGCTTGCCCGAGGCGGGCAGCGCACCGGCTGCGGCCGCGTCGCGAACGGCCTGCTCGATTTCGCGTTGCGAGGTAATTCCGACAATCTTGAGGAATTTGCGGATTTCCATGTTCAGTTGATCGTTGTCATTGTCCGACATTGCGAGTTACGCCTCCGTTAGTCGCCATTGTTGCCAAGTTTGCGTTCGAGTGTCTTGCGCGAGATTGCGAGGCGCCGCGCCGCCGCGGATCGGTTGCCGCCGCAGGCGTCGAGCACGCGCCGCATGTGATGCTGTTTGACCTGCTCGAGAGTCCAGTCCCGAGGATACTCCGGCGCGTCGACCTGCGTCGCCGGGATTTCCGGCACGGCCTCCGGCAGCTTGCCCAGCAGCACCGCCTGCGCCACGGCGCCCTCGAGTTCCCGCACGTTGCCCGGCCACGCGTTCGAGCGGAGCGCCTCGAGCGTCGCGTCATCGAAATCGACGGGCGCAAGGCCGGCATCGATCGCGGCACGCTGCGCGAAGTGCGACACGAGCAGGGGGATGTCTTCAGGCCTCTCGCGCAGCGGCGGCAGCGTGAGCCGGATCCCGTTGAGACAATGATAGAGATCCTCGCGGAACCGGGATTGCGCGACCTGCTCGGCCAGGTCGGTGCGTGTCGTCACCACGATGCGGCTATCGGCAGGTTTGCCGGGACTGGAACCGCGAGGCGGGGAGCCTGCTTCACGCAGGACCGTGAGCAGTTTTGCCTGCAATTCCACGGGCAGCGCATCGATCCCGCTCAGCAACAGGGTCCCTTCCTGCGCCCTTGCGAACGGGCCCGGCGTTCTCCCCTCAGTACGCTGGCGCGCACCGCGCCCATCTCCGAACAGTTCGCGGTCGAGCGCGTCCGGTGTGATCGTGGCGCAGTCGCACCGGACGAAGGGACCGTCGCGGCCGCTGTATTCGTGCAGCAAACGGGCAACCAGCGCCTTGCCGGTGCCGGCTTCCCCTTCGACAAGTACGGTCGCGGCCGTTGCCGCCAGGGGCGCAAGAAGGCCCCTGATCGCCCGGATGGCGGCCGTATCGCCGACCAGCGCCGTCGCGACGCCCGCGTGAGGCCGGTGCGGGCGGTCCTCACCGGCCGCCGTCAATGCCGCGACGAGCTGATCCGTCGAGCAAGGCCGCAGCAACGCATCGGCCGCGCCGGCGCGCAGCGCTGTGACGGCCATCGCGGCAAGGTCGCTCGCGACGAGGAGCAGTCTGCGTTGCGGCAGCCCGGCGTGTTCGTCGAGCAGCTGTTGCAGCTTGTCCCAGCGGGCCTCGCGTGGATCGATCCAGACAAGCACGTCGAACCGGCAGCGCGATGCCAGTGCCGCCGCTTCGTCGCAATCACGGGCGCTCTCGACGAGCAGGAAGTACCGTGTCAGCGTACGGCGCAGTCGATCGGCTTCGGGCCTGGTGCCGCCAAGGAGCAGAATGGAAGTGGACTGGGACACGCACTCTCCCGCTTCGCGCGATATGGGCGTCGAAGGCGTCGGGCGAAGGATTCGCCAAGAGACTATGCTCTGCGTCAAAATGACGCAAGAACAGCGCCGTGCGGACAAATTGTCGTGCAATGGCCGCCAGGACCGGTTGCCTCGCCGCGATCCCGGCGCCGCGTGCAGCGTTGCGTATCGGCGCAGGAGCTGCGCCGCGTGGCCCCGCGGCGCGCAGCGGCCGCGCTGACTCAGTCGCCGATGTTCGTGACATCGGCGAAAGGATTCGATGAAATGGATCGATGATGACTGCAGGGAGCAGAGGTGAGCGATAGACCCGGTGTACAGGCGTCTGCAGGCCGCGAACAGGTGACCGGCGTGATTCTTGCCGGCGGCAAGGCGACGCGCATGGGCGGCGTGGACAAGGGGCTGGTCGCCGTCAACGGCCGGCCGATGATCGCGTATGTCATCGATGCCCTGCGGCCGCAGGTGGCGGAAGTCCTGATCAATGCGAACCGCAGCCACGACGCCTACGGGGAATTCGGGCGGCGGTTGATCGCCGATGCCGAAGGCGATTTCAAAGGGCCGCTGGCAGGGTTCGTGAGCGGTATGCGGGCCGCGCGGACGCCTTACGTCGCGTTCGTGCCCTGCGATTCACCCCTGGTCTGTGACGATCTCGTGCAGCGGCTGCATGTTGCGCTGTCGGCGGCGGACGCGCGGATCGCGGTAGCCCATGACGGCGACCGGCTGCAGCCCGTGTTCGCGTTGCTCGACCGCACGCTTGAGGATGATCTGGCTGGTTATCTCGATGGCGGCGGGCGTAAGATCGATCAGTGGTATGCGAGGCATGGTTTCGCCACGGTCGATTGCAGCGACGTGGCCGAATCCTTCCGCAACATCAATGCACCCGACGACAGGCAGGCGCTCGAGGCGGAACTCGCGTTGCGTTCCGGCGGCTGATCGAAAGGAATGAAATGAAGAAGCAGGATGAACAGCACGCGGACTGCTGCGCTGACGGCCACTCAGGCCGGGCGCTCAGGCTCGCGGATGCTTTGGCGCGCATTCTCGCCGAAGCCCGCCCGGTCAGCGGCGCCGAGACACTGGCCGTTCGCAGCGCGCTGGGTCGCGTGCTGCATGCCGACGTCGTCTCCGCGATCAACGTGCCGTCGCACATCAACTCGGCGATGGATGGCTATGCGGTGCGGGCTGCGGATCTGTCTGGCGGTGACGAGACGCGCCTCGCGGTGATCGGCGTAGCCGCGGCCGGGCGACCGTTTGCCGGTGAAACAGGGCAGGGGCAGTGCGTGCGGATCATGACGGGCGCTCCGCTTCCGGATGGCACGGACACCGTGGTCATGCAGGAACTCGTTACGCGTGACGGGGATGTCGCGATCTTCAGCGGCGCGCGCCGTCAGGGCGAACATGTCCGCGAGGCGGGCGAAGACATCCATGTCGGCGAGGTCGCGGTCAGCGCGGGTACGCTGCTGATGCCGGCCGAAATCGGCATCCTCGCATCGCTCGGCATCAGCGAAGTCAGCGTGTATCGCCGTCCGCGTGTCGCGTTCTTCTCGACGGGCGACGAACTCCGCAGTGTGGGCGAAGCGCTCGGCGAGGGACAGATTTACGACAGCAACCGCTACACGCTCTACGGCATGCTGACGCGCCTCGGCGTCGAGGTGATCGACATGGGTGTCGTGCGTGACGATCGCGATGCGGTCGAGCGCGCCTTCGAGGCGGCGGCGCGGCAGGCCGATGCCATCGTCACGACCGGAGGCGTGTCCGTGGGCGACGCCGACTACGTGACGCAGATGCTCGAACGCACGGGCTCCGTCGGCTTCTGGAAGGTGGCGATGAAACCCGGCCGGCCGCTGGCCTTCGGCCGTATCGGTGACGCGCTGTTCTTCGGCCTGCCGGGCAACCCGATTTCGACGATGGCGACCTTCTACCAGCTCGTGCAGCCCGCGCTGCAGGCGATGGCCGGAATGCCGGACCCGGCGCCGCCGCTGACGATCAGCGCCGTGTCCCTCGAGGCGCTCCGGAAAAAGCCGGGTCGTCGGGAGTTCCAGCGCGGTGTGCTGGCCCGCGACGAGAACGGCAGACTGGTGGTGCGCGGCACGGGCCTCCAGGGTTCCGGTATCCTGAGTTCGATGAGCGTCGCGAATTGCTTTATCGTACTGACGGAAGATGCCGGTCCGGTTGCCGCGGGCGACGAGGTCCTGGTGCAACCCTTCGTCGCTTTCGTATGAACGGTCCAATAACAGCGAGTCAGCAATGAGTCATTCCTCGGGCAAGCACGAATTCGTCCCGCTCAACATCGCCGTGCTGACGGTCTCCGACAGCCGCAACGAGGAGACCGACAAATCGGGCCGGCTGCTTGCAGAGCGCCTGACCGCGGCGGGCCATCGACTCGCCGAGAAGCTGATCGTGCCCGACGACGTGTACCGAATCCGTGCGGTGGTGGCCGGCTGGATTGCCGAGGGCGGCGTCGAGGTCGTCATCACGACGGGTGGCACCGGCGTCACGGGACGCGACGGCACGCCCGAGGCCGTTTTGCCGTTGCTCGACAAGACGATCGACGGTTTCGGCGAGATGTTTCGCGCGATTTCCTTTCAGCAGATCAGGACGTCCACCATCCAGTCCCGGGCGCTGGCCGGCGTGGCGAACGGGACCTATGTGTTCTGCGTGCCCGGATCGACCGGCGCCTGCGCCACGGCATGGGACGAGCTGATCAGCGCGCAGCTCGACATCCGGACGCGGCCGTGCAATCTCGCGGAACTCATGCCGCGACTCCTTGAAAAATGATCCACGGCCTGCCGAGCCGGGATGGCGGCGCGGCTCACGCGCAGCCGAGGGGCTGATGCGATGATGCTGCTGGTTGGCACGGCCAAGGGACTGTTCCGCCTGGTCGACGACGGCGCAAGGCAGTCCTGGCGGATCGAAGGACCGTACATCGAGGGGTACTCCGTCCTGCACACGACGGCCGCCCCGGATGGCACGCTGTACGCAGCGACCGCGCACAAGATCTGGGGCGCTCACATCTATGCGAGCCGGGACAACGGCGCATCGTGGACAACACTCGACGCGGTACCGCAGCACCCGCCGGCCAGCGGGCACGGCGCCACGAAATCCATCTGGTACCTGGCGGCGTCCGGCGACGTCCTGTTTGCGGGCATCGATCCTGCGGGGCTGTTTCGCAGCGACGACAAGGGTCGGAGCTGGCAGGCGGTCGCGGGCCTCAACGAGCACCCGACGCGCACGACCTGGGAGCCTTCCCGGGGGTGCTTCGAGGTGCATTCCATCTACGTCGACGCCAAGCGACCCGAGCATATCGTTGCGGCCGTCTCGGCCGGCGGCGTTTATCGCAGCGACGACGGGGGTGAGCACTGGCAGCCGGCCAACCGGGGCGTGCGGGCGGAAAACCTGCCGGACCCGAATCCCGAAACCGGCCACAACGTCCATCGCGTCGTGTCGCATCCGCAAATGCCGGAGCGCCTGTACCGGCAGTGTTACAACGGCACCTACCGCAGTGACGATCGTGGCAGGTCGTGGATCGAAATCACGGACGGCTTGCCGAGCGACTTCGGCTACGCGGTCGCGGTCGATCCGAACGACCCGGACACGGTGTTCCAGATTCCGGAATCGAGCTCGCATCTGCGCGCGCCCGTGGACGGCATGCTCCGGGTCTACCGCAGCCGCGATGCCGGCAGCACGTGGCAGTCGCTGAGCGAGGGCCTGCCCGATGCGCACGTCTACGTCACCGTGCTGCGCGAAGCCATCGACACCGATGCGCACATGCCTTGCGGCATCTATTTCGGCACCTCCGGCGGCCAGCTGTTTGCGAGCACCGACGCCGGCGGCAGCTGGCGGCAGCTGGCCGGTTATCTGCCGCGCGTGCTGAGCGTCAAGGCGCTCGAGTCGTCGTAATGGCTGCACAGCCGGCATCGCTGATCGATACGCTCGGTGTGCGCGAGGGCATCGTCTGCACCGTCGGTGCGGGGGGCAAGAAGTCGCTGCTGTACCAGCTGGTCCGTGAGCATCCCGGGCGAGTGGCGATGACGGCGACTTCGCATACTACCGAGTTTCCGCCGGACCTCGACGTCGAGCAGATCGTCGACGACGAGGCGATGCTGCGCCGCCGCATTGCCGCGGTCGACCCGTTGCGCTCCGTCGCCTACGCCTGTCCGTCGAGCAAAGCGGGTCGTCTTGCCGGCGTCAGCGAGGAGATGATCCGGACGATCCATGCGGAAGGGGGTTTTGCCGCGACCTTCGTCAAGGCCGATGGCGCCCGCATGCGCTGGATCAAGGCGCCCGGTGAACACGAACCGATGGTGATGACCGCGGCCGACGTCCTCGTGCCGGTGGTGTCGGCGCGGGTGATCGGCGAGCCGTTGAGCGACCGCGTGGCGCACAGGGCGGCGCAACTCGCGGCGGTGACCGGCGTCGCCCCGGGCATGCCGTTGACGCCCGAAGCGGTGGGGCGCCTGCTGGCCAGCAATGACGGCGCGCTGCGCCGGGCCGGACATGCGCGGATCATGCCCGTCATCAACATGGTGGACGATGCGCAGACGGAACGCCTGGCGCGGGCGGCGGCGAGCGCCGCGCTCGCGATGACGGCGCGCTTCGACTGCGTCGTGCTCTGCTGCCTGCGGCGACCCGCGGCGCCCGTGGTCGCGGTGGTTACGCGATGAGCCGTGTCGCGGTGCGCATACCGATGGCGCTGCGGCCGTTTGTCGACGGCGCCGAGCTGCTGGAAGCCGAAGCCGATACCGTCAGGGCGGTGCTGGAGCAACTCGGTGCTCGACACGCGGGTTTACTGCAGCGTATTGTTCTGGATGACGGCGAATTGCGTCCCTATGTGAACGTATTCGTCGGCTCGGACAATGTACGGTCGTCCGGCGGGCTCGATACGACGGTGAGAGACGGCGACGTCGTCAGTATCATTCCCGCCGTGGCAGGCGGCTGAAGAATAACAAGGCCCCGAGTTTCATTTGTGCGCGCGTGGCACCGGGGGCTCACAGTCGGGATGTCTTCCTATGCATCTGGCACAGACAGCGCTAGTCGATACCTTGAACCGCAGCCTGCGAGATCTGAGGATCTCGGTGACCGACCGTTGCAACTTCCGATGTACCTACTGCATGCCGGAAGAAAAATACCATCGCCATTTCAAGTTCCTGACGACGGATGAGCGGCTGAATTTCGAAGAGATCGTGCGCCTGGCGCGTCTGTTCGTGGCGAACGGCGTGCGCAAGCTCAGGATCACGGGCGGAGAGCCCTTGCTGCGTCCGGCGCTCGGCGACCTCGTCGGTGACCTGCGCGCCATCCCGGGTATCGAGGAAATCGCGCTGACGACCAACGGCATCCTGCTCGCACAGCACGTGGCGGGCCTGAAGGCGGCCGGCCTGGATCGCGTCACGGTCAGTCTCGATTCGCTGGACGAAGCCGTGTTCGCACGGATGAACGGCGGCCGCGGCGGCCTGAAACGCGTTCTCGAAGGCATCGATGCCGCGCTCGAGGCGGGTCTCACGCCCGTCAAGATCAACGCCGTCGTGCAACGCGGGGTCAATGACGAGTCGGTACCCGCGCTGCTGGCGCGATATCGCGGGACCGGCGTCATCGTGCGCCTGATCGAGTACATGGACGTCGGCAACATCAACCACTGGCGCGAGCGCGATACCGTGCCGTCGGCAGAACTGCGGGCGCGTATCGGGGAACGCTGGCCGTTACGGGCGGAACGCAGCAACTACAACGGCGAGGTCGCGACACGCTACCTGTACGAGGATGGTGCCGGGGAAATCGGCTTCATCTCCTCGGTCACGGAACCGTTCTGCGGCAGTTGCCACCGCGGGCGGCTGTCCTCGGACGGCCGGCTGTTCACCTGCCTGTTCGGCACCGAGGGGGCCGACCTGCGGCAGCCGATGCGAGACGGCGCAACGGACGATGAGCTCGTCGCCATCATCCGTCGAGCCTGGTCGCGGCGATCGGATCGCTACAGCGAATTGCGCGCCTCGATCCGCGAGGAAGGCCGGGAGCTTCAGAAAATGGAGATGTACTATATCGGCGGCTAGCCCGCGATGTGGTGCTTGCCGATCAGATAGACGGTGCTCGCCTGCGGGCCTTTTTCTCCCGCTTCCTCTGCGAACCGGACCTCCATGCCGACCGCCAGGCTGTCGAAATCGGCATTGATGATGCTGTTGCGGTGGAAGTAGACCTCTCGACGGCGACTGTCCAGGATCCGTCCGAAATCATCGTCCGGATGCAGCTCCGCGATCCGGCCGTGAAGCGGCACCTCGTGCCGTTTCACTTTGCCGCGTCGCTCGCGCTGGTAATCCTGTAACTGCCGCCGAGTGGCGTCGAATGCGTCGCGCATGGCAACGTACACGTCTTCAAACGCATGGTCGTCATCCGGTGACCGGCTCACCACCACTTCCTTGCCGGGCACGCGAACATCGACGCTCACGTTGTAAAGATTGCCGTGCTGCTGCTTTTGATGCGGTGCTTCTATCGTGACTCGACAGCTGATGATGTCGTCGACGAAACGTTCGAGCGTCGCCGCCCGCTTCCGCGCCGCAGCCTCAATGAAGGTCGATGGTTCGAGATTGCGGAACTGGATCTGCAAGGGCGTCTGCATGATTGACCTCCTGGGAGTGAAGGCGCCACAGGTCCCTGATCTCAGCCGGCAGCGCATGTCGGACTTGTGCGATCTCGTCGCTGGAAATCTCGTGTGTCAGGACGTCGAACACGGCCTCCGCGGCACGCACCCGCTGTGTCGCATCGAGTTGCGGCACTTCGCGCGCGACATGGTCGAGGAACGTCTGCAGGTGACGATAGCGCTCGGGTTTGTCGGCCGGATGCCAGCCCTCATAATAAAAGCCCCTGACGAGCATCGGCATCTGCGCGCCGAGATGCACCGCCTCATTGGCCGGCAGCCGGTCCCGGATCGCATGCAGGACCGAGCGCAATACGTGAAAAGACCGCTCCATGTCGGTTGAACCCATGCCGTGAGCGACGGCCTCTATCCATTTACCGGTCTTTTGCGTTGTCTTGTCGAATACCCCAAGGTTTTTCATCGTTTCACCTCTGTTTCGCCCGAGGCGCGAAGAACCGCTGCGCGCGCAACCAGGCACGCGCAGCAAGCGCCGTTCTAGGCAGCCTTGATTTCGATGTGTTTGACTTTCTTCTGCGCTTCGGCCGTCTTCGGCAGCTTCAGCGACAGAACACCCTTCTTGAATTTGGCCTCGATACCTCGCTCATCGATATCGACAGGCAGATCTATCGTGCGCCGGAACGAACCGTAGGTTCGCTCTCTCAGGAAGTAATCCTTTTCCTTCAATTCTTCTTCCTGTTTCTTTTCACCGCGGACTGTAAGTTCGCGGCCGGCCAGTGATACGTCGACATCGCTTTCGTCCATGCCGGGCAATTCGATGCTGATGTGAATCGCCTTGTCGTCCTCTGTCTCGTCGATTTCAGGAAAAAGTTCATCGCGTCCGATGAGTTTCGGCCAGAACATCCGATCGTCACGTAACTCGGCGAGGCTGTCGAAAAGCCTGTCCATCTCTTCATGCAGCGAGTCCATCTGACGACGCAGGGAGACTGGCTGGAATCCTTCCAGCCTTTTGGAGCGTAAGCCGCCCCATTTCCATGGTGTAACCTGTGTCAGCTTCATCATATTCACCTCTGTAAAGACATGTGCGCCCCATCACTGAGACACATGCCCAATTGGTCGCGCAGGGCGTGTTTCAAGGTCGTAGTTTCCGCTAGGGCGAGGCGGCGGCAGCGGACGTATAATCAGAAAAATATAGGGCCGGTTACCCGGCTCGGCCCCGGCGTCCGGTCGAGGCGCCGTCTCGCAACCACTCGTATTTGCAGAAACCTTGACGAAACGGCATCCGGGACCGTCTACTGTTCGCAGCCTCTGAGCCGGGCCTGGTCCCGGTGAGGCGTCCCGATCGATTGCAGACGGAGTCCTGATGCCTCCCCGGATCTTTTGCCTTGTTGCCGCGTCGCTGCTCTTTTCCGCGGCCGCCGCAGCGCCACTCATCCCGCCGCATGTGGCCGAGCGGGCCGCCGCATTGCGTGATCGCGCACTCGCCGACGGCACGGCCTATGACATCGTTGAATCACTGACGATGGAAATCGGGCCACGACCGGCAGGGTCGGCCGCGGATCGCGCGGCCCGGGCATGGGCGGTCGCCAGGCTCACCGAGCTCGGATTCAGCAATGTGCGTACCGAAGCGGTGTCGATACCGCAATGGGAGCGCGGCACGGTCGATGTCCGAATGACCGCGCCGTTCGCCCAGCCGCTGGTTGCAACATCGCTTGGCGCCAGCCCGGGCACGCCGGACACCGGGATCGAGGCCCGTGTCGTTCGCGTCGCAAGCCTCGCAGAATTGTCCGCGTTGTCGCAACAGGACCTCGAGGGACGGATCGCCTACGTCGATCACGTCATGGAGCGGCACAGGACCGGTCGGGGATACGGTGTGTCCTCATTAATTCGTGCCTGCGCCCATATCGTTGCGGCAAACCGCGGGGCGCTCGCCACGGTGATCCGTTCGGCCGGTACCTCGCGCCATCGTTTTGCCCACACGGGCGTCATGTTTCCCGGCGGCGTGGCGCGAATTCCGGCCGTGGCCATCAGCAACGCCGATGCGGACGTGCTGACGCATGCGATCGGAACCGGAGAAGATGTCCTGCTGCGCCTGCATTCGACCGCCCGCGATCTCGCGCCGACCAGCACGGCCAACGTCATCGGTGAGGTCCCGGGTCGCGGCAGGCTCGCCGATGAAATCATCGTTCTGGCGGCGCACCTCGACTCATGGGATCTCGGCACGGGCGCTATCGACGATGCCGTGGGCGTCGGCATCGTCATCGCCGCGGCAAAAATGATCATGGATGACAGCGAGGGTCCGCGCCGTACCTTGCGCGTCGTACTGTACGGCGCAGAGGAGATCGGCATCTATGGCGGCGAGGCCTATGCCGAAGCGTATGCCGACAGCCTCGACCGCCATGTCCTGGCGCTCGAAGCCGACTTCGGCTCCGGTCGGGTCTGGCGGCTTTCCTCGCGCGTCGCCGAACCGTCGCTCGGCATCGTCGATGAACTCGGCGCATTACTCGAGCCGCTCGGCGTCGAGCGTGGCGACAACGCGGCCTCCGGGGGGCCTGATCTCTTTCCGCTGCGCGCGGCGGGCGTACCCGTGCTCGAGCTGTTGCAGGACGGTACCCGTTACTTCGATTTTCACCATACGGCCGACGACACGCTCGACAAGGTGGATCGCGACGACCTGAACCAGAATGTCGCCGCCTACACGACCGCGGCCTGGGTCGCCGCCGGCGTCGAAGCGCGTTTCGGGCCGCTGCCATCCGACGACAGCCAGTGGCAATGCCAGGAGTAGCCGGATCGACATGCAAAAATCTCCCCGCCTGTCCGCCCTCACCATCGCCTCGATACTATTGCTGCAATTCGCCGCCCCGGACGCATCCGCTGCCATGAACCACGACGACCTCGTTCGACTGTTTGCCGACTGGCGTGAATTCGAATCGCCCGCATTGCTCGATGGCGCACCGGATTACACCGCGGAGCGTTTCGCGGCGCGACAGCCCGGCTTCCTCGCGCTTCGCAAGCGTCTCGACGCCTTTGACGTCAGCAGCTGGCCCGTCGCCGAGCAGGTTGACTGGCACCTCGTCCGGGCCGAGATGAACGGCTACGATTTCAATCGCCGCGTGCTGCAGCCGTGGGCAAGAGATCCCGCGTTTTACAGGTCGATCTGGATGCAGCGCAGTGACGTGCCGGCGCACGAAGGGCCGACGCATCATGCCGTGGTCGAAGTGTGGACCTACGATTTCCCGTTGTCCGGGCCGGAGGCGGCGCGATTGACACGGGCGCTCGCCGCGATCCCGTCGCTGTACCGACAAGCACGGACCAACCTCACGGGCAACGCGCGCGATCTGTGGGTCACCGGTATTCGCGACATCCGCCAGGACGTCGAGGACCTCGCGACGCTGCAGACGATGGTCGGTGCGGGCGCGAGCGCCGACCTGCGTGCCGCGATTGCCGCCGCGAGTGCAGGCGCCGCCGAACTCGTGGCATGGCTGGAGGAACAGGCGCCCGCGAAAACCGGACCGTCCGGCATCGGCAAGGACAACTACACCTGGTACCAGCAGAACGTGCATCTCGTGCCGATGACGTGGGAGGACGAGGTCCGCCTGCTGCAGCGTGAACTGGATCGGGCGTGGGCGAATCTCAAGCTCGAGGAGCAAAGAAACCGCAACCTGCCGCCGGCAACAGCCGCGGCGACGCCCGAGGAATACGATGCGCGCGCGGTTGAGGCCGTCGATCGCATCATGACGTTCCTCGAGGCGAAGGACATCGTCACGGTGACGGACTACATGCGGCCCGCGCTGATGGCGCACCTCGGGGCTTACGTGCCCGAGGAGCGGAGACATTTCTTCTGGATCACGGCGCATTACGATCCGGCGCCGCTGTTCACGCACTTCTGGCACTGGTTCGAACTCGCGCGCATGGATCGCGAGCCGCACGCGAGTCCCGTGCGCCAGGGCGCGCTGCTCTACAACATCTTCGACAGTCGCAACGAGGGTACGGCGACTGCCGTCGAGGAAATGTTCATGCACGCCGGTCTTTACGATGACCGGCCGCGCTCACGTGAACTCGTCTGGATCCTGCTGGCCCAGCGTGCAGCGCGGGGCCTCGGGTCTCTGTACGCGCACGCGAACGAGATGACGATGGAGGAGGCCGGACAGGTGCACATGGACTGGACGCCGCGCGGCTGGATGAAGACGGAGAAGGACCTGCTCATCTTCGAGCAGCATCTCTACCTGCGCCAGCCCGGTTACGGCACCAGTTACGTCACCGGCAAGTACCTGCTCGAGCGCACGCTCGCCACCTATGCGAAGCAGGTCGAGGATCGTGGCGAGACGTTCAGTCTCAGGCAGTTCTTCGATCGCCTCAACGCCATCGACAGCATTCCGATATCGCTGGCGCGCTGGGAGTTGACGGGCCTCCGCGACGGGATCGTTACCGCGGAATGAGGGTGACCAAAAAAGAAGGGCCGCCCGAAGGCAAGCCCTTCCTGCAAATGGCCCGGCAAGCGGGGTAAATCGACTGACCGGGTGGAAGACCTGCCGGCCTTCCGGCTACTCTTGCATAAGGATTGGTCCTGCACCGCGCAGAATCCGACATCTGCGACCGCACTTCAGTCAATTTGACGACACATCTGCGATATTCGCCCGCTCGGCCGTCGGTTCCGGTGCGCGTGAAAGCGTGCTGATGGTCCGAGCGTGCTGATGGTCCGAAAGATCCGCGTATCCGCACAGACCCCCTTATTGTCAAACCGGAGATGGTCAAGGCGCATCTGCGTGCCGCGCCGTTGCGCGGTCCGCGGTTGTCTGCTTGCGGCTGTCGGCAAGACCTATCTATACTCGGTCCAAAGAATAAGAAATTGTCAATTCGAGGGGGGTATATGAAGAGAATCTGTCTGGCCGCGCTTGGAGCGGCGCTCTGCTCGGCACCGAGCCTCGCCGATCATTCCTGGGGACCGTATCACTGGGCACGGACGACGACTTCGTTCGACCTTACGATCGTGAACAGCACGACGCCGGACTGGGACGGCTATGTCACACAGGCAATCGCTGACTGGTCGAAACCGGAGTCACCGCTCACGATGCTCGATGTTCCAGACACGGACGACTCGAAGACCCGCCGCCGCTGCCAGGGCCCGAACGGGCAGGTCCGCATCTGCAACCTCGCTTACGGCAACACGGGATGGCTCGGTGTCGCCGGCATCTCCATCGATACTGCCGGACACATCGTCACCGGTTACACGAAGCTCAACGACACCTATTTCGCCGATCCGTTCTATAACAACGACATGTGGAAGCAGAGCGTGACCTGCCAGGAACTCGGCCACAATGTCGGTCTTGGACACCAGGACGAGAATTTCAACAATACGTCGCTGTTTAGCTGCATGGACTACCAGAATCCGCCGTACGAATACCCGAACGCGCATGATTACGATCAGCTGCAGACCATCTACGGCCACACCGATGCCTACGATTCGTACGTGACCGCGGCTGACAGCGGCGGTGGCGGCGGCGGCGGTGGCGGCGGCTGCAACGGCCGCGGCAGGGGCTGCGGCAAAGACGGCAGCGCCGGATTTGCAGGCGAGGCCGGCTGGGGCATTTCGCTGGGGCGCCGCGGCCAGCACGAGACTTTCCTCCGGGTCGATCCCGACGGCACGCGCCACCTGACGCACGTCACCTGGGCGATCGGCTTCTGAGTTTTTCGTTCGTCTTCCGCAGAGACGATGGGGCCCGCTCAATGCGGGCCCTTTTTTTTGTGCGCAGAAACGAGTCGGCCGTCAGATCTCGACGACGACGCGACGGCCCGCGGGGCTGGTCGTCAGGGTGCGCGGAGTCGGCGTGTGTCCGCGAAACGCATTGTCGCGAGGCTCCGGAACAGGCGCAAAAAAATCCGGGCAGCCGTTTCTCGTCGGATGCCTTGGATTGAAGGTGCGGCCCGGTCGCGCAGACCGGGCCCCGGGTATGTCAGTGTATGGCGCCCTCGATGATCTGGTGCACTTCCTGTCCGAGTCCCTTGGACGGAATGACCACGATCGTCTTGCCCGCGACTTCCGCGGAGTAACGCGGCGCATCGCTGGCATGCTCGTAAGCGTGACCAAGCTCGAGCACCAGTTTCTGCGCTTCCTGTTGTGACAGCTTGTTTTCGCCGACCAGCTCGTTGAGGCTGCTGACTTTGCCGTCGTGAATCCACGCCATGCCGAATCGTTTTGGCGGACGGCCGAGGTACACGTAGGCTTCATGCTCTGCCGGGACCACTTCAAGATGGTCCGAGACGCGGCCCGCCAGCTCTTCAAGCTCGGCTTTCACTTCTGCGAGCTTGGCGGCGGCGTCGTTGTCGGCCGGCAGCGGTGGATAGTCGTTCTTGCTACCAAACAGCTTGTCTAACATTCCCATGGTTGCCTCCTTTTTATGATCGTGATGGAGGGGAGAGCGCCTGACTCGCTCCCCGCGGCAGCCCGCTCTCATCTACTATCCTAGGTTGCGGGCCCCGAATTGCAACTCGCAGGGACCGTCAAGCGACGCCTGCGGCCTAGGTTTTTTCCCAGATGCTCGTACGCAGTTACCGAAGCAAAGCGGGTGCCGCCGTTCGCAAACCGCTTGCCGACAACAGCCTCGTGCGTGGTGTTTCGTGATTGAGGATTCAGGCTGCAACGTGCTGCGTACCGTGCTGCCTGGCGTGTTCGGCGGGGGCAGCGGGACTCATCGAAAGCGGGCAGGGACGAGCAGGTGTGGCGATGACTGTCGCTGCGACACGCAGCGCAGCCCCGCACTGTCGGTCAGCGCGGGGATCGTGCCATGCGTGACATCCGCCCATGGCCTGGGCGCGCCGCGCCTCCCGGCGCGCAAATGAATCGGCCGAGCGTTGCGTTGAGGTGCCGGACAGTTGAGGGTCGTTACGCGCCGACAGTGTTGTAAGGGTCGAAGCCTTTGTCGTTGTCGGGCTCGTCCCCCGCGATTGCAAGCATGATGTCGGTCGATGCGAGACGATCCTCGAGTTCACCGCGTGTCCTTGCATAGTCAAGCGGCGCACCGTCCGAGCGGTCGCTTACCATGGTCGCAAATGCGAAAGCAGGCTTGTTCATGGTTATTTTCCCTGTCCGGCTTCGGCGGCATCCTGGTCCGCGGCGAATTCATTGCCGGTACGTCGCTGCAACTCTACGCAACACGGCAAGGCAGGCCATCGATAGAAAAGTCGGTAAGTTGCTGATCGATGGGACAGGTGCGCAGTTTTTGTGAGCGAGTTCACACTTTTGCAGGCGGTTCACCATAATCCCGCCGCATGCTGTGTTCGACAGAGCGCGGCCGCGAGCTGCCTGCGCTCCCTGTGTGGCTCGCAGCGCGCCCGTCGCGTCAGCGCCTGAGCAGGTTGACGAGGAGGGTCAGGACCAGGCTGATGATGATCATCGATGTGATCGGAATGAAGGCACCGCCTTTTTCGCCCTCGATCCGGATGTCGCCGGGGAGCCGGCCAAACCAGCTGACGGCCCAGGGCGCGTACTGGACGATCGCGCCGATGACGACGAGCGCCAGTCCCAGGTAGATGATCCATTTGCCCATGCGTGCTCCGGATATCGTCAATCGCGTCGATTCCGCAGACTGTAACGCCATTGTACCGGCTGCGGCAGACCATTCCGCCGCCGTCGCGGCCAAGTCAGAGCCGCCGGTGCAGCCGCGCGTCGTGGGTCCGGAAGTGCTCGGAGAACCAGCGCTCCATTTTTTCCGACAGCGAGCGCTCATCATACCGGCCGTCGGTTTCGACGGCCTCCATGATGTCCGCGAGCGTGTCGAGCAGCGCTTCGTGATCGGCCTTGTGGGGGGCGAAATGATCGTAGTGCGCATCCCGCATGATCTTTTCCTCGAGCGCAAAGTGCGCCGCGATCTGCGCGTAGATTTCGCCGAGCGCCTCTACGACCAGGTCCTGCTCCGAGCCGGTGCTGACCGCTGCATGCAGTTCGTTGATCAGCGCGATCAGTTCGCGATGTTCGTGATCGACCGACTCGTTACCGACGCTGAATTCTTTTTTCCACTGGATGAGACTCATCGGAAACTGAATCCTCCTGACTCGGCACGAAACGTTACCGTGAAATAGCGGCCGGCTTCAAAGGTCACGGTTTCGGAATGCGTATAGTCCCAGGCATCTGTCCTGTCTGAGTCGCGCAGCCTGGCGATCATCGTATGCACGCCCGGCGACACCTCGAACCGTTCGTACACCGAAGCGGGGCCGTCGTTCCACAAACCGGAGGGCGGCGCTTCCACCAGGGCGATGATCTCGCCGTCAACTTCCAGCTGAATGGTGAGCGGCAGTCGTTCTCGCTCGCATCGTTCCGTGCGTCGCATGTTGGGCGAGAGCTCGGCGATCTCCCTGGGTGTCAGCTGGATGCATGGCTTGACCCGATGCGCGGGGTGGCTCAGGGAGAGCTTGAGCGTCGTCATGTCATCTGCCGCGTAACGGTAAGCGGGCGACGCCGAAAACCAGCCGACGGCAACGGCGAAGCCCAGGTAGAGCAGCGCCTGGATCAGGAACCTGGCCGCCCTATTCATCGCCCGCCTCGCTCAGCGTCGACCGAAATTCGTCGAGCGCCTTCGCCCGCCGGCGATGCGCATCGGCCGGCAGATAGGCCAGCCTCACACGATCCATCGGTACGCGTTGCCGAAGCTGCGGATCCCGCTCCCTCGCGAGCCGTCGTAACGTCCACTCGTTGCCGAGCCGGTGATAACAGTCGTTTTCGGCACACCCGGCAAGCATGACGCCGTCTGCAAACCTGCGCGAAAGGCTGAAGTCGATAAAGGATGGCGGCAGCATGCCGAGACAGGGCAGCTTGACGACGCGTACGCCATCGCCGTCCAGCAGTTGCGCATTGCTGTGATCGCAGGCGAAAACGATGACCCGGGGCCTGCCGTCGGTTGCCGGCAGCGGCGCCATGACCTGTTCCCTGAGCGCGCCGATGGTCCGGTCCGGCAATTCGATGCCGGGCTCGATCGGCCTCACGCGCCGGAACGGTGTCGAGGTGGGGCAGGAGCCTGCACAGATGCCGCAGCTCGTACAGTTGTCGGCGTTGACGACCGGTTCCGAGTCGTACGGCCCGCCATCGCTGCGCGGTACCATCGTCAGCGCGCTGAACGGGCAGTCGTCGAAGCAGCGCGCGCAGCCATTGCAGTTCGGCAGGCTGACCTTGGCCACCGGCGCTGTCTTCTCCGGCGGCAGCCACGGCAACAGCGCAAAGAAAACGAAGCCGATGACGACGTACAGCCACAGCTGCCCGCCCGGTATCACGTCGAGCAGCGGATAGCCCGCGAGGTAAAACCAGTCGAGACTGACGACTGCCGGCACCGTATCGAGGTCGGCGGGCCCCTGGCTGACGGCCGGGTAAACGAGCGACAGGGCGGTCATGACGACCAGCGTGCCGATCGCGAGGGGCCGCGGCGGATTGACGCGCGCGCCCGAGTGGCGCTGCACATGAACCCACATCAGCAGCAGCATGAACAATGGCGCAAAAATATGGATCAGCACCATCAGCGTGAAAAAGCGCCCGCCGAGTGTCGTGCTGTTGAGGAAATTATTCGCGATCGGTTCGGCAAAAAAAGGCAGCGTGTCAAGCCATTCGGTCGTCGCGACGGCGATGTACTGTGCGAGCTTGTCCCATACCAGCCAGTAGCCGCTGATGCCGCAGATATAGATGAAGGCCAGCAATGGCACCCCGGTCAGCCACGCAAAGAAGTGTTTGCCGCGCATCCTGTCCATCGCGAATTCGCGCAGCAGGTGCAGGACCACAACGACGACGAGCGCATCCGACGCATAGCGGTGCAGGCTGCGCATGATGCCGGCCGCATACCACTGCTCGTTGGTCATATATTCGACCGAGGCAAACGCTTCGACGATGCCCGTGTCGAAGAATATGTACAGGTAGATGCCCGTGGCCGCGGTGATCCAGTAGAAATACCAGCCAAGCGCGCCGAGCCATGTAAACGGATTGTGGCGTTGGCCGAACGCGTATTCGAATACGCGCTCCGTCTTGCCAAACATGCCGGACAAGGTGCGTTTCAGGAGGCCCACGAAATTCTCATACGGCGGTGCGCCATTCCCTGACGATGAAAATCAGCACGGCGCCGAGGCAGAGCACGCCGATGATGATCGCCAGGAAAATCGAATAGTCGAAGCGGTAGCGGTCGCTGTTGGGATCGTAGACGGTGCAAAACAGCTTCAGCGTGCTGACCCAGTGGTCGATCAGCCCGGCGCTGCGCGGCGTGTCGAATACCAGTTCCTTGAGGGGCTCGACCAGCGCCTGTGTATCGATGTCGACGCCATACACCTGGCGGTAGATGGTGCCCTCACGATCGATGATCGTTGTCTGCGCGAGATGGTCGAAGCCCTTGGCGCTCGCATAGAAGATGAAGCCGAGATTGTCGCTGAGCGCGTCGATCGTCGATCCGTCGGAGGCGAGGAAGCGCCAGTTCGGAGCATCGGCGAGGCCCTGTTGCGCGGCGAACTGGCGCATGCGCTCCGGCGAATCGTTTTTCCAGTCGAAGCCGACGGTGATGACGCTGAACGCATCCGCGCCGAGCGCTTCCCGCGCAACTTCGACCGTCTCCGCGAGGTTGCGCGTGATCGTCGGGCAAACATGATGGCAGCCCGTATAGATCATGCTCACGACCAGCGGTCGGCCGCGCAGCAGGGAAAGATCGAATGCCTGTCCCTGGACGTCGCGCAGCCGGTAGTCTTCGAGCATCGTGCCGATGGCCGCCTGGCTGGTCTCCATGGCAGAGCCACGATCATATTCCGCGGCAGCGACGTGCAGCGCCGTGAGTGCGAGGCAGACTGTCAGCAGCACGCGGGTCATCGGTCAGGCCAGCAGCAGTCGATCCAGGATGGCGGCGAGCATCAGCACGCCGAGTTGCACGATGGACGCGGCGAACGCGCGCCACGCGGTCTTCCGTTCCGGTGTGGCGACAAGTTTGATGCAGGCATGCACGAAGAATGTTCCGCCCGCGACGGCACCAATGCCATAGAGCCAGCTCATGCCGTACCACAAGGGCAGTATCGAGAGCGTCGAGAGGGCAACGGCATGGGCGAGAATGGCAAGCGTCGAGACGCGGTCGCCCTTGACGACGGGCAGCATCGGGATGCCCGCCGCGCGATAGTCGTCCTTGCAGGCGAAGGCCAGCGACCAGAAATGCGGCGGGGTCCAGAGGAACAGCACGGCCGCGAGTATGAACGCGACCGGCGAAAGCGTCGCGCCCGCGGCGGCCGATCCGGCGAGCACGGCGAAGCTCCCGGAAAGACCGCCAATGACGATGTTCATCCACGTGCGGCGTTTCAGCCAGACGGTGTAGACGATGCCGTAGGTGAATGCACCGAGAAAGACGAAGAAAGCGGCGAGCCAGTTGGTGGCAGCGGCCGCCACTGCGAGGGCCAGCAGCAGCGCGAGCGTGATGCCCGCGTACCAGCGCAGGTCGGCCTGGAATCGTCCGGTCACAAATGGTCGCGCCTCGGTGCGATGCATTTTTGCGTCCGAGTCGCGCTCATACAGCTGGTTGAAGGCACCGGCTGCCGAGGACGCCACGAGCGTCGCGAGCCCGAGCATGAAGACCTGCCAGGGTGCGAGGCCGTGATTCGGGATGACGACGATGCCCGTGACCGCACACACCGTAATCAGGAATCCCAGCCGCACCTTGGCGGTGTGGTAGATGAGTTTGATCGTCGACGCGGTCATGAATTTTGGGGCCTCCCGGCAAAGAGCGGCGGTGCCGGCAACTGCCGGCACCGCATGTTGCCTAGCTCAACGGCCAGACTTCGGAGAGATACTTCCAGTTGACGAAGTAATAGAGCACGAAGGCGATGAAGAAGATGCCGACCAGCATGGCCGTGCCCGGAATCTTCAGGGATTCGGCGCTGCCGTGTTCCGCAACGGCCGCGCTCGCGGGCGGCATTTCCGGGTAGGACGGCTTTTCGTTCTCGCCGAGCTTGCGGCCGAAGAACACCGAGCCGACGACGACGACGATGAAGGCGATGCCACCGAGCGAGGCGAGCACCGCGAAGATGCCATTCAGACCCATCATCAGGAACGCGGCCGACGGGTAATCGAACGGCAACTGCGCATCCGCGAACGTCATGTCCCAGTGCCGACGGGAGACGCCGAGTGTGCCTGCACCCATCATGAACACCGAGATGCCCGCTACGCCGATGCCGAACAGGTAGGGCTGCCACTGCGCGAGCTTCCTGAACATGAGTTCGCGGCGGAAGATGAGCGGCACCAGCAGGTAGGTGATTGCCATGAACGCGAGTGTCGTGCCTGCGACGACCGTGCCGTGGAAGTGGCCCGGCACGTACAGCGTGTTGTGCATGATCAGGTTGATCTGCTCGGTTCCCATGACGACGCCCGAGATGCCGCCGATGAAACCGAAGAACACGAGCGACAGGAACATGCCGGCGAAGGCCGGGTTGCCCCAGGGTGCCTTGCGCAGCCACTCGAACAGGCCCTTGGTAAGACCGCGCGCCCGCTGCGCCGCCTCGATGGAGCCCGGCACCGTCATGCCGTGGATCATGCTGCCAAGCACGGCGAGATACATGGCGTAGCTCGTGTTGAAGATCTTCCATTCCGAGCTGAATCCTGGCTCGACGAGCATGTGATGCGCGCTCGCAAGCTGCAGGAACAGGATGTACATCAGGAATGCCATGCGGCTGACTTTCTCGGACAGCGGCCTTGCGCCGAGCACCATCGCGGCGATCGCGTACCAGACGGCGACATGCGCCGACACGTTGATCTGCTGCGACGAGTGGCCCATCGCCCACCAGATCGTCTTGTAGACCAGCGGATCGATGTAGCTGACGAGATCGAGCGACCAGAGCAGCGTCGGAATCAGGATGATGGCGCCCGAGGCGATCGTGAAGACGGCGATGATCGCCGCCGTCATCGCGCCGAAGGTCACGAGCGGGATCGAACCCCGGTAGGTTTTCTCCTTTTTCGCGACGACGAGCGTGCCGAAAAACACGAAACAGCCGATCAGCGCACCGACCGCGAACAGGATGATGCCGAGATAGAACCCGGGTTCAGCCTTCATCGGCACGTAAGAAGTGAACATCACGCTCGACTGGCCCTGCAGCACGACGATATTCGTCACGACAGCGCCGATGAGCATCATCGCAAACCCGGTCCACGCCCACTTCGGCGCCGCGAGTCGACAGCCGAGCAAAACGGCCGACGCGAAGTACAGGACCGCCATCTCGAAGAATATGATCCAGACGAGCAGCACGTCGAAGCCGTGGGCCGTGAGCGCCAGGTAGAACCAGTCGGCCGGGAGGAAGTGAACCGCCGGCCAGCGAGTCAGTGCGACGAGCAGGCCGAACAGGCCGCCGATCGCGAGGAATACGACCGCCACGACGGCGTTGGCCTTGATGAGTTTCTCTGCGGCGAGGTCGACCTTGAGGCCGGTCGTCGGGCAGATGCGAAATTGTGTGGTTTTAGACATGGTCCGGCCCCCTTACTCGACGACGTAGATCTTGCCGACCATCATGTGGTGGCCGATGCCGCAATATTCATTACAGACAATTCCGTACTCACCGGCCTTGTCGGGCTTGATCGTGACAACCATGTCGTAGCCCGGGTGCACCTGGACGTTGATGTTGACCGGTTGCAGCGAGAAGCCGTGCATCCAGTCGAGCGATGACAGGTGCAGCCGGTAGGTCTGGCCTTTTTCGAGTTCGAGGATCGGCCACCATTGCCAGAGACGCGCGATCAGGTAGACATCGCTGCCCGCCGGCGGATGCACGACCGGGAAGTAGTTTTCCTCGCGGACCTTGTACTCGTCGATCATGGTCTGGGCGCGTTCGGCGAAGCGCTCGGGCTTGATCTTGTAGGCCTCGTTGGAGAGGTTCTGTTCGCCGGCCCCGTGCCAGTAAATCATCATGAAGAACATGATGAGGCCCCAGGTGAAGGCGATGATGATCCAGTAGAGCTCGATCTTCGCGATCGGTTCCTTCCACCAGATTCGTTGAGGAGGCGGTGTTATTGCCATGTGTGAGTCCCCCGATCAGTCCGCAAGCGGTATCTGGGTGATCTCGATGATTCCCCAGATGATGTAGAAGACGGCCGGCACTGCGACGCCAAGGAACAGCAGCAGGAACGGGTTATCGAGCACGCGCTGCATCAGCGGAATCTGCTCGTCGTCGATGGACGGCTCGTTGGCCGGGTTTTCGTTGTCTGCCATGATGTTGTCTCCCTCCGAATCCTGTGCCGGCGCCCTGTCGCGCCCGGCGTGTGTCCTTCCCGCGCCTGTGCCGTGGTCAGGCGCCCCCGGTGTAGTGCTGGATGACGGAAAAGCTCGTCAGTGCGAGCGACAGCAGGATCGCGAAGAAGATCAGCGACCGGTGCTGAAACCGCTTGCCTGCGGCGACTTCGACCCGCTCGAGCAGCCAGTCGGCGGCGACGTACAGGATGATCGCGACAAGCGTGAAATAGACGATGCTCATGACTACGACCAGGCATGACGGCAAGCCGCCGGTTACCGAACGATCATGCACAGGGCGGGTTCGAGACGCCTTGATCTAGATCAAGGCGGGGCCGCGCCCGGCAGAAGACCGCCGCAGGTACAGCCTGAGTGCGGCCCGGCCGCGGCCGTCAAGAAAAAAGAGAATAAAAACAGCGTGTTGTATTTTGTGCCGGGCCATTCGAGACGCCCCGGCAAAGCGGGCGGCCTCGGGACATGGTCAGGGCATCCTGACGTCGCGGTCAGGGCAGGAAGTGCCGGGTCCCGGAGGCTGAACCCATCGATACGGACTGGAGCGTCACCGCCGCCGGCGCAGGCGTGCGCCGCATGGATTGAAATCACATCAGTTGCAACCAGATCAGGTTGCAGCAGTCAGGAGGTTCGTCGCGATGTCAGATCCTGCACACGTGGTTTGCCCGCAATGCCATGCCGTCAACCGGATCCCAGCGGCGCGCATGGCGGAGGCGCCGAAATGCGGCAAATGCGCCGAGGCCCTGTTCAGGGCCCGTCCCGTCGAACTTACCGATGCGAGCTTTCAGCGGCATATCGGCCGCAGCGACATTCCCGTGCTGGTGGATTTCTGGGCGCCGTGGTGTGGTCCGTGCCGGATGATGGCGCCGGCGTTCGAACAGGCCGCGACGGAACTGGAGCCGGGCGTCAGGCTCGCGAAACTCAACACCGAGAATGAGCCGGCCACGGCGGCGCGCTTCGACATCCGCAGCATCCCGACGCTGGCGCTGTTCCGTAACGGCCGCGAGGTGGCGCGCCAGGCCGGCGCCATGAGCGCCGCCGATATCGTGCGCTGGGCGCGGGCCAACGCTGCCTGAGCGATCTTCTTCGCCGCGTGTCAGCGCGGCCCGTTGACGCCTGCCGCCTCGTGGCAGCCCTGGCATTGCACCGTGATTGCTTCCGAGGCCGCGCGCGCCGTATCGAGATCGGCGGCGACCTCTACCGCCCTGGCCGCATCGCGCATGCCGGTCAAAAACGGCTGTAACTCTTCCGGCAGGCCGTCCACGGTCTCGTGTGTCGACAGCCAGAAGGCGGGCGTCAGTGCGCCGGCGAGATCTTCGTCGGCAAGCGCGAAATTCAGGCGGTCCAGCATTTCCGCGTGATCGTGCATGTGGCTCAGGAATGTCCCGCTTTGCCATGCGGGCTTCGCGGGGGCGGCGGGTTCGGGCGCCGGCGCTTCCTGTTCCTTCTGCGCGCAGCCCGTTACCGCGCACGCGCAAGCGGCGATCAACAGCATGTGCGACTTCATAAAAGCTCCGAGGGTGAGTAACTGCCGAATAACAATTTGCGCGCTTATCTTATCAAAGTCCGGGCTGCTCCCAGCGGCATTTTCTGCGGCGGGATTCCGTCAACGGCACATGCTAATGTCCGGTCAATGAACGACGAATTCGACCGTTATCACCGCCAGATGCTGCTGCCCGGTATCGGGGAGGCGGGGCAAAAGCGGCTGCGCGAGTCGACCGTGCTGTTGCTCGGCTGTGGCGCGCTCGGCAGCGTGGCGGCCGACCTGCTTGCCCGGGCCGGCGTTGGCCACCTGGTCATCGTGGATCGGGATATCGTGGAGCTCACCAACCTGCAGCGGCAGGTGTTGTTCGACGAGGACGACGTTGCAGCGCGGATGCCCAAGGCCGAGGCGGCGCGCCGCCGGATCGAGAAGACCAATTCGCAGGTACAGGTCACCGCCATTGTCGATGACATCGATCATACGAACATCGGTCGCTACGCACAGGGCGCCCACCTGCTGCTGGACGGGCTGGACAATTTCGAGACGCGCTATCTCGCCAACGACTACGCGGTAAGGCACGCGGTGCCTTACATCTATGGCGCGGCTGTCGGCACGATGGGCATGATGTTGCCGGTGATGCCGCATGCGGACGGGCAGCGGCCATGGGAGACAGCTGCGGGCGGTTCCTTCGCGACGCCGTGCCTGCGCTGTGTCTTCGATGCGCCACCGCCCGCTGGCGCAAGCCCGACCTGCGATACGGCGGGCGTGCTGGGTCCGGTCGTGGCGACGATCGCCAACCTGCAGGTGGTCGAGGCGCTCAAGATACTGACCGGCAACTACGACCGCGTGAGCCGCAGCCTGCTGAATGTTGACGCCTGGTCGAATGAAATGCTGCAGCTCGATATCGCGAAGGTACGTGACGCCGGGACTTGTGCCTGCTGCGGGAAAAGAACGTTCGACTATCTCGAAGGGCGCGCGGGTTTCGCGGCGACATCGCTGTGCGGCCGCAACGCCGTGCAGCTGCGGCACCGGCAGGAGGCGGCAGCAACGGATCTCGACCTCGTCGCGAATCGTCTGCGGTCTCATGGTCCCGTCCGGGTCAACGAGTTCCTGCTGCAGGCCGAGGTGCAAGATGCTGGCGCTGCCTATGAAATCACGTTGTTCCGCGACGGCCGCGCCATCGTGAAGGGCACCGACGAACCCGATATCGCTCGTGCGATCTATGCGCGGTACATCGGTTCCTGAGCAGTCAATCGTGCCGCGCCCGTAGCACTCGCGTACACGGAATGCCGGCGATATAGTCGTGTCAGCGCTTCCAACACGAATACTGCTTGCTGGCCATCATGGCCGGACTGGGACATGACATGCGTATCGAGATTATCCGCCGACCCTTCACATTTCTGCTTCTGACCTCGCTGTATCTCGCCGCCATCATGCCGGCGTCGAGCATGTCCGGACGCCGGGTGATTGACGGGCAGGGAACGACGCATGAATGAGCCGTGGCTGGAACGCTGGCGGGAAGGCCGAACCGGGTGGCATGAACCGGAGGGCAACCGCAACCTGAAGACCCACTGGGCCGGGACCGGCAAGCGCGTGCTCGTGCCGCTATGCGGGAAGACACCCGACCTGCTGTGGCTCGAGGCGCAGGGCAACGATGTGGTCGGCGTGGAACTCGCCGAGATGGCCGTTCGTGGATTCTTCGAAGACAACGCGCTCGACTACGAGGAGATCGACGGGCCGTTGCCGGGATTCCGTGCGTTCGAGCGGCGCGTTACGCTTTACTGCGGCGACTATTTCGAGTTTCGGGCGGGGCCGTTTGACGCGCACTACGACCGCGGCGCGCTGGTTGCGCTGACGCCCGAACTCCGTGCCCGCTACGCCGTGCATACCTCGTCGATGCTGACGCCCGATGCAGAACAGTTCATCATCACGGTCGACTACGACCAGGAGGTCTGCGACGGCCCGCCGTTCTCGATCAGCGAAGCGGAGATCCGGGGCTATTGGCCACGGCTGTACCGGCATGCGGCGATCGACGATACCGCGAACGCGCCGCCGAAGTTCCTCGAAGCCGGGCTCAGGCAGATGTACGAGGTCGTGTGGCGTACGGCCGGTACGGACGCCTGAAGTAGGCGAAAAGGCTCGCCAGCAGCACCGCGAGTGACAGCCACATCGCAATGCGCCAGTCATTTCTCGGCCGGTGCAGCAATTCGAATCGTTCGACGAACAGGGTCTCGCAGGCGCCGTCCCCGGTATCCGTTCGCGTCGTGCTGGTGCCGCGGCTGCTGCCGTTGCCCGTCGCGTAGCTTGCGAGGTAACCGCTGACCCGGACCTGGTCGCCGACGCGCAGTCCCTTCACGCGACGACGGATGTCTTCGTCAGCGGCCAGCAGGTGGTTGTTGGACAACTGTTCCATCCTGAAGGCATCCCACGCCGCCTGATCGCGCGTACTGAAATTGCAGGTAAAAAGGCCATTCCAGAAGTCGATCCGGTCGAGGCGCCCGTTGCGCGGGTTATCGCCCCAGATCACGCAGATGTCGACCATGTTGAGGTGATCCGCCGCGAGCCGGTGCATCCGGCTCATGTCCTCGTTGTGATGGCGGAACGACACGACCAGCCCCGTGATGTCGTAGGCAAATTCGGGCGTGACGCGGTATTCGACATCGTTGTAGGTCACCGTGAACGGTTGCCTGTCGGTAGGCGTCTGCAGCGGTTCGTTCGCGAGCGCCGGCAACGGCGCGAGGTTGCCGGGCAGATCGTTACGGTTCCAGAAGGCCACGAGCAACAGGATGAAACTCGCAATCACGAGCGCCGGGACCGCCCCGGCTCCGCGCGCGGCGCTCATGCGCCGGGCTGGCCGCGTCCGGCCTGCCAGTCGTGTCCGACGGCCAGGCACTCCTCCACCAGCCACTTGAACTCGGCGAAGCTGTCGACGATGGCGTCGGGCTGGTAGGGGTGCGCTGCCGTGCCGGGAAAGATCTTGTTGATCCAGGCATGCTCCCAGCCGACGCCATTGAAGAACACCGATGTGATGCCCGCGCGCTTGGCCGCGATGACGTCCGTGGTGCTGTCGCCGACATACCAGCTGTCCGCGCCTGGTCGCGTGTCGAGCTCGTCGAGCGCCTTGAAGATCGGGTCCGGGTTCGGCTTGCGCTTGCCCGTGTCGCAGCCGCAAACAGTCGTGTCGAACAGGCCCACCCACTGGCCGTCGTCGACGAGCGCCAGTTCTTTCTCGAAGAATTCCCGGTCCCGGTTTGTCAGGATGCCGAGCTTGACGTTCAGCTCGCGCATCTCGACCAGGAGTTCGAGTTCGCCGCCCTCGAACGGGTGCGCTTCGCCGTAGTGGTTGCGGTAGGCATCGTTGAAAGCCTGGTGCGCGACCTGCTTCGCGGCCTCGTCGTTGCCGAACAGGACTTCGAAGATGTCGGTCCTGGAAATCCGTCGCTGCGCCCTGATCTTCGGATGGAGCTTGTGATGCGTACGAACGTAGTCGACGAGCCTGGCGTCTTCGGTCGTCTTGCACTGGTCGTGGGGAATCAGCGCTTCCATCAGGCCGAGTTCGGGAAACTTCGGCAGGACGTCGTCGACCGCGTGATACATCGCGTCGAGCGTGTCGACGAGCGTCGCATGCCAGTCGAACAATACGACTTTCGGCGCGGCCAGCGCTCTTGCGGCTTCATCGAGTTCGCGCAGCATCCGCCTATGATACGGGTCATTCGATACGCGTGAACAGTTGCCTGCGGCTGAGCTTCGCCTCTTCGGGCTTTTCCGGCGGGATGAACAGCGTCTTCATGATCTCCGCTGCAATCTCCACCGCTGTGTCCTGGTCGGGAAAGTCGGCAACCGTCCGGAACAACACCGCCGTCAGGTGCGTCCCGATCGCGTCATCGTGGGTCACGTTGAAGTCGATCTCCTCGTGCGGCAGCACCACCCGGATGCGTTTTCCCTGTTCCCGCTCCGACCACTCCTCGTTGCCGGGCAGCAGGACGAGGTTCATGAACCACGGCGTTATCAGAATGCCGAGCAGGTGGTCTTCGAGCTCGCGGAAGCCGACCGCCTGTACTTCCAGCGCGGGGTTCAGGATGGGCATGCCCTGCATGCGTTCGACGTGTACCCGGCGGAAATGGTCAACGAGCTGTGCTACCGACGCGGTCATGGCGGATTTCACCCTGTCAGTCGCCGAGGGGCAGAAACGCGTTCGGCTCCGCATCGCATTGCGGGCAGCGCCAGTAATCCGGAAGCTCGATGAAAGGTGTGCCGGGCGGAATCTGTTCGACGGGATCGCCCGCGGCCGGATCATAGACATACCAGCAGATCCTGCATTCCATCCGGCTGTTCCGGTCGATGCGCTCGCCGGGCGCCTCGCTCATGTGGCGTCCGGCCAATAGGGCGAGAGAATGTCGTCGAGCCTTTCCGCGGAGTCGCCGAGGTCTTCCGCTGCCGCCTTGACGACCTGGGGAATATCCACGACCTCGAGCGAATTGAGAATCAGCGTGCCCATGGCGTTGTAATACCGCACCCACCAGATGCCGGGCGTGAGCGTGCTGATGATCTGGCACTTGCCGTAGGCGCGCGACAGGATGTCGACGGGTCCGCGCCCGAGTCGCGCATCGAGGAATTCGAGTTCGGGCTCGGACAGGGGCAGCAGCGTCAGGTTGATCGAGTGCGGTGAGCCCTCCCGCCGATAGGCGGCGAGCGCGGCCTCGAGTTCCACGAGGATCGGCAAAGCGTTCGGCACGAGTTCGGCATCCGCCGGTGCGCTCGTGTCGACGAGCCTGCCGCCTTCGAGTGCCGCGCGAACGACGTGCGGCGCATCCGCGACTTCCAGGAGGTCGCAGGCAACCCGGCCCTCGGCATCGAAATACATCGTGCGCCAGACGCCGGCCAGCACCGATTCCTGCGTTCTTGCGGTCACCGTGTCCCTGAATGTAATGCTGACTTCACCTTCACCGAGAATCTGGTTTGCAAGATCGCGGCTCTCGTTGTCGAGCGCGCTGAGGTTCGCGATCAGCGGCGCGGCACCGCATTCGTAGTCCGCGAGCGCGTCGCGCAGCCATCGCATCGACTCGCGTGCGCCGTCCAGTTGCAGCAGGGCGTCGAGGTCCTCGATGCAGGGGGCCGAGTAGCGGTCCATCGAGCTCGGCATGTCGATGTAGCTGAGTTTCTGCTCACCTTCCGGTTGCGAGCCGGGTCCGACGACGCGAACAGGGATGTCATTGATGCTCATTCGCGGTTCTCCTCGAACGCCGTGTCGATCAGGCGGGGACGACGGGAATGCTGAAGCCCGGCGGTCTCCGCGCGGGCGCGACGAGCAGCTGCCTGATGGTTTCGATGTAATCGCCCCAGTCCTGGATGCGGGTAATCGTGCCGACATATTCGCCGCTGCGGACGAAGACCAGCGACGGGAAGGCGCTGAATCCGTAAAAGCGCTTGAGTTCCTTGCCGGCACCGAAGGTGTCGGTCACGACGCCCGGTCGCAGCAGGCCGTCGAAAACCCTGACCAGTTCCGGCAGGACGACGGCCACGTCGGTGGCATCCTTCGTCGTGGTCGGGTCGCCGGGGAAGAACAGTACGTTCATGCCGTTCTCGGCGACGAAGGCATCGTGGTTGTCGCGCGTGACGAGCGTATAGCCGAGTTCCGCGGTGAGCCTGTCAATCAACCCGTGACTCATTGCGATTTGCCTCCGATCGCCGGCCGTCCGAGTTCATAGTCTCTCATATCGAGCGCGCCGGGCCCGATCAGATCCGCGCCGGCCAGTGGTTCGTCGCGGAGGATCGGTTCGACGCCCCATTCGCGCAACACCGCGCAGGCAACGTCGACGGCCTCCCCGATGCGGCCGCGGACGCCCGGCGTCAGGCTGCCGCCATAGTCGTTGAGCGTTTCGGGCTGCACGCCGACCAGCGCGATTTCGCCGGGTAGTTCGCCCGTCAGGGCTGCGGACGACAGGACCTCCTGGAATCCCGCCTGGTGCATGCTGACTTTCTTTGCGCCCATGTAGCAGGGCACATCGTCGCCCCGGACCAGCTTCAGCGTCGCGGGCTCGAGCGCAAAATCGACGGCGTCGAAGATCAGCAGGCGCTTCGCGGATCGCACCCAGGGCAGCAGGAAGATGCCCTGCGTGCCGCCGTCCATGAGGCGCACCGCGTCCGGGAACGTGTACCGCGCATGCAGCGCTTCCACGGCCCGGATGCCGAAGCCTTCGTCCGCCCAGAGTACGTTGCCGATGCCGAGGACCAGGGTTTCGTACGCGCCCGGGTCCCCGTCTGCGTGGCTCGCAATCGGCTCCGTCACTGCGGATCCAGCGGGCCGTCGTCCTTGAACGTCCGCCACCCGTTGATCATGACGCTGATGCTGTTCTGCCGCGCCATGAACTCGGCACGAATCACCATGTACACGTGGATGATGACGAAGAACACCATCAGCCACATGCCGAGCAGGTGGAACATGCGCACCGACTGCGAACTCGGCACGATGCCGAACACCCAGCCGAACAGGCTGTCCGCCCAGCTGCCGTCGCCGAGACCCTGGCTGTACAGCGCGAATCCGGTGCAGACCATGAACAGCGCGAGCACGATGTTGAACAGGAACATCGCCGCTTGCGCGAGCGCGTTATGTCCCGGGTTCTTCGTCATCTTGCGCGTCAGGAAGGCATAGAACTTGATCTCGTGGAAGAAACGCTTCCAGAAGGTTCCACTCCATACCGGCACGATGAGCAACTCTCTCGCATACGTGTTGCCGACGATCGCCCAGTAGATGCGTACGAACAGTCCCGTCGCGAACACGTAGGCCGCGATGAAGTGAATCATGCGGATCGTGCCCATGAGGAAGTGATCGCTCGCTTCACCGGTGTTCGAGGGAAGCGGGTTGGCGATGAGGTAGCCCGTGATCGCGAGGGTGCCGATGGCGAGCGCATGGATCCAGTGCCAGGCCCTGACCGGGACCTGGAAGACGTAGATCGGACCTGGGACCTTGTGGCTCCGCAATGCTTCGCTGGTGGTCGCCATATCTACTACCTCCTTATCGAACCTTGACCCTGATCAGTTCCTTGCCGTCATGCGAGATGATGTGCGAGGCACAGGCAAGGCAAGGATCGAAGCTGTGGATCGTCCTCAGGATTTCCAGCGGCTGTTCCGGGTTGACCATCGGCGTATCCAGCAAGGCGGCCTCGTAGGCGCCGATGTTGCCGGATGGATCGCGCGGAGACGCGTTCCAGGTCGTCGGCACGATGCACTGGTAGCTCTCGATCTTGGTGTCCTTGATATGGACCCAGTGACCGAGCGCGCCGCGCGGCGCTTCGCCATAGCCGACGCCCTTGACGTCGGCTTCCCACGTCGACGGGTCGAACTTGTCCATGTTCGCGGTTGCCGTGTCGCCGCGCTTCAGGTTGGCGATCATCTCGTCGTAGACCGTGCGCATCTTGTGGGCGCAGAAGGAAGCCTCGAGGCCGCGTGCCGCGGTGCGGCCGAGCGTCGAGAACAGCGCCGTCACCGGCAGCCCGAGATCGGACAGCAGTTGGTTGACCGGTTCCTTGACCTCCTCGCGACCACGCGCGTAAGCGACGAGGTAGCGTGCCAGCGGACCGACTTCCATCGCGTGCCCGCGCCAGCGCGGTGCCTTCAGCCAGGAGTACTTGCCGGATTCGTCGTGCTCTTCGATCGCGGTCTTCGTGCCCTTGAAGTTCGGGCCCAGTTCGAACTTGGGCTCCGTCACGCCATCCCACGGATGCAGGCCGACGTTTTCGTCCGGGTACTGGTACCAGGAGTGCGTGACGAATTCCTGGATCTGTTCCGGGTCGCGGACGTCGACGTCATGGACCGTGCCGAGATCACCATTGATGATCGCGCCGCCCGGCAGCATGAAGCTGTCGTTGGTGTAGTTGTTGGCATAGGCCGGGAACTCACCGTAAGCGAGCACGTTCTTGCCCGACAGGCCGCCGCCGAATCCCCAGTCCTTGTAGAACGACGCGATTGCCTTGAGGTCGGGCAGGTAGACCTGGTCGGTGAATGCGATAGCCTGGTTGATGATGTCCGACACCATGTTGAGCCAGACCATGTTGACGCTGCCGGACGAACCGCTCTCGTCGATGTTCAGCGAACAGGGCATGCCGCCGACGACCCAGTTGGGGTGCGGATTGCGGCCGCCGAAGATCGTGTGAATCTTGACGATTTCCTTCTGGAACTCGAGCGCTTCGAGATAGTGTGTCGTCGCCATCAGGTTCGCTTCGGGCGGCAGCTTGTAGGCAGGGCTGCCCCAGTAGGCGTTGGCGAAGATGCCGAGCTGGCCGGACTCGACGAATTTCTTCAGTCGGTTCTGGACGTCCCTGAAGTAACCCGGCGACGATTTCGGCCATGGGCTGATGGCCTGCTGCAATTCCGAGGTCGCCTTGGCGTCGGCACTCAATGCGCTGACGACATCGACCCAGTCGAGTGCATGCAGGTGATAGAAGTGGACGATGTGGTCCTGCACGTATTGCGCCAGCATCATCAGGTTGCGGATGTAGTTGGCGTTGGCGGGAATCTCGATATTGAGCGCATCCTCGATCGCACGCACCGACTGCAGGGCATGCACGCCCGTGCAGACGCCGCAGATGCGCTCCGTGAAGGCCCATGCGTCGCGCGGATCGCGTCCCTTCAGTATGACCTCTAGGCCGCGCCACATGTTGCCGGACGACACGGCATTGCGGATGACGTTGTTTTCATCGAGGTTGACTTCGATGCGAAGATGGCCCTCGATGCGGCAAATCGGATCGACGACGACGCGCTTGCCGCTGTCGTCGAGTTGAAAGCCGTTGGGTGTTGTTACGCTAGCCATTGCTCATCTCCTCGCTCGCCTGCGGCTGTTTCTTCTTGCCGGATGCCTTCGCGATACCGGAAGCCACCGCATGTGCCGCGACGCCTATCGCGGCAGCGCCTGCAATAGCGCCGCCGATCGTGTCCGCCGTCGACTCCACGTTGCCCGTGACGCCCAGGTTGGTGACGGGGCTGTAGAAACTGCCCTTGTCCCAGAAATTGTCTTCGGCGCAGCCGAGACAGCCGTGACCGGACTTGACCGGCCACGAGAGGCCGCCGTTCCATTCGATCGTGGAGCAGGCGTTGTACGTGGTCGGGCCCTTGCAGCCGACCTTGTAAAGGCAGTAGCCCTTGCGCGCGCCTTCGTCGTCGAACTTCTCGACGAACTGACCGGCGTCGAAGTGCGGCCGGCGATAGCATTTGTCGTGCAGTCGCTGGCCGTAGAACATTTTCGGCCGGCCCTGCCGGTCGAGCGGTGGCAGCTGGCCGAAGGTCGCGTAGTAGGTGATGACGCCCGTCATGACCTCCGCGATCGGCGGACAGCCGGGGACCTTGACGATCGGCTTGTCGAGAATCACCTTGTGAATCGGCGTTGCCTGCGTCGGGTTGGGCCGTGCAGCCTGCACGCAACCCCAGGAAGCACAGGAACCCCAGGCAATGATCGCGGCGCAATGGTCGGCCATGCGCCGCAGCTTTTCGACGAACGGCTTGCCGCCCTGGATGCAATACATGCCATCCTCATTGAGCGGTGGATTGCCCTCGCAGGCCAGGATGTACTGGCCGTCGTACTTCTCGATCGTCTGCTCGAGAATTTCCTCGGCCTGGTGGCCGGCGGCCGCCATGATCGTGTCGTCGTAGTCGAGCGAAATCATCGAGAGGATGACGTCGCCAGCCAGCGGGTTGCCGGAGCGAATAAAGGATTCGGTGCAGCAAGTGCATTCGAGCCCGTGCAGCCAGATCACCGGTATGCGTGGTTTGGTTTCCAGCGCATGGGCGATTTTGCCGACGAACTCCGGCCCGAGGCCGAGTCCTGCGGCGGTCAGGCTACAGAATTTAAGGAAGCTTCGACGCGTGACGCCGTGCCGGCGCATTACGTCGTAAAAGGTCTCGCGGTTTTGCATGACAGGGTCCCCTCTGGCATGGATGCAAAGAGGCTGGATGCCTGCCGGACTTTTTTGAGCGCCGCGTCCCTGAAGTCTTTCCTTGTTATGACCGGCAGTGTCACTCAGCGCCATCCATCTTGCCCCCTGCCCATGGTCAGTGGCATAGGGGTTCCTACCTATGCCACTAATTCCATTGATTAAATTCTGGCGCCCGTGATCCGTCCCACGGCAAGGCCGCGTAGCGACAGGGGATATTTCGAGCGCGCCGAGGCCGTGTCCGGGACGCAGGTGCCGCGCCTCGTGCGCCGGGCATTCGGGAAACTGTCCAAGTGGGCGGTCAATATACTATGGTTGTCGCTCACGGCATGGTGCACGGCGCCTGTGGGGGGACACGATGGGAATATGGTCGACGGCCGCAACGATGGCCGAACGGACACCGGTTGACAGGAATCGCTACGTCGATTTTCTGCGCGCAGTGTCCATCATCGTCGTCATCATCGGCCACTGGCTGATGGCGACGGCGTGGTTTGTGGATGGCGAGCTGGTACCCGGGCACCTGCTCAAGTCGCATCCGCAGGTTCAGTGGCTCACGTGGCTGTTCCAGGTCATGCCCATCTTCTTCATCGTCGGTGGCTACTCCAACGCGGTGTCCCTGGAGAGTGCTGCGGGTCGTGGCATCGGCTACGGCGGATGGCTGGCCGCGCGCCTGCACCGGCTCGTGTCGCCGCTGCTCGTGCTGATGATTGCCTGGGCCGTGATTGCGGGCGTGATGATCACGATGGACGTGCGTCCGGTGGTCATACAGTTCACCTCGAAGGCGGCGCTCGTCCCGACCTGGTTTCTCGCGATCTACATCATGCTGGTCGTGCTCGCGCCCCTGTCGTATCGGCTGTGGCGGCGCTTCGGATTCGCCTCGTTCTGGGCGTTCGTCGGCCTCGCCGCGATCGTCGACATCGCTTTTTTCAGGTTCGACATCGGCTGGCTCGGCTGGACGAACTACTTCTGGGTCTGGCTCGGCGTGCACCATCTCGGCTTCGCCTGGCGCGACGGACGCCTCGGCCCCCCGGGCAGGTTGCTGCTGTACGCGGCCGCGGGTTTCGCCGCGCTGTTTGTCATGGTGCGGTACGGGCCCTATCCGCTCGCGATGGTCGGCTCGCCCGACGAGGGGCTGAGCAATACCCTGCCGCCGAAAGCGACGCTGCTGGCGCTCGGCATCTTCCAGTTCGGCGTGCTGTTGTCGCTCGAGGCGCCGCTGCGCCGGGCGCTGTCCAGCCTGCGCCTCTGGACCGCGACCGTACTGATCAACAGCATGATCATGACGGTTTACCTCTGGCACATCACGGTCATGGTGATGATCGGCTCGGTCATGTACCTGTCCGGCGGCTACGGGTTTGGCCTCGAGCCCGGAACGGGCGCCTGGTGGGCGACCCGCCCGGTCTGGATCGCCGTGCTGTTGTGCCTGCTGGTGCCGCTCGCCTTGCTGCTGTCGCCGCTGGAACGCCGCGCGAGGCCGCAGGGTGCCGCGGTGCCCGGTACTGCACGCCAGGTGGTCGGTGCGGTGCTCGTCTGCCTCGGGATCACGGTACTCGCCCTGTTCGGGTTTGGCGGCGGCCCAATCGAGCACCTCGACATTGCTGCGATGGCGGCATTCCTGGTCGGCGCCGCGATGAGCGACCTGCTGCCGATTGCGAGGAAAGCGCCGGGATGAGCGGCATGGCGCCGAGCGCGCCGACGGTCGGGCGCCTCTTCCAGGCAGGCTGATTGCATCCTCAAAGCGGTTCCGTCATTTGCACGCCGTGTGGTAACTTGAGCGGCTTCCCTCAACGTCGTTCCGGGCTCGAAAATGCCGCTATTCAAACGCACACTCAGCGAATTCCTCTTCCGGCGTTTCATGTTGAAGCATTACGCGTCCAACCTGCTGCTCGACATGAACCTCGAGGCGAAAAAGCAGACGCTCGACTACATCAAGGCGCACATGATCGATGCGCCGTATTTCGAGAAGCATCCCGCGCTCGTCAAGTTCACGCTGCAGCAGGTCAAAAAGCCTGGCCTGTACCTCGAATTTGGCGTCGGTCGCGGCAAGTCGATGCGCTGGATCGCTTCGCAGGTGCAGGGCACGGTGCATGGCTTCGATTCCTTCGAAGGCATACAGGAATACTGGAACGGCAACCCGGTCGGCGCATTCGCGCAGAGCAAGTTGCCGAAAGTGCCCGACAACGTCGAGTTTCACGTCGGTTACTTCGACGCGACGTTGCCCGGTTTCCTCGAGCAGCACGCCGAACCGGTGGCTTTCCTGCATGTCGATTGCGACCTGTATTCATCGACCGTGACGATTTTCGATCTGCTGGGCGGCAGGCTGCAGCCGGGCGCCATCGTCCTGTTCGACGAGTACTACAACTTTCATCGCTGGCAGGAGCACGAGTTCAAGGCCTTCCAGGAGTTCGTCGCGAAATCCGGCGTACGTTACGAATACGTCGCCTTTTCCGTGACGGGCCAGCAGGTTGCGGTTCGAATTCTCGACAATCCTCTCCACAGGGCCTGAAGGTCAGGCCATCAGAGCAACAAACGGGGCGCGCTTCATGCGGCCTGGTCGCCAGGCTTTGCGGCGCGCGCCATCGTTGTCTGCAGTCGGCCTTAGCAGGCGTGGCTGGTCTACCTGGCAGTCGGGCGCTGCCGTGCGCAACCCGCGTCCCCCTCGCGGGTAAGGCCGGCGTCATCGCCGTCGCGAGAGTCGACGGACGCCAGGTGCCGCCAGCAGCGGGACGATGCTGAAGCCGGCTATTAGCAGCCAGCCGTCGAGGCCGGGGTCGGTCAGCCCGAGGAGGGCGGCGGCAAGTTCGTTGTAGATCGCGCCGAGCACCAGCAGCAGACACAGCAGCAGCGCACCCCACACCCAGGGATTGCGGGTGATTTCGTTGTCGAACAGGCGCCGCAGGTCGGAGCGCATGTTGAACACGTGCCAGAGCTGCGCGAGAGCCAGCGTGCAGAAGGAGACCGTGACAGCGCGCTGCGTATCGAAGCCGAGCACCAGCATCGCGATCGCCATCGCTGCCAGTACGGAGGTCGATATGACGAGACCGTACAGCACGATCCGCAGCCAGTGTCGGCGCGTCAGGACCTGTTCGCGAGGGTCTCTCGGCGGATATCGCATGAGCGCGTCCGATCCTTCGCCGACGCCGAGCGCGAGTGCGGGGAAGACGTCCGTGACCAGGTTCAGGAACAGGATCTGCAGCGGCAGCAGCGGCAACGGAGCACCCGCCAGCGTTGCGAGGCTAACGACCAGGACTTCGCTGATGTTGCAGGACAGCAGGTAGAAGACAAACTTGCGGATATTCTCGAAGATCGCGCGGCCCTGTGAGATGGCCTCGACGATGGTGCCGAAATTATCGTCCTGCAGGATCATCTCCGCGGCTTCCTTGGCGACCGCGGTGCCGCGAACGCCCATGGCGATGCCGATGTCGGCCTTCCTGAGTGCGGGCGCATCGTTGACGCCGTCGCCGGTCATCGCGACGATGGCGCCGTGCCGCTGGAAGCAGTCGATCAGGCGCAGCTTCTGTTCCGGGGAAACCCGCGACACGACGCGCCTTGCATGAAGTTCTGCGAGATCGCACTCGCCGGCCAGCGGTTCGACGTCAGCACCCGAAGCGAACGCCGCATCGTCCGGGTGCGGACCAATCAACCCGATTTCAGCAGCAACGTTGCGCGCGGTGGCCGCATGGTCTCCCGTCACCATGATGACCGAGATGCCCGCCTGCCGGCAGCGCTCCAGCGCCTCGCCGACGCCCTGTCGCGGCGGATCCTCGAGCCCCACGATCCCGAGCAGTGCCAGGTCCTCGAATGGCGGCGCATCGGCGCTCGCGGTCGTCTTCCGTGCCACCGCGATCGTCCGCAGGCCCCGCTCGCCGAAAGCGGCGGCATGCGCCAGCCAGGCCCGGCGGCCGGCAACGTCGAGCTGGCGCTCTCCGGATCCGTCCACGCTGTGCGTGCATCGCGCGATAACGACCTCCGGCGCGCCCTTGACGGCAAACAACGTGCCGCCTGGTGCCTCGTGCAGCGTCGCCATCAGTTTGCTGTCCGGGTCGAACGGCACCTCGGCGCGCTCCGGCTTTAAGCGCAGCAACTCCTCGCGACGAATGCCGCGGTGCCAGGCCGCCTCGAGCAACGCGACCTCCGTCGGGTCACCCGCGCTGCGCAGCCGCCCGGTTTCGTCCTGCGCGATCGAGGCGTTGCTGCAGAGGGTCGCGACCCCGAGCGCGTCGTCAACGGCCGTGCGCAGGCTCTCGGGCAGCGACTCGAGCACCGCGCTGTCCACGTCCAGCGCGTCGTCGCCTATCTGCAGCGCAACGACCTGCATGCGGTTTTCCGTCAGTGTTCCGGTCTTGTCGGTCAGGATCACGCTGGTGGCGCCCAGAGTTTCGACCGCCGACAGCCTGGCGATGACCGCGTTGCGCCGCGCCATGCGATACATGCCGCGCGCGAGCGCAATCGTGGCAACGATCGGCAGGCCTTCGGGAATCGCGGCAACCGCGAGCGCGATCGCGACCTCGACGGCGAGAAACAGGGCGCGGCCCGCGACGATGCCCGCGACCGCGATCAGGATGGCCAGCCCAGCGGCGACCCAGACCAGTTCGCCCGCGAGCCGGTCGAGGCGCTCCTGCAGCGGCGTCGCCTGGGCTTCTGCCCGGATGACGAGTTCGGATATGCGCCCCAGCTCCGTCGCCATGCCGGTCGTCACGACCAGTGCCTTGCATGAGCCGCGTGTAAGCGACGTGCCCTTGAACAGCATGTTGCTGCGCTCGACGAGCGGGGTGTCGGGCGCAACGGGTTCCGCCTGCTTGCGAACCGGCAACGACTCACCGGTCAGCGCCGACTCATTCGCCTGGAGTTTGGCGGCCTCGAGCACGCGCAAGTCTGCCGCAATCGTGTCGCCCCCCTCGAGCACGACGAGGTCGCCTGGCACGAGCTCGACTGACCGCACGCGCCGCGGGATGCCATCGCGCACAACGATGGTGTCGACCCGGCCCAGTTCGCGCAGCGCCTCCATGGAGCGCGTCGCTCGCCACTCGGTCACGAAGCCGATCGCACTGTTGATGAGCACGACGACGAGGATGGCGGCGCCTTCCGCGTGATCGCCGAAGGCGAAAGCCAGCACGCCGGCCGCGATGAGCAGCAACACGACCACGCTGCGAAACTGATCGACAACCAGTGACAGGATGCGCCGGCGTTCCCTGGCTTCGAGTTGATTGGGGCCGAGCGCCTGCAGACGATGCAGCGCTTCCGCGCTCGTGAGGCCGGCCTCGGCGTCGGAATCAAGCCCGGCGACGACCTCCGCTGCGGCGTTGCTCCAGGCTGGACGCTCGGCGGCCATCGCTACACCTGGATGTCGACGATCTGCTGGTGCTTTGCGATCTCTACGGGCGCGCTGAACTGCTGCTGCAGCCGATCACGCAGCACGGCCTGTGCGCCGGGCTCGCCATGAACGAGCCACGCGGGCGGGTGGCCATCGAAGCCACCGTACCAGTCGAGGAGATCCGCCTGGTCGCCATGCGCAGACAGGCCGCCGATCGTATGGATCCTGGCGCGAACCGCGTAGCTGTCGCCCCAGAGCCGGATTTCCTCGGCGCCGTCCACGAGCCTGCGGCCGAGCGTGCCGAAGGCCTGGAAACCGACGATCACGATGTGACATTCAGGCCGCCAGACATTGTTCTTCAGGTGATGCAGGATGCGGCCGCCAGTGCACATGCCGCTGCCCGCGATCACGATAGCGCCCGAGCGGATTGCGTTGATCGCCATCGACTCCGCGGAACTGCGCGTCGCGTGGTAATTGGGCAGGTCCGGGAGCCCCGCGTTCGGGCCGAACAGCCGGGGCTCGTACAGCTGCTCGTAGCGCGCGTAGATTTCGTTGGCCTCGATGCCGAGCGGGCTGTCGAGAAACACGTGCCAGTGGTCGAGGTTCCATTCGTCGGCATGTTCGGAGAGCAGGTAGAGCAGATCCTGGGTCCGTCCGACTGTAAACGAGGGAATCAGGATGTTGCCCTGCGCCGCGCGGGCCGTTTCGAACAGCTCTCCGATCTCGGCCAGCGTTTCCGCAAACGGCCGGTGCAGTCGATCACCGTACGTGCTTTCGAGGATGACGAGATCCGCATGCCGCAGGCGTGTCGGCGAGTTCATGACGGGGGCATCGCGGTAGCCGAGATCGCCGCTGAACACGACGGTTCTCGTCTTGCCGCCCGACGTGAAACGAAGCTCGACGATGCTGGCGCCGAGGATGTGGCCTGCGTCGAGAAACCGCAGGTGAATGCCAGGGAGAATTTCGGTCGGTTGATCGTAGCCGATAGTGTCGAAGTTGCCGATGCAGGCTTCGGCATCCTCGCGCGTATACAGCGGCTGCACCAGCGGCTCGCCACGCTGGCGACGCCTGTGGTTTTCCCATTCGGCATCCTTCTCGTTCAGATAGCCGGAATCCGGCAGCATGATGCTGCATAAAGCGCGCGTCGCATGCTGGGCGAAGACCGGGCCGCGGTAGCCGCGCTTGACGAGCAGTGGAATACGGCCGGAGTGATCGATATGCGCATGGCTCAGGATCACCGCATCGATGTCGGCGACATCCACGGGAAAGGGCCGGGTGTTGCGCTCCTCGTTGTCATGCCCGCCCTGCAGCAGGCCGCATTCGAGAAGAATCGTTCTATCGCCGGCGCGCAGGACATACAGCGATCCCGTGACCTCTTCAGTCGCCCCGAAAAACTGCAGTTGCAATCTCATCGGCTCGCTGCCAACACCGTCGCTGGATCAGGCAAATGTTACTGCGCATCGGGGATGATCGGAATCGTGTGAAAACCCGTGTTAATACGTACTTGTACTCGTTGCGACAGCTGGATTGTCGACTCATATTAGAGTTCGGACCAGTAACATCAGGACGGGTCCAGTCATGCAGACCAATTTGGCGCTAGCCAGCAAATCCTTCTGGGTAGTGGTCGCAGACGAAGCGGCCGCAGTAATTTATTCCCAGGATCGTCGGAGTGGCCCGCTCACTCCATTGTTGACACTTGAAAACTCCGATGCCCGCAAGCACACGGGAGAAATTCTTGCCGACAAGGGCGGCAGGTCGTTCGACAGTCACGGCCAGGGCCGCCATACGCTGGCCAAAGAGAAAGCCGGACCGAAGCGGCACATCGCGATGGTATTTGCGAAAGACATTGCCGAACTGATCGGTCGCGCTTTGCACGATGGCAGCTGCCGGGGCTACGCTTTGATCGCCGCACCGCGGTTCCTCGGCTTGCTTCGCGACTCGCTTGCGGTTGCCACGAGCGTCGAGCCCTATCTCGAGATCGACAAGGACGTGGTCGCAAAAGACGCGAAGTTCGTGGAAGAATTGCTGGCGGCTGGCTAAAAACAACAAGAGGGCGGGGCATTGACCGAAATCAGGGGGAAAGTTGCGCTCGTCACGGGCGGCGCGAACGGTATCGGACGCCTGCTGGCCGATGCATTTGCGGCCGATGGCGCGCGACTCATATTGTGGGATATCGATGAACAGGCGCTGCTGCGCGCGAAAGACGAACTAAGCGCGCGGGGGCATTCGGTCGATACGCAGGTGGTCGACCTCACCAGCCCGGAGCAGATCGCGGCGGCGGCACGAGAAGCGCTGTCGGTGCATGGAAAAGTCGACATCCTGATCAACAATGCTGGCATCGTTTCGGGCAAACCGCTGCTCGAGCTGTCCGCGGCCGAGATCGAACGCACGTTCCAGGTCAATGCGATCGCGCTGTTCCACACGGTTCGCGCGTTTCTGCCCGCGATGCTCGAGGACGACAGCGGGCATATCGTCACGATTGCGTCCGCCGCCGGGCTTGCCGGCACCGCGAAACTGACCGATTACTGTTCGAGCAAGTTCGCGGCGGTCGGTTTCGATGAGTCGCTGCGGTTCGAACTGAAGCAACAGGGCAGCAAGGTCGTGACGACCGTCGTGTGTCCCTTCTACGTGGCGACGGACATGTTTGCGGGCGTGAACACTCGCTTCGCGTGGTTATTGCCGATCATCGCGCCGGAGGACCTCGTACGGCGCATCGTTCGCGCGGTGCACCGGAACAGGCGTCGGCTGCTGATGCCGTGGTTCGCGTATACGGTGTGGCCGAGTCGGCTGCTGCCCGTTGCCTGGTTCGATGCCCTGATGGGGTTTCTCGGCGTCAGTCGCAGCATGGAGACGTTCAAGGGTCACGGGGATCGGGCTGCCGACGGTTAGTCGCCGGCAGCCCGTCCTGTGCGTGCATCATTCGTAGCGCAGTGCGAGCACCGGGTCGGCGCGGGCGATACGGATGGCATGTCCGGCGATCGTTCCCCAGGCGAGTAACACCGCGATCGCGCCGGCAACGGCCAGTATCGGCAGCTGCGTGGAAATTCGGTCAGCAAAGAAGTTCAGGTAAATGCTCGAACCGAAATACGCAGCCGGCAGCGCGATGAACAGCGCCCACATCACCGGTTTCGAAAACTGCCACACGAGCAGCCTTGCGATTTGTGTAGAGGTTGCCCCGAGGACCTTGCGGACGCCAATTTCCTTGGTGCGCTGCGCGGCCATGAATGCCGCCAGGCCGAACAGCCCGATCAGGGCGAGCGCCAGCGCGATAAACGCAAATCCGGCCAGTGCAAGGTTCATGAACCTGAGGATCTTGTAAACGTCGTTGAAGACCTCGTCGAGGAAACGTCCCTGTATCGGGTATTCCGGGACCACCCGATCCCAGACTTTCTCGATTTCGTCGACCGTGGTCATGATGTTACCGCCGCTGATACGCACCGACGCGATTCGAAGGCCGTCGGGCGTATAGTGGTAAAACCAGGCTTTTTTCTGGTTGAAGAGACCAACGATGTTTTGCGTGGGGACCACGCCGACGACGATGAACTCCCGGACTTTCGACTCCGGATTCGACGCGTAGAAGCGCATATTAATGGCGTCCTGCGCGCTGGCGGCGCCGATCTTGTCCAGTGCCAGTTCGTTGATCAGCACGTTCAGCGTGGTGCTTTCGTCGTCGCGCCGGTCGTTCGCGATGTCGCGGCTCAGGTTGCGGCCTGCGATAACCGGTATGTCATAGGTGTCCAGAAACTCCGGCGTCATGTTCAGGTTCATGAGCGTGAACTCACTCGCCTCGTCGCCCGGATTTTTCAGTAAGCCCGTCGTCGCATTGTTCTGTTCGTAGGGGACCTGCCAGGAATAGGCGACGTGCTCCACGTTGGGCAGGGCCTCGAGCTCCTGCCGCAGCGTGTCCAGCTTGTCACTGATGCCTTCGATATCGAGCCGGTCGATCACGTAGATCTCGGACCGCGGGAACTCGTAACTCGCGTCCTTGACGCGCTCGTTCTGCATGTAAATGATGCTGACGCTCGCGAGCATGAAGGCGGAGATTGCAAACTGTGCGCCGATCATGATCGAGCGCATCAGCGTGCCTTTCTTTCCCTTGCGCGCCACGTCGCGGAGCGCGTCGATCGGGTTCGCGCGCGTGATGAGCCATGCCGGGTAGGCGCCGGCGAATATTCCGACGACCAGGGTCGTGATCACGAGCCAGGGCAGCGTGCCGAGGTAGTCCAGCGACAGGGCCTTGCTGGCGGCGTTGTTGAAGACGGGAATGATCATCTCGAGTGCCGCGATCGCAATCACCATCGCAATCGTCGCGATGACCAGGCTCTCCACGAGAAACTGTGTCAGCAGCTGCGACTGTGAGGCACCCATGGTCTTACGCATGCCGACCTCGCGGCTGCGTCCGAGAGACTGAGCGGTCGCGAGGTTCGTATAGTTGACGCAGGCGATGATGAGTACGAGAAAGCTCAGCAGGGCGACCGCGTCGATGACGGGCAGGCCGATCATGTCCCAGAGGGAGGTATTGGCTTCAACGACAGGGCTCACCGTGAACCCCGAGATCACTTCCTTCTGGTCTTCCGGTACGAGGCGCTCGTAAAGCCCGGCCATCTGTGCCCGCAGCCAGTCTGCTGTGAAACCCTCCGGCAGCAGCACGTAGGTCATGTTGCCGAGCGACAGGTTCGACCAGTTGGTGTCCACCTCCTGATCGCGCATCCTTTTGAAAGCGGCCACGGGTACGACGAAGTCAATCCCGAATTCTTCTGCCAGGCTCGACCGGAAATGTGAATTCAGCGGCACGTCGCGGATGACCGCGCCAATGTGGAAATCGAATTCGTTATCCAGCGTGATAACTTCGCCGCGGACGTCGGTACGGCCGAAATACTTGATGGCCGCCGATTCCGATAGCAGCAGCGCAGAGGGATCGTCGAGCGCGTTGCTGTCTCCCTGCAGGAATTCGAAGTCAAAAATATCGAGGAGCGCCGGATCGGCAAAGCGAATGCCCTCGTAAAAGCTTTCAGCGCCGGTCGAGACGAGAAATTCACTCGCAATGCTGCGCGCCACCGCTTCCACATCCTTGATTTCAATTTCGATGATCGGTGCAACCGCGGTGAATGTTGTACCCATCCACTCGAAGCCGACGTTGAGTTCCGGCGCCGCGACGGACCCGATCGTGACGATCCGGTCCGCATTCGCGAAGAACAGGTCGTGTGACCGCTCGTATTTCGTGAGCAGGCCGCCGAACAGGTAGACCGTCAGGCCCAGCGCCAGGCCCAGTACATTGATCGCCGCGAAGATCTTGTGCTTGCGCAGGTTTCTAAGCGCGATTTTGACGTTATTCCAGAACATGCTTGTCTCCCGTCGCCAGGTCAGGCGGCGCGCGTGTTTTCGGTGACCACGTGGCCGTCGAACAGGTTCACCGTGCGGTGCGCGTAGTCGGCGTGTGCCGGGGAATGCGTAACCATCACGATGGTCGTGCCTTCCTTGTTGAGGGACCTGAGCAGTTCCATCACTTCCTGGCCGTGGACCGAATCGAGGTTGCCGGTCGGCTCGTCGGCGAGGATCAGCGGCTGGTCGCCGACGACGGCGCGCGCGACTGCAACGCGCTGCTGCTGTCCGCCAGACAGTTGCCCCGGCATGTGGTTGGCGCGATGCGCAATGCCCATGCGGTCCATGACGCTGGCAATGCGGCGCTTCCGCTCGGCAGCCGGCATATTGTGATACAGCAGGGCGAGCTCGATATTCTCGGCAACCGTGAGCTCGTCGATCAGGTTGAAGCTCTGGAAAATGAAGCCGATGTTCTGCTTGCGGATCTTGCTGCGCTGCGCCTCGGTATACGGGGCGACGTTTTCGTCAAAGAAGAAATAGTTACCGTCGCTCGGATTGTCGAGCAGGCCGACGATATTCAGGAGCGTCGATTTGCCACAGCCGGATGGGCCCATGATCGCCACGAAGTCGCCTTGCCTGACTTCCATGTTGACGCCGTTGAGCGCGACGGTTTCCACCTCGTCGGTGCGATAGACCTTGTAGAGATTGTGCAGTTTGAGCATTTGGATTTCCCCTTTCTTCAATCGGCGTCAAGCGTCAGCCGGTCCATGTCTTTGAAACTCGTGTAGGGCGAGGTGATGACCTTCTCGCCGGGTTCGAGGCCATCGAGCACCTCGATGAATTGGGTATTGCGCCTGCCGAGCCTTACGGTGCGCTTGACGGCTTCGCTGCCGTCGGGAGAGACGACGAAGATCCAGTTGCCGCCCGTGTCCTGGTAAAACGAGCCATTCGGTATCAGTACGGCGTCGATGTTGTCGCCGAGCGTCAGGCGTACCTGCATCGTCTGGCCGCGTCGCAGCCCGGCGGGCTGCTCGGCGAATGTCATATCGACTTCGAACTGACCGTTCGTGACGTGCGGATAGATCTTGGAAATCCCGAGGTCGTGGTTGCGCCCGTTGTGATCGGCGACCGCGAACTGGTGCAGGTCGACGCGGTCGAGGTAGTACTCATCGATGGCGACGTTGAGCTTGTATCCGTCCGGATCGTCGATCTGGCCCAGCCGGCCGCCGCGCTCTATCGACTGGCCGATCTCGATGTTGAAACCGGACAGCTTGCCCGCCAGCGGGGCGCGGACATTGAGGTCTTCCAGGTTCTTGCGCGCGAATTCGAGGCCTTCTTCCAGTTGCCGCCCGGCAACCTTCATCTGCGCGAGTTGCTGCTCCTGCAGCCTGGCGTCCGTGGACTGGCTTTCGAGCGTGACGGCGCGGCGACTCTGGTAATAGGCCAGCTCGTCCTGCAACTCGTCGAGCTGCGATTGCGAGGCGAGCTGCTTGGCGACGAGCTCGTGCTGCCGGTCGATGGCCCGGTTCAGGCGCGTGACCTGGTAGTCGATTTCGACGAGGTTGCGCTTGTGGGCAAGCCGGTTCTGCTCGAGCTGCAACTCGATGGTGCGCAGGTTGTTGAGCTGCTCGGTGACGGCTGCCTCGCGTCCCAGTACCTCGAGTTGCAGGTTGGTGTTGGACAGCACCGCGATCAGCTGGCCTGCCTCGACCGTCGCGCCGTCCTCGACCAGGATCTCTTCGACCCGCCCGCCCTCGATCGCGTCCAGGTACACCGTGCTGCTCGGCACGAGTCTGCCGCGCACCGGGATGAAGTCCTCGAAGGTGCCAACCGTGACCGCGGTGACGGCGATGCGCTGCGAGTCTACCGTCAGGGTCCGGCCGCCCATGAGCACGTCCAGGAACCAGAACGCAAATGCGGCCACGAGAAGCGCCGCGAGCCCATAGGCGACCTTCCTGCCAACCGGGGCGCGCTTCTCGACCTTGCGGTCCATGCCCTGGCCCGATACGCCGAGGCCCTGTGGGTAGGTCTGCGTTTTCAATTCTCGTATCTTGTCCATGCCTAATACATAGCAAGCGCCGTGCCAACTTGTAAGTTACTGTTTTTATTGATCCACGCCCCATCGCCACATGCGAAACTGTACGCTGACGGACAGTCGGTGTACGATTTCGAACAGTCTGGGAGGGGCGATGGCGCAGTCCGGGAACATACTGATCGTCGATGACGACGAGGACATCCTGACGGCGGGCAGACTCCTGCTGCGGCGTTCGTTCGCCGACGTCCGGACCTGTCGCAACCCGGAAGAAATCCCCGCGCTGCTGTCCCGGCACGGCATCGACGCGGTGCTGCTGGACATGAATTTCGGGCCGGGGGAGTCCTCCGGCATGCAGGGGCTCGCCTGGCTCGAGCGCATCCTCGAGATCGATCCCGACATCGTCGTCGTCATGATCACGGCGCATGGCAACGTCAACACGGCGGTCGAGGCCATGAAGCGCGGCGCCACGGATTTCATCGCCAAGCCCTGGCAGAACGAGAAGGTCACGGCGACCGTCTCTGCGGCGGTCAAGCTGCGCCAGAGCCGGCGGGAATCGAGCGTACTGCGGCAAAAAAACCAGGTCTTGCAGGAAGTCGCGGCGGGCGGCCGGGAGATCGTCCTCGCGTCCGAGGAAATGCGGCGCGTGATGAGTGTCGTCGAGCGTGCCGCGCCGACGGATGCCAACGTCCTGATCCTGGGTGAAAACGGCACGGGCAAGGAGCTCATTGCGCGTGAACTGCATCGTCTGTCGCGACGCGCCGAGCGCATTTTCCTGACCGTCGACATGGGCTCGCTGAGCGAGTCGCTGTTCGAATCCGAGTTGTTCGGGCATCGCAAGGGGGCATTCACGGATGCCCGGGAAGACCGGCTCGGTCGCTTCCAGGCAGCCGACGGCGGCACGCTGTTCCTGGACGAAATCGGCAACCTGCCCGGGCACCTGCAGGCAAAGCTGCTGCGCGTGCTCGAGCAGCGGCACGTCACGCCGATCGGCGCCGACGCTGCGCAGGCGATCGACGTACGCATTATCGCGGCGACGAATGTCCCGGTGAGCGCACTGCGGGACGAGTCCCGCTTCAGGCAGGACCTCCTGTTCCGGATCAACACCGTGGAAATAGAGGTACCTCCCTTACGGGACCGTCGCGACGACATCCTGCCGATTGCCGGGCATTACCGCGAACTGTACGCGCGCAAGTACGACCGTCGGCGCTGCCGCTTCTCCGCCGATGCGGAGCGTGCGATGCGGCAGCATGACTGGCCGGGCAATGTGCGGGCGCTGCGCCACGCGGTGGAGCGGGCAGTTATCCTGGCGAAGCAGGACACCATCGAGGCAGACGACCTGCAGCTCGGCTCGCGAGCTGCCGGCGAGTCGCGGCAGAAGGTCGTCGATGTGCCGACCATCTTCAACCTCGATCACCTCGAGAAGGCGACGATAAAGAAAGCGCTGATGAAGCACGGGTTCAACATCTCGCGGGCGGCCGAGGAACTCGGGCTGACGCGAGCGTCACTGTATCGTCGCATGGAAAAGCATGATCTTTAGGCGATTCACGTGGCTGCTGGCGCTGCGGCTGACGCTTGTCGGGCTCCTCATGGGGGTATTTGTCTGGTTGCTCCTGCGGCCCGGCCTGCACGGCGCTACGCTCATTGCCTTCGTCGCGCTTGCGCTGGTCGTCGCAGAACTCTGGCGATTCGTCAGTCGGACCAACCGGGAGGTCGCACGCTTCCTGGACGCCGCACGTTACGCCGACTTCTCCCAGCGCTTCGATTTCAGCCGCGACGGCGCGGGCTTCAAGGCGCTCGGCGAGGCGTTCACGGACATCATCGAGCGGATGCGCGAGCGCCGCTCGGACCAGGAGATGGAGGTGCGCAGGCTGCGCGCGCTGATCGAGCACATCCCGGTGCCGTTGCTGACGCTGCACAACGACGACTCGATCACGCTGCAAAACAACGCCGCGCGGCGGCTGTTTGGTGCCGAACACGTCACCCAACTGCGTGACCTCAGGCGTTTCGGCTTCGGGTTTGCGGAGTCCGTTGCCGAAGCCGTGCCCGGGAGCAGGGTACTCGTGGCGTTTTCCGTGGAAGGCAACGACTATCACCTGACGCTGGCGACGACTGAAATCATTGTCGCGGGCAATCGCGAACGGCTTATCTCGCTGCAGGATATCCAGTCCGAACTCGATGCGACGCAGGCGCAGGCCTGGGAAGAACTGGTGCGTGTTCTGACGCACGAGATCATGAACTCGATCACGCCGGTGACGTCTCTTGCGCAGACTGCAGTGGAACTCGTGCAGGACGTGCGGCATAAACAAGATCAGGAACAGGTCTTCGATGAGGAACTGAGCGATCTCGAGGACGCCGTGCAGACAGTCGCACGACGGTCGGACAGCCTGATGCAGTTCGTTGACAGCTACCGGCAGATCACGCGGCTCGCACCGCCGGAGAAGAAGCGCATCCGGATTGCCGATCTGTTCGCCTCGGTCAGCAAACTCGCCGCCGCCGAATGGCCGGCCTCCGATGTCGAATTTCGTACCGAGATCGTGCCGAGCGAGCTCGACCTTCGTGCCGATCGCGACCTCGTCGAGCCCGTCCTGCTCAACCTCCTGCGCAACGCCTGGCAGGCGACGACCGGCCTCGACCATCCCGTTATCGTACTGGCGGCGCGTCTCAACCGGCGCAACAACGTCGTCATCGAAGTGAGCGACAATGGCCCCGGCGTTCCCGATGAACTCATGAAGAAAATCTTCGTGCCGTTTTTCACGACAAAAAGTGGCGGGTCGGGCGTTGGTCTCGCGCTGGCACGGCAGGTCATGACCGCCCATGGCGGATTCATCCGCGTCAGCCGCAATGCGTCGGGCGGTGCGACATTCAGCCTGACGTTCTAGGCCGGAAACACGGTTTTTATCGCCAGAAAGCGCGGCACCAGCGAATCGGCAACAAGGTGGCGCAAAAACGCACTTCTTTTTGTTCGTGCACGGCTGAAAGAGCTTTCGCTATGAGTTGCCGCTTACAAGAAAGAACATGCCGGAATTTTCCGGGTTGACGCGTCCCGTCCACGAGCTTTTTCGAATGTCCGCCGCCAGGGTGAATTCCTGAAACCTGGCGCCGAGTCCGAAGTGCCGGCTAATCTGGTAATTCCCGCCAAACGCCAAGTTCGTGATTTTTCCGCCATAGTCACCCACGGAGGCTTACTACCGAATCATCGGCAACAACCCGCCGATCGACCGCGAGCAGGTCAGGGCAGCCGTCAGCGGGGGCAATTTTGAGGCCGTCCTCGTCATGCGGGTCAGGGATTGCGCATACTCGATCAGGGAACGGCAGGGTGCCGTCGATGCGCAGGCGACGACCAAGGGTGGCAATGTTTTCAACTGCTTTCGTTACGACTACGAGGAGCTGAACGAGCCGGCAAGCATCGACCTGACGGGCAGCGTGGTCCTGACGACAGAACTGTACGCCGCCGCGGATCAGCGCAAGACATGGGCCGTTGAAACGACGGCGCGCGACATGGCGAACATGAGCGACCTGGTGGATGGATCCGCCGCCGCGGCCGTAAGGCGGATGCAGCGCGACGGACTGATCGCCAGGTAGTCGCGGCCGGTGCGCCGGGAAATCACCGAGCAGGCGATCGTGTGCCCCCACTGCGGCGAGCGCATCACGGTGCTTCTGGACTCATCCGTCCCGGAACAGCAGTATGTCGAGGACTGCCAGGTCTGCTGCCGTCCGATGACGCTCCTCGTAACATCGCTGGATGGTCGAGACGTCAGCATTTCGGTTCACAACGATCTCGAGTAGAGGTAAAGCATGCGCGTCAACCTGAGAATACTTGCAACACTGCTACTGTCGCTGACGTCGATCGCGGCGCAGGCCGCCGACGTGACCTATATCAGGGCGGGCTCGCTGTTCGACTCGCGCAGCGGCAAGGTGCTGGCGCATCGAATCATCACGATCGAGGGCGAGCGCATCAAGGCGGTCGGCGGTCCCGATACGAGAATCCCGGAAGGTGCGACCGTCATCGACCTGTCGTCGTCGTTCGTGATGCCCGGCTTCATGGACATGCACACGCATGTCGTCGGTCATCTCGACAACTATTTTTTTGCCGGGTATTTCCAGTCGCCGCACCGCGCCACCATCGGCGGCGTCGTGAATGCCGAAAAGACACTGCTCGCGGGTTTTACGACCATCCGCGACGTGGGCGCGCCAGATTATGCGGACGTGGCCTTGCGTGATGCGATCGACGCCGGGGAAATCCCGGGTCCGCGCATGGCGGTGTCCGGCCCCGGGCTCGGCATCACGGGCGGCCACTGCGACAACAACAGCCTCAATCAATCCTTCGAGGAACGCAGCGACGGTGTCGCCGACGGTCCATGGGCCGTGCGGGAGCAGGTCCGAAAGAACGTCAAGTACGGTGTCGATCTCACCAAGTTCTGTGCCACGGGCGGCGTGTTCTCGAAGGGCACGAAGGTCGGCATGACGCAGTACACGCTCGAAGAAATGCAGGCGATCGTGGATGAATCGCACATGCACGAACGCAAGGTCGCGGCGCATGCGCACGGCACGGACGGGATCAAGCGCGCCATTCTCGCCGGCGTCGATTCGATCGAGCATGCGAGCTTCCTCGATGAAGAGGCCGTCCGCATGGGGATCGAGCGCGGCACCGTCTTTGTCCTCGACATCTACAACACGGAATACACGCTAGAGCATGGCGCGGCCAATGGCGTGCCGAAGGAAAACATCGACAAGGAACGCGAGGTCGGCACGCGACAGCGGGAGAGCTTCAGCCTGGCCGTCCGCATGGGCGCGAAGGTCGCCTATGGCACGGACTCGGGCGTTTATCCGCACGGCGACAATGGCAGGCAGTTCGCGCGGGCCGTGCGTTTCGGCATGACGCCGGCCCAGGCGATCCAGTCGGCGACCGCCGTGACGGCGGACCTGCTGGGCTGGGAGGACCGGGTCGGCGCGATCCAGCCGGGTCTCTATGCCGACATCGTTGCGGTGAATGGCAACCCGCTGGCGGACATCAGCGAGCTCGAAGACGTTGATTTCGTCATGAAAGGGGGCACCGTCTACAAGAATCAGTAGCGGAAAAAGTGAACGCAGGTCCCGGATTGGGTCCCGATTGCCGTTAATATAGGCGCATGATGCTTGCCAGGATCACAATCGTTCTGCTGCTGCTCGGGGCGCCTGTCGCCGGCTGGGCGCAGTGCGTCTGCGGTATCGGCGACGGCCAGTTCACGCTCACGACGATCGGTGTCGACGGCGACATGTCGGACTGGGCGGCGGTTCACGCGGACGTCGACAACAACGTTTGCGACGGACCTGCCGGCGGCCTGGTCGATCGAGACGCGCCCGTGCAGTCGACCGGTCGTGATCTCGTGCACTTCGCATACACCTGGGACAGCACCAACGTCTACCTGTTTACCGAGCGTACCGGCTCCGCGAATAACGTCCAGTCGTTCGCGTATTACGCCGATATCGACAACGACGGCCTGATGGAAACCGGCGAGCCGGTCATCGGCGTGACATGGCAGGGCAGCAATCGTCAGATTTCGGTGTATGTCTTCACGTACCAGTCTGCCGTTCCGGGCGGCGACCCGATGGCCGACGCGGGCGGCTTTGGCGACGGCTATACGTTGCCGGGGTCTTTCGTCAACGTGCCGTCGCAGCCGGTACGCTCAGGCCTGTGGGGCTCCGGCAACGGGCAGCAGATGGAGCTCTTCATTACCTGGGCCGAGCTGGGTCTTCCCGAAAATTCACCGTTCACGTTTCACGTCGCGAGTTCCAACGCCTCGCTCGGGGCGGCGAGTTTTACGTCACAGATCGACGATAACCTGAGTGGCTGCGGCGGCGTACTGGGTTCGACGGTGATTACGAGCCTCACTTTTGTGCCCGACCTCGCGATCACGGCACTGGTGGGCCAGGTCGCCGTCGCGGCGCACACGCTCACGAATACCGGCAATGCCGCGGACAGCTTCAACCTGTCGTCCGTGACCAGCGGCGCATTCACACCCGCGTTGCTGTACTACGAAGATACGGATGGCAGCGGTACGCTGACGCCTGGCGACCTGCTGCTTGCGGATACCGATGGCGACGGCCTCCCGAACACGAGCGTGCTCGCGGCGGGTGCCGCGGTCACTATTCTGATTGCGTACGACGTTTCGGGCGGTGGCGGTGGTGACATTGCGACAGTAATCACGACCGCCGCGTCCGCCTACAGACCGTCGGTCACCGCGAGCGTCACGGATACGCTGGAGATCGCAGTCGCACCGAGTCTGATCGTAACCAAGAGCGCCGCGGTGATCAGCGACCCGGTCAATCTCGGCTCGAATCCGAAGGCCATACCGGGCAGCACCGTGGCGTACACCGTGACGGTCACCAACCAGGGGCCCGGTGAAGTCGATGCGGATACATTCGAGGTAGTGGACGCGATACCCAGCAACGCCTGCCTGCTGCTCGACGACCTGTCGGGGCCCGCGAGCGGGCCCGTGGCTTTTACCGATGGGTCGCCAGCCAGTGGTTTGAGTTATGCCTTCGCGGGTCTCGGAGACGGTGGCGACGACCTCGAGTTTTCGGATGACGGTGGTTCGACCTACACCTACACACCGACAGTCGGGCCGCTGGGCTGCGACCCGAACGTCTCGCACGTTCGTATCAACCCGACCGGCATCTTCGCTGCCGAGGCGGGTCTCGGGTCGCCGACGGCCACGTTCTCTTTTCGCATACTGATCAATTGATGCCCGTGACGGGCGTATAATCTGCTCCCCTGCAATATCCCTTCGGGAGCTGAAATAAAACCCGGAATGTCACTGGAACGCGCCGTCCTGGCCTGCGCCGGATTGATGGCGCTGTTGTCCGTCATCCTGAGCGTCTTCGTCCACGAGTATTGCGTCTGGCTGACCGTGTTCGTCGGCGCGAATCTCTTTCAACAGGCTTTTTCGGGGTTTTGCCCGGCGGCCATGGTGCTCAAGAAGTTCCTCGGCTTCCGCCCGGCGGGCAGCGTCTGAGCCGCGTCGGCGATCTCAGATAAGGTCGAGCAGCATCGGCAGTACGAGGCGCTTCACCAGGCTCAACGACACGATACCGGCCAGAACGACGGCCAGCGTCAGGAGATCCCATTCGTTCAGCACCAGGCCGAGCGCCAGGGCCGCGGCGGGCGGATGCTCGGTCCGGGTAACGACCATGCTGAACATGGCGAGTGAGATCGCCATTGCGCCGAAGAATACGAGGACCGCGTGCGCGAGCACCGGGCCGGAGATCGCGAGCGCGGTGTTGGCCATGTCGAGAAAGCAGCCCGAGGCCATGCCGATGAGGTAGCCGCCGATCAGGTGCCTTGGTCCCGAATGCAGCGAGTGCGGGACGGCGAAAGCGATGAACGAGCTGGCGCCGAGTGCCGCGATCAGCACTGTCTGCGTGACCGCATCGAGGATCAGCAGGAGAATCAGGACCGTGACGCCCGCGAGGCCGCACTGCAGCGCATAGCGCTTGAAGTCCTCACTCCGCAAATGTCTGTTGAGATCCAGGATCGTGGTCTTCCCTTGTCGCACCGCAGTCGATGCTCCCTCGAGCGGTCGCAACTTGCGGCAATTGTGGCAGCCATTGCCGGCGGCGCTGCGCTACTATGGGCAGTCTAACGCAGACTGATCACGACCAGAAAGACGAAAGGTGGCCCCGTGCGACTGACGAAAGATGCAGACATTGCCGCGTTGCTGGAAAAGACCAGGACGATTGCAATTGTCGGCGCCAGCGAGAAACCCGAGCGGCCGAGCCATGGCGTGACGCGGTTCCTGATCGACGAAGGCTACGAGGTCTTCCCTGTGAATCCCGGCCTCGCGGGCCAGGCATTGCTGGGCAGGACCGTGTACGCAAGTCTGCGGGACATTCCGGTCGACATCGACCTCGTTGATGTATTTCGCCAGCCCCGCTTCCTGCGTGGCATCGTCGAGGCCGCTGTCGATATCGGCGCCGGCGCGATCTGGGGGCAGCTCGGGGTGGTCGACGAGCGGGCGGCCATCGATGCCGAACGCGCCGGGCTCCAGGTCGTCATGGATCGCTGTCCGAAGATCGAGTTGCCGCGGCTTCGTGCGGCAGGCCTGCTCGGCAAGCGGCAGTAGACGGCGCGAGGGACGCGATAATGGGGCTGCTCGTTGACGGGAACTGGCGTGACGAGTGGTACGACACGGCAAAGACCGGCGGCCGCTTCGAGCGCGAGCGTTCCTCGTTTCGAAACTGGCTTAGCGCCGACGGACAGGCAGGTCCGAGCGGCGACGGCGGCTTCGCTGCAGAGCCCGACCGCTACCATCTGTACGTGTCGCTCGCCTGCCCGTGGGCACATCGCACGCTGATTTTTCGCAAACTGAAGCGGCTCGAGTCGCTGCTGCCCGTATCGGTGGTCCACTGGCACATGGCGGAACATGGCTGGACCTTCGCGCCCGGCGACGGCGTCATCGCGGACCCGGTGCAGAATGCCGACTATCTCTGCGAAATCTACCTGGCCGCCGATCCGCACTACACGGGCCGGGTCACCGTGCCGGTCCTCTGGGACAGGCAGCGTCAGACCATCGTGAGCAACGAGTCCTCGGAAATCATTCGCATGTGCAATTCGGCATTCGACGGACTGGGCGCCGCGGCGGGCGACTACTACCCCGAGTCATTGCGGGAGCAGATCGACGCGGTGAACGAGAGGGTCTACGAAGGCGTCAACGACGGCGTTTACAAGGCGGGCTTCGCCACCTCGCAGGCCGCTTACGGGGAGGCCGTGGAACAGCTGTTCGAGACGCTGGACTGGCTCGATGACCGATTGTCGCGACAGCGCTACCTCGTGGGTGACCAGATTACCGAGGCCGACTGGCGCCTGTTCACGACGCTGGTTCGTTTCGACGCCGTGTACGTCGGGCACTTCAAGTGCGATCGGCGCCGCATCGTCGACTTCCCGAACCTCTGGCCCTACACGCGCGACCTCTACCAGGCGCCCGGCATCGCCGGGACCGTCAATTTCCAGCACATCAGGGCGCACTATTACCAGAGCCACCGCAACATCAATCCATCGGGGATAGTGCCCGTCGGTCCGGACATCGACTTTTCTGCGCCGCATGCGCGCGGGCAGGCCGCCGGCGCGTGACGAACACAACATGTTGAAACAAATTCTCCCGCTTTCGCGGCGTACAATGACAGTTTTTGGCCGGGTAACGATCTTGATCGAGCTGCACCGCAGATGCGGTCTCAAAGGGCTGGCCGTCGCCTGCGCAGCGCTGCTCATCGCAGCCTGTGGCGACGCGGAGGCGCCGAAAGCCGATGCGCGTCAGGGCGCCGCAGTTCGCGTGATCGCGGCGCCGCTCGCCTTCGATAGCGCCCGCACCCGGGTGGAGGCCGTCGGCACCTCGCGCGCGCTGCGCTCCATCGAGCTGCACCCCGCCGCGTCCGGCGAGGTCGTTGCCGTGAATTTCGAGCCGGGCCTGCGCGTGTCGAAAGGCGACCTGCTCGTCGAGCTCGACAGCCGAAACGAGCGGCTCGCGGTGGATCTGGCACGCGTGCGGCTCGCCGACGCCAGGCGTCTTTTCGATCGGTACGAGCGCACCGGGTCGAGCGGTGCCGTGCTGCCCACCGAGATCGATACGGCGGCGACACAGGTCGAGGCGGCGCGCATAGAACTCGACCGCGCGCAGGTGGCCCTCGACGACCGGTTCATCCGCGCGCCCTTCGACGGCTTCGTCGATTACACCGAGGTGGATCCGGGTGACCGCATCAACCCCGAGACCGTGATCACGGTCCTGGACGATCGCAGCACGCTGCTCGTCAGTTTCGAGGTGCCCGAGTTCATGGTCGGCGAACTCGAGATCGGCGACACGGTGGAACTGACAGCATGGAATCGCTCTGCCGAACCGCTGTCAGGCGCGATCGTCGAAGTCGGCAGCCGTATCGATCCCGCCTCCCGTACCTTCACCGCCCGCGCAACGGTCGACAATCGCAGCGATTCCTTGCGTCCGGGCATGAGTTTTCGCGTGTCCGTGAATGTCGAAGGCCGCGAGTACGCGGTGGTCGCGGAGACCGCGGTCCAGTGGGGCGCGGACGGCGCCTACGTATGGCTGATCCAGGACGGGATCGCCAGGCGAACGCCGGTCCGCATCGTGCAAAGGCAACAGGGCCGGGCGCTCGTGGAGGGCGAGCTGGCGAGTGACGACCTGCTTGTCGTCGAGGGCCTGCAGCGGATGCGCGACGGCGTCGCGGTGGAATTCGAGCTTGCGGCTAACAGGGGCGGGACGGCCAGGCGCAGTGAAACGGGGGACTGAGACTGCAGCGCCCGGCGATGACGGCCGGGCCGTGAACGACCTGCCGAGCATCAGTGTTCGCAGGCCCGTGCTCGTGCTCGTGCTCAATCTCCTGATCATCCTCGGCGGATTTGCCGCGATCATGGCCGTGGAGATTCGCGAACTGCCGGACGTCGACCGGCCCATCGTCGGCGTGCGGGCCGAATATCCAGGCGCCTCGCCCGAAACCATGGATGCCGAGGTGATCAGTATCATCGAGGGCGCGGTCGCGCGCGTCTCCGGGATCCAGAACATCGCGTCGTCATCCGAGGAAAACAACGGCCGCATGAGAATCGAGTTTCGTCCCGGCGTCGATCTCGACAGCGCGGCCTCGGACGTGCGCGAAGCCGTCAACCGCGTCATGAATCGGCTGCCCGACAGGCTCGAGCAGGTCGTCGTCGTCAAGGCCGACAGTGACGCCGAGGCAATCGTCAATCTCGCCGTGATCAGTGACACGCTGATCGAGGAAGAACTGACGCGTATCGTTCGCCAGGACATCATCCCCGAACTCGTATCCATCAAGGGCGTTGCGGACGTCCAGCTGAGCGGCGAACGGCAGCGCATGTTGCGCGTCGTCATGGACCCGCTGCGGCTCGCGAGCTACGGCCTGTCAGTGACGGACGTGTCCCGGGTTCTCAGGACCGCGCCGTTTGACGTGCCCGCGGGCAGTTTTCGCTCGCAGGAACAGGAACTCATCGTGCGTGCCGACGCTTCGGTGGTCACGGCAGAGGACGTCGCGAGCATCATCGTGCGCGACCCGATCCGGGTCGGCGATATCGCCAACGTGTATTTCGGTCCGGAGGATGCGCAGGCGCTCACGCGACTCGACGGCAGGCCGGTCATCGGCGTGTCGGTGGTCCGGCAGGCGAAGTCGAACACGATCCAGATTTCCGACGGCGTGCAGCGGGCGGTCGAACGCCTCAATGAACGCTTCGACAACCTCGACATCGTGGTGACCGACGACCAGGCGATTTTCATTCGCAATTCGGTCCGCGAGGTGCTGATCACGCTGTCGCTGACGATATCGATCGTCATTGCGACCATCTGGTTCTTTATCGGCTCGATCCGCGCGACGCTGGTTCCGAGCGTCGCGATCCCGGTTGCGCTTATCGGCACCGTGGCCGCCATCTGGATGCTCGGCTTTTCGATCAATATCCTGACGCTGCTGGCGCTGGTCCTGGCGACGGGCCTGGTCGTCGACGACGCCATCGTGGTGCTGGAGAACATCAAGCGCAGGCGGGCGCAGGGCCTCGGCGCGCGCGCCGCCGCCGTGCTCGGCACGCGGCAGGTTTTCTTTGCGGTGGTCACGACCACGGCGGTACTGATCTCGGTGTTCGTGCCGATCGCGTTCTTGCCGAGCACCGCGGGCAGGCTGTTCCGGGAATTCGGTGTCGTGCTTGCGGCGGCCGTCATCCTGTCGAGTTTCGTCTCGTTGACGCTGGTGCCGGCGGCGGCGTCCCGACTGCCGGCCGATTTCGCCAGCCACGCTTTGCGTGCAGGCATTGTCCGATTCGGCGACCGGCTCGCGGCGTTCTACCGGCGCTCACTCGCGTTCGTGCTCGACCGGCCCTGGGTACCGGTGGCCGCGGCGCTCGCCTGTGCGGCGGTGAGCGCGGCGCTGTTTCAGACGCTCGACCGTGAATTGCTGCCGCGCGAGGACCGTGGCCTGATCGGGATCAACGCAACCGGGCCCGACGGCGTCGGCATCGGCTACATGGATCGACAGGCCCGCATGATCGAGGACATCGTGCAGCCGCTCGTCGATCGCGGCGAGGCGAAGCACCTGCTGACGATCGTCGGCACCTGGGACCCGAATCGTGCGCGCGTCAATATTCCGCTCGTCAACTGGCATGACCGCGAGCGCAGCCAGCAGGAGATCATGGCGTCGCTCGAAGCGCCGTTGTCGCAGATTCCTGGCGCCTGGGTGTCGGTGTCGGGCAGTAACAGTCTCAACCTGCGGCGCTCCGGCGGTGAGCTGCAGGTGGCGCTGGTAGGAAACGATTACACGACGATTTTCGCGGCCGCAAAGGCGTTCGCGACGACGATCGAGACGCGCGCGACCCGGATTTCGCAGCCGCAGCTGTCCTACGATCCGACGCAGCCGCAGCTGTCGGTCAACATCGACCGACGTCGCGCCGCGGAACTCGGCGTCGATCTCGAGAACCTCGGGGCCACACTGCGCGCCATGATCGACGGCGACGAACTCGTTGACCTGAACGTCAACGACGAGGCGGTTCCCATACTGCTGGAGTCGTCGAGCGGAGAGATCAACGATCCGTCCGACCTCGTGAACCTCTATGTGAGTGCCGCGGGCGGAAAACTCGTGCCGTTGTCGAGCGTGGTGACCTTGCAGGAGGAAGGCGTGGCAGCCGAACTGGACCGACATGTGCAGCGCCGCGCGATAGAGCTCAGTGTCGAGGTTCCGTCGAGCGCGACGCTGAGCGAAGCGGTCGACGAGCTGCGCATGCTGGCGCAGGAGTCACTGCCTGACAACGTCTCCATGATCATGCTGGGCGAAGCGGCGACCCTGGAGGAAACGTCGCGCGAGGTGGCGATCACCTACGCGATCGCGATCGCCGTCATCTTCCTCGTGCTGGCAGCGCAGTTCGAAGGGTTTACGAGCCCGCTCGTCATTACGCTGATCGTGCCGTTCGGCGTCGCGGCGGCGATCCTCGCGCTGTTCTTCACGAACACCTCGGTGAACATCTATTCGCAGGTCGGGCTGGTGCTGCTGATCGGCCTGATGGCCAAGAACAGCGTGTTGCTGGTCGAGTTCGCGGACCAGCTGCGTGATGGAGGCATGCCGATCCGGGATGCCATCGAGCAGGGCGCGAGCGTGCGACTGCGGCCCGTGGCGATGACGATCATTTCAACGGTGCTCGGCGGCCTGCCGCTGATTCTCGGGTCGGGCGCCGGTGCCGAGGCTCGTGCTTCGATCGGATGGGTCGTATTCGGCGGCCTCGGTATCGCCGCGATTTTCACGCTCTACCTGACGCCCGTGCTGTACCTCGCGCTCGCGAGATTCTCTTCGGCGCGGGCCGACGAGGGACGGCGGCTGGACGAGGAACTGCGCGATGCGCGCCTGATCGAGGATCGGCTGAATTAGCTTCGATCCCGCCGGCGCCGACCCGCGCGGCCGCGGCGCCCCACAGGCTCCGTCGGCGCGCGCGGTTCCGGGGGCGGGGGCAATTCGGGCAGCGTGTCCTGGGCATCGAGGCCCGCGATGATCATCTTGCGCAATTCGCCATCCGTCGCGGCATCGGTTTCGATCGGCTGGTAGGCGGCGAGTCTGCGTTCGACCTCCTCGTTTGCGCGCGTCACCAGGTCCCTGGCGCCGGCTTTTTGCCAGTTTTCGCGGTTCTCCCGGTCGATGACGGGGCCGGTCAGGTAAAGCTGGTCAGGCCAGTGCTTCAGCGTGTGTTCGCTGGTGATCAGGTGATCGTCCCGCATCAGGTCCGCCACCAGCCGGTCCGTCGGCAGGTCGTCGAGCACCTCGATCTCGCGGACGAAATGCAGCGACTGGCCGCAAACCTCGTTGTCGAAAACCAGCTTGGCGAGACTGAACGTCAATACGAAGTCGAGCATGCCGGGCCCGGAAACCGAGTTGATGCCCGCAATGGCCGCGAGCAGTGCCTGCGAATAGGTTTCGCCGCCGGCCTGGGCGTCGAGGAACTTGCCGTCCGACAGCGCCATGTAAGCCTGGGTCGGCAGGTTCAGGGATTTGGCGATGGCGACGTAGCCGACGTTGAGATGCTGCGCCTCGATGGCGGCCATGGGCGAACTCGCGGCCTTCATGTGGAAGGTCGCCGGCGCGCCGCCGAACAGCACGGGCGTGCCGGGACGCACGATCTGCGCCATGGTGATGCCGGTCAGGACGTCGACACAGTGGAAGACCAGCGCACCGACGAGCGTCACGGGCGCGATCAGGCCCATGAGCGTCACGGGAACGATCTCGATCGGAATGCCGTTCTCGACGCAGTCGAGCAGGTTCTGGCAGGAGTCCTCGCCGTAACGGAAGTTGCCGGTCGCGGTGATCGTGAAGATCGACATCGGCTTTGCGACGAGGTCGGCGCGATCGTGGCGGAACAACTGCATCATCCCGGCCATCCGCGGCACGCCGTGCTCGCCGAAAGCGCCCGTGACCACGGGCTTCTTCGACGTCGTGAGCGCCATGTAGAGCCGCCAGGCATCGGAGACCTGCGACTCGATGTCCTTGTTGGTCGAGAAGGCCGTCGCGAGGTAGGCGATGTGCTCGAGGCCGTCACAGATCCTTGCGTACTCGATGAAGTCGGTGGAGTTCGCGAGGCGCGTCTCGCCGCTGCGATGATCAAGAATCTTGAGCCCGCTGGATCCGGGCACGAAGTGCACGTTATTCCCGCCGATCTCGGTGTACGGTGTTCCGTCGCGCGTGTAGAGCGTGAACGAGGACGGCGCGTCGGCGATTGCCCGTTCGACGACGTCGCGGGGAAACAGGATGCGCTTGCCGCTGTCATCGGTCTTCAGGCCATGTTCGAGCAGGCGGCGTTTCATTTCCGCGCCGCGGATTTCCATGCCGACTTCGGCCATCAGCCGCTTGGCCTCATCGAGAATGGATTGAATCTGTGTGTCGCTCAGGACGTTCAGGCTGGGTCGCATCGTTGGTCTCTACTTGATCTGTCTGGCAATGTCTCTGCGGCGCCGTTCGGCGTAGCTCGAGAGCGCTTCCGCGATGGCGGGATCGATCGGTGGTTGTTCATACTCCGACAGCAGCTGCTTCCATATTCCGTTGGCGCGCTCTGCCGCTGACAGGCTGCCGGCAGCCTCCCAGCTTTCGAAATTCTGGCGCGTCGACAGGAGCGGCGCGTAAAACGCGGTCTCGTAACGCTGCAGCGTGTGTGCCGTGCCGAAATGGTGGCCGCCGGGCCGGACCTCGGCGATCGAGTCGAGCGCGAGTTCGTCGTCGCTGACCGTGATCGGCTTGAGCGTTTCGACCATCATCTGCAGCATCTCGGCGTCGATGACGAGTTTCTCGAAGGATGCAGTCAGGCCGCCCTCGAGCCAGCCGCCCGCATGGTTGACGAGGTTGGCATGGCCGAGGATCGCGCCCCACAGGGACATCTCGCTTTCATACGCCGACTGCGCGTCGGCGCAATTCGACGAGGTCGTATTGCTGGAGCGGAACGGCAACCCGAGATGTCGCGCGATCTGTCCGCTGGCGAGTGTCATCCTGGTGTACTCCGGCGTGCCGAGCGCCGGCGCACCGCTTTGCATGTCGACGTTCGAGGCAAACGCGCCGTACATCACGGGTGCCCCCGGGCGAACGATCTGCGCGAGCGTCACGACAGCAAGCACTTCCGCGGTCTGCTGAGCGAGCGTTCCGGCGAGCGTGGCGGGACTCATCGATCCGGCGAGCGTGAACGGGGTGATGCAGCATACCTGGTTGGCGGCGGCCAGTTCGAGTACGGCCTCGGACATCGGGATGTCGAGCTGCATCGGTGAATTGGTATTGATGATGGCCATGATGGCCGGCTCGTCCTCGAGTGACTCGCGTGTCACGCCCAGTGCGATGGCTGTCATCTCGAGGCAGTCGAGCGTGCGGTAACGGCCGAGCGCATAGGCCTGCGCGTTCTTGTCGAGCAGTGTCAGCTGTGCGAGATACAGGTCGAGATGGCGCGACTCGGGCGGCAGGTCCATCGGTTCGAAACAGCCCCCGCCCTCCTGGTGGATGATGTTGAGACTCTGCACGACGCGCAGGTAATCGCACATCTCCGCATGGGTGCCGGGTCGGCGCCCCTGGTCGAGGTCACTGACGAACGCGGGGCCGCCAACCGACGAAAACACGATGTTGTTGCCGCCGATCTCGAGATTGCGCGATGGATTCCGCGCGCGCAACGTAAACTGTGACGGCGCGAGTGCGAGCTGCTCCATCACGAGGCCGCGGTCGAGGCGAACCATGCGATCGTCGTGAGCAGGTGCGCCGGCGGCGGCGAGCAGCCTGCGGGAATCGTCATCCAGGAACCGGAATCCCTGCGTCTCGAGGATGGTCAAAGCGGCGTCGACGATGCGCTGCAGGTCCGCGGCGGGCAGGATGTCGAACGGCGGCCATGGCGTTCTGACCCGCTGCCACGGCAGCTGCCTGATGCCGCCCCGGCTGCGTTCGCTGCGCTGTCGTCTGCGTGTCATTGCATGGCCTCGATCGCGGCATTCCGCCACGTTTCGGTTTTCTCCACCTGGTTCAGGCAAAACAGATGGTAACCCGCAATCCCGTTGTCCGCGTCGGCCATGAGCGGCGCGAGGTCGCGCACCAGCGCGCCGGGCGTGTACTCGCCGGACTTCATGAGCGTCGCGGCCGCCGCGACCTGCTTGCGCAAGAAACGTAACGAGTCACCGACGCCGATGCGCAAGGACGTTTTAATCAACTGACCCCGGTCGATAGCGCCTGGCAGGCCTATCCACGCGGGTAAGGACACGCCGTGGCTGCGAATGACGCGCAGCCAGCGTTCGAGGGCCGCCGCGTCGAAGCACATCTGCGTGACCAGGTAGGTTGCGAAAGGCTGTTTCTCGCGCAGCGCGTCGAGAAGCGACGCGTCATCGACCGACGGGTGACCTTCGGGGTGCGCCGCGACACCGATTTCCTTGAGGTCGTGGCCAGACTCGGCGATTTCCCGAAGCAGTTCGAGCGCGGTCGAAAACCGGCCTGCCGGTTTCGGCCGGTCGCCGCCCGGCACGAAAATGCTTTCGATTCGAAGTTCCCGCAGCCGCGCGAGTATTTCGCGCACGTGACCGGCGTCGCGGACATTGCGCGCGGCGATGTGTGGCGCGACGCGAAACCCCCTGCTGACCAGCGTCGCCGTGAGCTCCAGGGTCTGATCGACGCCTTTTGTCGGCGAGCAGGTCACGGCGACGTAGGCGTTCGGTTCGAGCACCTCGAGTCGTTCCGCGATGCCGGACGAGGGAAAGATCTCCATGTAGGCTTCGCGCAGATGATAGACGAGCAGGTCTTTTTGCTGCGCGCTCAGGGCAGCGGTCACCGGCGTCTCCCGCGACGACGGGTCCCGTCGGCCGGCGGCTTGCGCGACGGCAGCTCGATGACGCTCGACAATGCCGTGAAGTCGTCGCTGGCATGCGGAATCCCCATTGCGCCGACGAAGTGATGCTGGAAGCGGGGCTCGACGGCGGTTTCGATTTTCTCGATACGGGCAACCTGCCGTTCGACGAGTGCGCGCGATGCGCGGTCGAGCAGGGCGATGCGCGCGCCCGTGCTGGCGGCATTGCCGGCGGAGGAAACCTTCGACAGGTCGCAGTCCGGAATCATGCCGAGCACCATGGCGTACTTGACGTCGATGTGTGCGCCGAACGCGCCGGCGATGCGGATGCGGTCCACCTTCTCGACGCCGAGCTTTTCCATGAGCAGGCGGGCGCCTGCGTACAGGGCGGCCTTGGCGAGCTGGATCGCCCGCACGTCGTTCTGCCGGATCGCGACGCCGGGCTGACCGGGCACGAGCGTGTAGGCAAACGTGCGTTCGTCCTCAAACACGCGGCGCGAGCGCTGCGCGCAGTCACCGGACAGGGTGCCATCCGGGAGGATGACGCCGGCGAGGTAAAGTTCCGCGATGGCCTCGATGATGCCGGAGCCGCAAATGCCCGTGACGCCGGCCCTGGGCAGGGACGCTTCGAAGCCGTCTTCATCGGACCAGAGGTCGCTGCCGATCACGCGGTATCGCGGCTCCAGCGTATCGGGATCGATCCTGACGCGCTCGATGGCGCCGGGTGCCGCGCGCTGGCCGGCAGTAATCTGGGCGCCTTCGAAGGCCGGTCCGGTCGGGCTCGATGCCGCGAGTATGCGGTCGCGATTGCCGAGCAGAATCTCCGCGTTGGTGCCGACGTCGATGATCAGCGAGATCTCGTCGCGATCGTAGGGCGCCTCGGCCAGCAGCACGCCCGCGGTGTCCGCGCCGACATGCCCGCCGATGCAGGGCAGGGCATACACGTGGGCGCCCGGGTTGACGGACAGGCCGAGATCGCGCGCGGGGACATCGACCGATGAGTCGGTGGCGAGCGCGAACGGTGCGGTTCCAAGCGCCACCGGGTTCACGCCGAGCGCCAGGCTCAGCATGATCGGGTTGCCGACGATCGTAATCTCGACGATCTCATCGAGTTCGATGCCGGCATCGTGAGCCACGTCGGCGAATAATCCGTCGAGCGCGTCACGCACCGCCTGCGTCAGGTCGGCGTCGCCGCCAGGATTCATCATGACATAGGACACGCGACTCATGAGGTCCTCGCCGAAGCGGATCTGCGGATTCATGCGGCCGGCGCTCGCGACGACTTCGCCGCTCGCAAGGTCACAGAGATGCGCGGCCAGGGTCGTCGAGCCGATGTCGACGGCGGCGCCATAAAGCTTGCCGCGAAAGCCGGGCCAGACCGCGATGATTTCGTCGCCGCCGCGGACAGCCACCGTGACCTGGCGACCGTTTTCACGCAGGGCCTGCTGCAGATCCCGAATGACGGTCAGCCCGACGCGCAACTGGTCGAGTTGCCAGTCGCGCCGCAGCGCCTCGAGCAGGCGCTCGACGTCGCCGCCACGCCCGTTCATGTCCGGCGCGCCGACGTCGACGCAATAGGCGTGCGTGACCGGATTGATCTCGATGTCGTGCGCCTCGAAGGGTTTGCGCACCACCTGGCGATGCACCTGGCTCGATTCGGGCACGTCGATCGCGACGTCGCCGACGATGCGGGCCTGGCAGCCGAGGCGGCGCCCTGCCGCGAGCCCGCGACGGGCGGCAAAGTGCGCTTCTGCGTCTGCCGCGGCGGACAGGTTGTCACGACGGGACACGATGCCGTGTTTCGACAGCGTGCCTTCGGCCACCGTGACCTGGCAGCGACCGCAGAGCGCGCGGCCGCCGCAAACGGAGTCGAGGTCTACGCCGAGACTGCGGGCTGCCTGCAGGACAGGCGTCCCTTCGGGGAAGCGGCCGCGCTTGCCCGACGGAGAGAAGACGACCAGCGGCTGCCGCGTGTCGGCCATTCTGTTACTCGCGGCGCCTGCGACGGCCGCTTCTGCGGCCGCGGGCTGCGCCTTCGCCGACCGCGTCCGGATCCCGGTAGGACCGGATCCAGCTTGCGCACTCCGGGTCATTGCCCATGACGACATTCGCGCCGCGCACGGCCTGCATGAGTTCCGGGTGCAGCGGGTTCGTGATTGCAGACGTCATGCCGGCGCCGATCGCCATGCTGATGAACGCGGCATTGAGCCCGTTCCTGTTCGGCAATCCGAAGCTCAGGTTGGATGCGCCGCAGGTCGTGTTGACCTTGAGTTCTTCGCGGAGGCGCTTGACGATGTGCATGACCTGTTTTCCCGCCGAGTTGATCGCGCCGATCGGCATGACCAGCGGGTCTACCACGACGTCGCTCGCGGGAATGCCATGATCCATCGCGCGCTCGACGATCTTGCGCGCGACCTCGAAGCGGACGTCGACGTCCTCCGATATGCCGCTGTCGTCATTGGAGATCGCGACGACGGCACAACCGTATTTCCTGACCAGCGGCAGCACGCGCTCGAGACGTTCATCCTCGCCCGTCACGGAGTTCAGCAGCGCCTTCCCTTCGTAGGCCGCGAGTCCGGCCTCGAGCGCCGCCACGATCGAGGAGTCGATGCACAGCGGCACATCGGTGATCGACTGCAGCAGACGAATGCACTCGGCGAGTATCGCGGGCTCGTCCGCGAGCGGAATGCCGGCATTGACGTCGAGCACGTTCGCGCCAGCGGCGACCTGGGCCAGGGCGTCGCTTTGCACACGACTGAAATCGCCGGACTTCATTTCCTCGGCCAGCAGCTTGCGGCCGGTCGGGTTGATGCGCTCGCCGATGACCACGAACGGCCTGTCGAAGCCGATGATGACTTCCCTGTTCCTCGAGCTGATTACGGTATCGGTCATTGTTCAGGGTCACTCTTGTCGGTAATGAGGCCGCCGGCCTTGATGATCTTCTCCAGGCGAGCGTCGTCGAAGTCACGCTCGAAACGCTCGGCACGCGCCGCAACGTGTTCGGCGATGTCGCCGCTGACGATTTCCGTCTCCCGGCGCCAGTCTTCGAGGTAGGCGTCACTCGAGCCCCGCCCGGCCCGCATTGCGGCACGATCGATCGCCCGCGCGAAGCGCGGCGACAGTTCCTTCCTGGTGTTGTTGCGTCCGTCGCGGCCCACGACCTGGGCCGGGATGTCGCGCCAGTAGATGCTGATCAGTTTCGCCATTTGACCACCTTGTCGGTCATTGCGGAACGAACGTGCCGCAGCCCGGTGTAGTACCGCTCGAACTCGAGGCCCAGGGTCCGGGCGTGCTGCATCGCAAGCTCCGTGAGTTCCTGTGATTCGGTCTGGGCGAGGTACACCACGCGCCGATAGTGACCGAAATACTGTTGCCGCAATGCCGGGTGACGGTCCAGGCCCAGCGACCCTATCACGAGGCGATCGAAGTGCCGAACCAGGAAATCGGTCAGGTAGAACGTCCCGGGCTCCTCTTCGCACAGCGCCGCGAACGCCGGACTCCCGGTGAAAAGTTCGTAGCAATGCGCGCCCGGCAGGCGCTCCACGCCGAGCTGCGCCAGGGTACGGTCGAGCATGCCGCCCGTGCCGCAGTCGGCATAGGCGACGAATACCTGTTGATACGTCTCGCGGCCTTCGAGGACGGCGGCCTCAACCGCGCCGGGGATGCGGTCCGGGGTGTTGTGCAGTTCGGGCGGCAGGCAACGTACGCGCAGGTGTCCCCATGCGTTGCGGCGCTGCAATTCCGTGAGTTCCCATGACAAGGCACCACAGGCGATTACGAGCACGCCGTTCGCCATCGCGCTCAGTCACGCGCTCCGGCGCGCCGACACGAGGCTGGTCGCGACATCGACCGCCGTGGCGGCGTCGCGGCAGTAGGCATCGGCGCCGATGGCTTTGCCGAATTCGTCGTTCAGCGGCGCGCCGCCGACCAGCACGATGTACTTCTCGCGGATTCCCTTTTCCTTCATCGCGTCGATCACGACCTTCATATAGGGCATGGTGGTTGTCAGCAGCGCGGACATGCCCAGGATATCGGGCTCCTCGCGGCCGAGCGCTTCGATGTACGCGTCGGCATCGACGTTGATGCCGAGGTCCACGACTTCGAATCCGGCGCCTTCCATCATCATGCCGACGAGATTCTTGCCGATATCGTGGATATCGCCCTTGACCGTGCCGATGACCATCTTGCCGATCGGCCTGGCGCCGGTCTCGGCAAGCAGCGGCCGCAGCACCGCCATGCCGGCCTTCATCGCATTGGCGGCGAGCAGCACTTCGGGCACGAACAGGATGCCGTCGCGGAAGTCCTTGCCCACGATGTTCATGCCGGACACGAGCGCATCGTCGAGAACGCGCTTGGGATCCCAGCCGCGTTCGAGCAGGATCGTCGTGCCCTCGAGAATCTCGTCGGCCAGGCCATCGTACAGATCGTCGTACATCTGTTCGACGAGTTCCTCGTCCGGCAGATCGGCCAACACGATATCGTCGTTATCACTGTCTGACATGTCGCTTAATCCATTCGAGCAGAAGTTGCCCACATTGCGCTGTCCACTATCCGGATACACGTCAGTTACGACCGGCGGGCGCCGATTCATCGTGTCTCGATCAGGAACAACGGCGCAGGCCGTTGATATTAGAGACAGTATAGAGGAGGGCCGGGATACTCGCCTAGCGGCAGTTCACCATCTGAAGCGCGGCGAGAGGGGCGGTTCAGGGGGTCTCGAAATCGAGTTCATATCCCGCATGGCCGTTGTCGCCCAGCAACCTGACGAGGTCCGGCATCGCCGAGCGCAGCGTGTCCGCCAGGCCGAAAGGCGGGTTGGCGACGAAGACGCCGCTGCCATAGAGGCCCGGCCTGTCGCCGGTCCGCGGGCGCACCGTCAGGCTGACGTCGAGCCAGCGATCGCCGGCAGCCTGTCTCAGTCGCTCTGGCAGAGCGTCGGCGTCGCGGTTGCGCAGCATCGGGTACCAGATCATCACGATGCCCGTCGAAAATCGCGCGAGGGCTTCCCGCAGCGCGACGACCACCTTGTCGTAATCCTCCGCGAGTTCGTAACTCGGATCGATGACCGTCAGGGCACGCCGCGGCGCCGGTGGCAGCAGCGCCTTCAGCCCCGCGAAGCCGTCTGAGCGTTGCACGCGCACGCGCCGATCGTGCGCCGCGACGTGCTGTTCGAGGGACTCCGCATCCGCGGGATGCAGTTCGAACAGCCACAAGCGGTCCTGACCGCGGGACAGCGCCCGGGCAATCCAGGGCGAGCCCGGATACCTGAGCAGCGAGCCGCCGGGGTTCAGCGTCCTGACCAGGTCGAGGTAGGTCGCGAGTGCTGCGGGCGGCGTCTCGGCGAGCCACAGGCGGCCGATGCCATTCTCGAATTCCCTCTGTCTTTCGGCAAACCCGGTGTCGAGCCGATACAGGCCGGCGCCCGCGTGCGTATCGACGTACCAGAACGGCTTGTCCTTCGCTGCAAGGCGACCGAGCAGTTCCACGAGGACGAAATGTTTGAGGACGTCGGCGTGATTTCCGGCGTGATAGCCGTGTCGGTAGCTCAGCATGGGCGGATTTAACCGCCCGGCCGGGGCAGGGGCAATACGACCATCATGGCCGGTGGCGTTCCGATGGTATGCTTGTCACGGGCCAGATGTCTCCGCGGGCACGCTTTTGCCTCGCTGGGAGTCTATATATCAATGATTGCATTAAAATTTTTCAGGCTTTCCATTCGGGTTGCCGAGCTGTGCCGTGACGATTTGCGGCCTGGGTCACAGATTAAGTCGTGAATTTGCTCAACACTGTGGCCTGCCCGCGGTAGGGGCTGGTACAGCATTATTGTGCCAGCGCCAGGTGGATTATGTCTTGAAAAGGGGTAATGGTATGTGGAGAGTGGTTCGCAGCATGTTTTTTGCAGCGCTGCTCGTCGCGCCGGTGCAGGCGGAGGAAATGTCGGGTGACGACATCCGAAGCCTCGATGGCCAGGTGCAGGAGATCAAGTCGGACGTGCTGAATATCGCGGCCGAACTGAACACGCTGGAGGAGCGACTCCTGTACCCGTCGGGCACACAGCTCGCAGTATTCCTGTCGATCGCCGAGAACGAGGACTTTCGTCTCGACGCGGTGCAGATCCAGATCAATGGTGAGCTCGCGACACATCATATATACAGCTTCAAGGAGCTTGAGGCTCTGCAGAAGGGCGGTGTGCAGAAGATCTACACCGGCAACATCACGACCGGCGGCCATGAACTCAGCGTGACGATGAGCGGCAAGCTCAAGAACGGCGAAGACTTCAGCGAAACCGGCAGCTTCAAATTCGCCAAGGGTGTGAAACCGAAGGCGCTCGGCATCACGCTCGCGCGCCCAGGCTCCGGTGGCAACGGGATCCGGGTCGGAGACTGGTAAGCCATGAATCGAGCATTGCTCTCGGCGATTGCTGTCGTATCGATTTCCTGTGTTGCGGCGAATACGTCGCGCGCCGAGGAACTGAAGGACCTGTTCTTCGGCGAAGCGCTTTACTATGCGCATCAGGGCGAATGGTTCGAGGCGCTGGAGCGCCTGGATACCGAGATTCGCCAGCACCGCGGCGTCGATGAGCCCGAGCTCGATTCACTCTGGTACCACATGGCCGATGCCGAATTTTCGGTGGGTGACTTCGAGTTGCGTTATCGAATGCATCATCGTGCGGGCCGCGCGATCCAGGCAGTACTGGAAGGCGCCGTCGACGATGAAATTCGCAACGACGCCGCCTATCGCCTGGCGCGCATTCATTTCCAGAAGGGCCAGGAACACGAGGCGCTGCGCGCACTCGATCGTATCGACGGCAAGGTGCCTGTGGGAATTCGCGACGACATCGCGTTCCTGCGCGCGAACGTTTATCTGTCGTTGCGCTGGTCGGAGCCCGCCATTCCGGTACTGGAAAAGTTGCTGAACTCGAGGGAATACGGAGCCTTCGCCGCCTACAATCTCGGCATTGCCTACCTGCAGGGTGACAGAAGGAAAGCGGCCTTCGAGCAACTCGAGCGCGCCGGGGAGTTCAAGACGGATGATCCGGCCGAGCTGGCAATGCGCGACAAGGCCAACCTCGTGCTTGGCACCCTGCTGCTCGAGGAAGACAACTTCAACCGGGCGGTCGAATACCTCAATCGTGTGCGGCTCGACGGGCCGTTCTCGAACCAGGCCCTGTTGAGCGCCGGCTGGGCCAGCATGTCGAATGGCAAGCCGGATCGTGCAGTCGTCCCGTGGGGCATTCTTGCCGAGCGTGACAGCACCGACCCGGCGACGCAGGAGGCGATGCTTGCGCTGCCTTACGCGTACGGCAATCTCGATATTCATGGCCGCGCCGCCGTTCACTACGGCCGCGCGCTCGATGCCTACGGCGTGGAGCTCGGCAAGCTGAACGCGTCGATCGAGAGCATTCGCGAGGGCAGGTTTCTCGAGGCCCTGATTCGCGAGGAAATCCGGGAAGACGAAGACTGGGTGATCCGACTGCGTTCCCTCCCGGAAACGCCGGAGACTTACTACCTGATGGAATTGCTGGCGTCGCATGACTTCCAGACCGGGCTGAAGAACTATCTGGATCTTGCCGACCTGAAGCGCCGGCTGACCGGCTGGGCGTCGAGTTTCGACGCGTATGACGAAATGGTCGAGGTGCGCAGGGAACACTACGAGCCGCTGTTGCCGGAAGTTGACGAGGCGTTCCGCAAGCTCGATTCGCGAATGCGGCTGCGTATCGAACAGCACAAGATGCTCGTGAAGCGCCGCGACGAGATGCTGACGACCCCGCGGCCGGAGTTCCTGGCCACGCCCGAGGAACAGCTTACGCTGGCGCGCCTCGAGCGACTCGAAGAACAGCTGCTCGCGACGGCGCCCGTCGACGAAGAAAAGCTGCGGGAAGTGCGCAGGCTGAAAGGCACGGTCACATACACGCTCGAAACCGAGTACCACAGGCGGCTCACCGAATTCGATCGCAATCTGCGCGCCCTCGACGCCGCCATGGCAGCGGCGCAGGAACAGTACGATGAGTACGTGCGCGCCAGGCAGGCTGCGACGCACAGCTTCGTCGGCTACGAGAAACCGATCAAGGGGTTGCGCCTGCACGTACGTGAATCGGTCGACACCATCGACATGCTGATGGCGCGCCAGGGCCGCCTGCTGGAATCACTGGCAATCGAAGAGCTGCAGGCGCGGCGGGGACGGCTCGAGAGTTACCGCGACAAAGCACGGTACGCGCTCGCCAACAGTTACGATCGCGCGACCCAGGCGCAGACGAAGGCAGTCGAATGATGAAGCGAAGAATACAATGGCTGGTCATTGCCACGGCCGCCGGTATCACCGCCTGCGCGACGACGAACCAGGAAGGCACGCTGGCGGAACTCGACAAGGTCGATGCCGACCTTGAGGAAGTGTATCTCGAGGACGCGCTGGAGCGCGCCGAGCAGAGCTACCGTCGTTATCTCGAGGAGACGCCGTCGGGTGCGCAGACGCCAGAGGCGATGCGCCGCATGGCCGATCTGCAGATCGAGAAAGCCTATGGCGTCGTCGGCGCGAAGCCGGCTGGCGAGATGGCAGCGCCGGAAACCGCGGCACCCGTGCAGGCGCCCGCCAGGCAACGAGAGGAGCCGCTGGCAACAGTCCCCGGCGAGACCGAGCAGGAGTTCGAGCGGCGCGCAACGCAGCGTGAAGCGCTGATGTCGCAGCCCGCCGATATCGACGAGGAAATGCTTGCGGCAGGTGCGGAACCGATCCCGGCAGGGCCGCGCGAAGCCATCGAGACGTACAAGAAGATTCTCGAGAACTACCAGAATTACGAGCGCAACGACAAGGTGCTCTACCAGATGTCGCGCGCCTACGATGAAATTGGCGAGCCGGACGAGGCCATGCAGGTCATGGATCGTCTCGTCACCCAGTATCCCTACTCGAGGCTGGTCGACGAGGTGCAGTTCCGGCGCGGCGAATATTTCTTCGTGCGCAAACGCTGGCGTGAGGCCGAGTCGGCGTATTCGGCGGTGACAGGGATGGGTTCGAACTCGTCCTTCTACGAACTTGCGCTCTACAAGCTCGGCTGGACGTTGTACAAGCAGACGTTCTACGAGGAGGCGCTGGATAACTTTGTCGCCGTGCTCGATTACCGCAAGTCCATAGGCTACGACTTCGCAGAGTACGAAAAAGAAGGTGAGGAACATCGCGTCACCGACACTTTCCGCGTCGTCAGCCTGAGCTTCGACAATCTCGGCGGCCCCGGGGTCCTCGACGAGTATTTCGCCAGGAACGGCCGCCGCAGTTATGCCGACAAGATCTACGCGAACCTGGGTGAGTTCTACCTGGAAAAGCTCCGTTACGACGATGCGGCCTCGGTTTACAACTCTTTCGTCGAGATGGAGCCGTATCACAAGGTTTCGCCGCACTTCGGCATGCGCGTCATCGACATATTCGACAAGGCGGGATTCCCGCGGCGCGTCGTCGACGCCAAGCGTGAGTTTGCCACGCGTTACGCGATGACGTCGGAATACTGGACGTATAACGATTACTGGGACGCGCCGGAGGTCATCGGGTTCCTGAAGACCAACCTCACGGATCTCGCCGGTCATTACCACGCGCTTTACCAGAACCAGCAGCTCGAAAAGGAGCGGCCGGAACATTTCAAGGAAGCCGAACACTGGTACCGGGAGCTGCTCACCTCGTTCCCGAACGATCTGGAAACGCCGGCCATCAACTACCGGCTGGCCGACCTTTTGCTCGAGAACGACAACTTCCTCGAGGCGGCGATCGAGTACGAACGCACGGCCTACGAATATCCCGATCATGACAAGGCCGGCGCCGCAGCCTATGCCGCGGTTTTCGCGTATCGCCAGGAACTCGAAGTGGCGACGGGCGCCCGGCAGCGGGGCGTCAGGAAACTGGCAGTAACGACTTCGCTCAGGTTCGCCGACACCTTCCCGGAGCATGAGCAGGTACCGAACGTGCTGGTCAATGCCGCCGACGACCTGTACGCGATGAAGGATTTTCCGCTCGCGATCGAAACGGCGCACAAGCTCATCGATCGATACCCGGGCTCTGAAGCGGACCTGCGGCGCTCGGCATGGGCGGTTGTCGCGCATTCATCGATCGATATCGCCGCCTTTGTCGATGCCGAACACGCCTACATGCAGCTGCTGGCGCTGACACCCGCGGACGACGAGTCCCGCGACGGCGTCATAGACGGCCTCGCCGCCGCGATCTACAAGCAGGGCGAACAGGCGAACCTGCTCGCGGATTACCGTTCAGCGGCCAACCATTTCCTGCGCATCAAGAGCGTTGCCCCGACGTCCGGAATCCGGATCTCGGCCGAGTACGATGCCGCCGCCGCGCTGGTGCGCCTGCAGGACTGGTCGGGCGCTGCCGGCGTGCTCGAGGAATTCAGGCAGAGTCACCCGGACCACGAGCTGAATGCGGAGGCCACCAAGCAGCTGGCGTTCGTGTATCACGAGAGCGGCCAGATCAAGCGGTCGGCGTCCGAACATGAACGCATGTCCGCGGAGGCCACCGATCCCGAATTTGCGCGTGAGGCCCTGGTGACTGCCGGCGATCTCTACGATCAGGCAGGCGCGCTGGACGATGCGCTGCGGGTCTACGAGCAGTACGTTGCCAGTTACCCGCTGCCGCTCGACGTCAATATGGATACGCGCTGGCGGATGAGCGAGATCTACAAGGAGCGCTCGGACTACGACCGTTATCACCGGCAGCTCGAGGCGATGGTCGCGGTCGACCGGGACGCCGGCGCCGACAGGACCGACCGCAGTCGCGTCCTGGCCGCGCGTTCGGCGCTGGTGCTGGCGGAGCGCAGCTACGAGCAGTTCGTGCGCATCAGGCTTGCACAGCCTTTCGAGGAAAGCCTTGCGCTGAAGCAGTCGAGCATGGACAAGGCAATGGCCGCGCTCGAGGCGCTGGTCGAATACGAAGTGGCCGACGTGACGGCGGCGGCGACCTTCTACATCGCGCAGACGTACCTGAATTTCAGCCAGTCGCTGATCGAGTCGGAACGTCCCGAGGGCCTGACGGCCGCCGAGCTGAACAGCTACGAACTGGTGATCGAGGAAGAGGCGTATCCGTTCGAGGAGCGGGCCATCGAGGTTCACGAAGCCAACTACGAGTTGTTGTTGTCCGGCGTCTTCAATCCATGGGTTCAGAAGAGCCTCGAGCGGCTCGCGGTGCTGATGCCCGGCCGCTACGCAAAGAATGAAACCAGCGAAGGACTGCTGCGGTCCGTCGACGTGTACGCGTATCGCATGCCGATCGCGGACCAGCCGGAACCCGAGTTACAGCCAGCGGTGACGGAAACGGGCCCGGTCGCAACAGGTGAGCCGGCTGTGATGCCGATCATGACCGAGCTGGAGGAAACGACAGAGACCGTGGTCAATGACGACGAGGCGCCTGCGGACGTGTCGAGCGTAGCCGGGGAAGCGCCAACGGCGGTCGCCGATGACCAGGCCGTCGGGATCGGCACAGCCACGCTCCCCGATACGGATACCGAGGAAGACCCCGCGGCCGCGATGGTCGAGGGCGCCGCGAGCAACGCGGAGTAGTCGATGATGGATAAGCGAATGCATTCAGTGAACTTTTCTTTGACGCGCCCGCGCATGGCCGTGGTGCTGCTGGTTTCGCTCGCGATGGCTGCGTGCGCGGCGCCGGGCAAGCCGGCGCCCGAACGCAAGGCCGCGCCCCGGGCGGCCGCCCCGGTCGATCTGCAGGTACAGGACGCGGGATTCACCATCGTCGAGGCGGCGACGGTCAGCGGCGAGGCGCGTGCCGGCTATGCGGAGGCGATCGCGTCGCTCGATCGTGGCGACAGGCAGCGCGGCATCGATATGCTGGCGGCCGTGACCACGAGCGATCCGGCACTGGCGGCACCGTACATCGACCTCGGCATCGTCTATCACATGGCGGGCGATCTTGAGGCCGCAGAGGAACAGCTGAAAAAAGGGCTGGCATTGAGCCCGGGACATCCCGCCGCGCTGACCGAACTCGGAATCGTGTACAGGAAGCTCGGCCGGTTTGAAGACGCGCGTCAAAGCTACGAGGAAGCGCTTGCCGTTTACCCGGGCTATCATTTTGCGCGCCGCAATCTCGCGATCCTCTGCGATCTGTACCTCGGCGACCTGAAGTGTGCGTTACAGGCCTATGAGGCCTACATGGAGACCGTTCCGGGTGACGACGAGGTGACGATGTGGATTGCCGACATACGCAACCGGATGGGCCGTTAGGGGGCGCCGATGAGATCATTCTGCATCATATGTGTGTTGCTGCTGGTAGCGCCCGTTGGCGTTGCCCAGGACACTGAGAAAGCCGCCGAGGCGGTGAGTGAGGCGGCGGCGGAGCCGCAGGGTGACGGCATCAAGAGCCCGAAGACCCTGTCCGGCATGTCGATTCTCGGCAACGAGGAGGCGCCGAAGTCACTGGTGATCGTGCCGTGGAAGTCGTCCGAAATGGCGGATGACGTGAGCCTGACGGATACGCTTGACGATCGCGCACTGCCTGTCGATAAAGAGGTTTTTCTGCGCGAGCTGCGCTTTTACGAGATTCGCTCCAACGAATAGTCGGCGACATGTGAGGCAATTCAAACTTGCTAAACTGCGAGCCGACATAACTCCGCGAACGAGCACTGCGTCACATTAACATGGGAGATCCATGTCTAATCTGGGTGCCGCTCCGGGGAAAACCGGGACATTTTGTTAAACGAGGACATGGTAATGGACGTTTTCTATTCGATTGTAGGGTTCTTCACAACGGGTGGGTTGTTCATGTATCCCATATTGCTGGTGTTCGCGTTCGGCGTGGCGATCGCGATCGAGCGCTATATCACCCTGCAGATGGTGACGAGCAAGAATCAGCGCGTATGGGAGAAGGTGCAGCCGCTGCTTGACCAGGGAGATTTCGACGAAGCCCGCAAGATGACCAATGATGACGAGTCGACGATTTCGCAGGTGCTCAGCATGGGGCTGTCTTTGCAGGGCGCGGTGCGCCGTCGCGAGGATATCGAAATCGCGATGGAAGAGAGCATGATGGAAATCGTGCCACGGCTCGAAAAGAGAACGCCCTATGTGGCGCTCGCCTCGAGCATCGCGACGCTGCTGGGACTGCTTGGAACCATCATGGGCCTGATCCAGGCATTCACGGCGGTTGCCAACGCAAACCCTGCCGAAAAGGCTGACCTGCTTTCCGCAAGCATCTCGGTGGCAATGAACACCACGGCATTCGGCCTGATGGTGGCCATTCCGCTGCTCGTCGTGCACGCGGTGCTGACAAGCAAGACCGGCGACATTGTGGACAGTCTCGAGATGGCGACCGTCAAGGCGCTGAACGTGTTCTCCAGAAGGGCCAAGCGGACTGTAGAGGCATAATTGCCATGGCGCGCAGACGTCACCATTACAAACGCAATAAGGGTAATACCTACGAAATCGACGTAACGACCTTCCTGAACCTGATGGTCGTTCTCGTTCCGTTCCTGCTCATTACCGCCGTGTTCTCGAGGCTGACGATCGTGGAGCTAAACCTCCCGAGCGCAGCCGGCGGTGCCACGAACAAGCAGGACAGTTTCCGGGTAGAGGTCATCGTGCGCGAACAGGGAATGGAGATCAGCAATGGCTCCGCCGTGATCGCTGCCATCCCGAGAAAGGAGGAAGAGTACGACTTCGAGTCACTTTCCGATCTCATGGTTGAGCTGAAGCGCGAATACCCGAATCACGATGAGGCCTCGGTGCTGATGGAGGCGCACATCCCGTATGACTATCTCATTCGGGTGATGGATACGGTCCGCAGCGTGGAAGTCCCGACCGAGGTCGAAAACGAATTCGAAATGGTCGCGCTGTTCACCGAGATTTCCGTGGGAGACGCTCCGTGAGAAGTTCCCGTCGCATCAAGAGAATGTCCCGCAACCGGGTGAAGATCACGAAGATGAACCTGACGTCGCTGATGGACGTGTTCACGATTCTCGTGTTCTTTCTCCTCGTCAATTCCGGTTCCGTGGAGGTGATGGAAGCGCCGAAGGAAGTGTCCCTGCCGGAGTCCGTGGTCGAATCGAAGCCACGGGAAACGGTGGTGATTTTCGTGAGCCCTGAGGAAGTCCTGGTGCAGGGCAAATTGGTCGCTTTCGTCGAGGACATCATCAACGGCAAGGAAAACGCGGTCGACCCGATTACGGCACGCCTCGCACAGCTGAAGGAAAGCGTGATCGGTGTCAACACGGCGCTGGTGGCGGAGAGTCGCGAGGTTACGATCCTGGCGGACAAGTCCGTACCGTTCGCGGTGATCAAGACGATCATGTCGACTTGCACGAGCGAAGGCTACGAAAACGTGTCCCTGGCCGTGATCCAAAAAAACCAGCAGGTTGCAGCGAGATAACACCACATGGATGAAGGTGGCATCGTGAATCCGGATTTTTCTGCAGAACAGCAGGCGCTGCGCGCGCAGGTCGAAAAGGCCGAGGAGGTCCTGCGCGTCCTCCATGGCGAATTGCGTGCCGCCAACCAGGAACTCGAAGGCCTGGTCGCGAAGGGCCCGCAATTCGAGGTGCTCGGCGACCTCTGCCGTTCGCTGCAGGCGCTCGACAGCATGGGTGCCGGTCACCTGTTCTGGAGCGAGCAAGGCGCATCGAACGCAGAATCGCAGTTGCAGGACGCGCGGCGCAGGCTGCGGGAATATGACGAAGCCATCCAGCAGGCCGAACAGCACAGGCAGGGGCTGCTGGACAGGATCGGGGACCACAATCTCGATCTCGACGACCTGCAGTTCGATCTCAGCGAGGCAATGGAGCGCGCCGAAATTCGCCAGAACGAGTGGCTGGTCGAGCGCGAAGCCGATGTCCGGCCGCAGCACGAGCAGGTCATGCCGTGGGCGCGCAACTGCGAGGAGGATCAGCGCTATCGCAGGTCACTGGGCTCGTCGGTTGCAGCCTCCTTCGTGCTCGCCATTCTTATCAGTTCCGTGGCCATTCCGATCGCGGAACGCTCCAAGAAAATAGAGGTGCCGGAGCGCGTGGCGAAGCTCGTGCGCGAGGAGCGCAAGCTGCCGCCGCCCGCCGTCATCGAAGAGAAAGTCGTCGAGGAAGAGATTCCCGAGCCGGAACCGGAACTCGCCGAGGAAACGCCGCCCAAGGAAGTGCCGGAAGCGAACGAGAAACCGGCAGTGGCGGCGGTCCAGGAGCCGGAATTGAAAGAGCAGGTTCGTTCCAAGGGCATCCTGGCCTTCCGCGACAGTTTCGCGAATCGAGCCTCGCTCAGGCCGACTACCCAGCTCGGTTCGCAGGCCCGCGTGCGCGCAGCCGGCGACGATGCAGTGGGCCGTCCACAGCGATCGATGGTCACGACCAACGCGCCGGGATCGAGCGGCGGCATCAATCTCGCAGACATCAGTCGTGACGTCGGTGGTGGTGGCGGCGCGATCGCCGGTGTCGAGGTCAGTCGCGTCGCGAGCTCGATCGGCAGCGGAGGCAGTGGTTCCGCAGAGCGACCGATGAGCGGCGGTGCTTTCGCCGGACGGACCGACGAAGAGATACAGATCGTTTTCGATCGCTACAAGGCGGCACTGTACCGCCTGTACAACAAGGAGCTGCGCAAGGATCCGACCCTGCGTGGCCAGATGGTGCTGAAGCTGACGATCGAGCCGGATGGTTCGGTGTCATTCTGCGCACTGCAAAATTCGAATATGAATGCCCCGATGCTTGTAGAGCAGGTCGTCGAACGTGTGCGCACCTTCGATTTCGGGGCGAAGGAAGGCATCGTGTCGATGACAATCATTTACCCGATCGATTTCCTGCCCGCGGCCTGACGACAGGCACCGGGGAGCCGCCCTATATGACATAAGCAGGCTGGCAGTGTCAGTGCTTTGCTTTCAGCGGCGGTTAGAAGCGAAGCTCGAGCCAGTCGCTTTAACTTAATGACCGCCAAACAATGAACCTGTGATGCAGTTCAACAACTGCCAGCAGGGGATCGGCCATAGTGCCGATTACTGTAGGAAAAAGGCAAAGCCACCGAAAGGTGGCGACGCAAAGTCACCGGCCTAAAGAGCGATAAGGCTTCACGGTAGCGGGACCGCCCTGTCATACGATTTTCGATCGGGCCGTCCGCAATGGTGACATGGATTTTGGCGGACATCTGGCGTGGACCATGGCCCATTGGAAGACTGGCAGTCGCAATAACAAGGATGTCGCAAGGCGATTCGCCGGGCGACTGCTCGCGTTCCTGCTGTTGTCCATTGCGGCCGTGTCGGCGCACGCCCAGGATTGCTCCGACTACCCGAATGGCGTCATCGACGGTTTCGCGGGCGACGTGGCGCCCAGTCAGCTGCAGATCGACCGCAACTGCACGATTCGCAATTTCCCCGCCGACAACCCGCTCAATACCAATTTCAGTTTCTTCACGCGTCCCGGCCAGACCAACGAGCGCTGGCTGGTCGTGTTCGACAACGTCGTGCACACCGGCAACATGTCCTGTAACGACGTGCTCGAACACAAGATCTGGTTTACCAACGGCTCCTCGACGAAAATCAGGGACAACTGCCAGAACCTGCTGATCCCGGTCGAGAAGATCGACAAGCAGAATCCGCCGGGAACCACGACTGCCGCGATCGGCGTGCCATTTACCTACACGCTGACGATGCCCGTATTGTTCGATCCTGCGACCTCGACCGTGATCAACGTGCAGGGCTCCGTCAACGACCTGCACAGCGCGACCCTGACCGACGATCTCAACGCGACCGGCGTCGACCTGACCTATATCAGCCACGTTGCGTACTGGAAGGACACGGGCGCACCGGTGCCGCATACGTTCACGAATGTCGGTGGCCTGCTGACGTTCGACAACTTCCCGATTATTCCCGCGACCGAGCAGATCGTCATCGAGATTACGGTGGTGCTCGAAGATTCGTCGGTGAACGTCATCGGGACGCAGTTCGTCAATACTGCGAAATGGAATTTCGGGCGCCTGATCGAGGGCGTCTTCTACGAGCCACTGCCGGGCGAATGGGGAATTTCCGACCCGCTGACGATTGCCGGGCCCGAACTCATCGTCACCAAGACCGGACCTGCAACGCTGGGCCGGACGCTCAACCTCGGCGAATGGGGCGTATTCAGCATCGATGTCAACAATACCGGACTCGGCGATGCATGGGACGTCACCATCGTCGACGAATTGCCGAATGGCCCGACAGGCGGGATGTGCAACGCGACGCCGCAGATCCTGAGCGCACAGGTATTCGCGGCAGATGGCGTGACGCCGGTTCCGGGCAAGGGGCCGCTGACAGCAGGAACCGACTTCAGCGTGACCTACCGGGATGCGCCCCGTTGCGACATCACGCTGACCATGCTGTCGCCCGAGGCGATGATTGGCGCGGGCGAAAGACTGGTCATCTCCTACCAGACGCAACTCGACGCCGACAGCCAGGACGGCGCGCTGCTCACGAACGTCGCAGGCGCGATCGAGTGGTTCAACGGCGAAGCCAGCAACATCGATCGAGTTCGCTATGCCCGGCGGCTCACGAACGGCACGCCGGGCACTGCCGATCACGAGGATGCGCACACCGTCCAGGTCCAGCTGCGCGGTTACTTCTTCGAGAAGACCGTCGAGAACCGCACCAGTGGCGCGAATCCGGCGGAGACCGCTGCGCCCGGCGACACCCTGCGCTACACGCTCCGACTGCAGACGACGGATGGACCGCTCGCCAATTTCTCTTTCTACGACGACCTCGGTGAGATGAATCCGATCCGGGTCTTCGAGCCCGGGTCGCTGCGGCTGGTTCCGGGCACGGTGCCCCCGGGCGTCAATGCGAGCAATACCGATCCCAATGGCGGTGCGGACGGCGAAGGCATTCTCGACCTGCGGGGTTTCGACCTGCCGGCATTCAGCGAAGTCAGCATCTCCTTCGACATCACCGTGGCGTCGGGGCTGCTGGACGGTACCGTCATCACCAACCAGGCCGACCTGATCGGCGCCAGCAAGCTGGCCGACAGTGACGACCCGAACGTCAATGGCCAGGCCGACCCCAACGTCGTCGGCGACGAGGACCCGACGCGTGTCGTGGTCGAAGGCGAGCCACCGCAGCCGCTGCTGAAACAGACGACGCAGGCCACGGCCGCCATCGGCGAGTCATTCAGCTATCGCATCACGGTGCCGTCTGTCCCGCATTCGGCCCCACTTTTTGATGTCCGGATTCTCGACGACCTGGCCGCGTCAGCGGCGGATCTCGAGTTCGTCAGCGTTACGAAGATTTCTCAGTCCGGCGCGTGGACGCCGGTCAATACCGGCAGTGCGACGAGCCTCGTCATCGAGGACCCGGTCAACGGTATCGATATCCCGGCCGGCGAGCAGGCGGTCGTCGAAATCACCGTGCGCCTGGCCGATACGAGCATCAATGTCGCCGGCCTCAGTTTCACGAATACGGCGGCGTTCACCTACAACCAGATCGATAACGACGGTGTGACGGTTCGTCCGGGCGACGCAGGCATCAGCGGCCCGATGACGATCGTCGAACCGGTGCTGACGCTCGAGAAAGACGGCCCCGTCAACATGCGGGCGACGGTGCCCGGTGCGTTCACGCTCAATGTCCACAACGCCGGTGATTCACCGGCGTGGAACCTGACGATCACCGACGTGCTGCCGAACACGGCGGACGGCGGCATGTGCGACGCGGCGCCCGTACTGCTCGGCGCGCAGATCTTCGAATCGGACGGCGTGACCCCGGTGGGTGCCGCGCTCGTCGAAGGTAGCGATTTTACCGCGACGTTTGCGGGCGCACCGTCCTGCACCTGGACACTGCAGATGGACTCGGCCACTGCCGTCCTCGGTGCGGACCAGCGTCTCATCGTGAGCTACGAAACACTGCTCGATGCCGATACGCAGCGCGACGCAGTGCTGACGAACATTGCCGGCGCGACAGAATGGTTCAGCATCGACGTCTCGGATGCCGCCAGCCGGGCCTGGGCGCGGACCTACAGTCGCGCGCTGACCGATGGCACGGTCGGCGTGCTCGACCACGAGGATGCGCACACGGTGGTCGAGTTCACGCCGTTGCTGCGGTTCGAAAAGATCGCCGTGAACGTGACGACCGGCGAGGACCCTGCCACGGTGGCGACACCGGGCGACCTGCTGCGCTACAGGCTCTACGTCGAAAATACGAGCACGACGCCGGTCGCGAACTTCAGTGTCATCGACGAACTGGATCGACTCAATGCGCTGCCCGCGTTTGTGCCGGGGACGCTGAATGTCGTCACGGTGCCGGCCGGGGCCGATGCCGGTAACAGTGACCGGAACGGCGGCACCAGCGGCACCGGGCTGCTGGACGTCCGCAACCTCAGCATCGGCGGCGTTGGCGAAAGCCTGCTGATCGAGTTCGAGGTCCAGCTGGCTCCGGTCATCGCGAATGGCACCTACGTACTGAACCAGTCGGAGATCCTGTACTCCGGCACCACGGTGACCGTGAGCGACGACCCGAACGTCAACGGCCAGTCCGACCCGAATGTCTCAGGCGACGAGGATCCGACGCAGGTGCTGATCCAGTCCGCGCCGGCCTTCGTGATCGAAAAGACGTCGACTTACATGACCGGCGACCCGACGGTGCTGCTGGCCGGCGAGACGCTGCGCTACACCATCACGGTTCGCAATGCCGGCACTGACAATGCCAGCAACGTCGAGCTGGTCGACCAGGTCCCGGCAAATACGACCTATGTTCCCGGCAGCACGACCCTGAACGGCGCTCCCGTGGCGGATGCGGCGAATGGCGGCCTGCCCCTGATCGACGGCATCCTGATCAATGCGCCGCAGGATCCGACGCCCGGCGCCATGAACGCGGGTGTCGCGGATAACACCGCGACCATTACCTTCGACGTCGTCGTATACCCGGATGCGCCCGACGGCACGATCATCGAGAACCAGGCATTTGTCAGCGCAATCGACCAGGGATTGGCCGACCTGCCGTCAGACGACCCGCGCACCGTGCTGCCGGACGACCCGACGCGCGACGTGGTCGGCAACTTCCCGTTGCTGTTCGCGACGAAATTCGCGGCCCTGCAGGTAGATGCCGGGACCCCCGGTATCGTCGATCCGGGTGACGTGCTGCGCTACACGATCACGATCTACAACAACGGTTCCGTGCCCGCCACGGCCGTCGAGCTTTTCGACGACGTGCCTGCGAACACGACCTACGTGCCCGACTCGACGACCCTCAACGGGCTCGACGTTGCGCGCCCCGATGGCGGCGCATTCCCGCTGGCTGCGAGGCTGCCCGTCAGCTCCGCTGACCTGACTCCGCCGGTGCCCGGCGCCGGCGAGGGGGTCCTGTCGCCCGGCGAATCGGCCGTTGTGCAGTTCGACCTGCAGGTCGACGCCAGTACGCCGCGCGGCACGCTGATCACCAACCAGGCAATCATTTACAGCGCCGAAGCCGCAAACCTGCTGACCGACGGCGACGGTAACCCGGCGACCGGGCCGGAGCCGACGGTCGTCGTGGTCGGCGACGCGCAGATCGTCACGATCGCGAAGGAAGTGTCCGTGGTCGATGGCGGGCCGGCGCTTGCCGGCGCGACGCTGGAGTACGTCGTCACCGTCCAGAACGTCGGCAACGTGCCGGCCCTGTACGTCACGATCCGGGACGATCTCGACGAGGTCACGCCCGGGTACCTCGCTTACGTCGACCAGTCTGCGACGCTGAATGGCCTGACGACCGGTGTCACGGTCGCGGGTTCGCTGATCACGGCCGACTATTTCACGAGCTACGGCGCGCTCGCGCCGGGCGCGACGGCAGTGCTGCGGTTCCGCGCGGTGATCAACCCGACACTGGTCGAGGGCATGAGCATCGTCAACACGGCTCGCGTCTACTGGGATGACCCGCAGCAACAGGCCGAGGCGACCGTTTCGATCGACGTCGGCGCCATGCCGGATGCCGGCATGCTGAGCGGTAATGCCTGGCACGACGCCGACCACGACAATGTACCGGGCACGGCCGAGCGGCCGCTCGAGGCATGGACCGTGGAGCTCCTGCTCAACGGCCAGTTCGTGCGTTCGACGCTGACGGACATCGACGGCAACTACCGCTTTATCAATGTCACGCCGAACTACGCAACGGGCGAAACCTATTCGTTGCGTTTCAGCGCGCCCGGTGCACTGATGACCACGGCGCTGCTCGGCGAGACGGACTCGGATTTCACGGACGGCCAGCAACGCATCGATGACATCGACGTGCAGGAAGGCAGTAACCTGCTCGCCCTCAACATGCCGGTCGACCCGAACGGCGTGGTCTACGACTCGATTTCGCGGGCGCCCGTGCCTGGTGCCGTCGTGACGATGCTGGACGCGAGGAGCGGTGCCGCGGTACCGGCGACCTGTTTCGACGATCCTAACCAGCAGGGCCAGGTGACGATCGCGAACGGCTACTACAAGTTCGACATCAACTTCTCGGATCCGTCATGCCCGAGTGGCAACAACTTCATCATCGACGTCGTGCCGCCGAGCACGAACTACATCGCCGGCGTGTCCGAGCTGATGCCGCCGACTTCGGATCCGTCGACGCTGCCGTTCGACGTGCCCGCATGCCCCGGTTCCGGCACTGACGCTTTACCCGGCACGGCGCAATACTGCGAAGCGCAGGCTTCCGAGTTCGCGCCGCCCGCGTCGATTCCGGCCCGCAGCCCGGGTACCGAGTATCATCTTTACCTGCGCCTCGATTCTAGCCAGGCGCCCGGCTCGAGCCAGTTGTTCAACAACCACGTGCCGCTCGACCCGCGCCTCGACGGTGCCGTCGCCGTCACCAAGACGACGCCGATGCTCAACGTAACGCGTGGCCAGCTGGTGCCGTACGTGATCACGGTGAGCAATTCGTTCGGCGTCGATCTCCTGGACGTCAACGTCGTGGACCGCTTCCCGGCCGGCTTCAAGTACGTCGCAGGTTCGGCCCGCGTGGATGATCAGCCAATCGAGCCGACCGTCAATGGCCGGGAGCTGATCTGGTCGAACCTCGCGCTCACGGTCGACGGTCGCCACACGATCAAGCTGCTGCTTGCCGTCGGTGCCGGCGTGACCGAAGGCGAATTCGTCAATCGGGCCCAGGCACAGAACGCGATCTCGGGCGCGCTGATGTCGGAAGAGGCGTCGGCCACGGTGCGTATCGTTCCCGATCCGACCTTCGACTGCACGGATGTCACCGGCAAGGTCTACAACGACGCGAACCGCAACGGCTACCAGGATAACGACGAGATCGGCCTGCAGGGCGTCCGTGTCGTCACGGCACGAGGGCTCGCGGCGACGACCGATGCGCACGGTCGCTATCACATCACCTGCGCGATCGTGCCTAACGAGAGCCGCGGCAGCAATTTCGTGCTGAAGCTCGACGACCGGACGCTGCCAAGCGGTTTCCGCCTGTCCACGCGGCCGGTGCAGATACAGCGCGCCACGCGCGGCAAGGCGTTACGCATGAATTTCGGCGCATCGATCCACCGCGTCATCGGCCTGGATATTGCGGATGCGGTGTTCGAGCCCGATTCGGTCGAGATGCGCGACCAGTGGCGTCCGCGAATCGACATGCTGCTCGAGGAACTGCAGAAGGGCCCGTCGATCCTGCGCCTGTCCTACGTGGCCGACGTGGAATCCGCGGCGCTGGTCGAGCGGCGGCTCGACTCGCTCAAGTCGCAGATCATGGCTGCCTGGACCGAAATCAACTGCTGCTACGAACTCGTTATCGAGCCGGACATCTACTGGCGCCTCGGCGGACCACCCGACGTGCCGAAGGGGGATGATCGATGAACGCGTTCACGAGAACCCGTCATCTGATGCTGCTCGGTGTGCTGGCATGGCAGGCGCTGCCGGCGCAGGACGTCGACGTGATACCGCTGGGCCACGCAGTCGAGCGCCACCTGTCGATCGACGAGCCGTTCATGCACTGGGTACAGGATCCGAGCCGCTTCGACCTCGAGGCGAGCGACGAGATCGAGCTGCGTGAAAAGCTGGTCGATGCGCTCGAGACGATCAAGCTGACCAACGTCGTGCCGCCGATTCACTTCGAGTCGGGCGTCGCGAAGATTCCCGACACGACGGTCGCGTCGCTGGCCGAGATCCTGCATCGCATGCGCGATCGCATGAATGTGCGTCTGCACCTGGTGGGCCATGCGGACAACCAGCGCCTCTCGCCGCGCCTGCAGGCCATTTACGGCGACAACATGGGGCTGTCACGGGAGCGTGCCGGCGAGGTCGCCGAGCATATCCAGACGGCCCTGTCGCTGCCCGCCGAGGCCGTTTCCTATGCCTGGGAAGGTGATACCCGCCCGGTGGCCAGCAACGATTCGGAACAGGGCCGCAGCCTCAATCGGCGTGTCGAAATCGAAGTGTGGTACGACGAAGTTCGCCAGCAGCCCAAGCTCGAAGAAGTCCTTGTCGAGCACGAGGTCGAAACGATCAAAGTCTGCCGCATGGAAACGGTGTGCAAGCTCCGCTATGTCGAGGGCCATGCGCGCCGGGCGAGAGTGCAGAACCTGATTGCGCCGCTGCACTTCGAGTCCGAAGCCATCGACGTCAACGAACAGTTCATCGACAACGTGCGCCAGGGATTCGCCAACCTCGCGAACAAGTCCAACGTTGTCGTCAAGTTTGTCGGCTATACCGACGATTTCCCGCTGATGGGACGCACGGAGCGCATTTACGGCGATCACATCGGCCTGTCCAAGGCGCGCTCGCGCCGCGTGGCGCTTGCGATTCAGGATGCCCTGAACCTGCCGACCAGCGCGATCCAGAGTGACGGCCGGGGCGCCGCGAAACCGCTTGCCGCCAACGAAACGGAGCAGGGCCGGGCGCTCAACCGCCGCGTCGAGGTGGAGTTCTGGTACGACGACCCGTTGCAGGAACTGCCTGACGAGCCGCAACTCTGTCCGGGCGACGCCGGCGCCGAGATGGTGACCAAGGTTTACGATCCGCCCTGGGGCAAGATCGACGACATAGGGTTTGTCGATGGCAGGCCGGTCGTTCCCGAGGGCTTCGCGGCGACGCTGTCGCGGGCGCTTGCAGACGTGGAACGCAAGGCCAATGCGCGCCTGCGCTTCGTCGGCTACACGCGCAACGAACGCCTCGAGCGACGCACGGCAGCCGTCTATGGCGACGATATCGGTCTCTCCGCGTCAAGGGCGCGGCGTGCGATGGACGCGGTCGCCGCCGAAATGCAGCTCGCGCCCGAGCAGGCAGAGTTCGAGGGTCGCGGTTACGTGGTGTCGTCTGACGTGGTCAACGCCGGCTTCATCCAGGGGGACACGTCGCATGTCGCCGTGCAGGTGGTCTACGACGAACTCGCCGTGCTCGATGACTACGAGGGCGTTGATATCACGCGCATGACGCGTGAACTGGCGCCGGAGAACCCGCTTGGGCTGAATCTCATGCGGATTACCGTCGACGGCGAGCCGATCGACGATCCGAAGCGCAGTTCGTCAGACATTCAGCGCTGCACCGACGTGGCGCTGGCCGAAGCCGACATCGAGTTCGGTTTCGATAACATGCGGTCCGCGCCGCGCCTTGCAGTGACGGCAGAGCCCGCGCGCATCGACGTCGCGCGGCAGATGGATGGCAGCCTGCTCACGAGCAGGGTGCGTTTCCGCATGTACACGAATTACTCCTACTTCATCGATCGCGGCGAAATCCGCGTGTTCCGTAAGGGCCAGTCGCTCGAAGCCGTGCCGCTCGACGTCGTCGACATCCACCTCGAGGGTGAGGTTGTCTGGGAGCCGGCGCCCGGCGATTTCCGTGCGCCGACGCAGGAACTGGTCTACGTCCTGCGCGTCTATGGCAGGGACGGCAACTTCGACGAGACGCAGCCGCAGCTTCTCTGGGTTGCGTATGGCGACGTCGATATCGAGACACCGGACGAGGACCATGATCCGTTCGACCCGGACAGCGACCCGGTACTGCTGGCAGCCTACGGTGAAAATGCGCTGGCATTGCACAACATCGGCCTGAGTAGCGGCACGGTCAGCGTTCGCGGCACGATTCCGGACGGCAAGGAAGTCTGGGTTGCGGGCCGCCCGATTCCGGTCGATCCGCAGGGCAACTTCGTGGCCGAGGAAATTCTGCCGCAGGGCTCGCACACGGTCGAAGTCGCCGTGCTGGACGCGGACGGCAGCGGCCAGCTGTATCTCCGCGATCTCGAGTTCGAGGAAAACGACTGGTTCTATGTCGGCATGGCGGACCTGACGCTGGCGGCCGGCGAGTCGAACGGCGCGATCGATCTCCTGCAGGGCGCGAATTCAGACTACCAGTACGATTCCTCGCTGGATGGACGCCTGGCATTCTTCGTGAACGGCAAATGGGGCGAGCACTGGAAGCTGACAGCGAGCGCCGATACCAACGAAGGCCCCATCGAGGATCTGTTCAGCAACTTCATGAACAAGTCGCCGGAGTCGTTGTTCCGCCGCATCGACGCAGACTACTACTATCCGACCTACGGTGATGACAGCACCGTTTCGGAACTCGCGCCCACGATGGGCAAGTTCTACGTGCGCGTTGCCAATGGCGACAACTTCGGCCAGTGGGGCAACTTCAAGGTCGGGTACATGAACAACGAGCTGGCGCATGTCGATCGCGGGCTCTACGGCGCCAACGCGCACTACGAGTCCGAATCGACGACCGAGTTCGGCGACAAGCATTTTGCAGTCGACGCCTTCGCCGCGGAGCCAGGCACCATCGCGAGCCGCGAGGAGTTTCGTGGCACCGGCGGTTCGCTGTATTTCCTGAAGCGCCAGGACGTGCTGGCAGGATCCGAGCGCGTGCGCGTCGAACTGCGCGACAAGGCCTCGGGCATCGTCACGGGCGTGCTCAACCTGATGCCGGCGATCGACTACGACATCGACTACCTGCAGGGCCGCGTGGTCCTCACAGAGCCGCTCGCCGCGACGGTCGATGACAACCTGCTCGTGCGCAGCGGCGCGGTTTCCGGCGACGAGGCCTACCTGGTTGTTCGCTACGAGTACACGCCGGGATTCGACGAGATCGATGCGGTGTCGACGGGCGGGCAGGCGCATTACTGGTTCGGCGATCACGTCCGGATCGGCGTGACGGCGAATTCCAACGAGCAGGATGGCCAGGACAGCACGCTGAATGCAGCAGACCTGACGTTGCGTTTTGCGTCGGAATCATGGCTCAAGCTGCAGCAGGCGAAGAGCGCAGGGCTGGTTTCGCTGCCGCTGGTTTCGAACGACGGCGGCTACGAGTTCACGAGCTACGATCCGGCGTCTTTCGTGAACGCCGAGGCGGAGGCGCAGCGTGTCGATCTCAGCCTGAGGCTGGGAGACCTCGTGAGCTTCCCGGACGGCCGCATGGTGCTGTACGTGCAGCAGGTTGACGCCGGATTTTCTGCTCCGGGCCTCAATACCCTGAGTGACACCGAAAACTATGGTGGTACGTTCGAAATGCCGGTCGGTGATCGCTTCTCGTTCGCCGCCAAGATGGACAAGCGCATCCAGGACCAGGGCGTCGAGATGGCGGCCCAGGAATACAACGTCGCCTGGCGGATGAACGATAACTGGGATCTGCGCGTCGGTTACCGTGTGGATGAGCGCGAGGATCGCTCCGTGCTGGTGCCGCTCACCCAGGAGGAAGGCAAGCGCACGGATGCGGTCATGCAGCTCGGCTATGATTCACGCGGCGACTGGAACGTCTACGCGTTCATGCAGGACACGCTGTCGGTCACGGGCAATCGGGAAGATAACGGGCGTGCCGGCGTCGGCGGCAGTTTCCAGGTCTCCGACAAGCTGAAACTCGACGCGGAGGTCTCCAATGGCGACCTCGGGACCGGCGGCCGGCTCGGCAGCAGCTACCTGTATTCGGACAGCACGAGCCTGTATCTCAACTACACGCTCGATAACGAAACCACGACCAACAGCATGCAGAGCCTGCGCGGCGGCCGCAGCAACCTGGTTGCCGGCGTTCGTTCGCGGCTCAGCGACAGCGCCAGCGTGTTCCTCGAGGAGCGCTACCAGTACAACCCGACGATGACGGGCCTGACGCACGCAACCGGTATCAGCTTTGCGCCCAATCAGAAGTGGAGCATCGGTTTCAATACCGACATCGGCACGCTGCAGGATACGCAGACCGGCGCCGAGACCGACCGGCTCGCGGGCGGCATGCAGGTCGCTTTCGGCCTGGCCGGACTGACGCTGTCGAGTGGCGTCGAGTATCGCAAGGACGACGTGGAGCAGTTCGACCTCGGGCGCATAGAGCGCAAGACCTGGCTGTTCCGCAATAACTTCAAGTACGAACTCGGCCCGTCACAGCGGCTGATCGGCAAGTTCAATCATTCCGATAGCGAAAGCTCCCTCGGCGCGTTTTACGAGGGCGGTTTCACCGAGGCAGTGATCGGCTACGGCTACCGGCCGATCTACAACGACCGTCTCAATGCGCTCGTGAAGTACACCTACTTCTTCAACGTGCCGACGACGGACCAGGTGACATTGCAGAACATAGCGGCCGAGTTCATCCAGAAGAGCCATATCGCGTCGGTCGACGTCAGCTACGACATCACGCCGGCGATCACGTTGGGCGGCAAGTATGCCTATCGCCTGGGACAGGTCAGCCTCGACCGCGAGAACCAGGAATTCTTCGACAATAACGCGAGCCTGTACGTCATACGCGGCGACTACCGGTTCCGCGAGAACTGGGAAGTCATGGTCGAGGGCCGCGTGCTCGACATGTCCGACCTGGGCGAGCGGCGCATGGGCGCGCTGACGACGGTGTCGCGCTACTTCGGCGACAACCTGAAACTCGGCCTCGGCTACAACTTCACGGATTTCTCCGACAACCTGACGGACCTCAGCTACGACCACCAGGGCCTGTTCCTGAACCTGACCGGCACGCTGTAAGCAAAGGCGGTCACGTCGGTCCGCGACATCGTACCTGCGCTTCGCGCCGGTGAGCGCCGATATCCGGCGGGCAAAAAAAGAAAGGCGGCCAGGTGGCCGCCTTTCTCGTTGGCTCGAGCGCCGTCTGCCAGTCCATCGTGCAGGCGATTCGCGCGCACCAGGACGATCCGGGAACCGGATACAGCGTACCGTCGAAACTGTTCAGGCCGCAGCTGAAGCAGATCCGGGTATCTGCGTCGAAGAGATTCCGGATACCGGCCTCGAAGGTCCACGGCGAGACGAGCCTCGAGGGAACCCGGGTCGCCTGCACGTCCGTCCGGCAGCTGCGAAAATGCAGCGATGGCTGCGGGCCTGCATTGCGGTCGGGCAATGCGCGCCCTGAAAAGCGCTGCAGGCGGCAGGGCGCTATGGCACAGTTGGCCCGGACCGGTTAAAGACCACAGGATTCGGCATGGCGGACATTCTGCAATCGCTTCGAGACGCGCTGGGCCATGACGCGGTACTCGGGCCGGAGCAGGCGGCGGAGCGCGCCGCGTCCTACTGGGATTCGTCGCCGACGCGGGCCAGGGCACTGGTGCGGCCGGCGAGTACAGAGGACGTGAGCACGACCCTGCGTCTGTGTCATGCGGCAGGCCAGAGCGTCGTGGTGCAGGGCGGGCTGACCGGGATCGTGGATGGCGCCCGGTCGACAGCCGATGACGTCGTCATTTCGCTCGAACGCATGAACCGGATCGAGTCCGTCGATGTGCTCGATGGCGTCGCCGTGGTCCAGAGCGGGGCGATTCTGCAGAACGTCCAGGAAGCGCTCGAGCGGCACGGGTTCCTGTTCCCGCTGGACCTTGGCGCGCGTGGCAGCTGCACCATCGGCGGCACCGTAGCGACCAATGCCGGCGGCATGAACGTGCTGCGATACGGCATGATGCGCAACCTCGTGCTCGGGCTCGAAGCGGTGCTGGCCGACGGCACGGTCATTTCTTCCATGAACCAGATGCTGAAGAACAACACGGGCTACGACATCAAGCAGTTGTTCATCGGCAGCGAAGGGACGCTCGGCGTGGTCACGCGCGTCGTCGTCCGGCTCTTTCCCCTGCCGAGCAGCCGCCAGACGGTGATGTTCGCCACCCGTACATTCGAGCATGTTGCCGACGTGCTGGCAGCGATGAAGGCGACACTGGCCGGCACCCTCAGCGCCTACGAAGTCATGTGGAACCAGTACTACAGCGCGGTTACCGCGGAGGGTGGCCACAAGGCGCCGCTCGCCCGCGACTATGCGTTCTATGTGATCGCGGAGGCCGAGGGCAACGATGCCGGCGCCGACGAGGCGCGCTTCGAGGCAATGCTCGAAGCCGAGATGGAAGCCGGCAGGATCGTCGATGCGGTGATGCCGAAATCCGACACCGAGCGGGCCGCGCTGTGGACGATCCGCGAAGAATTCAACGCCGTGCTGCCGGCCTATCTCTATGACGTCAGCCTGCCAATGCGGTTCATGAGTGAGTATGCGGGGCGGCTCGAAGCGGCGCTGGCCGAATGGCGTTCGGAGGGTGAGGCGCTGATCTTCGGGCACATCGCCGACGGCAACCTGCATATTTTCGTGAGACCCTGGGAGGACGGCCGCAATCACACGAAAAGCGACGAGATCGTCTACGGTTGTCTCGATGGCCTGTCCGGGTCGATTTCGGCGGAACACGGCATCGGCATTGAAAAACGGGCCTGGCTCGGCAAGACACGAAGTGCGGAGGAAATCGAACTGATGCGCAGCCTGAAGAAACTGCTCGACCCGAACGACATCCTGAATCCCGGCAAGCTGCTACCGGCCACCGCATCATGAAGCCCGAAACCCGCGCAATTCATGTGCCCGGGCGGCGCGGCGGCAGTGGCGCGATTGCGCCGCCGATCAACCTGTCGACGACGTTCGAACATGGACCGGCGAACGAACTCGTGCATGGGTTCCAGTATGTGCGGCACAGCAATCCCAATGTCGACGATCTCGAGGCGCGCCTCGCCGCGATCGAGGGCGGGGCAGCTGCCGTCGCTTTCGGATCCGGCATGGCCGCGGCGGCTGCCATGCTGGCAACGGTCGCTCCCGGTGCGCGCGTCCTGTTTCACCGGGATCTTTATTTCGACGTGAAGACCCTGGCGCGCACGGTGCTCGAAGAACGCGACGTGGCTTTCGAGTTCGTCGACTTCAAAGACACCTCGGCGTACGAGGCGGCTATCGGGACGGGCGCGACGCTCGTGTGGCTCGAAACGCCGTCGAACCCGACGATGGACGTGCTGGATATCGATGCGATCTGCGCCGCGGCGAAAGCGGCCGGCGCGGCCGTGCTCGTCGACAGCACGTTTGCACCCCCCGTCATCCAGCAGCCGCTGGCGCTGGGTGCGGACTACGTGCTGCATTCGCTGACCAAGTACATGGGTGGTCACAGTGACGTGCAGGGCGGCGCCGTTATCGTGCGCGATGATGCGGCGCGTGTCGCTGCGCTGCGCAGGACACGGCAACTGACCGGCGGCGTGCTGCCGCCATTCAGCGCCTGGATGGTGAGCCGCGGTCTGCAGACCCTGTACTGCCGCGTCGAACGGCATTGCGCGAATGCGCTGGCCGTCGCCACGGCGCTCGACGGACATCCTGCGGTGGAACGCGTGCGCTACCCGTACCTGCCGTCAAACCCGCAGTATGCGCTGGCCCGCAGGCAGATGGCCGCGGGTGGCGGCATGGTGTCGATCGATGTCGCAGGCGGCGCGGAGCGCGCCATCGAGGTCGCGTCGCGCGTGCAGTTGTTCGTCAACGCGACGAGCCTGGGCGGTGTCGAAAGCCTGATCGAGCATCGCGTGTCGATCGAGGGCCCGGCGTCTACGACGCCGCCCTCGCTGTTGCGTCTTTCCATCGGCCTCGAACATCCCGACGACCTGATCGCGGACCTCGTACAGGCGCTGGATTGAGACCTGGTATCTGCGACCGCCGCGCCGCGGTCAGTCGCCGGGGCCCGCGCTTTCCGGAACCTCTGCGAAGTGCAGCGTGCCGGAATCCATCGGCATTTCGAGATACAGCCTGTCTTCCATGGTGAAGAACGAGGCGACCTCGCTGAGCTGCTTCATGTAGATATGGTCCTGCGAATCCGGCGGGCACGCGGCGCGCGTCGACATCATGGGACCGAACTTGATCGTGCCCTCGCCGATTTCGTAGACGCCGCCGCCGCGGTTACAGTCGAAACGCAGCACGGCCCTGCCATCCATGCCCAGCAACATCGTGTAGCGCTCCGGCTTGGCAACCTCGACGGTCTCGACCGGCGTGATCGTGCGCGTCCACATCCACGTCTTGCCGATGATCTGCCCGTGCGCGGTGGCGTGCGCGTCCGTCGACGATGCATCAGGCCGCGAGGTCGCGTCATTGTCTTCTGCACAGCCGCAAAGCGCCATGATCAGCAGGCACCAGAGGGTCATCATTTGCCTGGAAAGCATGGGAGTCACTCCGTGGCAACTAACCAGCCTGCAAGTCTAGCACCGCAAGCGGGGAGAGCCGTCAGGCGAACCGGCTGAGAAGCCGGCGCAACCGCGGTATTCCCCGGGTGTGGCGTCGAGTCGACAGGCTATAGTCTGCGAAGCATGGTTTGGCGCCGGCGCAGAGCGGCGCCTGATCGATGACTATCTCGGCGATGTCGCATCGCTCGCCGAGCGGCTGTCGCCCGACAACCGCGGTCTCGCCTTAGAGTTGGCGGCGTTGCCCGACATGCTCAAGGATTTGGGCCATGTCAAGGCACGCGACGTGGCGTTGCACGAGACGGCGCGCAACGATCTGCTCAATCGGTTCGAAGAAGCGCGGCCTTTGCGGGCAGCAACGGGCGGCTGACGCCGCCAGCGACAGCACCGGTGCTGTTGGCTCAGCTCGCGCCGAGCAGGGTACGGACACCCAGCACGACGACCAGACTGCCGACGATGGCCATGAACGGCTTGACGGGCAGACGACGACAGAGCCACGCGCCGAGCGGCGCGCCGGCGGCACCGCCGATCGCGAGCCCGGCAATGATGCGCCAGTCGAGGCCGGCCAGGGCGACCGTGAAAACCGCGGTTGCGGAGAAGGCGACAAAAAACTCGACGGCACTCGTGCTGCCGATCGCCAGGCGCACGGCGCTGCCGCGCGCAACCAGCGTCGTCGCGACGATCGGCCCCCAGCCACCGCCGCCGGCGGCGTCGAAGAAGCCGCCGAACAGTCCGAGCGGGGCGACGTACCGGGTCACGATGCGTGGCGGGAATTCGCGGAATGCCTTGATGATGATCACGACCCCCATGATCGCGAGATAGGCAGCGATGATGGGTGTGAACACGGCGGCCGGAAAGATCGACAGGACCGAAGCTCCGATCGCCGCGCCGAGCATGCCGGGCAGAACCAGCGTCCTGAACAGCTTGCGGTCGATGTTGCCAAAGGCATGATGAGAAATTGCCGAAGCGCCGGTCGTGAAGCATTCCGCGGTATGCACCGTCGCGCTGGCCACGGCCGGCGTTATGCCGATCGATAGCAGCAGGCTGGTGCTGACGATGCCGTAAGCCATGCCGAGCGCCCCGTCGATCAACTGGGCCAGGAAGCCGATCGCGATATAGAGACCGATGTCGCTCAATGCGACGGCTTCCTGAGCTCGAGGGAGCGCAACAGGACGTATTGACGGATCGCCTCAGTCTCCTCGGCGCTGATCTCGAAACGCGGCATGCCGCCCGGCTGCAGGGCGCCGCCGATCACGACACCTGCCCATGCCGCATGGACCGCGGCATCCGAATAACGCAGGTCCGGCACCGTGCCACCCGGCCGGCCGACTGCGTCCTTGCCGTGGCAGCCGTAGCAGTGGCCTGCGTAGGCCGATGCGCCCGCCGCGATCGTCTCGGCCGAAGCGGCCGGCGGCGGCAGGTCGGGTACGGGCCGTGGCGCCAGTGTCACTTCGGGCAGCCTGGCTTCTCCATCGAGGCTGAACGCCATCAGGCGCGTCGGTCCGCGCGATTCGGGCGTCGCGTGCATCTCCGGGAACGCCCACTGCATGCCGCCGCCGCTGCCGACCGGGAGCACGATGTACTGCCGGCCATCGATGGCATAGGTTGACGCCGCGGCGGATATCGCGGAGCCCGTCGTGATACTCCACAGCTCCCGTCCCGTGTCGGCAGCGAATGCACGGAAACGGCCGTGCGCGTCGCCCTGGAACACGAGGTTGCCGGCGGTCGCGAGTATGCCGCCGTTGAAAGGAAGGTCGTGATCGATCGTCCAGCGCGGTTTTCCCGCCACCGGGTCGAAGGCGACGAGCTTGCCCGGGCTGAAAGCCTTGCCTTCGACCTCGGTCACGATCTCGAGCGTGTCGTGGAAATCGCCGTTCTGCTGGTAGTCGAACACGATCGTCGGGATGTCGACGACCGGGATGTACGAGAGCCGCTCGACCGGGTGCCAGGCCATCGGCTGCCAGCTGTGCGCGCCCCACATGTTCGGCCACACCTGCGATCGCGCGCCGGGCCCGTTGTTCCAGTACTCCGCGGCCGGGTCATACACGGGCCTGCCCGTCTCGAGGTTGATGTGCGTGGCCCAGTTCACCCTCGCGAACTTGTCCGCCGCCAGAAGTTCGCCGCTGCGGCGATCCAGCACGTAGTGGAAGCCGTTCTTCGGCGCCACCATCAGGACCTGGCGTGACTTTCCCCGGATGTCGAGCTCGCCGAGCGTGATGTTCATCGTCGCGTTGTATTCCCAGCTGTCCTGCGGGACGGTCTGGTAATGCCACGCATATTCGCCGGTGTCGGCGCGAACGGCGACAATCGACGACAGGAACAGGTTGTCGCCGCCCGCGGGACTGCGGATCTTCCAGACGTAGGGCAGGGCGCCCGCCGTGCCGAAAAACAGCAGCCCGGTGTCTGCGTCGTAGGTCATCTCGTTCCAGTTGCTGCCACCGCCGCCGAACTTTTCGAGCGCGTCGCCCGACCAGGTCGCGGCCGCCATCTTCATGGCGGGCGTCGTATTCTCGGCCGGGTCGTCGCTCGGCACGATGTAGAAGCGCCACAACTGGCTGCCGTCCGGATCGTAGGCGGATACGAAGCTGCGCACCTTGCCGCCGGACTCGGACCCGCTGTTGCCGACAAAGATTCTGCCACCGCCCACGTAGGGCGAGTCGGTGATGCCGTAGCCCTTCTCGAAGTCACAGGTGACGCGGGTCCAGACCGGCTCGCCGGTCGCCGCGTCGAGCGCGATGAGCCGGCAATCGGCCGTGGTTGCGTAGACCCGCCCGTTGAAAACCGCGATGCCGCGACTGGCGCGGGCGCGCCACGATATGTCGGCATTCTGCGCAAACGCGGCCCGCACGTCGGGGTCGTACTGCCACAACAGTTCGCCACTTTCGGCATCCACGGCATAGACAACCGAATAGGCCGCAGACACATAGATGACGCCGTCGATCACGATCGGCGTCGTGGCGATGCCATCCGGAGAGGGAATGTCGAGGGACCATGCGAGCGCCAGGTCGTCGACATTGCGGTGATTGATCGCGTCGAGCGGACTGAAATGCTGGCTGCGCTCGTTGCCGCCCTTGAACGGCCAGTCGACATCATCGCCTGCGGCGGCAGCGGTCGGCCCGGCGATGCAGGCGACCGCTGATAACAGGAGAAGACGTTTCACGATGCGGAACTCCGGGAAATCGACTGTGCATCATTGTGGATCAATTCACGAGTCGCCGCTAATCTGTAACGAACATTGATGGAGGTACGGCAATGAGGAAGTCTGGTCATATCATCATGGCATCGGTGCTGGGGTTTACGCTTGTCGCCGTCGCGGACGTTCCGCGGCCGTCCAGGATCGACACGCGCGACATCGAGGGGGCCATTTTTTCGCGGCCGGAGGTCATCGAGACCACGAAGGACGGCAATACCACGCTGGACGTCACGACGTTCCTGTCGAGCGACCGGAAATTTGCCTCGGGCATGTACCGATCCGGTGCCGTGCGCGCCGAAATCAACGAACCCTACGGGGTGGACGAGTTCATGTATTTTCTCGAAGGCAGCGTGACGCTGACCTCGAGCGACGGCACCGTGCAGGTGATCGGCGCCGGGGAGGGCGTCAGCATCCCCAGGGAGTGGACCGGAGTCTGGGAGACCGAGGGCTATACGAAGATCTGGGTGATCTATTCCGAGGACGGCTCGGGGCTGGAGTAAATCGATGCAGGGAATCAGTCGCTTTGCGGGGCTTGCTGTCCTCGCGGTGCTCGCCGCATGCGGTGGCAGCGAGCAACAGTACGCGGATATGGCCTTCAGGAACGCGCGGGCGTATACGCTGGACGATGGCAGGCCCTGGGCCGATACGGTCCTGGTGCGGGGCGACTCGATAGCCTACGTCGGCGATGCCGCTGGTGCCGCCGGTCTGATCGGGGACAAGACACGGGTCATCGACCTGGACGGCAAGCTGCTGCTGCCAGGCTTTATCGATACCCACGTGCACCCGATCTCGGGCGGCGCGTATGCGCGGGCGCTGTCGCTCGACACCTACGGCAGGGTCGAGGAGTGGGTCGCGGCGATCGACGACTATGCGCGAGCGAACCCGGATCTCGAGGTCATTTTCGGTTACGGGTTTCTCGCCTCGACCTTCGGTCCTGTCGGGCCGACGCGGCAGTTGATCGATGCCATCGTTCCGGACCGCATCGTGCTGATCATGGACGAGGGCTTCCACGGGGCCTGGGCCAACAGCGCTGCGCTGCGCGCCCTCAATATCACCCAGGACACGCCGGATCCGGTCCCGGGCTACAGCTACTACAAGCGCGACGATAACGGAGACGCGACGGGTTACCTGCTCGAAGGCACCGCGAGCATGGCGATGGATGCGCTCGACGTGATTACGGCGGATGTCGTCATCGATGGAACGGCGCTCGTCATCGATATCATGAACCGCTATGGCGTGACCGCGGCGTTCGATGCCGGCGCGATCGGTGATGCCGACATGATGGGGGGAGTCCTCAGGGCGCTCGAAAGCCGCGGCGACCTGACCATCCGACTCGTCGGCGCATCGCGACCGGGGTCGGCCGATGACGCGGCATCCGCCGTGTCCGACGCGCTCGACTGGCGCGAGCGTCTTCGCGGTGCGCGTTATCACTACAACACGCTCAAGATTCCAAACGACGGTACCGTCGAGGGCCGGACTGCCGCCATGTTCGTGGACTACCAGGGGGAGCCCGGCAACAGCGGTGAAACGGTGTTCACCGAGGCACAGATGGTCGGGATGATCACATCTGCCGCCGCCGCGGGCATCGACGTGCATGTGCATGCACTCGGCGAGCGCGCGATTCACGAGACGCTGAATGCGATTGAAGCCGCTCGCGCCGCCCATGGCGCGAGCCCGACGCGCTACACGATCTGCCATATCCAGGTGATTGCGGACCAGGACCTGCCGCGCTTCGCGGCGCTCGACGTCATCGCGCAAAGCACGCCGCTGTGGGCGTCATACGACACTTATGGCAGGCAGTTCGTGAGCGACGACCAGTTCCGCCGATTCTGGCGCTACCGCGAACTCGAGGAACTGGGTGTGCGGCTGACTTTCGGCAGCGACTTTCCGGCCAGCGGCGCCGGCACGCTGGGCCTGTCGCCGCTCGTGCAGATCGAGATCGGCCACACGCGGCAGCTCGCCGGCGAGCCGGACGCGCCGGTGCAACCGCTCGAGTCGAACCGGCTGAGTGTCGCAAGCCTCGTGCGCGGCTTCACGATCGACGCGGCCTACCAGCTGCATCTCGAGGACGCGATCGGCTCGATCGAGGTCGGCAAGAAAGCCGACCTCGTGGTGCTCGAGCGCAACCTGTTCGAGGTGGAGCCCCACACGATTCACGACATCGGCGTCGAGATGACGCTGCTCGGCGGGGAAATCGTCTGGTCGGCGCAGGGCGCAGCAGCGGCGCACTGACCCGCGCTAGCCGTGTTGCGGCTGGCCCGGCGACCACGGGGGCCGGAGTCTTGCGATATCAGTCGCCCTTTATCGTGCCCGTGATCTGTTGACGGATCTTCGACAGCCAGCGCCGCGCCCAGGCGAACTCCAGCGCCAGGACGGCCAGTCCGATCGGAATGACGACGAGTGCAGGCCCCGGCAGCACGATCATCGCGAGACCGATCACGAGGATCGACGATCCGAGGATCAGGATGACGGCCTTGCGCGCCTGGTGAAAGGACGACACGGCAATGTGCTCGAGGTTTCCCGCGAGCGGCGACAGCAGTGCGAGCGCATCGCGCGCCATGGTCGTGGACGCAATGATGCCGATCGCGAGAATGCCGGCGATGACCGCCAGCGACACGACGTTCGGAATCTGGTAGTGATGCACGAGCAACATTTTCACGCCGATGTAGCCGAGCAGGAACACGAGTGACAGCTTGAGATAGCGGAAGCGGTCCATCAGCCCGGCCAGCACGAAGTACAGCGAACGCAGGCCCAGCACGGCGAAGATGTTCGACGTGAAGACGATAAACGGGTCCCGGGTGATGGCGAAGATCGCGGGAATCGAGTCGACCGCGAACATCACGTCGCTGGTCTCGACGAGCACCAGCGCGACAAACAGTGGCGTCGCCATCCGGACGCCATCCACGACGGTGAAGAAGTGACTGCCGTGATACTGCTCGGTGACGGGGTAGAGCCGCCGGATAGCCCGGATCACGCGGCTGTTGGCGATATCCACGGTATCGTGACGGATGATGAGGATCTTCGCGGCAGAGTAGATCAGGATTGCGCCGAACAGGTAGGTGATCCATTCGAAGCGGTTGATCAGCGCGATGCCGCCGAAGATCATCAGTCCGCGCAATACGACGGCGCCGACGATGCCCCAGAACAGCACGCGATGCTGTTCGGCGAGCGGCACGCGGAAGTGCGCGAAGATCATCGCGATCACGAAGATATTGTCGATCGACAGCGATTTTTCGACGAGGTAGCCCGTGAAGAACTGGATCGCTGCGTCGGCGCCCGACAGTTGTTGCGTGTCGATATCCCAGCCGTGCGGATTCAGTTCATAGAGGTAGTAGACGCCGACGTTGAAAACGAGCGCAAGCGCGATCCACGTCACCGTCCAGCCGATGGCCTCCGGCAGGCTGATGACGTGCGACTTGCGATGAAATACGCCGAGATCGAGCGCGATGACGAACGCGATCAGCGCGAGAAATGCGATCCAGATCATGACAGTGAAGGAGATCACCGATTGCCTCCAGTCTTAGTCCGTGCGCCTACTTTCCGGCAATCACGCCAGCCAGGTGTGAATTTAACACCATGTGAATCCAGATGCTCAGCGCGTAGCCCAGCGCAATGGCCGGCGTCCAGCGCAAATGCGAGAAGAACGTGTACTGTCCGCGCGCCTGGCCCATCAGTGCCACGCCCGCGGCCGAGCCGATCGAAAACAGGCTGCCGCCAACGCCTGCCGTCATCGTCACGAGCAGCCACTGCAGTTCGTCCATCGGCGGATTCATCTCGAGCACCGCAACCATGACAGGAATGTTGTCCACGACCGCCGACAGCAGCCCGACGAGCACGTTGGCCGTCGTCGGCCCGAGTTCGCCATAGAAATAGGCGGACAGGTGTTCGAGATAACCGATGAAGCCGAGGCCGCCGACACACATGATGACACCGAAGAAAAACAGCAGCGTGTCCCACTCGATGCGCGAGATTTCTCGGAAGCTGTCGAATGCGCTGACATCGCCGATCTGTCCGAACTGGGCGACATCGTCAGATGTCGGCACATGCGTTTTCTTCAGGTAGTAGCCGAAGAACTTGAGGTAGCCGAGGCCGGTCATCATGCCGAGAAACGGCGGCAGGTGCAGGAAGTTATGGAACGACACGGCGGTGACGATCGTGCAGACGAAAAGCACGACGATCCGGCGCGCGCCGCGTTTCATGTGCACGATGTCGTTACGAGTCGTCGTCTTTTCGTTCTTGATGGCGAGCGACATGATTGCCGCAGGCACGGCGTAGTTGACGACGGCGGGGACGAACAGGACGAAGAACGTGCCGAAGTCGATGAGTCCGCGCTGCCAGACCATGAGCGTCGTGATGTCGCCGAAGGGACTGAATGCGCCGCCCGCATTTGCGGCCACGACGATGTTGATGCAGCCCAGGGCAATAAATCGGGTGTTGCCCTTGCCGACCGCCATGACGACTGCGCACATGACGAGGGCCGTCGTCAGGTTGTCGATCACGGGCGACAGGAAGAAGGCCAGCGTGCCCGTGATCCAGAACATGGAGCGGTAGCCGAGGTTGCGTTGCAACAGCCAGCCTCGCAATGCCTCGAAGACGTTGCGTTCCGTCATCGCGTTGACGTAGGTCATCGCCGTCAAAAGGAACAGGAACAGCTGCGCGAACTCCGTGACGAAATCGAAGACCGCCTCCTCAACGACATGGGTCTCGCCGGTATGGCGGTATTGGAAGGCGATCAGTACCCAGATGATTCCCGCGGCGAGGATTACCGGCTTGGACTTGCGGAGATGCGTGTACTCCTCGGAGATGACCAAGGCGTAAGCGGTGATAAAGACGACCAGCGCAGCGATGCCGGCCCAGTGGCCCGAAAGGTCCATGATTCCTGTCCTCAGTTGAACGACGGGGGGGTTCAAGCGGTCGCTAGTTTAGACCTGATTCGAACCATTCTGCATAGGGATTTATGCGTCCCCCGGGCGGGACCGGTACGCGTTTCTCAGATCGCGAAATTAGGCATTGACAAATATGCTGCCGGGCCTATATTCCGCGCTTGTGGACGGGCAATCCGTCCTTACGGTCCCCGGGCTGGACCGTTTCTGGTTTGCAGGTCGCCCAACTGCGAGCAAGGGTCTGTCGATGGATTCCGTCACCAATGTCCTGGAGGAGCCTCCTGACGCGGAGGCGTCTATAACCTCCGATTCAACAACCGCCGTCTCAGCCCCGATTTCACTGACTGCCCGCCTAGACAAGACCGCCCCACGGCGCGTCCGTCCGCGGTTTCGGCTGTCCGAGAGATCGGCTGAGTTTCTGGCGACATACTATCCCGATGCGACCATCGCCGACTGGACCGACTGGCGCTGGCAGAACCGCCAGCGCGTCAGGACGCTCGTCGATCTGCAGCGCATGGTGGACCTGTCCGAGGACGAGATTGCGGCCATCCGCGCGCATACGGGCGCGCTGCCGGTCGGCATTACGCCGTACTACGCGAGTCTCCTCGACCGCAGCAACCCGATGCAGCCGCTCAGGCGCACGGTCGTGCCGGTCCTCGGAGAATACGACCTGACGCCGGGAGAGGCAGAGGACCCGCTCGGGGAAGACGGCCACAGCCCGGTGCCGGGCCTCGTGCATCGTTACCCGGACCGGGTACTGCTGCTGGTCACCAACTTCTGCTCGGTGTACTGCCGCTACTGCACGCGGGCCCGCATGGTGGGTTCCGTCGGCGAGCGCAGCGTCAAGAAGACCGATATCGAAGCCGCGCTGTCGTACATCGAGAACACGCCCGTCATTCGCGACGTGCTGATCTCGGGCGGCGACCCGCTGAGCCTGGACGACGATCGCCTCGACTACATCCTGCGCCGCCTGCGCAAGATCAAGCATGTCGAGTTCGTGCGCATCGGCAGCAAGCAGCCGGTCGTACAGCCGATGCGTGTCACGACGACCCTGACGCGCATCCTGAAGCGCTACCACCCGCTATGGATGAGCCTGCATTTCACGCACCCCGACGAGATCACGCCCGAGGTGGCGGAGGCCTGCGGTCGGCTCGCCGACGCCGGCGTGCCGCTCGGCAGCCAGACCGTGCTGCTGAAAGGCGTCAACGACGATCTCGGCACGATGCGCTCGCTGGTCCACGGCCTGTTGAAGATTCGCGTCAAGCCCTATTACCTGTATCAGTGCGACCCGATCTCCGGTTCCGCGCATTTCCGCACGCCGGTATCGACGGGCGTCGAGCTGATCCGGGGGCTGCGCGGTCATACGACGGGTTACGCCGTGCCGACCTTCGTGGTCGACGCACCGAACGGCGGCGGCAAGATCCCGATCGCGCCCGACTACGTCGCGGGCTACGACGGGGAGAAGCTGTTGCTCAAAAGCTATGATGGCGGTACCTACAGCTACCCGGATTCGGGGCAGAAGCTTCCCGTCGCGGAGGGCTCATCATGAGAAACTCCAAACCGCTGGTAGGCATCACTTACGACCTGCGCGAAGCCTGGCTCGCGATGGGTTACAGCGAGGACGAGACGGCCGAATTCGACCGGGTAGACACGATCGAGAGCATTGCCGCGACGCTGAATGCGCTGGGTTACGAGGCCGATCCCATCGGCAACGTGCGCCAGCTGGCGCAGCGACTCGTCAACGGGGACCGCTGGGACATCGTGTTCAACATCTGCGAGGGCATGCATGGTCTCGGCCGTGAAGCCCAGGCACCGGCGCTGCTCGACGCGTACGAAATTCCACATGTCTTTTCAGACTCGCTGGTGTGCGCGCTCACGCTGCACAAGGGCATGACCAAGGACGTGGTGCGCGCCGCGGGTGTGGCAACGCCCGATTACGTGGTGGTCAACGAGCCGGCAGACATCGCGAGCATCAACCTGCCGTTCCCATTGTTCGCGAAGCCCGTGGCCGAAGGAACCGGCAAGGGTGTCTCGCGCCTGTCGAAGATCGAAACCCGCAGCCAGCTGGACAAGGTTTGCCGGTCACTGCTGCGCACCTACAAGCAGCCGGTGCTGGTCGAGCGCTTTCTGCCGGGTCGCGAGTTTACGGTCGGGATCATCGGCACGGGCCGCAAGGCGAAGGTCCTCGCGGTACTCGAGATCATCCTGCTGCCGCAGGCGGATGCCGACGTCTACTCCTATCGCAACAAGGAAAATTGCGAGGAGCTCGTGCGCTACCAGTTGCTGCCCCAGGGTGAGCTCTGGCGCGAGATCGAGTCTTTGTGCCTGCGCTCATGGCGCGCACTGGGCTGCCGTGACGCGGGCCGCATGGATGTGCGGCTGGACGACAGTGGCCAGGTCAATTTCATCGAGGTCAACCCGCTGGCGGGCATTCATCCCGAGCACTCGGACCTGCCGATCATGGCGTCGCTGGCGAAGGTCAGCTACAAGGAGCTGATCCGGCGCATCATGAAATCGGCAATGTCACGCGTGGCCGCTGCCGGTGTGCGCAAGCAGGAGGCGCGCGCCGCCTGACGCGTGAGATCCATGAGCAAGCTCGTATCTCCGGCCGTCGTCATACTGCACGAAGCGATGGCCGAGGATGCGCGCGTCGACGATCTCGATGCGCTCGTCCAGGCAGAGCAGGTCGGCGCAGCGCTGGCCAGGCTGGGGTGGCAGGTCGGCACGCTGGCCACGACGCTCGATATCGGACGCACGATGACCGAATTGCGCGAGCGCAACCCGGACTGCGTTTTCAACCTCGTCGAGTCGCTGAGCGGCAGTGGCAGGCTGATCACGGTCGTGCCGTCGATGCTGTCGGCCGCCGGCTTGCGGTACACCGGCTCGGACGACAACGCGATTTTCATGAGTTCGCAGAAGCTGCTGGCGAAGCGCTGGATGACCCTGCATGGCCTGCCGACGCCGAAGTGGTATTCGACGGGCGATTCCATCGACCACGACAACAAGCCGTGGATCGTCAAGTCGGTCTGGGAGCACGCGTCGCTCGGCATCGACGACAGCTCCGTCGTGCGCGGCAAACGCGCCCTGCTCGAACGGCTTGCGCAGCGGCAGGCTGCCCATGGCGGCGAATGGTTTGCGGAACGTTACATCGAGGGCCGGGAATTCAATATCTCGGTGATCGAAGAGGACGGAGAGGTCAGGGTCTTGCCGATTGCCGAGATCGAGTTCCGCGGATTCCCCGCGAGCAAACCGAAGATCGTCGGCTATGCCGCCAAGTGGCAGGAGGACGCCAGCGAGTACCGCAATACGGAACGGGTATTTCCGGCGCTCAGCGAGGCCGTCGAGGTGCGGCTTAAGCTGCTGGTCACCAAGTGCTGGCATATTTTCAGGCTGCGCGGTTACGCGCGCATCGACGTACGCATGGACAAGCAGGGCGTCCCGTGGGTGCTCGAAGTCAACGCCAACCCCTGCCTGTCGCAGGATGCCGGATTCGTCGCGGCGGCCGCCGAGGCCAACATCAGTTATGAGCGCGTCATCGAGACGATCATCGAGGCCGCACTCCGGAGTCCGGGGCCGAGTGACCTCGAAGATGCGGCCTAGAGGACCCGGGGCGAGGACACGTGTTTCGTATTCACAAGGTTTTTGATGTCACGACGGCGACGAACCGGCAGCTGATCAGCCAGGTGCAGGCGATGCTGCGCGTCCAGTTCCAGCTCCTGAGTGAGCGGGATATCGCCAAGCTGCCGTCGCAGCTCGCGAACCCGCTGAAGCATCGTTTCCGTTCGATCTTGCTGGTGGCAGAGGACGGCAACGCGACGGTGCGTGGATTTGCCATGCTGCTGCACGCGCCGGATCTCGACTTCTGCTATCTCGACTATATTTGCGCCGGGCGTGGCGAAACTGGCGGCGGCATCGGCGGCGCGCTTTACGAACGCGTGCGCGAAGAGGCGTTCCAGCTCGACGTCATCGGCGTTTTTCTCGAGTGCCTGCCCGACGTTCCCGAGTTGTCGCCCGATGCGACGATTCGCAAGCAGAACGTCGCACGCCTGCGTTTCTACGAGCGCTTCGGTGCGCGACCGATCGTCAACACGGCTTATGAGACACCGCTGAAACCCGGGGACAGCGACCCGCCGTACCTCGTCTTCGACAACCTCGGGCAGGAACGCAGGAAGCTGCGTCGCGACCAGGCGCGCCAGATCGTTCGGGCGATCCTGGAACGCAAGTACGGCAGCGTCTGTCCGCCCGAGTACGTCGACATGGTCATCGCCTCGTTCCGCGACGACCCGGTGCGTCTGCGAGAGCCGAAATACACGAAGCCGGACGAGGTGCAGGCGGACCGCCGGCCGAAGTCGCGGCGCATCGCACTGATCGTCAACGAACAGCACCAGATCCATCACGTGAATGACCGCGGTTACGTGGAGGCGCCGGTGCGGATCGCGTCGATTCGCAAGGAACTCGAGCGCACGAAGCTCTTCGAGGAGCTCGAACCGCGCAGTTTCGGGATTGCGCCGATCGAGGCGGTGCACAACCCGGAGTTCGTGTCCTTTCTGAGACGCGCCTGTGCGAACGTGCCCCCGGGAAAATCGGTCTATCCCTACGTATTTCCAATCCGTAACCAGGCGCGACCGCCGAAGGAACTGCCGCTGCGCGCCGGTTACTACTGCATCGACACGTTTACGCCGCTCAATGCCAATGCCTACAAGGCGGCACGCCGCGCCGTGGACTGCGCGCTGACCGGCGCCGAGTCGCTGCTGGACGGCAACCGGGTCGCCTACGCGCTCGTACGTCCGCCCGGACACCACGCCGAGTACCAGGCCTTCGGCGGGTTCTGCTATTTCAATTCCTCGGCCATTGCGGCGAATCAGCTGAGCCGGCACGGCAAGGTCGTGTTGCTCGACATCGATTACCACCACGGCAACGGCGCCCAGGACATCTTCTGGCGCCGCAAGGACGTGCTGACGATCTCGATTCACGGCCACCCGCGATATTCCTATCCTTACTTCTCGGGTTTCGAGGACGAAAAGGGCGGCGGCGACGGCAAGGGTTACAACGTCAACCTGCCGTTGCAGGAAAACCTCGACGGCGAGCAGTATCGCAAGGTCCTGGCCGCAGCATTGAAACGCATCGACAAGTTCGCGCCGCAGTTCCTTGTCGTTGCGCTGGGGCTCGATACCGCCAAGGGCGACCCGACCGGGTCCTTCACCCTGCTCTCTCGGGATTTTCGTGAAAACGGCCGCATGATTGGCGCGCTGGGATTGCCGACACTGGTGGTGCAGGAGGGCGGTTATCGCACGCAGACGCTCGGCGTGAATGCGCGGCACTTCTTTGTCGGTTTGTGGCAGGGCGTTGCAGAGCAGGGGAACAAGGCATGATTCGCTGGCGCCAGGCGGTTGTCGAGGCGGACTGTCGCGCGGTCCGGGACCTCGTTGCCGCGACGGGGTTTTTCAGCGCGGAGGAAGTCGCGGTCGCAGAGGAACTCGTCGCCGAGTCGGTGGCGAAAGGCGCGGACAGCGACTACCTGTTCCTGTTCGCCGAGGCAGCGGACGGCGGCCTGCGCGGCTACAGCTGCTTCGGCCGCATCCCGGCCACGCAGTCGAGCTTCGATCTTTACTGGATCGCGGTGGCACCGGATGAGCAGGGCCGCGGGCTCGGCCGCGAGATCATCGGGCGCAGCGAGAAGATTGCGGCGGATCTCGGCGGTACGCGCATGTTCGTCGATACCGCGGGCCGTGCACAGTATGCGCCGACACGGGCCTTTTACGAGCGCATGGGCTACGAGGTGGCGGCCTGGATCGACGACTTCTATGCACCAGGCGACGCCAAGGTGGTTTACGCCAAGTCGCTGGTCGCCGCTGCCTGATCGATCAGGCGCTGGTCTGCGGCTCCAGCCGGCGGATCGTGAATCCCGTAAAACCGTAGATGATCGACACCAGCGGGTTGATCAGGTTGAAGAACGCGAACGGCAGGTAGGCCAGCGTGGCTACACCCAGCGTACCGGCCATGTAGGCACCGCAGGTATTCCACGGCACCAGCGGCGACGTCAGCGTGCCCGAGTCCTCGATCACGCGCGACAGGTTTTGCGGCGCGAGTTCGCGACGCTCGAATTCCGCCTTGAACATCTTGCCGGGCAGCACGATCGCGATGTACTGGTCGGCCGCGATGATATTGATGCCGATGGCGCTGAGCACCACGGTGGTGATCAGTGACCCGGTCGATTTGGCGGCCTTCAGCACCGAGCGAATCAGCCTTTCGAGCATGCCCGCGTGCTCCATGACGGCGCCAAAGGCCATTGCGCTCAGGATCAGCCATACGGTGACGAGCATGCTGCTCATGCCGCCGCGCGACAAAAGATCGTCGATTTCGACGACGCCGGTCGTTGACGCATAGCCGTCCGCGAGCGCGAGCCAGACGGCTTTCGTCATGGCAAGGCCCACCGGCAGGTCGGGCGCATTCGCGAACGCGAGCGTCGATTCGGGTTGCAGGATGACGGCGGTGACACCGCCCAGCAATGCACCGAAGAGGATCGTGGGCAACGGCGGAATCTTCTTCATTGCCATGTAAAACACGACGAGCAGCGGCAGCATGGCCCAGGGCGTAATGTTGAAGGTATCGTCCAGCGTCTTCTGCAGCACAGCCATCGACTCGTCACCACCCGCGACGTCCGTGTTCAGGCCCACGATGGCGAACAGGATCAGCGCGATGGTGAATGACGGCGCGGTCGTCCAGGCCATGTGGCGGATGTGCGTGAACAGGTCGGTATTGGCGACGGCCGGGGCAAGGTTGGTGGTGTCCGAAAGCGGCGACATCTTGTCGCCGAAATAAGCGCCCGAAATGATCGCGCCGGCGGCGATGGCGGGTGACAGGCCCAGCCCGAGCGCGACGCCGATCAGCGCGACACCGAGGGTGCCCGCGACCGTCCAGGAACTGCCCGTTGCCAGCGACGCGATCGCGCAGATCAGGCAGGCCGCCGCGTAAAAGACCGAAGGATTGAGCGTGTCCAGGCCGTAGTAGATCAGTGACGGCACGGTCCCGGACATGAGCCACGTGCCGATCAGCGCGCCGACCGCGAGCAGGATCAGGATGGCGCCCATGGCGGTGCTGATGCCATGCACGATCGCATGCAGGATGTCCGCCCATTGCCTGCCCTGGCGCGCCGCGATGATCGCTGCGATGGCGGCACCGGTCGTCAGGACGATCTGGTTCGGCCCACCCGACGAACCGTCACCGAACAGGTAGACCGACAGGCCCAGCATCAGGACGAGACTGACGACCGGGATCAACGCGTCGACGAGGGTCGTTTCTCGGGGCTCAGTCATCTTGTCTCACTCTGTCGTCCGGGATGATTGGCCCGATGTTACGCAATTATGTGCGCCGATGCAGAACTCGATCCGCGCTGATTGCCGGGTGCGGACCCGTTGAGACGGTCGTTACTCCTCGGGCGAATCCGATTTCGGTCTCGAGCCCAGTATTTCAAAGACGATGCCGGCCAGCGCCGTGATGCGCATGACGCGGAAGATGACGGCGCTGGTGCTGATCGGCCTGACGTTTCGCACTTCGCGGAGTTTCGGCACGAAGACCAGCACGGCCCCGGCGCGAGCGAGTGTCGACACAAGGAAGACGCCGAACAACGGACTGACCCAGACCCAGTGCAGGCCGAACAGGTCCACCGAAGCCGGCATGACCGTCCCGAGGTAGCCGCCAAGCAGCGCGCCCGCGCAGATGCCCGAGCTGGCCAGCACGTTGTGTACCGCGAGATAGGTCGCGCGTCGCTGCGGCTGGATCAGGTCGTAGACGTAGTTGCCGGCGGCCAGCGAGAATCCTGCCCACGAGAAGCCGCTCAGCGCCTGCATCGCGATCAGGTACCAGAAGTCGGTCGACAGGACCCAGAGCAGCGGCGTTGCCGGGATGAACAGGCCCGTGACCGCGAGCACGCGGCGGTTGCCGAACACGTCGCTGATGCGGCCCCACTGGGAGAGCGTCAGGAACTGTGCCAGCACGGCGGTCGCCGTGTTCATCGTGAACTGCAGGTAGGAATACTCGAGGTCGCGCAGCATGTAGACCGTGAAAAACGGTGACGCGATCGCGACCGAGAACTGCATGAGGGCGAAGAACAGCGAAAAGCGAACCGCGTTCGAGCTGCGCAACCGTTGCCACCAGTCCCTGCCGATCGGCAACTCCATCGCCGCGACCTGACCCGTCGGATCGGTCATGCGCGACAGCTGGTAGACGCTGATGAGCCGGGCGATGCCTGCCGTGCAGAACAGTGTCGCAAAACCCCAGTATGTTGCCTCGCGCAGCGTGTACAGGTGCAGCAGCAGGCCGCCCGCGAGCAACGAGAAGAACGACGTCGCCGTGACCAGCTGGGTACGGGTGCCGAAGAAGCGACCGCGCTTTCGCGGTGGCACGATATCGCCCATCAGGCTGCTCCACTGCGGCGCGCCGAGGTGCGCGCCTGCGTGATACAGCACGACGCAGGCAATGAACAACGCGACTGCCTGCTCGGGGACGAGCAGCGGTAGCAACAGGATGGGCGCCCATGCGAATGCCTGCACGGTGGCGCCGACCAGGATGATGGCCTTGCGCTTGCCGGTCCTGTGACCGAGCCAGGCGGAGAACAGCTGTACGAGCGAGGCCAGCATTGGCGGCAGCGAAGCGAGTAGTCCGATCTGAGCCGTCGTCGCTTTCAGGAACAGCGCGAATGCCGACAGGTAGGTCTCGCCGATGCCGGTCATGACGGCGAATGCGCCGGCGTCCTTGAGCGAGTGCCGGAGCGAACGTTCGGTGACCCTGTCCTGCGAAAACGGCCTCATGCTAATCGAACCACCGGCGCCAGAAGTGCAATCGACTGTGGCTGAACCTGAGCGCGTCCCGTACCTGCCCGGGCTCGAGCATGTCACGGTGCGGCGCCACGAACGGCGCATCCAGCCGGCCGAGTTCGCGGGCATGACGGCGGATCGCCAGGTCGCCCATGACGTACCCGTGGTTTTCAAGAATCTTGGCTTCGGCCCGCGTGAACGCGTCCATGTCTGTCCGTATCTCGCTGATGAAGTCGCGGAGGATATTGTCTTTGCCGTCGTCCGGATAGCCGTACCAGTCATCTTCCAGCAACAAAAGTTCGGAGCGGAAGGTCTCGTCCGCACCCTCGATGAAGCTCTTTCGCTGGCTGCCGAGCCGCCAGAACGCGCCGATCGGCTTGTCCGTCACGCGGCGGTTGCGCATGAAGCAGTCGTCGGCGCTCGACAACGGGCACGGCGAGGCGTCTTCCCCGGCCGTACCGGGTTCGAATTCGCGCACGGTCTGATAGTCGTCGTGCAGGCGCCGGATGATCGCTCGCCTGCGCAGTGCGCCGACCTGGTTCCTGCCGATGTCGACGTAGCGCATGACTCTCGATCCGAACCAGCGCGGCACCTTGCGATCGAATGGCGTGCCGGCATCCGATACCAGCACGACCTTGTTGCTGAGCCAGATCGGTTCCATGCCCGTGTTGTCGTAGACGCCGCCGTCCGTCAGGTGCGCGATGACGCGGCCCTCGTGTCGCACCTTGATCGGCCCGAATACGGGCGGGAAGCAGGCGGAAGCCGCGACCGCGAGCGAAATCGTCATTGTCTCCGGCGTATCGATCATTCCACGGATGTAGTTGCCGATATGCTCCGGCGTGAAACGCCACAGGACGCCATGCTCGATGTCGGTCGCGAGGAAAATGAACTCGGTGCTGCTCGGCGAGGCTTTGGGGAGTTCCACGAGGCGCCGGTCACCGAGGCGCTTGCGAAACGCCCTTTCCAGTCCGCTCGCGCGCGGACCGGGGAGCAGCCAGTTCCAGCCGATATGCCCGACCAGCAGGCGGGTGCGGATGTCGCTGCGAACGATGTTGCGAAACGGCGCGGAGACGTCCCGCTCCCAAGCCGCGAAATCCGGCCGTTCGAGGCCGAGGTCCAGCATGCGATGGGCAAGAAACCCGGCAAGAATGCTGCCGCCGGACACGCTCGATACCTGGGTCGTCTTCTGCAGGACGCCGAGTTCGTGCAGGCGTCGCAGAACGCCGAGATGGAAAAGGCTGGCGCGATAACCGCCGCCGGAAAGCGCGAGGCCCTGTCCGACAAGCTTCCTCACCGTCACGTTGCCTGGCTAGCGGCTGTGGGCCGATGGATGCATCAGGCGCTTTTCTTGCCGCGCTTCGGCCGGGCGGCCTGCCTGAGTTCCTCGAGCGACGCTTCGAGGCACTCCACGAAGAAATGAATGTCGGGCATCGTCTCGCGCGTCGAGGTCACGTTGAACGTGATTTCGCCGTTGAAGCTCGGCGTCGCGATGAACAGCCCCATGCCGTCCGCCAGTGGCGCCATGCCGTAGGCGTGAATCTGCTGGGCCCCGCACATGTACATCGGAATCTGCGGACCCGGCACGTTCGAGATGAACAGGTTGCACATGCGCGCCGCGACGCCGGTATGCAGCACGAGGCGGCTTGCGCCGACCAGCGTCGCTGCCGGTACATGCTGCGACAGATCGGTCATGAGCCTTGCCGAGATGCCGGATTTTGCCGCCTTGCTCTCGCTGGTCTCCGCATGAATATGCTGCAGCCGTTCGATCGGGTCCTCGACGTCCGTATGAATCCTGACCGTCATGGAGGTGATGTTGTTGCCGCTGAGCCTGTCGTCGCCGGATGGCGATCGCGCGTTGATCGGCACCCAGGCAATCAGGGGCTCGTCGGGCAGTTCGCCGTGTTCGGTCAGGTACTTGCGCAAGGCACCGCCGCAGATGCAGAGGACGACGTCGTTGACCGTGCTGCCCTTGACGGCCTTGCGAATTTTCTTCAGGTCGTCGAGGGGGAACGCCGCTGCGTCGAACATCTTGTGCGGCGAAATCTTGCAGTTGAAACGCGTATCCGGGATTTCATCGGACTGCTCGTGCTGCGAGGACAAGGCATTCTGCGCGAGCCGGTAAAGACTCGGTGCCGCACGCATGACCGCGTCGGTCATCCCGATCGGCGACCGCACGGCGTTCATGATCGCGCGAACGCCCATGTTGATGACGCCGGGCCGCGGGTTGGCCGGCAATTCCGTACTTTCCAGCGGCACGGCGGGCGTGCCCTTGTTGTCGATGTCCGCCATGGCGCCGAAGAAGCGCACCAGTGACATGCCGTCGACAGCCGCGTGGTGGATCTTCGTCGCGACGGCGTAGGCGCCCTTCGGCAGACCCTCGACGTCATCCAGTCCTTCGACGACATACATTTCCCAGAGCGGCCGGGTCAGGTTCAGCGGCCGCGAATGATAGCGGGCCATGTGAATGCAGAACTGCCGCCAGTCGCCCGGCGCAGGCAGCCTGGCGTGATGCACGTGGTATTCGAGATCGAAGTTTTCGTCGTCGGCCCAGTAAGGGAAGTCGAGTTCCATCGGCACGCGCACCAGTCGACGGCGAAACACGGGGCTCGTGTGCAGCCGCGTTTCAACATGCTGCAGGATATCCTTGAAGCGAACGCCCTTGCCGCCCGGCACCGTCGAAGGATCGAAGATCGAAACCGACGTCACGTGAATATGATTGTCCCTGGATTCGAGATACAGGAACTGGCTGTCCTGGGGGCTCAGTTGGTCCATTTACTTGGCTCCACTTTCTGATCTGGAGATCTGCCTGACGACATGTCCGTCCTTGTCCTGCCCGAGTGTCCTGAGGAACAGGGCGCGGACATGCGCCACGTGCTCGTCGATCGTGTCGACGTTCCAGGTGCTCGTGTCCAGAGGTGGCAGCACTTCGACGTTGACGGTGGCCGGGCGGTAGAACATGTCGCCCTTCGGGTTTACGTCAGCCGAGTTGTGAATCACGATCGGCACCATCGGCACGCCGGCCTGCATGGCAAGATGGAATGCGCCTTTCTTGAAAGGTGCGAGTTTCGGGCTGATCGAGCGAGTGCCCTCCGGCGACAGGCAGACTGACTTGCCCTCGACGCGCATCGCATCGACGAGCGGCGACATCGCTTCGATCGCGCGAGCCGAATTCTGCCGATCGATCAGCACGACGCCACAGAACTCGAGGACGCGGCCGATCAATGGCATGTCGCCGATTTCCTTCTTGCCGACGCCCGTGATATCGCGTCGCAACAGTCGCGCCAGGATCACCATGTCGACATTACTCTGGTGATTGAAGACGAATACCGCGGGTCGATGCGACCAGAGATATTGTTCGCCCGTGACGCGCAGGTTCAGGCCGATCAGCGCACTCGCGGTATCGGCGAACAGCGACATCGAAAAATTGATCGCCTCCCGTTTCGACCCGGTCAGCAGCCAGATGGGCAGGCCGGCCCCGAACGAGCCCAGCATGCTGGCAGGTATCATGAGACTGCGCAGCAGGTCGGTGACGTGCGGGCGGCCGCGGCTTGCGAAGCGTCGCACCGGCCAGCCGCGACTCTCGGCGATGGCACGCAGGCGGTTGTCCGGATTCAGCGGCCGCGGGTTGCCGACGCGTTCGAGCAGGTGCAGATCCTCGCTGCTGTCGGAATAGAAAAAGCTGCGTGACAGGTCGAGGCCGCGACGCAGGGCCAGTTGTTCAGCCGCCTGCGATTTGCCGGGACCGTAACAGGTCGGCCTGATTACGGCGCCGGTAAAGACGCCGTTCTCGACCTGCAGCTTCGTGCACAGCACGTGCTCGACGTCGAGGTCGCGTGCTGCCGGCATGACCTGGTAGGGCGTCGCCGAGGAAATGATCGCGACCGTGTGACCTTTACGAAGGTGTGCCTGAACCAGCGCGCGGGTTTCCGGGTAGATGAGTTTCGCAATGTGCGAGCGGAACAGCTCTTCGCCGAACTCGACGTACCGGTCTTCGCGGACGCCACGCAGGAACTGCGAGGTCGACAGCATCAGGGCCGCAAAGCCGAGGGCGCCGGCGCCGAAGCTCGCGCCGACGCTCAGCAACTCGACCAGGTCGCGCGGCGACAGGCGGCCGCGCCGGATCTCTTCCCGGACGAAGGCGACCATCGAGTAGCCGGAAATGATCGTGCCGTCGAAATCGAAGAACGCCCCGATGCTGGGGTCCTCCGGTAGGGCAAGTATTTCAGCGACGACGGCCTGGTGCGGCAACATTCGGGTATCTCCTGCGAACCGCAGATTGTACTCCAAATTGCCGTGCTTCAGCCGCGACGGGAATCGCAAGTTCGGCGAATTTCGTGATGGCCGCAAGAAAATTCCGGCCCCGGGATCGACGCTCGACCAGGAATCGTCCAGCTCGCCGTCGGGGCAGGCATAGAACGCTTCTATGTTGCTGCAGGCAAGCGATCTCGCGTGGTGGATGATTATCGACGTCGGCGTTCGACACGCTCGTTGTTCCGGAGCGGCAGAAAGCCCGGTCGATTTCACGCGTTGCCACAGGGTTTTTCGCAGCAGCATCCGGCCGCGTGTCATCCTCGGGCATCTTGTGCGTGCCGCTACAACGGCCGCCTCGTCACGGTCGAAGCCTTCGACATCACGAGAATCAGGGCCATGCGAGAAGCGTCGGGCAATGCCTCAACGCCGGAACCGACGACGTGCATCGGCACCTGCATGCCGCCGGCCACGCCCCGTGCCACGGATGAGCGCTTGCCGGCGAGCCCGCTGGTTTCGATCGCAACCGGTTTTTCCTGCTCTTGCATGGCGCGCTTTTGTTGCAGGAATACGGGTACACGGGGGCGGGCACGCAGGAAGGCCCGTTGCCGGTCCGGACACCGGCAATCAACGGTCGTAGTCGGACAACGAGAGTTTTCGGATGCGTGACGTCTTCTTGATCTGCAGCGTCTGCATGCGGCGCAGGATATCGTCCAGCATGCGGATTGCAGCGAGGATGTGCGGGCCCTTGTTCAGCATCACGCAATCTGCGCGCTGCGACATGGCGGCGTCGGTAATCTCCGCGCGGGACGGGAGTCCCTTGCGTGCTTCCTGTTCGAGCACCTGCGTGGCCCAGATCACCGGCAGCCGGGCCGCCTCGCACATCCAGAGAATCTCCTCCTGCAATTCGGCGAGTTCGACCCAGCCGCACTCGACCGCGAGGTCGCCGCGGGCAATCATGATGGCCGCCGGGTAGCTGCGCATCGCCTTCAGCATGATCTTCGGCAGGTTCTTGTAACCGCGCCGGGTTTCGATCTTGACGATCAGGCCGAGCTGGACGGCGGGGAATTGCGCCAGGGCCTCCTGCAGCGCCGCGACATCCGCCGGTTTGCGCACAAACGACAGGCTGACGGCATCGGCATGTGCGGTGACGAATGCCAGGTTCGCGCTGTCGTGCTCGGTGACGCCCGGCAGGCGAATGTCGCTGCGGGGAAAGTTGATGCCCCGGTTGCTGCGCAGGCGGCTGCCGGCCGGCTTCGCTTTGGTGATGTCGACGACGAGCTGCTCGGCCGTTACCTCGCGGATCACGCCGCCGATCTTGCCGTCGTTGAGCGACACCGGGTCGCCGGGAGCGAGGTATTCGAAGACTTCGGGCTGCTGGCAGGCGATGTGCGCGGGCGCGCAGACCTGCCCGTCCTCGTCTTCGCGCGCCGGTTCGCCCGGGCGGGGATCGGCGTGCAGCAGCAGCGTGTCGCCCTCGCGCAGCAACAGCGGCACTTCGACGGCCGGTAACTCGCCCACTCGGAAAGCGAGTTTCTCGTGCACGTCGGCACGATACAGCCGCAGGCGAGTCCCCGTCGCGATATAGGCGCCCTGGCTGCATTCGAGCACGATGCCCCGTTCGTCCTTGAGCACTACCGGGTAGCGGCGTTTCTTGCCGCGCGTATCCCGGATGCGGAGTTCGTCGCCCTCGCGGGCCAGCTCGATGCATTCGCGCGGCACCGGGATCAGCGCCGACTTGGTGCCGCGCTGCAGCGTGTCCTCGGGGATGAGGCGTACTCGCCTCGGTGCAATGACGCGCCCGAGCGCATCGCGTTTCGGCCGGATGTGAAAGACACCGGGGCCCGGCGCGAGCGCGCCGGTGCGCAGCTTGGGTCCGGCGAGATCCATGATGATCCGGCATTCGACGCCGGCCGACTGCGCGGCATGCCGCACGTTGGCGACCATCGACTGCCACGTGGCCGGGTCGTCCCGGGCGCAGTTGATCCTCGCGATGTTCATGCCGGCCGCGATCAGCTCGTCGGTGAGCAACGGGCTGTCGGCCGCCTCGGTCGGCAGCGTCACCATGATGCAGGCGTCGCGCCCGGCGGGCGGCGTCCCGAGGATCGCTCGCTTGTGCGCGTCCGTGACCGGGTTGCGAAACTGGAGCGCCTCGAGCCGGGGCAGCGGTGTGCCTTCACCCGCCAGGCAGCGCAGGGCGTTCTGCACGGCACGAATCGAACCCAGCACATTGCGCTCACTGCGGCCGAGCGAAGACAGGCCGAGCGCGGCAAGCCCCTGCTGCAGTTCGCCGAGATCGGCATCCCTGAGCGCGAGATAGTGCACAAGGTTGCAGGCGCTGTCCCGGTACTCGGGATGCACCGCAGCGATATCGTCGGCGTAGTGCTTTTCGAGCTCGAGCGCGCGGTTGTGAATCGCATCGAGCTCGGCAGCGAGCCGCCGGATGTCCTCCACCTGCGCCATGCGCACTCTCCTGACAGATTGTTGTATGGTATTTGCCAGCCCGGCGCACTTATGGATTCCACCTATGCAGCCATATTGCCCGGCTTGCTAGATTCGTATCAGGCAGGTGCCCATGTCGAACATACTGATTCTTTATTCAACCACCGACGGTCATACGATCGAGATCTGCAAGCGGATTGCGTCGGTCCTGACCGCCGGCGGCGCCAGGGTCGAGACGCAGGACCTCAAGGATGTGCCGGTGCTCCGGGAAGGCGATTTCGACAAGATCGTGATCGGCGCGAGCATCCGCTATGGCAAGCACCAGCCACGGGTTGCGGCGTTCATCAAGCAGAACCAGGCGCTGCTCGAGGCGCATCCAAACGCTTTTTTCACGGTGAATGTCGTTGCGCGCAAGCCAGAGAAAAACACGCCCGAAACGAATCCCTACCTGATCAAGTTCCTGAGGACGATCGACTGGCGACCGCAATTGCTCGGCGTGTTCGCGGGCAAGATCAACTACCCGATCTATCGATTCTGGGACAGGCAGATGATCCGCCTGATCATGTGGATGACGAAAGGCCCGACCGACCCGACCACGGTCATCGAGTTTACGGACTGGAACAAGGTCGAGGATTTCGCCCGGCAGGTGGCCGCGCTCTGAATCCGGTCCTACCTGCGCAGGTACCGCGCATAGGACGAAATGTACTTGGTCGCGCTGTCGCCTGAAATCGCGACGGCAAGACCCTTGCGTGTCGCGCCCGTCGCGACGGCCGCATGCAGCAGCGCGCCGGTCGTGGGCCCGACCATGATGCCGTCCGTGCGTGCGAGTCGAATGCCCGCTTCGAACGCTTCTTCATCGGTCACCGAGACGATATCGTCCAGTAGCTCGCGATCGAGAATCCTGGGGAAAAACTCCTCGGGCAGTCCGGTGACGCGTTTCAGGCCGGACAGCTGGTGCTGTCGATGCGCCGGCTCGACCGCGATGATCTTGATGTTCGGGTTTCTTTCCTTGAGGTAGCGGCCGACGCCCGTGATCGTGCCGCCCGTGCCGATGCCCGCGAAAAAATAGTCGATGCGACCGTTCGTCTGCCGCCAGATTTCCGGGCCCGTGGAATGATAGTGGGCGGCCACGTTGAGTTCGCTCTCGTACTGGTTCGGGCTCACGTACTTGCCGCCGTAGGCCTCGCTTTCGACCATGCTCTTGACCACGCCGCGGGCGCCCTCGGACGGGAAGATCGGGCAGAGATCGTCCTCGACCTCGATCAACCCGGCACCGAGGAACCGGAGCAGGGCTTTCTTCTCTTCCGGCGTGCCATCGGGCACCGCGATTTCGATCGGGATGTTGCGCGCGTTGGCGAGCGCGGTGAGCGCGATGCCGGTATTGCCCGCGGTGGGCTCGACGAGGTGCTGGCCGTCGCGAAGCTCGAGGCCGTTGAGCATGTACCAGGCGGTGCGGTCCTTGATGGAGCCGAACGGGTTCATGCCCTCCAGCTTCACGACGAGATCGAGATCGGGATGCGGGTTGAATCGCGCGCTGACGCGCACCATCGGCGTCGGATTGTCGGGCCCCGGCAGGAGCTCGACGATGCTGTCGACGATCTGGTCGTCGCCCGGGTACAGCTGTTCAACGTTGGCGTTCATGATTGAAATGAGTCTATAGATCGGCGCCTGCAGGACAACACTGCGCCGAGACGGATTGGTTATACCGGTATGCGCTTTGGGTCTATCGCGTGACCTGGCAGAAATCAGGCGCCGCGGCTAGGCTGCCATGCCGGCGGCGTAACCCGACGACCAGGCCCACTGGAAATTGAATCCGCCGAGGTGGCCCGTCACGTCGACGACCTCGCCGATAAAATACAGGCCCGGCCGGCTGCGCGCTTCCATGGTCTGCGAGGAGAGGGCGTCCGTGTCGACGCCGCCGAGCGTGACCTCCGCGGTGCGGTAGCCTTCGGTACCGGCGGGCCGCAGGGACCATGCGGCCATCTGGCGACCGATGGTCTCGAGCAGGCTGTTCGCAAAATCGGCGAGCGGCAGTTCCGCTTGCCCGGGCCAGAAGAGCGCCTGCAATTCGGCGACGAGGGCGCGCGGCAACAGGGTGCCGAGCGCGGTGCGCAGCAGCGACTTCGGCTGTTCCCGTTTCATCCTGAGCAGGCGCGCCGCGATGTCGTCGCCGGGCAGCAGGTCGATCGATATCGCTTCGCCCGGCGTCCAGTAACTCGATGCCTGCAGCGTCGCCGGGCCGCTCAGTCCGCGGTGCGTGAACAGGATGTCGCCCGGGAAGCTGACCGCGTCGGTGGACACGATGGCCGGCGCGCTGACGCCCGACAGCCGTTCCGTGAGATCGTGCATCGCGCCGCTGAAAGTGAAAGGCACGAGGCCCGCGCGTGTCGGCAGGACATGGATACCGAACTGCCTCGCGACCTGGTAGCCGAAACCGGTGGCGCCCATTTTCGGAATCGACAGCCCGCCGGTCGCGACCACGACCGCCTTACTGGTAAAGCTGCCCTGCGCGGTATCGGTGGTGTAGCCGCTGTCGTAGCTGACGGCCTCGATGTCCACGCTGGTCCGGATTTCGACGCCGGCCTGCTCGCACTCGGCCAGCAGCATCGCAACGATGTCTTTGGAAGAGTTATCGCAGAAAAGCTGGCCCGATTCCTTTTCGTGGTAAGGGATGCCGTACTTTTCGACGAGTGCGATGAAGTCCCACTGCGTGTACCGGCTGAGTGCCGACTTGCAGAAATGCGGGTTGGCCGAAATGAAGTTGGCGGGCTCGCAGTGGAGGTTGGTGAAATTACAGCGACCGCCACCCGACATGAGGATCTTCTTGCCGACCCGGTTCGAGCCCTCGAGCACCAGCACGCGCCTGCCACGGCGTCCCGCGGTGGCAGCGCACATGAGGCCTGCGGCGCCTCCACCGAGAACAATGACATCGGCATGCATCATGCCGGGAGCATAGCAGTGCCGCCCAGGTCGGGCGACGCTGCCCTGCAGCCGGCCGGTGAGGGCATCGCAACCAGCGAAAGGCGCAGGATCCGGACGCCGCAGGGCGGATGAATGCACGGACGGCAATCGCCACCGCCGATGCCGGAGTCCTTTGTGCTGCTAACGCCGCTTTTTGACGCTGGATCGCTGTGCGGTCCGGTCGCGGACAATACCCCGCATGCCCCGGTCCGAAACCGAAAACCTCTTCCGTCTTGAAGCACTGCGGTCTTTTGCCAGCAGATCTCTCGGCCGGCCGATCGCGTTCATGCCCCGGGTCTGGCGCTGGGGCGTATGGCTGTGCCTGTGCCTGTTGATCGGCATCGTCTTCTACCTGCAATCGGCCGAGTACGCCCGCAAGGCGCGCGTTCGGGGCTGGCTGGTCCCCAGGGATGGCGTGGTCCACATCAGGCACGACCGGCAGGGCCTCGTTACGCAGATCCACGTCGCGTCGGGAGACAGCGTCAGGCAGGGCGACATGTTGTTGCGCGTTGCGTCGGACCGGACGCTCGAAGACGGATCGTCGTTTGCGGAGCGCGTCGGAGCCGGGCTGAATGCGGAACTCAGCGAGGTCACCGCGCGCGAGGAGCTGGTGCGGCAGACAGCCGCCATCGAGATCCGGGCATTCAAGGAGCAGCTCGCCTCGACGAATGCGGAACTCGAATCGTTGTTCGCTGAACGCGTGATCCTGCTGCGGCGCATTGGCCTCGCGGAAGACCGTGTCGCACGGCTCGATGCGGGCAGGCGGTCGGGGGCGGTTGCCGTCAGCGAGTTCATGAGCGCTCGGGACGGGCTGGCCGAACTGCAGCAGTCCGCGGAGAGACTGCGCCAACGCATCGCGACCTTGCAGCGAGGTCGCGACGAACTGGTAGCTGTCAACGGGGTTACATCGCTGGATCGGGCGCAAGGCATGTCGGCGCTGAATCGCGAGCGCAGTCGGCTCGAACAGGATGCGGCACGCAACGAGGCGGACAGGGTCACGATTCTTACCGCACCGGTGGATGGCGTGGTCGCGACGCTCGACGTCAATCCGGGTGCGCGCTTTGCGCCCGGGCAGTTGCTCCTGAGTATCCTGCCTCCCGGAAATTCCCTGATCGCCGAAGTGTATGTTCCGTCGCGGGCCATGGGGCAGGTCGCTCTCGGCCAGGCGGCATCTCTGTCGTTCGACGCGTTTCCGTCGCAGCACTTTGGCGTTGCCCGGGGTTACGTCGATTCGATCGCGGGCTTCGTGCTGCTGCCTGGAGATATTCCCGCCGCGTTCGTCGTCGGGGAACCCGTTTACAAGGTACGAATACTGCTCGCGCACAGTAATGGGTCGCGCACTGACGAATTGCCTTTGCGCGCCGGGATGCTGCTGAACGCTGACATCATGCTGGAACGTCGCACATTGATGCAGTGGCTGGTCGGGCTCCTGCGGCAACCGGTGCTGACATGAGTATCGGGCCTGCCGTCGCGCCTTACCTGAGCTTCTCGGGCGCCAGGCGATTACCCGTGATCTTGCAGGCGACGGTGGCGGAATGTGGTCTCGCCTGCATCGCGATGATCGCCGGATACCACGGCCGGCGGACGGACCTCACGGAAATGCGGCGTCGTTACGGCGCGTCGTCGAGAGGGGCCACACTCGAATCGCTGGTCCGCGTCGCGAGCGACATCGATTTTCGCAGCAGGGCGCTGCGCTGCGGCCCGGCGGAATTCAGGCATCTCAAGTTGCCGTGCATACTCCACTGGCGCTTCGATCACTTCGTCGTACTGACACGGGTGACGCGTCGCGACTGCGTGATCCACGACCCGGCGCGAGGTGCGGTTCGCGCAACCTGGCAGGAGATTGATCGCGCATTTACAGGTGTCGTACTGGAACTGTTCCCGGGCGACGGTGCCGAGCGGCGTGCGTCGCTGCGTCGATTGACGCTGTTCGATGTCGTGTCTTTCGATGGCGGCATGCTGCGCCGCACGGTGGCCGCCGTATTCGTCGCCCTGATCTGCGAGCTGCTGGTATTGGCCATGCCTTTTTATCTGCAGGTCGTCATCGATCGTGTCGTACTCGGCGGGGACCATCCACTGCTGGCGGTGATTTTCTTCGGCTTCCTGTTGCTGACGCTGGTCCAGATTCTTGCGCTGACGCTGCGACAGCTCCTGTTCCGGTACCTGGGGCAGACTCTTTTCTTCGACATGTCATCGAGACTCGTCGGTCGGCTGGTCAACCTGCCGCTCAGCTATTTTCGGCAGCGTTCGCTCGGTGATATCCAGGCGCGCCTCCAGTCCCTGAGAGGCGTGCAGCAGTTCATGACGCAGTCGGCGCCGGCACTGGTGCTGGACGCGCTGTTTCTGATCCTCGTGTCAATCATGCTCTGTCTCTACGACCCGCAACTCGCGCTGCTGGCGCTCGCGGTAACCGCCGTCTATTCGCTCTGGCGGGTGCTGGTCTTCGGTCCGATGCTGCGGCGTTCGCGCGAGCTGGTCAGCACAGAGGCCCGGGCGCAGTCGAATCTCTTGACGACGCTGCGCTCCATGCAGACGATCCGGCTGGCCGGCCTCGAAGCCACGAGGATGTCCGGCTGGTGCGACCGGCTCGCTGCAAGGATCAATGCGGAGATCGGTCTCGACCGGCTGCGAATCACGGACAACGTCATCCAGCACCTGCTGTTCCAGGGACTCCATCTTGCCGCGGTGCTGCTGGCGGCCCGACACGCAATCGCCGGGACGATGTCGATCGGTGCATTGTCGGCGGTGATCACCTATCTCGGCATGTTCGCGGCGCGCGTTGCCGCGATCATCCATCACGTCGCGGAGTACCGGCTGCTGCAGGTGCCGCTGTCGCGCCTGGCTGACATCGTGTTCGCGATCGACACTGACCAGGAGCGATCAGCCGCGCCGCCTGCGGATTTCTCGGGCGCCATCGAGCTGCGCGGCATCGGCTATCGGCATTCCCCCGGCGATCCGTTGATTTTCGATCGCTGTGACCTGCGCGTAGGCCGCAATGAATTCATTGCGGTTCGTGGCCCGTCCGGCGCGGGCAAGAGCAGCCTGTTGCATCTGATTGCGGGTATAGAACGCCCCGTCTCGGGTTGCGTGTTCTTTGACGGCCATTCTGCGAGCGGCCCGGTGTTGACGGCAGCGAGACGGCAGATGGGCACGGTATTCGAAGGCGACGCGCTGTTGCCTGGATCCATCGCGGACAACATTGCCCTTTTTGAGCCGCGCCCGGACTTCGGGAGAATTCGCCGGGTCGCGAATCTCGCGATGATCGATGTCGACATCGAATCAATGCCGATGGGCTACCTGACGCAGATCGGCGATATGGGCGCCGCGCTGTCGAAGGGCCAGGTGCAGCGCTTGCTGCTGGCGCGCGCGCTCTATCGTCGTCCCGTCGTCCTGCTGCTCGACGAATTCACGAGCGGGCTCGATCCCGATACCGAACGGCAGGTGGTCAACGCGTTGCGCCAGGTGGAAGCCACGCGCGTCGTCGCGACGCATAGCGATATCGTCCTGCGCGCCGCAGACCGGGTCGTCGAGGTCTGCAACCGCAGGCTGATTGCGGCGACCGGGCATACGGCCGCCGCAGTTTCCTAGTCCCTGTAGGCCGGAGGCAGCCCCGCAGCCTGCAGATACCGATCCCTGAGCAGCGTCTGCCGGCTCTCCATCGGCACGGCTACGCCGTTGATGAACACCTGGTCCGGGTAGCTCGTGAGCTCCAGCGGGTCGGCGGGCCAGATCACGAGATCGGCTGCCTTGCCGGCCTCGAGGCTGCCCGTCGTCGCCGCGACGCCGAAGATCTCGGCCGGGGTCAGCGTGATCGCGCGAAGCGCCGCCTCCCAGTCCAGTCCGTCCGCCACCGCGTTGCCGGCGGCCTGCGTCAGGTTGCGGGCATTGTGGGTCTCGGTGTCGGAATCCGAGATCGCGACCTGCACGCCGGCGGCGATCAGCAAGCCGGCCGCGCCGCGCCGCGCGTTCAGTGCATCGAAGCTGTCGGGCAGGTTCGCCGTCGGGCCCACGATGACGGGGATACCGGCCGCGGCCAGTTCGCGGGCGACCATCCAGGCTTCCGCGCCGCCCCGGATGATGGCCTTGAGGCTGTATTTGTCCACGAGCCGGATCAGCGCCTCGATGTCCGCGGCGCGGTCGATGCCGACGAGTATTGGCGTGTTGCCGTTAATGACGCCCTGCAGGGCTTCGAGGTCCGCAACGCTGTGCCGGTAGGGCCTGCGCATGCCGCGTTCGAAGTCGCCCTTGTGCTCGCGGTAGTCGAGCGCCTCGTCCAGCGCGTTCTGCAGCACGAGCCAGGCGGCGGCCCGCGAGCCGCCGGCCAGCGCGCCGCCGTACTCGCCGAGCGCCACCACGAGCGCGGTGCCGCGCTGGTCGAGCACGTCGTTGTCGCCGAGGTTCACGACAGCCGCAAGGCCGGCGAGCACGTGGCCGGCGTTGCCCATGCCGTCGGGGTAGGCCGGCGTCGGCGCGATCACGGCGCGCGTGACGCCTTCGATCCGGTTGACGGCGACCAGGGTGGAACGCGGGTTGTAGGCGTCGGCGATATCGAAGCCGGCCGTGAACTGCGCGTTGCGCTGGTCGCTGTCGATGAGGCCGGCGGAGAAGCCCACCTCGACGAGGCCGAGCTGGCCGAACGACGAAAACAGGCCGGGCGTCACGATCTTGCCCGTGGCGTCGATGATGGTCGCCCCGGCCGGCAGTTCGACCTTGGCGCCGACAGCGGCGATGCGGCCGTCCTCGATCAGGACCGTCGCGTTCTCCAGCGTGCCCTGCGGCCCGACCGTATGGACCCTGGCGCCGATGATGACGGTGGTGGCAGCCCCTGCGTTCGCGAACAGGGTGAGCATCAGCAGGAGGGTTGCGAAGCGGCTCATTGTGCACCTCCTGCGGCGGCGGCCGTGCCGAGCGTGAAATCGGTGACGGGGTTGACGGCATCGTTACCGCGCTCGTAAGCAAGCGCGCCGTCGATGTAGACGCGTTCGGCGTGCGTATAGACGCTGAACGGGCTGCCGTCCCAGATCACGACGTCCGCCATCTTGCCTTCCTCGAGCGTGCCGGTCTGGTCCGCGACGCCGAGCGACTTCGCGGCGTTCAGGGTGATCCAGCGGATGGCGCTTTCCGGCGGGATGTCGATGCCGACACGCGCCGCGGCGCCCATGACTTTTGCGGCTTCCTGGTGCAGGCGCTGGATGCCGATGCCGGAGTCGGAGTGAATGATCGCGCAGGCGCCGGCCTTGTCGACGAGCGCCGCGTTTTCGCGGATGCCGTCGTAGGCTTCCATCTTGAAGCCCCACCAGTCGGCCCAGACGGCAGCGCAGGTGTCGGCTTCTGCGAGCAGGTCGCCGATCTTGTAGGCCTCGACCGCGTGATGGAACGCCGCGATCCTGTAACCGAACTCCTTTGCGAGTTCGAGCATGATGGCCATCTCGTCGCCGCGATAGCAGTGGTTGTGCACGAGGATCTCGCCGTTCAGGACGCCCGCGAGCGTCTCGAGCCGGAGGTTGCGCGTCGGCGCCTCGCCCTGGCCGTTCTTCGCGGCCTCGAGCTGGTCGCGATAATCGGCCGCCTCGATCCAGGCCGCGCGGTAGCCGGCGACGTTGCCCATCCGCGTGGAAGGCGCCTGTCCACGCGAACCGTAGACGCGTTTCGGATTTTCGCCGCAGGCCATCTTGAGCCCATGGGGTGCGCCCGGGAATTTCATGTCCATGACGCTGCGGCCCGGCACGTTCTTGAGCGTCACGCCGCGGCCACCGATGAGGTTGGCCGAGCCTGGCAGGATCTGCATGGCGGTGACGCCGCCCGCGAGCGCCGTCGTGAAACCGGGGTCCTGCGGCCACACGCTGTGCTCGGCCCAGACCTCGGCCGTCACGGGTGCGGTCATCTCGTTGCCGTCGGAGTGCGAGACGGTGCCCGGCGACGGATACACGCCGAGATGCGAGTGGACGTCGATGATGCCGGGCGTCACCCATTTGCCCGCTGCGTCGACCACGTCCGCGTCACCGGCGGTGAGGTTCGTCCCGACCGCCGCAATCCGGCCGTCTTTGATCAGGACGTCGGCCCCGTCGAGGCGCTCACCGGCGCCGGTCAGCACGGTGGCGCCACGAATGAGTGTGGTGCTTCCCGGCAATGCCTTGTAGCGGCTCTCGAACGCCTGGGTCTGGTCGTCGGCCACCTTGTCGCCGCAAGCGGCAAGCATGACGACCATGGCTGCTATTGCGCCTGTCAATCTGTTCACGGATTCCCCTTCGATATGGCCAGCCTGATATCGGCAAGGATAACAGGAAGAACCGAAATGCATTCCAAACTCATCTATGATGGCGCTTCCTGATTCTGCGACAGCGAGGACGACGATTGCCGGCAACACGCGCAATGCTTCTCGCTGCCTGGCTGCTGCTGGGATTGCTGGCAGGCTGTGTCGGGCCGGACCGGCCGGGTCCCGCCGCGATGTCGCGTCATACGCTGCTGCACGACGGCCTCGAGCGCGAGTATTTCGTGTTCCTGCCGTCGTCCTATGACGGCAGGTCCGCGCGCCCCGTGGTGTTCTTCATGCATGGCTACGGCGGTTCGGCGACGGGGACCGAGGCCGAAACCACGCAGGGCCTGAACCGCTACGCCGACGCGTACGGTTACGTGATGGTCTACCCGCAATCCACCTGGTTCATGTCGGATGATGCAAGCGGCGAACGCTCGGAGATCAGCTCCTGGAACCACATCTCGGATGCCTTCGACACGGGGCCGGCGGGCCCGATCTGTACGCCCGATGCGGAGCGTTACCCGTGTCCGCCGGAATGTGGCAATTGCGGCGATTGCGGGTGGGCCTCCTGCTACGACGACGTCGGCTTCCTGAAGGACCTGTTCGAGCGCGTTGCGCGCGATCTCGCGGTCGATCCGGCGCGATTCTTCGTGTCCGGCTTCAGCAACGGTGCGCTGATGGCCAACCGCATCGGTTGCGAGGCCGCGGAGCGGATCGCGGCGGTTGCGCTGATCGGCGGTCGCGTCGAGCCCGGGTTCGAATGCACGCCGTCGCGGCCGCTGCCGCTGCTGCAGGTGAACGGTAGCGCCGACACTGCTGTGCCCTTCGATGGCCGCGCCAGTGACGATGGCTATTTCTTCGCGAGCACCGATGCGATCGTCGAACACTGGACCGACCGGGCCGAATGCGCGACCGCGCGGGACGCCTGGCAGTCGCAGGTCATACCGGCCGGGGCCGCGGAATGCACGGTTGCCTGTGCAGGCAGCGCGCAGGAATCGGTTGACTGCCTGTGGCTGGGCGGCGACCATCGCTGGCCGGGGACGCCCGGCCTGTTCGGCTCCAACGGCTATTGCGTCAGCGAGCTTCAGGCCCGCAGCATGCCCGAACAAACCATTTGCCTGAAGCCCGATCCCGCGACGGAAATCTGGGGCTCGCGGCTGCTATTCGAATTTTTCAGCTCTCGTGGGGGGCACGCCAGTGACGAATAACTCGAAATTGATCCTGACGCTGACATTGCTGTTTGCAGCGTCCACGCAGAGCGGTTGCAGCAGGGAAGCGGAGCAGTCCCTGGAGGCGGCCGATCCATCCGTTGGCGTGACGCGTGAGTTCGAGTGGTTCTCGGAGGGAACGCCCGCCGGTGCCTCAACTGTCGTTCGCACGGGTGACGGTCGCATCACGGTCCAGTCATTCGTGCACTGGAACAATCGCGAATACACGGTCAATTCCGAGTTGCAGCTGGACAAGGACGGCAGGATTCTCGCCCAGCGCATCACGGGCATCTCGCCTTTCGGCGCGCCCATCGACGAGTCCTTCGCGTATGAGGACGGCGTTGCGCGCTGGAGCACCGCGGGCGAGAGCGGCAGCGTCACCACCGACGACCCGGGCTTCTACCTCGACACGGAAGGCGCTTCGTTATCGATCGAGCCGCTGGTCCGGGCGGCGCTGGCCAGCATGGACGGCGAGATTGCGCTGCTGCCCTCGGGAACGGCGCGCGTCGAAAAACTCACGGCGACGAGCGTCGAGACGCCCGAGGGTGAGAAGACGCTGTCGCTGTATGCGATATCCGGCCTCAGTTTCACGCCTGTCTATGCCTGGTTCGACGACCAGCTCGACCTCACGGTGGTCGATCAGGGCGGCTACATGGGCATGGTGCCCAGGGGCTGGGACATGGCGGTGCTCGACAGGCTCAGTGCCATCCAGCTGGAACAGGACGCGCGCATGGTCGAGCGCATCTCCGGCGCGCTGGCGCACGTGCAGTCGGCGCCCGTGATCTTCGAGAACGTCAACGTGATCGACGTGGAGAACGGCGTGGCATTGCCACGTCACCACGTGATGGTCGCCGACGGCAAGATTGCGGCGATCTCCGATACGCCCATCGAGTCCGCAGATGCGACACGCATCGACGGCAGCGGCAAGTCGCTGATGCCGGGCATGTGGGACATGCACGGTCACTTCGGCCTGGCGGACGGCGTGCTGAATATCGCGGGTGGCATTACGAGCGTGCGCGACGTCGGCAGCGTCCATGAGCAGATCATGGAGATGACGGCACGATACGACAGCGGCGAGATCATCGGGCCGCATACTTACCGCGCCGGATTCATCGACCAGGCCAGTCCCTACGCGACGGGCGCCACCGTCAAGTCGCTCGAAGAGGCGCTTGAGCGCGTCGACTTCTTTGCGCAGCACGGTTACATGCAGATCAAGCTCTACAGCTCCATCGATCCGGCCTGGGTGGATGACATCGCCGAGCGCGCGCATGGGCACGGCATGCGCCTGTCGGGACATATTCCCGCTTTCATGTCGGCGGAACAGGCCGTACGGGCAGGCTATGACGAAATCCAGCATATCAACATGGTGTTCCTGAATTTCCTGGCCGGCGACCGGGAAGACACGCGCAAGCAACTGCGCTTCACGCTCTATGGCGACAAGGCCGGTGCACTGGATCTCTCGAGCGAAGAAGTGGAGGATTTCATGACGCTGCTCGCCGAGAGCAATGTCGCGGTCGATCCGACGGCGGCGATCTTCGAGACGCAGTTGCGCCACCATGCCGGCGAGCCGGACCCGACCTTCGCCGCGGTCATCGATCATCTGCCGGCGACCATCGCCCGGGGACTCTACAAGCCGGATATGGACATGGGCGGCAACGCTGAAGGCTGGGAGAAGTCTGCCGTGCGGCAGTCGGAAATGCTGAAGAAACTGCACGACAGCGGAGTGCAGCTGGTCCCGGGCAGCGATCACATCGCCGCTTTCACGATCCACCGGGAACTCGAGGTCTATGCGGAGGCGGGCATCTCGAATGCCGACGTGCTCAGGATTGCGACGCTGGATTCCGCGCGTATCGTCGGGGCCGATGACAGGACCGGCTCGATCGCCCTCGGCAAGGACGCGGACCTCGTCCTGGTCGAAGGCAATCCGCTCGATGACATCGGCGCGATCCGTCGCGCGACGCTGGTCATGAAGGGCAATACGGCCTTCCGGCCGGACGAGCTCTACAAGGCGGTTGGCGTCAAGCCGTTCCTGCCTTCCGAAACGTTGTAGCCGGCACGTGCGGCCCTGCCGGGGCCGACGGTTGCCGTGATTTGTCACGCGCGCCGCAGCCCCGCCGCCGGGGCGTGCTAAGGTTGGGCCGTTTTTGCAGGCAGCTCACTCTATGGACATGACCGCTCTCGACAGCCTCCGGATCGTTCTCGACCCGGTGGGGCAGGCCGGCGTCGCGCTCGCGCTGATGCTGGTCATGTTCAGTGTGGCGCTCGGTCTCCGCGTCGACGACTTCTCGTTCCTGCGGGACAAGCCCCTGCTGTTCCTTGGCGGCGTGCTGACCCAGGTGGTCGTGCTGCCCCTCGTGACCTTCCTGCTGATCATGGCCATCCGTCCCGCGCCATCCGTGGCGCTGGGCATGATGGTCGTGGCGTGCTGTCCTGGTGGTGCCGTGTCCAACCTGCTGACCTACCTGTCACGCGGCGACGTTGCGGCATCGGTCGCGCTGACGGCCACGTCGAGCCTGCTTGCCGCGGTCCTGACGCCGGCATCGATCCTGTTCTGGTCGCAGGCTTATGGCCCGACCGCGGACCTGCTTCGCTCGCTCGACGTCAGCCCGTGGCTGTTCGTACTGCAGACCACGGCATTGCTCGTCATACCGCTGATCCTCGGCATGACCATGGCGGCGAAGGCGCCGGACGTTGCGCGCAACATTCGCAAGCGCACTACCGTGCTGGGTGTTTCGGTGCTCGTCGGCGTCATCCTTTACGGCATCGCCTACTTCTACCCCGTGCTATTACCGGCACTGCCGCTTCTCGGCGCGATCGTAGTGCTGCACAATGCGCTGGCCTTCGTGACAGGGGCGGCGGCGGGATGGTTGCTGTCGGGCGTGAGCGGGACGCGCAGGGCGCTGACGTTTGAAATCGGGATCCAGAATTCAGGCCTGGCTCTCGTGATCCTCCTGAGCCAGTTGCGTGGCCTGGGTGGCGCCGCGGCGATCGCCGCGGTCTGGGGGGTCTGGCACCTGATTGCGGGCGGCGGCATTGCCGCATTCTTTTGGTTGATCGACAGGAATGGCAAACCGGGTTATGACATGGGACCTGCCTGACAATTCGAATTCGGACGCGTTTCGGCGCACGCTCGGCTGCTTCGCGACCGGCGTTGCGGTCGCGATGACAGTGACGCCGGAGGGGCAAAAGGTCGGCATCACGATCAGCAGCTTCAACTCGGTGTCGCTCGAGCCGCCACTCGTCTTGTGGAGTATCGCCAAGAGCGCCGATACCTATGCCGCGTTCGCCAGAGCCGACTATTTTTCGGTCAATGTTCTCGCCCAGCATCAGCAGGATCTGTCGCTGCGGTTTTCGACGCCCGGCGTCGATCGTTTTGCAGCGCTCGACTGCACGAGCGGCATCGGCGGCGTGCCGCTGCTACGCGAATTCGCTGCCTGCTTCGAGTGCAGCACCGAGCATCGTTACGAAGGCGGCGACCATCTCATCATCGTCGGGCGGGTCCATCGTTTCGAGGATCGCGACGTCGATCCGCTGATCTATTTCCGTGGTCTGTACCACGCGAAGGGCGAACCGGCCGACTAGCCGTAGAGCGCCGGCAGCGTAAACACCAGGAACAGGCCGAGCAGGATGCCCATGCGATAGCCCCAGTCCTGGAACTGCGCCGCCGGCTCGACATGTGCGCCATGGTCATGGCTCACGCCGAATGCGACGACGTGAATCAGGGAGCCCGAAATGAATGCCTGCAGCCAGGCGACACTGCTGGCCGACGCCAGCTCCACCACGGGCGCCCCGAAGATGAACGAAAGACCGGTCGCGACGAAAATCGTGACGAACGCGCCCACCGCGACGGGAAGGCCGAGGTTGGGCCGCAGCGACCACCAGATGGCCATGCCGACCGGCAGGCGGTGCAGGATCACGGCCCACGCAAGCTCCTTGCCTTCGGCGGGGAGCAGGGCGATGCCATCGAGCACGGAGTGTATTGCGAGCCCGAGCGCGGCGAAAACCAGCACCAGGCCGTGCGCGGCGTGAAAAGCGCTGTGGAAGACCCGCTCGAGGACGACGGGAAACGCAATGCCGAGCGCCAGGAAGATGAAGGCCACGTCGCCGCCCGCCGACAGCGCTTCCGGGATGATGTTGATCGTGACCAGGCCCGCGATCGTGATGAAAATGAAGCCATCGAGGATCTGCCGCGCAACGCGATTCCTTCGGCCCAGCGTGTAGATGAGCGGGCCGACGATCAGGGCAAGCGTGCTGAGGAATAAGGTCATCGGGATAGTGGGTGTTGTGCCGCGCGTAGCATACACGAATGCGGCGGCGGTTGGCGCATGCCGCCATGCGGCTGGCGACGCGCGCGCCCGGCTCAGGCGGACAGCATGTAGAACTTCCAGAGGTCCTTCTGGCTCATGCGCAGGAATGGTTTGATGGCGAGGACGCCTGTCGCCCCGATGCTAGACTCGAGGTACCTGAGCTCTTCGAGTTTGGCGCGCGTCTCCTCGCCGGTTTTGTTCGTGAATCCCTGCTCACGCATCATCAGCAGGCCCTTGGCGCGCATCGAGAGTTCGGTGTGCAGTCTCAGGTAGCAGAGCAGGTCGACGACGACGGTGCCCTCGAACTTCTCTTTCAGGGAGTGCAGATACAGGCCGACGTTGGACGTCGAAAACTGCCCCGAATTGATCAGCTCGAGCAGTTCGGCATCGGCGTCGAATCCCATCCCGAGCCAGTCACTGACCGCATGCTCGCTCTGTTGAAAGATGGCCGCCATCAGGACGGGAAGCATGGCCAGCACCGCCAGCGTGTTGATGATCGGCGCGACGAAGAAATGGTTGAACACCGAGTGAATGGTGATGGCCACGATGAACCCCGGTACGAGCATCAACAGGAAGCGCGTCGGGTGCAGGCCAACCAGCGTGTGCGCAACCACGGCGAAGATGGATGTCGTGGCGCCGTGCATGATGGCGGTGCCGAATCCGCGAACGACCCAGGTGCCGAGCGCAGTGCCTGGTAACGATTGCAGGTAGAACAGGTTCTCGAAAATCGCGAAACCTGCTCCGACGGCGAAACCGAAAATCGCGGCATCCACGAGGAAGCCGATCCTGTGGCTGCGCAACAGGATGATGATGACGAGTGCCTTGAACGCTTCTTCGACGACCGGTGCTGCATACCGCGAGTAAGTGGCAAAGTCGATGTCGAGAACCTCGAGGCCCATGACGTTGACCGGGTAGCTCAGCACTGCCGTGATACAGCCCACGCTGATCGCGCCGAGAATCCAGCGCAGTGGAATCAGCTTGTAGCTGTCCAGGTAAACAAGCGCAGCGAGGAAGCAGCAGACCGGAAGCAGTCCGAGCAGGGCATGTAACACGAAGTCGCCATCCATCGAGCGAAACCCAGGACACCGATGAAGCGGTCAGCCTACAGTATCTTGAGGGACAGCATGAACTCCTCGTCGTCCGGAATCAGCGAACTGCCAAAGCCCCTTGCGTAGCCGGCGGACAGGGTCATATCCATGCGTGACAGGATCGTGAATCGAAAATCTACCTGCAGGCCGGCGCTGGAGACGGACTGCCGCAGCGCGCTATCGTCCAGGTTGGTCGTCAGCGCGCTGGCGAACAGGGCCGGTCGCGCCCAGCTCAGGTAAAAGCCCGGTGTGCCCACGCGTTCGAACCGCAGTGGCGGAAGATTCCACTCGAGCATGGCCCTGTGGAAGTTTCGTCCCGGCACGGCGTTCAGCTCGAAACCCGGCAGCGCATAGAATTCCCGGTAGCGCTTCACGATGCCTCGATCCACGTAGTTGTTGCCGAATCCGCCGAAAAAGAAGTTCGCGAATTCGTCGTTGGGTTCCCCGAACGCGGCGCCGGCCGCGTTCCTGAGCCACACGGACGAGTGTTTCCAGGGCAGCGCGAAGCCGAAGTCGAATTCGCCGAGCGCTTTCGGAATCGTGTCGCCATCAACGTAACTGGCTTCTGCGGCAAGCCGCCAGCGAAGGCCCTTCTCGTTGTCGACGGCACCGAGAGAGCTTTTCATGTGCGAGTAGTGCAGGTCGGCGCCGAACGTCGTCAGGCGATCGAAAGTCACGGCCACATCCTGGTAACGGGGCAGGCTGTCCATGTCGCTGTAGTGATTCAGTTCGGCCGACAGCTTGAGCGTTCGTGGTTCGTCGAAAATCAGTGACTTTTCGTAGCCGATCAACAGCCGGTTTCCTTTGCGGCTCTGTTTCGTCGGGCCGAACAGGTCATAGAAGTCGGCATTGTTGAGTCGGGCTCCGAAGTGCCACGCGCCGGACAACGGCGACGCGCTGACGACGGCATGATGATAGTCGATGCTGACGTTCGGCCTTTCCTCGCTCGGCAGGCTGCTGTCCGTGGAGTAGGCCGCGCCGATGCTGAGTGTGTCGAGGCGCACGTGATCCGAAAAGTTCGCCTTGAGCCCGAGCGATACGGAGTCCTTGTAGCCCAGCACGACCGGGTAGAGTGACTCCATGCCGAGATTGGCGACGGGCGAATAATGGCCCTCGCTCACGATTCTTTCGCGGGCGTCGATATCTTCGGGCGAGCCGGCGCGCCAGGTCGCGAGTGTCGGGTGCTTCTGGATTGTCTTCGTGCCGAGAAAGGAGACGGCGCTGACGTCCTCGAGCGGCATTGCGGCGATTCGGGCCGGCACGAAACCCTGGCCCGTGTAGTTGAAGACGATCAGGTTGTCATTGTCGAGAGGGATCGGCCGGAAAAATCCGGTTTCCGTGTTGCTGACGGCCTCGAGTTCGCCGCTCGCATGCTCGAAACGGAAGATGTTGGATACACCCGTGTAGTAGGAGCTGCCGAAGAGGTAGCGCCCGTCCGGGGAGAAGACGAAGCCCTCGGGGATCGAGTCGCCGAATGAAAAGCGGGCTACCGGCTCCATGCGTTCATCGAGCAGCGTGGTGATTTCGTGCACTTCCAGCGAGTGCTTGCCACGAATATCGCCGAACGAACCGGACAGCAGTCTGCCGTCCGGCGATATGTCGAGATCGTAGGCGACCGTACCGTAGGGCAGCGCCTTCACCAGGTTCCAATCCGTATATGGCGGGGGAATGCGAACGAGCGCCGCATAGCCGTTGAGATGGCGCACGCCCCAGAGCGACCGGTCTGCCGGGTTGAACACGATTTCGCCGATGCGCGCATCGCGCTGCAACATGCGTGACTTGCCGCTCTTGCGGTCGATCGCCATCAGGTCGCGATAGGCGTAGTTATCGGTCGTATAGAAAATCGTGTCGGACTCGGGGTCGAAGGCGACGGAAGCGACGCGATACACCATCGGGCCCTTGATGTCCTCGAGCCTGCGTACGCTGCCGTCATCCAGATCGAGTTCGCCGATATTCGCGACAATGCCGGGCTCACGGAATCCTGCGATCAGGCTGTTCGACACCGGGTCGTAAAAGGCGCGCGACACGGAGCCCACCGCGCCGCGGGTCAGCGTTTCGTAAGGCGTTGTCGGGTATTGCCGGACGCGCGCGAGGTTTTCAGACTGGAAGCCCCGCTCAAAAGCAATCCAGTCCTGCCAGGCGTCGGCAAGGGGCTTGCCGAATACGCGTTCGAATTCGTTTGCATAGGATCGCCTGCTTCCTGCCGTGCGCTGCGCCCACTCGGTCACCTTGTCGGGTGAATACTCATAGGCGAGATACGTGATGAAGCGGGTGCCGTAGAGATAGGCATTGGCGCCGACCTGGAAATCCACGGCAACGCCTTCGGCGACGAGGCCCAGCGGGTCATAGAAATGCGCGTCGTCGCGGACCATCGCGCGGAACACCATCTCGTCGTAGGCCCCCTGCGCCCGGCCGAGGCCGCCGGCCATCCAGGTTTCGAGGAATACGGCCATGCCTTCGAGGTACCAGCGCGGACTCGTCTTGCGGGGGGCGGTCAGGTACTGGTACAGAATCGTTTCCGGGTGTTCGGGCGTCGCAAGCACTTTGCCGCGGAAGAACTTCCTCGCCCTGCGGTCCGCGGGCGCCGGCTGGTCCGTATTGCTGATATGAACCAGCTCGTGATTCATGATCGTGTACAGCCGTTCTGCCGGCGCGGATGTCTCGAAGGTGAGAGGAATCGGCGCAATGTCCACGATGACCGAATTCGACGGAACGGAGCTCGCGCCGGCATTGCCATAGTCCGAGAAGTCCGTGAGCAGCACCGTGATCTTGCCCTCAGGCGCGTAGCCGAGAATGCTTTCCTGGCGATCGATCGAGTTGTGGAAGGTCTGGATGACGCGCGGGACGAGATAGGTTTCCGTCGGGTCGAAGTAGAGGAGGCGCAGCTTGTCGGTTTCGACCGTGCTCAGCTTCTGCGCGCCAGCAGGCAGGGTCGCCACAAGCGTAACGACAGCCAGTATCAGACGGGTACTCGCGTACTGCATGGCGAACCCCAATTTCTCGTTCTTATAAAATAAATGAGAACGCGGCAAATAATGCCGCGTTCTCAGCCCCGGCCAGGGCCGGATTACTGCTCGCTGACTCCCCCGAGTGCGCGAGCCCGCAGTGCATCCTGGAATACGCCATTTGCAAATGCGCTGCGGAAGCTTTCGACGGCTAGAGCGTCTTGCAGGGCGGCGCTTGAGAAAGCGGCGCTGAAAGCCTCCGACGACATGAAGTCGAGAAAAGCGCGATTGGATAGCGCATCCATGAATGCGTCACTCTGTAACGCGTTCTGAAATGCCTCGTTCGCCAGGGCATTGCTGAACGCCTCGCTGGAAAGAGCGTTGACAAATGCTTCGCTGGTCAGTGCGTTCCGCAGGGCATCACTTGCGAGCGCTTCGCTGAATGCGTTGCTGCGCAGCAGCATCCGGAAATTCTCGCTGGCCAGTGCGTCGCGTAATGCCTCGCTCCGGCTCAGCGCGGCGAATGCCTCGGCGCCCAGCGCGTTGGAAAATGCTTCGCTCTTGAAGGCATCGGCGTAGGCTTCGCTGGCCAGCGCCGCGGAGAATGCCTCGCTCTTCAGTGCCTCCTGGAAGCCCGGGTTCGACAGGGCCTTGAGGAAGTCGGCACTCGACATCGCGAGGCCGAAGGCTTCGGCGGAAACGCCGGCACGGAAGGCCTCGGTCCGCAGCGCCTCTGCAAGCGCCTGGCTGCGCAGCGCATTGCGCAGCGCCAGGTCACCGAATGCGGCCTGGAACGCCTCGCTTCTCAGCGAAAGGCGAAACGCCTCGCTTCTGAGCGCAAGGCGAAACGCTTCGCTCTTGAGTGCCTCGTGCAGCGCTTCGCTGGACAGAGCCATCTTGAAGGCGTCGCTCCGCATGGCGTTTTGGAAAGCTTCGTCGGCAATCAGTCTCGCAAACGCATCGGTTTGCATCACTTCCTGAAGCGATTCGTCGCCGAGCTGAATCTGGTCGTCCTGCGCTGCGCGATAACGTTCCGCGGGCGCCACGGTGCCGGCAACGCCGGAATTATCTGCGGGATTGTTGATCCCGATCCAGGTTACTACGCCCAGCGCTGCAAAGCCTGCCAGGACGATTGTCAATGTCTTGTTGTTCGCTGCCATTTCTGTACCCCTTGGGCCCTTTGCGGGCGCTTTCGCCTTGCTCTGATTACTTGCATTACAGCCGGGCTCGGAAAAAGTTGGTGACTGGTGGTCGATGCCTCTCCCGTCAGTCCGGCGAGTAGTCGAGGCTCGTTTCATGGACGACCTCACCCCTGGCAATGAACCGTAGCTGCACGGTCATGCCGCGCCCTCCCTGGTTGTGCAGGTAAACGGCGTAACGCCGTTTACCGTCCATGCCGAGCCGGACTTTGCCGGATTCGGCCGAAATCGATGTGCCGCTGCTCTCCAGTTGCGCAAAACCGTTGAACCAGATCGTTTTGTCCGTATAAGACGCCTCGATGTCTACCGGTTCCCGCGATGACAGATCGAAATCGAGGATCAGAAGCGGCCCGGAGCTGCGCAGTGAGACCTGGCCGGCGACGCTCGTTTCGTTGACGGAGACAGTACTTTCGAGTCGAGCGCTGACGGGGTCCGCAATCGTGCCCACGAGCGGCGTCATGTCATCGAAGGCTCGCTCTGAAATCTGGCCGGAGTTGACGATGCTGATCGTGACGAACACGCCCGCCGCGAAAACGGCCGCGTAGCGCAGTGCCGGCGCCGCAAACAATGTATTGAGCAAGCGGGGCTTCGGTGCTTCTTCGGGTTCTTTGCTGACTGAATTCATGATTACATGCCTCAGATGGGGCGGTGGGTCCAGGGATTCCACGGCGCCGAGTGCCGAGCAGAGCGCAGCCAGTTCGGCATGCAAGGCGCGCGCCTCGGGGCTGCTTTCGAGCAATGCCGCGAGTTCCGCCCTGTCGCTCGACTCGATCTCGCCGTCGATATCGGCGTGAATCAGCTCGATGAATTTCTGTTCTATTGCCATTAGTTCCTTGTACCCAGAGCGTCTTTCATAAGCTGTCGCGCGGTATACAGGCGGGATTTGACGGTTTTCTCGGGAATTCCCAGTACTTCGCTGATCTCGCTGTAACTGCACTCGAGAAAGTGCTTCAGCACGATGACCGTTCGGTAATCTTCGGTCAGTGTCATCAATGCAACCTGCACTTCCTTCGCGATCCCTGCATTTTGCGCTTCCTCTTCCGGCCCGGCGGCCTCCTCGCTGGTTTCCTCGGCGAGCGGCTGGAGCCGCTTTTGCCGTCCGATCCAGTTGATGGACTCGTTCAGCGTAATTCGATAAATCCAGCTGAAGAAACGGCGCTGCGGGTCGTACTGGGCAAAATTTTCGAACACCTTGAGAAACACCGTCTGCGTCACATCCAGCGCATCGTCGCGACTGTTGAGCATCCGATAGGCCGCGTTAAACACCGGTCTTTCGTATTTCAGCAGCAGGACTTCGAAGGACTGCCGGTCGCCCCTCATGCACCGTTCAATCAACTTTGTATCGTCGGACTTACTCATACATACAACCGACCCGGCAAAAAGTTGGCGACCCGATTACGGGGCTATTCCCTGGCGCTGATGTCGAAGATCGCGTGGAAGCCCGAGTAGCGGAATACGTCGTATATGTGGTTGTTGACGTTAATTATTCTTAGTGCCGCGCCGCTCTCGGTCAGGCGTTTCTGCGTCTTGAGCAGTATACCCAGACCGGCGCTGGAGATATATTCAAGGTACATGAAATCCAGGGTTTTCGGCCCCTCGACGAGGTCCATGAAGGACTGGGCCTTCTCGCACTGGGCTGCGTCCAGCCGGCCCCTGCAGATGATTTCGCCGTCGCTGCCGTAGGCAATCTCGAACATTCTAATTTCCTGACCTTTTGGTAAATACTACTGTACTACGCTTGTCCCGATAGTCGTACTCGAGCGTATCGACGATGTGCTGGATCAGGAACAGACCCAGACCGCCGGGGCGGCGCGCCTCGAGCGAGGCCGTCGTATCGATCTCGCGGGGCCGCGTGACATCAAATTCGTCAACCCCGGACTCGGTCAGGGTGACCGTCACGAGGCCGTCCTCGACATCGAGGTCGACGCCGATCTCCAGGTCACCGTCCGGGTGGTACTTGACCATATTGGTGAACAGTTCCTCCATGGCCAGGTGTATCGGGAAGCGCACTGCCTCGCCGATGTCGTGTGCCATGAGCGCTTTCTCCGCAAACTCGTAGAGCGCCGAGAGCGAGTCGAAGCTGCGGTCGAACTGCCGATGCATGCTGCCTCCGCTACCCGGGCAGCCGCCGGGCGAGGACGATCGTGATGTCGTCCGCCTGCGGCGCCTTGCCGCCATGCTGGCGGGCTGCTGCCATGATCAGGTCCACGAGTTCCTGTGCGCCCGCATCGGGATTTCGGTCGAGTACTCGCATGACGCCCTGCCGGCCGAACTGCTGTCCAGCCTCGTTTTCATATTCGTAGATACCATCGGATATCAGGCCGAGCACGTCGCCGGGCTCGAGGTTCGCCAGTACCGGCGGCATGAGTTCGACGTGCGGCATGTAGCCCAGCGGAAAGGTGGTGGCGGGGTGCCAGTCGTAATCGCCGGTCTCGGCCTGGAAGTGCATGATCGGGCCCTGGCCGCCGGAGTGGAAATGCACCGTGTGCGCCTCGGCGTCCAGCAGCCCGAAAAAGCCCGTGACGAAGCGATCGTCGGGCAGGTCTTCGCAGAGCTGGTTGTTGATATGCCGGAACGCGTCGTCGAGCGTGGAGTTGAGCCGCACCGCGACACGCAGCATGGCGCGGACCTGGGTGGCGCTCAGCGCCGGGCCGATGCCGTGCCCGGTGGCATCGCCCATGAGCAACAACAGGCGCTTCTCGTCGAGCGGCACGAAGTCATACAGGTCACCGCCCGTCTGGTCGGTTGGTGCGAAAGCGCCACCGAATTCGTAGCCCTGGATGACGGGCATCGATTTCGGCAGCGTACCCATCTGCACGTCGCGCGCCACGGTGATCTCGCGGTCGAGCCGCTCGGACGCAATGATTTGCTCCGTGATCTTGGCGCGGTGCAGAACGACGGCGGCCTGGGCGGCCAGCGCCTGGGCGACATACTCGTCCCTGGCGTCGAACGTGCCGCCGTACTTGTTCAGGATCTGCAGGACGCCGATCAGGGAATCTTCGTAACCGATCAGCGGAATCGTGAGCATGCAGCGCGACCGGTACCCCGTCTGCTTGTCGATGGCGCGATTGAAGCGCGGGTCGGCATAACAATCCGGCACGTTGATCAGCTGCCGTGTCTGCGCGCACTCTCCGACGATACCCCTGTCGGCCGGTATCCGGATGTGATCCAGTCCGGTGGCGACCCGCACGACCAGCTCATCGTGCGCCTGGTCATACAGGAAGACGGTGCCCCGATCCGCGCCCAGGATTTCTCGCGACGCATCCACGACCTCGCTGAGCATCGTGTCGAGATCGAACGGCGCCGCCAGCTTTCTCGTGACCTCGAGAATCTGGCGCAGCGCCTGCGCATCGCCGAATTCAGTCTGCATGAGCGCGGGCCTCGGTCATGGGCAGGCGGACGTAGCGAATCTCGATACCCGAGATCCTCGCCGTCATTCGCTCCGCATGGTCGGGTAATGCGAAAGTCGATTGATCGAGCGCTCGCTGGGTGACCAGCGTCTCGCTACGCACCGCGAGATCCTCACCGAGCTTCGAGGCCGTATTCACCGGGTCGCCGAAGAATTCGCTTTCTCCGATCAGGAGCAGTCGGCCGTAGTCGATCCCCACCGACAGGAATATCTGTTCGCCCGCAGGGAGGTGTTCGTTGGCGGAAAACACGGCCGCATTGGCTGCGAAGCTGGCGCGGATGGCGTCGTCGGCGTTCCTGAAAAAGGCGTAACTGTTGTCCGCGTCGCACTTGAGGAGCAGGCCGCCGCAGTCGGCAACGACCGTGGCAAGGACTTGGCGGGCGCGACAGATCATCTTCAGGAAGTGGCAAACGCCGAGTTTCCTGGAGGTACTCGAAAACCCGGCCATGTCGGAAATGAAAACGGCGCCCTCGGTGCCGAACCGGTCCCAGATGCTGTCGCGCAATTTCTCGAGCCTGACGGGATCCTGCTCGTCCGCAAATTGCATGATTCGCGCGTCGAAGTCGGCGTTGCCCGTGAGCGGCATAACCCTGGATAATTCTGCCATGCGTAGCCCCGCTATTTTTTTAAGAAGTGGCAGCGAGGCCCATTATAACGGTTCCGCTACACGAGAGGGGCCGACATGACATTGTCTATGACGACCACATCGTCGCTGTAAAAGCCGTTGAATCGTGTCCGGCCGCTCAGCGAATAGGCACCCATGCTGCCGAACTCGATGTAGTCGCCGACTGCGACGTCGGCAGGGAGCCTGACGGCGCCCGGCATCTCGTCGCTGGAGTCGCAGGTGGGGCCGAACAGCCGGAACGACTGCAGCCTGCCCTTTCTTGGTGCGTCGCCGCGGTAGCATTGCGCCGCGTAGCGAAGATGGGCCCTGAAACGCAGCTCCCAGAACGCGCCATACATGCCGTCGTTCAGATAGAGCCGGTCTTCCTTGCGCAGCAGCACTCTGGTGATTGTCGACATCCCCGGCGCGCTCAGCGCGCGGCCCGGTTCGCACATGATCTCGCTGTCGTCGGCGAGCGGCAGTTGATCGCGAATGCCGCGAATGGCGCTGAAGTACGCGTCGAGGGGCGGCACCGAAAAGCCCGGGTAAGGGCGCGGGAATCCGCCGCCGATGTCCAGCAGCCGCACGGGAAACGGTGTGTTTCGCAGCACGTCGCGGGCGATGCCCATCGCGATCGTGTAGGCCTCCGGGTCGGTCACGGCCGTGCCGACGTTGAAGGCGAGCGCGGCTTCGGCGCCCGCGTCGCGAATCGCCTGCAGTATCGCCGGGATATCCGCGGGCGGCGCGCCGAACTTGGACGACAGGTCCGCCATCGCCGAATGATGGCTCACCGCCATCCGCGCGAAGACAACCGACCGGCTTGCGTCGATCTCGGCAAGCAGCGGATCCAGGCCGGAGAGATGATCGATCATGAAGTGACGGGTGCCGTGACGCTCGAACGCCCTGCGGGCATCGCCGTCGAGCCGCGCCGGGTTCATGAGATAACAGCGCGCGTCCTCGCAAAGGGCGTGGACGAGTTCGATTTCATGCAGCGAGGCGCAATCGAAATGTCGCACGCCGCCGTCGTACAGGGCCCGGATCACCAGCGGGTGGTCGTTTGCCTTCACGGCATACAGGACACGGCCCGGAAAGCCTGCAACGAAGTGCGCGGCGGTCGCATGATAGACGTGCGGATAAATGCAGTAGACCGGCAGGCCGGGCTGCTTTTGACGGATGATCTCGCTGACGCTGGAGAAGGTCTGCATCAGTCGCGCAGCCTCACGACGCGTCCCGGATAGGCGCCGGTATGCGCGCCGTTGTCGAAGGTCAGGAGGCCGTTGACCCAGCTTTTCTCGACGCCGACCGACAGGGCAGTGCTGTCGGCCATCGTCGCACGATCCGCGATCGTCTCGGGGTCGAACAGCACGAGATCGGCATAAAGGCCCGGTGCGATGCGGCCGCGGCTCGGTATGCCCGCGTTTGCCGCCGCAAGCATCGTCATCTTGTGGATGGCCTGCGGCAGGGTCAGGACGTTTTGCTCGCGGACGTAGCGAGCCAGCACACGAGGAAACGCACCGTAGGCCCGAGGGTGACCGCCGTCGTTGTCGCCGTCAGAGCAGACGTTCGTGTGCTCCCAGGACAGGAGCGCGGCGATGTCGGTATCGGTCATGCTGCGGGCGATAATGCTGGACCCCGTCGTGCGGTTCTCGCGCTCGAAATCCGCGGCAGCCCGTGCGAGGTCGAGCAAAGTCTCGACGACGTCGCGCTCCGTGACACGCGCGATCTCGGCAACCGACAGGCCGTTGAACGCCGGGTTGGGCGGGTAGTCGACGATCAGGATGTCCTCGGGTGCTGCCGTCCGCTCGAAGGTAAAGCGGGCGGTGGCGGCGTTGGTGTAATCGCGATCGGGGAACAACACGGCGAGATCGGCGGCCCAGCGGTCGTAGGGGTAGACGTCGGCGCTGACGCGGATGCCTTGCTCTCGCGCAGCGTCGAGCTTCGCCAGCAACGCATCCGTCGTGTTCCAGAACAGCTGGTCGGCAAGCTTGATGTGTGAAATGTGGACGGGGAGATCTGCCTCGCGGCCGATCCTGAGCAATTCGTCCACGGCTTCGTTCATCCGGTCGTCCTCGTCGCGGATGTGACTCGAGTAGCCACCGCCGAGTTTGCCGGCAACCGCCGCGATTGCGATGAGCTCCTCGGTCGTGGAATAGATGCCGGGTTCGTACTCGAGGCCGGTCGCGAGGCCGAGCGCGCCGGCCTGCATGTCCGCGCGGACGAAGTCGGCCATCGCCGCGATTTCCGCCTCGGTCGCCTCGCGCCGGCTGTCGTCGCCGAGCACCCGGTAGCGGATGCTGTTGTGCGGCGAATAGGAGGCGATATTCACGGCGGCGGGACGGGCCTCGAAGGTGGCGTTGAATTCGGCTACCGGCACATAGCCGAACACGTCATCACCCACCGAATACCCGTCGACGCCACGCACGATCGTGGTGACGCCCTGGCTCAGCACGGCTGTCATGTGCCGGTACCGGTCGAGGGCGTCGCCGTGGTGACTGTGCGTGTCGATGAATCCCGGTGCGAGCGCCAGGCCATGCGCGTCGATCACGGTTTCACCTTCGAGCGGAGCGAAATCCCCGACCTCGACGATGCGGTCGCCGTCGAAGCGCACGGCCACCTCGCGACCGTCGGCGCCGCTGCCGTCGTAGACCATGGCGTTGATGATGACGGAGCTCGTGACGGGCGCGCGTGAATCGCAACCCGGCAACAGCGAGACTACAAGGAGCGCGGCAATCGTGAACGCGGCATGGCGCAGCACGAGCGCATCGCGAAATCGAGCTGTGCTATCGTAGTTCGAGTATCGAAGATCAGATTTCATAGGGTGAAATTATCGTGCGCTCGGAGAACAAGGAAGACAAGCGGTCGATTACCGAACTCATCGCAGACTATCAACAGGGCTATTCGCTCGACCAGCGGTTCTACACGGATCCCGATATTTACGAGCTCGAACTCGAACACATCATCTACCGCAACTGGTTCCTGGCAGGGCACGTCTCCGAACTCCCGGAGCCGGGCGACTTCAAGGTTTTCAAAGCGGCCCGCGAATCCGCAATCATAGTGCGCGGCGTGGATGGCGTGATCAAGGGTTTTGCCAATGTCTGCCGGCATCGTGGCTCGCTCGTCTGCCTCGAGTCGCGGGGGCATGCCGAGCGGTTTTCCTGTCCGTATCATGGCTGGATGTATGACCTCGATGGCAGCCTGGTTGCGGCGCGCAGCATGCCCGAGGATTTCGATATGACGCCGTATGCGCTGAAGCCCGTATCCGTGGATGTCATTCACGGACTCGTGTTCGTCTGTTTCAGCGATCGACCGCCGTCACTCGAAGGATGCAAGCGAGACCTGGCCGAGCCTATGGCGATGTTCGATTTCGAAAATCTCAAGGTTATCGCCGCGAAGTCCTACGACATTCCGGCGAACTGGAAATTGTCCGTCGAGAACTACCAGGAGTGCTATCACTGCGCCACGGCGCATGCTGAATATGCAGTCATGCACACGATGATGCTGGAGCCGGCAAAACGCGAACGCGTGCAGGACCGGATGAAAGCCCGCTGGGAGGTGTGCGCCATCAAGAACATCGTGCACGACTTTGTCGGCGTGGATGCCCGGCCCGGTGAAATCGGCTACGCGTATTCACGCACCGCGATGTTCGAAAAGTACAAGACGGGCAGTCGCGATGGGCAACCGGTGGCGCCATTGCTCGGAAACCTGCAGGACTATGACGGCGGCGCGTCAGATTTCACGTTCGGCGGGTTTTCCTTCCTCCTCACCTACAGCGATCATGTCGTCGCCTACGTATTCACACCTGTCGATCACCGTAATTCGCGCTGCGAGATCTACTGGCTCGTGCGTGGTGATGCGGTGGAGGGCAGGGACTACGAGGTCGACGAGGTGACCTGGCTCTGGGACATCACGACGGTCTCGGACAAGGAGATCATCGTCAACAATTCGACCGGCGTCATGTCGAAATACTACGAGCCCGGGCCATTGTCGAAACTGGAGCGTCCCGAACAGCGTTACATCGACTGGGTGCTGTCGGAACTCAGTCGGCCGCTCTAGTCAGCCGCGATTGCCGGCGGCGCGTCGTGCCACGAGGAAGGCCAGCAGCACGCCGACGCTGACGAACAGGATGATCAGGGTCGCGAGCGCGTTGATGTCGGGCGACACGCCGAGCTTCACTTTCGAAAAGATGTACATCGGCAGGGTGCTGCTGCCCGGCCCAGACACGAAACTCGCGATGACGAGGTCGTCGAGCGACAGCGTAAAGGCTAACAGCCAGCCGGCAACCATCGCGGGCGCGATCAGCGGCAGCGTGATGTCGAATACCACGCGCAACGGGTGACCCCCGAGATCCATCGCCGCCTCCTCCAGGGACTCGTCCATGGCCAGCAGCCGTGACTGCACGATGACCGCGACATACGCCATCGAAAAGGTCGTGTGGGCGATCGTGATCGTCGAGAAGCCGCGCTGCCCGGGCCAGCCCGTGAGCTGCTGCAAGGTGACGAACAGCAGCAGCAGCGACAGTCCCGTGATGACTTCCGGCATGACCATCGGCGACGTGATCATCCCGGAAAACAGCGTTCGTCCCCGGAAGCGCCCGAAGCGTGCCAGCGCCAGGCCCGCCATCGTGCCGAGGATCGTCGCCAGCGTCGCCGAGGTCAGCGCGATGCGCAGGCTCAGCAGCGCCGCGTCCAGTACCTGGTCATTCTGCAGCAGCTGGCCGTACCAGCGCGTCGAGAAGCCGCCCCATACGGTCGCTATGCGCGAGTCGTTGAACGAATAGACCACGACGAGAATGAGCGGCACGTAGAGAAAGGCGTAACCGAATGCGAGCACCGACAGGGCAAAGCGTGACTGGCGATGCATCATGCCTCCTCCTGGTTGCGTGCCTGGTAGTGCTGCAGCAGGACGATCGGAACCACGAGGATGACGAGCAGCACGACGGCAACGGCGGATGCGAGCGGCCAGTCGCGGTTGGCAAAGAACTCGTCGAACAGCACGCGGCCGATCAGCAACGACTCGGATCCGCCCAGCAGATAGGGAATCACGTATTCGCCCATCGCGGGGATAAACACGAGCAGGCATCCCGCGATGACGCCGGGTCGGGCGAGCGGCCAGGTAACGTCCCAGAATGCGGCTGTTCGCGAAGCGCCGAGGTCCTGTGCGGCCTCCACCAGGTCGAGGTCCATGCGTTCCAGCGTCGCGTACAGCGGCAGGATCATGAACGGCAGGTAGGAATAGGCGAGGCCGACGAATATCGCGAGGTCGGTGTACAGCAATTGCAGCGGCTGGTCGATGATGCCGGTCCACATCAACAGGTTGTTGATCACGCCGTTGCTGTTCATGAGCCCCATCCACGCGTAGACCCTGAGTAGAAAGGAGATCCAGAACGGCAGGATCACGAGCAACAGCAGCAGGTTGCGCGTGGCGGGCCGGGCCCTTGCAATGGCGTAGGCCATCGGGAATCCGAGCGCAAGACAAAGGATCGTCGCGGTGGCGGCCATCACGACCGAGCGCAGGTAAGTCACCGCGTACAGCTTGTCGGTGAGCAGGAACCGGAAATTGTCGGGGGTCAGCGCGAGGCCGCCATGGTCGTCGAATGCCGGTGTGAACGGCGGCTGCGCGATGACGGGATCTGCGAGGCTGATCTTGAGCACGATGATGAACGGCGCAAGGAAGAACACGAGCAGCCAGAGGTAGGGCGCCGCTATCGTGAGTCGGCGCCAGCCCTGGTCATGCGTTGCCTTGCCCGAGATCACGGTTCAGTCCTGCAGTACGACGACGCTGCGCGGCCGCCAGGAAATCCAGACCTTGTCGTTCCACTCGAGGAACCGCTTTGCCGACCGCCGCCGGTTCTGCGAGCTGACCTGAACGACCTTGCCATTGTCGAGCCGGATCCGGTACAGGGAGCGGTTTCCGAGGTAGCCCAGGTCGTAAACCATGCCGTGCACGCGCGCATCCTCGTCATTGTCGGGTTCGTCGCGACCGACGAATATTTTCTCGGGCCGAATGGCAACGCAGACGCGACTTCCCACAGTGATGTCGTAATGGCCCAGCGCTTCGAGACATGTGCCGGCGTCCGGCGAGTCGATCAGGATCGACGCTTCCCGCACCTCGGCGACGACGCCTTCGAAAGTGTTGATGGTACCGATGAAGTCGGCCACGAAGCGGCTCTGCGGATACTCGTAGATTTCCAGCGGCGTACCGACCTGCAGGAACCGGCCCTTTTCCATGACGGCGATACGGGCCGACAAGGTCATCGCCTCTTCCTGGTCGTGTGTGACGACGACGAACGTGATTCCGAGTTCGTCCTGGATATTCATCAGTTCGAACTGGGTGCGCTCGCGCAGCTTCTTGTCGAGCGCCGCAAGCGGCTCGTCGAGCAGGAGGACCTTTGGCTGCTTGATCAGCGCGCGGGCGAGGGCGACGCGTTGTCGTTGCCCGCCGGACAGCTGTTCGGGTCTGCGCTTGCGGTAATCGCCCAGCTGCACGAGTTCGAGCATGGCATCGACCCGTTTCTCGATCTCGGCGGCGGGTACTTTCTCCTTGCGCAGCCCGTAGCCGATGTTCTTCTCGACCGTCATGTGCGGAAACACCGCGTATGACTGGAACATCATGTTGACATGACGCCTGTAAGGCGGCTGGTGTGTGACGTCCACACCGTCGATTTCGATGGTGCCGCTGGTAGGCACCTCGAAACCCGCGAGCATGCGCAAAAGCGTGGTCTTGCCGCAGCCGGAGCCTCCCAGGATGGAAAACAGCTCGCCGCGCGCGATGTCGAGGTCGATGTTGTCGACCGCGACGAAGTCGCCGAAGTGCCTGGACAGCCCCCGAATGCGGATGAAATCGTTCATATGCCGGCCTTGGCCCTCGCGAATGCCCGTGTGCGCGCACGTTCCCGTTTCGGTTCGGCGGGCAGGATCGGATACATCACTTTCCAGACTTCCGCATCGGGATAGATGGCCGGGTTGCCGAGAATCTCGGGCAGTACGTACTGCCACGAGGCGCCGTTCGCGTTTGCATAGTACACCGTGTTGGCGATATCGGCGGCGATGTCGGCGCGCAGGATGAAGTCGATGAAGCGATACGCGTTGTCGGGATGCGGGGCGTCGGAGGGGATGTACATCCCGTCCACCCAGAGCGCGGAGCCTTCCTTCGGTACCGTGTAGCGCAACTCGATGTCGATGCCGGCTTCGGTGGCGCGCGTCGTCGCCTGCGCGTAGTCGCCGGACCAGCTCATCGCCACGCAGACCTCGCGGTTCGGCAGGTCGGAAATCATCTTCTGATTGCTGAAATAGCGGATGTATGGCTGCACCGACCTGAGTTGCGCCTCCGCCGCAGCGAGGCTTTCCTCGTCGACGGCGTTCGGGTCCCGTCCGAGGTATGCGAGCACGGCCGGAATCAGGTCAGTGGGACCGTCGAGCAGCGTAACGCCACAGTCGGCCAGCCGCGAGACGACCGCGGGATCGAACAGCACGTCGAAGCTGTCCATCGGGTGATCGGGCAGCCGCGCGCGGACCATGTCCACGTTCCAGGCATAGCCCGTCGTGCCCCAGTGATACGGGATGTTGTAGGCGCGCACGTTTTCATAGACGTCAATTGTCGAGAACACCCTGTCGTCGAGATTGCCCATGTTGGTGAGACGCGTCTTGTCGAGTGCCTGGAACACGCCGATCCGTGCGAGCACGGTCGCAAACTGGTTGCTGTGAATGACAACGTCGTAACCGCTGTTGCCGGCGAGCAGCTTGGCGTCGACGACTTCCGATGCGTCGTAGATGTCATAGTTGACGCGAATGCCGGTTTCTTTCTCGAATCGCGACAGTGTGTCCGGCGCAATATAGTCTGCCCAGTTATAAATATTGACGACGTTGTCGCCCTGCGGTGCTGGCGCCCGTTCGTCCGAACAGGCCGAGAGTGCCGCAAGCAGAAAAAGCAATATTTTGTGCGGAGCTTTGGTGAGGGTCACATGCCGTCCAGGCCGCGCTTCAGGAGCGATCGAGCGATTATAAGCCGCTGAATCTCGCTCGTGCCCTCCCAGATGCGATCGACCCGCAGTTCGCGGAAGAAGCGCTCCGCGACGTTCTCGCGCATGTAGCCGCGCCCGCCGAAAATCTGGACGGCGCGGTCGGCGACACGATTCGCCATTTCACTGACGAAGAGCTTCACCATCGAGCAGCGAGCGTGCTGCTGCTTCAGGTCTTCGCCGCGATCAGCGGCCCGGGCCGCCTCGTAGGTCATCAGCCGCGAGGCATAGAGTTCGGTCACGCTGTCGGCGAGCATGAACTGGATGGCCTGTTTCTCGGTGAGTGCCTCGCCGTCGACCATGCGGTCCGCGGCAAAGGCCGTCGCTTCCTCGATCAGGCGAGCGGCTGCGCCGCAGCTGCGGGCGCCGATCATGAGGCGTTCGTGCCGGAACCAGCTGTGCGTAAAAGCCATGCCGTCGCCCGGTTTGCCGACGCGCTGCGATAGCGGAATCCGGACCTGGTCGAATCGGTAGGTGGGGTGATGGGCGGCATAGGTGTGGCTGAAGAGGGGCGTCGCAACAATCTCGATGCCGGCGGTTCCCTGGTCGACGAGGAACAGCGCCTCGTCATCCTCCTCCGGGAGGCGAGCCTGGAACCAGAAGAAGTCGGCAAGGTTGCCGCTGGTGACGTACCACTTCTCGCCATTGAGCACGTATTCGTCGCCGTCCCTGACCGCGGTTGCCTCGAGGCCGGATACGTCGGAACCCGGTCCGGACTCGGTGATCGCGTAGCAGTCCTTTCGTTCGCCGCGCGTCATCGGCAGGATGAAGCGCTCGATCTGCTCGTCGTTACAGGCATCGAACATCCAGGACTGGGCTTCCGGGAAGCACCAGGACAAGGCGTTCGTGGTGCGGCCGAGCTGTTCCCAGATGGCCGCCTGGCATTCCATCGGCAGTTCCAGTCCGCCGTGACTTTTCGGCACGTCGATGAGCGTAAAGCCGAGTTCGATGGCGCGCGACTTGTTGCGTTTCGTGATTTCCGAGGGCAGCTCGCCGCCGTTCAGTTCCGCCTCGATCTCGTGCGGCTGCAAGTAACGGTCTGCGTATTCCCGTGCAATCGCCTGCCATTTTTGCGCTTCTTTGCTGATTTCTATTCTCACGCAACCCTCGTCATCGATAGTGTTTCGGGAAAACGATTCGCAGGTAGTCCTCGATGGCACGCATCGCGACCCGGCGATCGAAAGTCCTGGGATTGATCAGGCACGACAGCCACATGCCGTTCGTCATCGAAGTCAGCGCCGTGGTCACTGACTCGACCGACACCCCGTCGTAGCCGCCGTCGGCAATGATCTCGCGGCACAGATCTTCCGCAACCCGGTCGTAGTAGCGGTCCGATTCGTCACAAATCCTGCGATACGTGGGCCGCGACTTGACCTCGCCCCAGAACGCAAACCAGACGGCGATCTTGTCCGGGTGGCAGATGGAGGGGCGAAGGTCGACCTCGAGCAGTGCCAGCAGCTTCGCGCCCGCGTCCGGACCGGCCCTGGCGACGGCGTCCTCGAACTGGGCGCGATACTCGTCCGCCAGATATTGCAGCGTCTCCTTGAGGAGGTTGTCCTTGCTCATGAAATGCAGGTTGACGATGCCCTGCGAGAGGCCGGCGCCCCGGGCCACGTCGCCGAGTGTCATGCTGCTCATCCCCTTGCGGGCGATGCATTTCATCGTCGCATCGATGAGCTGCTGCCGCCTTTCGGCGCGGCTCGCGGTGCGCTTCGGGGTCGCCGTGGCTGCCATGGCCTCAGTATGGCATACTGTGAATGAATACTCATTCATTTTAAGGGCTCATCATGCGCAGCCTCACGCTGTCCAACCAGCATTTTCGGAAGGCAATCAGAAGACTCCCGCTCGGCGTTTCCTCCAATTTTCGATACTGGGGTGACGACAAGACGATCTACATCAAGCGGGGCAAGGGCGGGCGCGTCTGGGACCTCGATGGCAACGAGTACATCGATTACCGGCTGGCCTACGGCCCCGTCATCCTCGGCTACGCGGACCCGCGTGTCGACGAGGCCGCGCGGCAGGCCATGGAGATCGGCGGTGTCTTCGCGCTGTCGACCGAAAGGGAATACGAAGTCGCCGAACGCATCAGCAGCATGGTGCCGGCGGCCGAGCTCGTGCGCTTCTCCAATTCGGGTACCGAGGCGGTCATGGCGGCGCTGCGGGTCGCGCGCGCGTATACGGGCAAGGATGCGCACGTCGCCGTGGAGGGTGGCTACCACGGGGTCTTCAGCGAGGTCATGTGGGAATCCGAGATCGAGAACTGGCAGCCCGGGGACGGCAAGCCGAGGCTCGTGCCGCTCGGTGACGGCGTGCCGCAGATCACGCGCAAGCTGTTTCACAACGTGCCGCTCAACGACGCCAATGCGCTCGAGGATCTGCTGCGGGAGAAACACCACAAGATCGGTGCCTTCCTGATCGAACCGATCATGGGCAACTGCTGCGCGATCACCGCGGACGCGCAGTACATGCGCGACGTACGCGAGATCTGCGATCGTTATGACGTCGTGATGATCATCGACGAGGTGAAGACCGGGTTCCGTGTGGCCAAAGGCGGTGCCCAGGAGCTTTACGGCATCAAGGCGGACCTCTGCACGTTTGCCAAGGCGATCGGCAACGGCTATCCACTGTCCGTCGTCGCCGGCCGCGAAGAAGTCATGCGCCACATCGGTGACGCCGTCGTGCATGGCGGCACGTTTACCGGGCACGCCGTGTCGCTGGCCGCCGCGGCCAAGACCCTCGAGATCCTGGACGAGACCACTGCGCTGGCGGATATCGCGAGCCATGGCACGCGCCTCAAGGAGGGGTTGGGTCGAATCCTGCGCCGCCGTGGCATCGCGCACAGTTTTACGGGGCATCCCTCGCTGCAGGGCCTGTTTTTTGCAGAGCGGCCGCCGAGCAACTATCGTGAGTGGGTGGGTTCCGACTACGAGTTCTACGACGCGCTGGCCCCCGAACTGCATGAGCAGGGCATTCTCGTCGAGCCGGACTCACGCGAACCGTGGTTCATGTGCGAATCTCACAATGTGGGATGTCTCGATGAAACGCTTTACAAATTCGAGCGTGCATTGGACATTACGCTGGACAAAGTCGATACAAAAAAAACCCAGACGAGCCCCAAATAAATGAACAACTATGACGCGATTGTCGTCGGCGCCGGGCATAACGGGCTGACCACCGCGGCGTTTCTCGCGAAGGCGGGACTCAGCGTCGTGTGTGTCGAAAAAAATGACTACATCGGCGGCGCGGCAGTCAGCCGCAACCTCTACAAGGACTGGATGTACTCGAACTGCTCCTATGTCTGCAGTCTGCTCCGTCCGGAAATTTTTCGTGAACTGGAGTTGCACCGGCACGGCCTGCAGGTTACGCCCTACGGCGGTTCGGTCACCTTCATGGAGAACGGCGACTATTTCGGGCGTTACGACGACGCCGAGGTTTCCTACCGCGAGATGGCCCGGTTTTCGCGGCGCGACGCCGATGCGCAGAAGCGGTACTCGGCAGACACCATGCGCCAGTGCCGCTTCATCCGCGATTTTCTGCTGTCCACCGCCCCCGACCCGACGTCTTTCAAGCCGAGCGACATACGAGAGTTCGTTCGCATCGGCAAAAAGTTCCTCGATATGGGCGAGGACCGGATGTACGAAACGATCCGCTTCTGGACGATGAGCGTTGCCGAGTATCTCGACGAATATTTCGAGACCGACGTCATCAAGGCGGCGAAATCGGGCAGCGGCATCATCGGTACCGCGCTCGGCATACACTCGCCGGGCACGGCCTATGTCCTGCTCCATCATTACATGGGTGACGTCGACGGCAACGTCGGGTCCTGGGGCTTTGCGCGCGGCGGCATGGGCTCGGTCTCGAAGGCGATCGCCGGGGCGTTCCAGGCCGCCGGCGGCGAGCTGCGCACCGAGGCGGGCGTCAGCAAGATCATCGTCAAGGACGGCAAGGTGTCGGGTGTTGCACTCGAGAACGGCGAGGAAATCACGGCGCCGGTGGTCGTCTCGGCCATGGACGTCAAACGCACGTTCCTGAAGTGCATGGACAAGAGCGACCTGCCGGAGAAATTTCACCGCCGCGTGGAGAACTTCAAGATTCGCGGGTCCTCGGGCAAGCTCAACATCGCACTGGATGGCATGCCGGAATTTCCCGCGCTGCCGAAAGGCAGCTCGCTGTACCACAGCGACATGCACTTCATCGATTCGATGGAACGCATGGAACGGGCCTACGACGACTGGAAGGATGGGCGCTGGTCGAAGGATCCGTACGTCGACATGGTCATCCCGACCCTCAACGATCCGACCATGGCGCCCCCGGGCAAGCACTTCATGAGCTGCTTCGTGCAGTACTGCCCGCACCAGGTCGAGGGCCGCCGCTGGACGCCCGAGGAAAAGGAGGCCTTCGGCAAGACGGTGATCGACCAGATCGGCAATTACAGCCCCAACTTCAAGGACCTGATTCTGCACGTCGAGGTCCGCACACCGCAGGATATCGAAGAAGAAATCGGCATCACCGAGGGCAATATCTTCCACGGCGAACTGACGATGGACCAGCTGCTGTTCAACCGCCCGATCCCCGGCTATGCGCAGTACCGCGGACCGGTCGGCGGACTGTACATGTGCGGCTCGAGCACGCATCCGGGCGGTGGCGTCATGGCCGCGCCGGGCGCCAATGCGGCCCGCGAAATCCTGGCCGACCTCAGAAGGCGCAACACCGTACCGGAGAATTTTGGCGATGACTGATTTCTACGATGCCATCGTGGTCGGCGCCGGTCACAACGGCCTGGTCTGCTCCGCAATCCTCGCGAAAGCCGGCAAGAACGTGCTGGTCCTCGAGGCGAACCAGCAGGTCGGCGGTGCGGCGGTGACGCGGGAATTCGCCGAGGGCTACTCCGTGTCTGCCTGCGCGCACCTGCTCTACCAGCTGCAGCCGGAAGTCAGGCGTGAGCTCGGGCTCTCGCCGCAGATGGCAACCGAACACATGTCGACGATCGTGCTTGCGGCGGACGGCAAACACCTGCGACTGCACGGTGACAAGGCGCAGGGCGTTTCGGAAGAAGATGCCGCGCAATACAGGGATTTCCGCAAGCGCATGAAGCGCTTCGCGAAACTGCTGCGAAAGTACCTGAACAGGCCACCGCCGAGGCTGGGGACAAAGGACTGGCAGGACCTCGGCACCCTGGCCCAGCTCGGCCTCGACGTCCGGATGCTCGGCAAAGAGGAAATGCGCGAGTTCCTGCGACTGATCGGCATGAACATTTTCGACGAGGTCACCGAGCGCTTCGCGAGCCCGTTGCTGCGCGGCGCCGTCAGTCTCGACGCGGTACTCGGCACGCACCTCGGGCCGCGTTCGCCGAACACGATCATGACGTATCTCTATCGGCTGGCCGGCGATAATGGGCGGCTGGCGGTCCCGCGACGGGGCATGGGCAGTGTGACGGAGCTCCTCGGCCATGCGGCCCGCAGCGCGGGCGCGGACATCAGGACGGCCACGCCGGTGCGGCGCATCATCGTCGAAAACGGCCGGGTGACCGGGGTCGAAACGGCCCGCGGCGAACGCTTCAACAGCTATACCGTGATTTCGAATGCGGACCCGAAACGGACGATCAACCAGCTCGTGGGCACGCAGCATGTCGAAACCGGCTTTGCGCGGCGGATTCATCACCTGCGGGCCAGCGGCAACGCGGCCAAGCTGCACCTCGCGCTCGACGGCCTGCCGTCGTTCGCGGGTCTCGACAAGAAGGACATGGGTGAGCGCATCGTGATCGCGGGTGACGAACATTACGTGGAGCGCGCCTTCAACCCTGCGAAGTACGGCGAGTACTCGGCAGCCCCGGTCGTCGAGATGACGTTCCCGAGCTTCCGTGACGAGACGCTGGCACCGACGGGCAAGCACGTCATGTCCGCCGTCGTTCAGTATGCGCCGCACGGGCTCAAGGGCGGCTGGGACGACGACGCGAAGACAGAGTTCGAGAACGTCGTTATCGATACGATCGCCCGGTATGCACCGGATATAGCAGGCCGCGTCACGGCGAGCGAACTGCTGACGCCCGCGGACATCGAGCGCGAATTCCACATTACGGGCGGTCACTGGCACCACGCCGAACTGACGCTGGACCAGTTCCTGTTCGTCAGGCCCGTCGCGGGCGCGGCGCAGTATGCGATGCCGCTCGACGGGCTCTATCTCTGCGGGGCGGGCGCGCACCCGGGCGGCGGCGTCAGTGGCGCGGCGGGACGGAACGCTGCGCGCAGCATTCTGAAGCGGGAGAAAGCAGCATGAAGCCAGGACCGGTTCACCAGGGGCGGCTGAAATCGCCGTTTTATTCGCGGCTTTCCAGTCTCGACACGGTCAACGAATGGCACCAGTGGAAGGGCTATTCGAGCGCCAACCTGCTGTTTTGCTCTGACGTCGAGTATTTCGCGATTCGCAACGCGACCGCGGTTTTCGATATTACGCCGATGACCAAGTACCGCATTTCGGGGCCGGACTCGCTGGCCTACGTGAATCGCCTCGTGACGCGCGACATGGAAAAGATCAGGCCGGGGCGCGTCGCGTACGCGGTCTGGTGCGACGATCACGGGCAGGTCATCGACGACGGCACGATTTTTCATCTGCGTGACGGGGAATACCGCCTGTGCTCACAGGAGCGCCACTTTGCGTGGCTCAACGACTGCGCGATCGGCATGGACGTGGAAATCCGTCACGAGACGGAGGAGGTTGCCGCGCTGGCCGTGCAGGGGCCGACCTCGTTCAGTGTGCTGCGGAACATGGGTCTCGAAGGCATCGAAACGCTGAAGCCTTTCGGGCTGACGTATTTCGACTTCCATGGGTCGGAACTGATGGTGTCGCGCACGGGCTTCACGGGAGACCTCGGCTACGAACTCTGGATCGAGCCCGACAAGGCCGAGGCGCTCTGGGATGCGCTGTTCGCCGCAGGGGAGCTTCACGGAATCCGGGCGATCGGCACCGAGGCGCTGGAAATGTCGCGCATCGAGGCGGGCTTTCTCGCCGCCTACCACGAGTTCCTGCCCGCGGACGAAACCGTCAGGACCGGTCGCTCCCGGTCGCCGCTCGAGCTCGGCCTCGAGTGGCTGGTCGATTTCAAGAAGCCGAATTTCAACGGTCGCCGCGCGCTTGCCGAGGAAAAGCGCAGGGGCTCGACCTGGCGGCTGGTCAAGCTCGATATCGAGGGCAACAAGCCGGCGCACAACTCCTACGTCTTCGCGAGGGAAAAGAACAACAAGGGCAACATCGGTTTCATCACCTCGGCAATCTGGTCACCCGTCTGCAAACAGAACATCGCACTCGGCAGCGTGCGCATGCCGCATGGCGCGCCGGGTACCCATGTGTGGGTGGAGATCTATTACCAGCGGGAGATGCACTGGAGCCGCAAGATGGCGAAAGCAACCGTCGTCGATAAACCTTTCTGGTTCCCGGCGCGGCGCGGTGCCACGCCGCCGGGACCTTACTAGCCGCCGCCATGGCGCACCGCCTCGACCCGCTGTTGCGGCCGCGGTCGGTCGCGGTCGTCGGCGCGTCGGCGCGCACGGACAGCCTCGGCGACTGGGCGCTCAGGAACCTCGCGAAAGGCGGATTCAGGGGCGCGGTCTATCCGGTCAATCCGCGCTACCAGGAACTCCGGGGTCATCGCTGTTACCCGTCGCTCTCGTCGTTGCCGGAGACGCCCGAACTCGTTGTTTTCGCAGTGGGCGATCATCGGCTCGAGGCGGCCGTTGACGAGGCGATCGCCGCGGGCGTGCGCGCCGCGGTCATCCAGTCGGCGCTCGTCGTCGATGACGACGCGGCCCCGCCGCTGCGCGCGCGGCTCGAAGCGAAAATCCGCCAGTCCGGCCTGCTCGTGTGCGGCGCGAACGGCATGGGCTATTACAACGTGCGCGACCACGTCTGGACCTGTGGTTTCGACAGCGCGATGCACGAGGCCCCGGGCAATATCGCTTTGATTACGCACTCGGGATCCGGCATGTCGGGGATCATCGACTGCGACGCGCGACTCAGGATCAACCTGGCCGTCTCCGCAGGCAACGAAATCGGCGTGACGATGGACGAGTATCTCGATTTCGCGCTCGACCTGCCCGAGACGCGCGTGGTCGGCCTGTTCGTCGAAACGGCGCGCAACCCCGACGGTTTTCGCGACGCGCTCGACAAGGCCGTGCGCAAGGGAATCCCCGTCGTCGCGCTCAAGGTCGGCCGCACGGCTGCTGCGGCTGCGCTCACCGTGTCGCATTCCGGCGCAATGGCCGGCGACGACGCGACCTATGAAGCACTGTTCGACCGCTACGGCGTACAGCGCGCGCGTGACCAGGACGAGCTGGCGACCATGCTGATCCTGTTTGCCGAGTGCCACCCGGTCGGCGCGGGCGGACTCGTTGCGCTGCATGACTCGGGGGGCGAGCGACAGCTGTTTGTCGATCTCGCGGACGAGGCCGGTGTGTCGCTGACGACGCTGCGGCAGGACACCGTGGCGGCGCTCGAACAGGTGCTCGAGCCGGAACTCCCGGCGGTCAACCCGCTCGATGCCTGGAGCCGCGGCGGCCCCGGGGCACCCGACATCATGGCGCGCAGCCTGTCGCTGATGATGCAGGACCCGGGCGCCGCGATGGGGGCGGTCGTGCACGATCGCGCGCCGGGCGGCACCATCTACCCGGGTTATCTCGATTACATGCACCGCGCCGCCGCGGACGCCGCCAAGCCGGTTGCGCTCGTCGCGGCGCGCCAGGGCACCGGTTACGACCCGGCCGTTGTCGAAAGCACGCACGCCGGCTTCCCGGTACTCGACGGCGTAAGGCCGTTTCTCGCGGGCGTCGGGGCGCTGTTCGCCTACCGGGATTTCCGGCATCGTGGCACCGAGCCTTCGCAAACCCCGGCGGCGGACATCGTCGCGGAATGGCATATGCGCCTGCACGATGGCACGACGCTCGAAGAGTACGAATCACTGAAGCTGCTGGCGGACTTCGGCATGCCTGTCTCGAACCCGGTTCCCGCCGACAGCGAGGACGAAGTGCTCGCCGCAGCGGCCAGGATGGGCTACCCGGTGGTGCTGAAATCGGCGCGGCCGGGACTGCTGCACAAGTCCGATGCGGGCGGGGTGGCTCTCGGCATACACGAGGACGAACAGCTGACGCAGCGCTACCGCGTCATGAGTCGGCAGCTCGGAACTGCCGTTCTGCTGGCGCCGATGGCGCCGGCCGGTATCGAGATGTTGCTCGGCGCAAGGCGAGACCCGCAGTTCGGCCCGGTCGTGCTGCTGGGCGTCGGCGGGGTGCTCGCGGAAACGATCGGCGACGTTCAGTTTGCCTTGCCGCCCTTCGACCGGGCCCATGCGCGTCGTCTCGTGGATCGACTGAAGTTCAGGCCGCTGCTCGACGGCGTGCGCGGCAATCCGGCCGTGGATGTCGATGCCTTCTGCGATGTGGCGGCGCGGTTCTCGGAAATGGCGCACGTGCTCGGCGATGTGCTCGCGGAGGCCGACGTCAACCCGGTCATCGTCCACGCGGACGGCGCGGTTGCCGTGGATGCGCTCGTCGTGGGTCGCCGCTAGACCAGCACGCCCCGCAGTACCGTCACGGCCTGTCCGGCGAGTATCACGCGCTCGCCGTCCAGCCGCATGCTGACGACGCCGCCGCGCTGCGATGCCTGGTAGGCCGTCATCTCGAGTTTGCCGAGCCGGGCCGCCCAGTAAGGCGCGAGCGCGCAATGCGCAGAGCCCGTCACCGGGTCCTCGTCGACACCGACGGCCGGGCCGAAGAATCGCGACAGGAAGTCGTAACGCGGATCGTCGGACGGGCTGGTCGCAATGACGCCGCGATACGGCAGTTTTGCGAGCGCGGCAAAATCCGGTTCGAGCGCGCGCAGCGCAGCCGCGGAAGCGAGGAGCGCGACGCCGTCGAACCTCGAACGCTTCGTCTCGAGCGGCTCGACCCCGAGCGCCGCGCCGAGCGCCGCGGCCCGGGTCTCCGGCTCGACCGGTGTCGCCGGAAAATCCAGTTCGATGCGGTCACCGCGCCGCGAGCAGGTCAACTCGCCGCTGCGGGTTCGGAAGCGAATGATCGTCTCAGGATCGACGACATGCTCGGACCACAGCGCATGCGCTGCCGCCAGGGTTGCGTGGCCGCAGAGGTCGACCTCGGTGACGGGCGTGAACCAGCGCAATTCGAAATCGCCGTCGGCCGGCCGGATGAACGCCGTCTCCGAAAGATTCATCTCCGCCGCGACCGACTGCATCCACCGTTCGTCACGCAGCTCGTCGAGCAGGCAGACCGCCGCGGGATTACCGGTGAATGGCTCGGCGGCGAACGCGTCGATCTGCAGGCAGGTGATTTCGGCCATTCGGCGAACCGCTATCGGTGCTGGTCGAGCATGACCGGGTTGCCATCGGGATCGATGACGATGCAGCGCCCCGGGCCCGATCCGGATTCGTCGACCTCGGCCGCCATTTCAAGGCCGGCCGCCTTCAGGGCTTTCTGCAGGTCCCGGACGTCCGTGAAATCCGCCGTCTCCCTGCCGTCCTGGTCCCAGCCCGGATTGAAGGTCAGCATGTTGCGGTCGATCATGTCCTGGAAAAGGCCGATGACGTGTTCGCGGTTCTTGAGGATCAGCCAGTCGTGCTCGACGTCACCGTGAAATATCTCGAAGCCGAGCTTCAGGTAGAAGTCTCTCGAGGCACGAATGTCTTTGACCGCGAGGCTTACTGAAAACGCTCCCAGGTTCATACCGTATCTCCCTTCGTCCTCAGAGTGCCGCAGGGTCGCCGTAGACTGGCCGGCCACCGAACAGCGTGAGGATGACTTTGGTGTCGGAAATCTCCTGCGGTGCAATGGTCAGCAGGTTCCTGTCCAGCACGATGAGGTCGGCGAGTTTGCCGACCTCGATCGAGCCGGTGACATCATCCTGGTGATTGACGAACGCCGCGTTGATCGTGAATGCCGCGAGTGCCTGTTCGATCGTAATGGCCTGTTCCGGGTTGAGCGGCGGCGTGTCGTGACCATCCGCGTCGATGCGCGTGACGGCCGTCTCGATCTGCGGGAACGGGTTGGCCGTCGAGACCGACCAGTCGCTGCCGAATGCGACGCGGCCGCCGGCCTCGATGACGGATCGGATCGGGTACATCCATTTGGCCACTTCGGGCTTGATGAACGGCAGCGTCAGGTCCACGACGTAGGGATCGCTATACGCCCAGACCGGCTGGAAATTCGCGACGGCCCCGAGCGACGCGAATCTCGGGATGTCGTCAGGGTCGATGACCTGCAGATGCGACAGGTGGTGGCGCCCGTCAGTCGTGCCGTTGCGATCCTGCGCGATCTCCAGCGCATCGAGGGCATGGCGAACCGCGCCGTCACCCAGGGAATGGAAGTGCACCTGGAAACCTTCCGCGTCCAGCAGGCTGACCACGTCGACGAGCGTGTCGGGGTCGATCATCGGGATGCCGTGCGTGCCGCTTTCGACGAGATACGGATCGAGCATGACCGCCGTGTAGTTTTCCATCACACCGTCGACAAAGATCTTGACGCTGGTCGCACGGATGTTGCCGCTGCTGTACTTGTCGCGCAGCGCGCGCAAGGCCGGCAGCTGTTCATCGTCCGCGTCGTTGTCCCAGCGCAATGCGCCGACGATGCGCAGGTTCAGTTGCCCGGCCCGGTCCATCTCGGCATAGGTTTCCATGTCCGCTTCGTAGGCCATCGCTTCCTGGACCGACGTGATGCCGTAGTGGTGCAGCATGTCGCGAGCGTAAGCGAGCGCCCGCTGACGCATCTCGGCGCTGGGCTCGGGAATGTGCTTCTCGACGAGTTTCATCGCGCCTTCCTGCAGGCTGCCGATGGCCTCCCCGGTGTCCGCGTCGCGATCGATGATGCCGTCGGCCGGGTTTGGCGTGCGCGCATCGATGCCTGCAATTTCGAACGCAAGGCTGTTGGCCCAGCCCGTATGGCCATCCTGCGAGCGCAGGTAGGCGGGGCGGTCGGGCACGATTTCGTCGAGTATCGCCTTGCTCGCTTTCGCGCCGGGTCCGAACGCCGCCATTGACCAGCCCCCGCCGGTAACCCAGCCCTCGGGTTCGGCAGCCGCAGCGCATTCCGCGATTCGCGCGCGGTAGGCGGTGACATCGGGCAGGTCATTCAGTTCGCAGGCCAGCGCTTCCAGGGCGCTGTAAATCGGGTGGATGTGGGCGTCCTGGAAAGCCGGCAGCATGAGCCTGCCGCGAAGATCGACGACCCGGGTGCGCGGTCCGATCTGGCTGCGCACGGCATCGTCAGAGCCGACAAACGTGATGCGGCCGCCCCTGATGGCGACAGCCTGTGCCCAGGGCAGCTCGGGATTGACGGTGTAGATCTTGCCCGTGTGATAGACGGCATCGGCGAATCTCGCGTCGTTCGGCACGGGTCCGTGAAAAACCTCGCCGCCCTTGACGACGACTTCGACGCTCTGCAGCACGCGGATGTCGGCAACCGGATCGCCTTTGACCGCAACCAGGTCGCCGTAACGGCCGACCTCGATCGCGCCGACGTCGCCGCTCATGTCCATGTGCGCGGCAGCGACGGAAGTGGCGCTGCGAATGGCATCCATCGGCGCCATCCCGCGGGCCACCATGACCTCGAACTGCCGCGCGTTGTAGCCGTGCGGCGCGACAGCGGCATCGGTGCCAAAGAGGATCGGTACCCCGGCCTTGCAGGCCTTTTCGAAGACGATGCGCTGCGCCTCGGTCGTCTCCTCGTTCTTGCGCATGAACTCCTCGGGATAGCCCAGCGCGACGCCGACCTCGGCCGTGAAAGTCCCGTTGTAGACGTCCATCGAGAACGCGACACCGCGCTCCGCTGCCAGCGCGATCGCCTCATCATCCGCCAGCGACGCATGCTCGATCGAGTCGACACCGGCGAGGATCGCGTCCTTGATCGACTGTGCGCCATGCGCATGCGCGGTCACCCGGACGCCGGCCTTGCGTGCGACTGCGACGACCGCGGCGATTTCCTCGCGCGTCATCTCCGGCGCGCCGGGCACGCCGCCGTACGCGAACACGGCGCCTGACGCGATGACCTTGATGAAGTCGGCACCGTTGTCGAGTATGCGCTGCGTGGCTTCGGCAAACGCCTCGGGCCCGCGCGCCACGCCGATGCGCGCCGCGGCCGGAATCTCGCCCTCGTCGTGACCCGGAATCACGAGGTCGCCGCCACCGCCGGGTATCGTGAGGTAGGAGCCGGCCGTCTGGATGCGCGGCCCCGGAACGCTGCCGGCGCGGATCTGCTCGCGCACCGCGATGATGGCCTCCGGGAAATACTCGCCGACGTTGCGGACCGTCGTGAACCCCGCCGCGAGCGTTTTTTTCGCGTTGCGTTCTGTGCTGGCGACCGTTTCCGCCAGCGGCCGCGTGTACAGCAGCGACAGGTCGCTCGACTCGTCGTGGTTCCCCGCCAGATGCGTGTGCGTGTCGATCAGGCCCGGCAGGCAGGTGTAGCCCTCCAGGTCCAGCAATGTCGCGCCTTCGGGAACCGCGGCGTCCTTCGGCAGCACCTCGGTGATGCGCTGGTCGTGAATGACCACGAGGCGGCCACCCAGTGCGGCGTCCGCGATGCCGTCGATCAGGGTGCCGCAGCGGACCGCGAGGGTGGCGCCGGCATCGCCGGCATCCTTGCCGCAGGCGGCAAAAAGAACAAGAACGGACAGCAGGACGACGATCTGACGCATGTGGTGGACCCTGAGAAGACGCTCGCCTACAGTAGCAAGCCGCAGGTGACGTTGTGAAGTAAGGTCCCACGATGCAGAACTCGCAATTTGCCAAAGCCCTGCAGTCCGGTCGTGTGCTGCTTCTCGACGGCGGCCTCGCGACGCGGCTCGAGGCGCAGGGCGAGGACATCCGCGGCGTACTCTGGTCGGCGAAACTGCTGCAGACGAACCCGCAGGCCATCGTCGCCGCCACGCGCGCATTCCTCGAGGCCGGTGCCGACATCGTGGAAACGGCGAGCTACCAGGCGAGCCGCGAGGGCTTTGCACGATGCGGAATCGGCGCCCGCGAGGCGGACGACCTGATGCGCCGGTCGGCCGAACTCGCAATTCGCGCGCGGGATGAATTCCTGCGTGAGCGCAGGGGCGGACGCGGAGTGCCGCTGGTCGCCGCAAGCATCGGCCCCTACGGTGCGATCCTGCATGACGGCTCCGAGTACACGGGGAACTATGACCTGTCGCGGACCGCGCTCGCGGCATTTCATGAACGGCGACTCAACGTGCTGGACACCTGCGGCCTCGACGTGCTGGCGCTCGAGACGATTCCCTCGCTGATGGAAGCCGAAGTGCTCGCCGGCGTGCTGGCCGACTGCAAGACGCCCGCCTGGGTCAGTTTTTCCTGCCGGGACGCGGAACACCTTTGTGACGGCACGCCGATCGGCGATGCGGCCGGCTGCTTCCTGGAGCACCCGGTCGTCAAGGCCGTTGGCGTCAACTGCACGGCACCGCAACATGTGCCCGGGCTGCTCAGGCGCATTCGCGCGGCGCTGCCGGGGCATGCGCTGATTGCCTACCCCAACTCCGGCGAGCAGTACGATGCGGTCAACGAGTCCTGGATCGGCACCGTGACGCCGCTCGACTGCGCGGCCGCGGCACGCGACTGGGTTGCCGCGGGCGCCGCCATCGTCGGCGGCTGCTGCCGCATGGGACCCGAACACATCGCGGCGATGCGCGAGGCGCTCAGCTGATCAGCGGCGGAATATCCGCGGGCGACCGCGCGATCTTCGTGGCGCCGGCGCCGGTAAGTTCCTCGATGGAGCCATAACCGTAAGCGACGCCGATCGGCTCCATCGCGTTGGCTATCGCGCCGACCAGGTCGTGTCTGCGGTCGCCGATCATGATATTGCGGCCTGCACCGGGGTTCCTCGCAAGCGCGTAGGCCAGCAACTCGCGCTTGTCCGAGCGCGTGCCGTCCAGTTCACTGCCGTAGACCTCGCGGATGTATCGCCCCATGCCGAAGTGCTCGACGATGCGCCTGGCGGCTTCGTGCGGTTTGCTCGTGGCGACGAAGATCTCGTGACCGGCATCCCGGATCGCCGCGAGCGTCTCGAGGATGCCCTCGTACGGGCGGTTCTCGAGCCAGCCGACTTCCGTGAAACGCTCCCGGTACAGGTCCACGGCTTGCCGCGTCAGTTCCGGGCCGACCAACTCCGGGAAAGTGTCCCAGAGCGGTGGTCCGATGCAGCTGCAGAGGTATTCGTCGTCCGGATGCGGGAAACCGAGTTTATCGAGCGCATACAGGATGCACCGCGTGATGCCTTCAAACGGGTCGGTCAGGGTGCCGTCGAGATCGAAATAGACGTGCGTGCTCATGCGGACAGTATCGCCCGGGCTGCGTTGTAACCGGGCGCGCCCGTGACGCCGCCGCCGGGATGGGTGCCTGCGCCGCACAGCCAGAGCCCGTCGACCGGGGTCCGGTACTGCGACCAGCCGGGCAGCGGTCGCATGAAGAACATCTGCTCGAGCGAGATGTCGCCATGGAAGATGTTGCCCTCGGTGATGCCGAACTGCGCCTCGAGGTCGACGGGCGTCAACACGCGTCGCGCGATGACGGAGCCCGGCATGTTCGGTGCATAGCGGCCGATGAGTTCGGTGACCCGATCTCCTAGCGCTTCGCGTTGCGCGTCCCAGTCACCGTCCGCGAGGGCGTAGGGCAGGTACTGCACGAAGCAGGTCAGCATGTGCCGGCCGGCCGGCGCGAGCGTGTCGTCGACGTTCGAGGCAAGCACGCAGTCGACCCAGAGCCGCTCGGGCAGCCGGCCCGCGCGGCAGGCGTTGTAGTTCGCCTCGGCCTCGTCGAGTGTCGGGATCAGCGTGAACAGCGATCGCTGCGCGCGGCTGTAATCGGCTGGCATGCCACGGACCCGTGGTTCCTCGGACAGCACGAAATTGACCTTGCCAGCCGGCCCGTTCATGCGGATGTTCTCGACCTGCCGCCGGAAATCGGCATCGAGATGCGCGGGTTCCACGAGCGTCAGGAAGGTTCGCCTGGGATCGGCGTTCGAGACCACGAGCCGCGCATCGAGCGCTTCGCCGGACTCGAGCATCACGCCCTGTGCGACGCCGTTCACGATATTGACTCGCTGCACGGCCGCGCCGGTACGGATGTCGACGCCGAGGTCCGTGCAGGCACCGCGCAGCGCCTGCGTGATCGCGCCCATGCCGCCGATGACGTGACCCTGCCAGGCCTGTTGTTCGGCCTCGCCGCCACTCAGCAGGTGAAACAGCAGGCCCATCGCGGTGCCGGGCTGGTAAGGGCCGCCGTGCTTGCCATACAGGCTGTTCGCGAGGATCAGCCGCTTGAGCTTGTCGGACTCGAAACGCTGGTCCAGGAAGTCGCCGAGCGAGCCGGTCAGGAAACGGGTCAGGCCGCTGACGTCGTCGCCCGTGATGCCGCGGAAACGGCGATACAGGCGCCACGATTCGCGCAGCTTTGCGAGCCCCCTTGCGTGGATGTCGGGCGGCGGCTCCAGGAAGAACGGCTGCAGGTAGGCCGCGAGCCGCTTGAGTTCGGTCTCGGTCGCGAAAAAGCGCTCGATGTCGTTCGCCGCGATGCGTGCGAGTTCGGCGTGCATGCGCTTTTCGTCCGGCCACCAGGCGGCCACGGTGCCATCCTCGAAAGCAGCCTGCACGCTCGGGTCGCAGGCGACCATGCGCAGGCCGTAGTCGGCGAGCTTCAGGTCCCTGATGATGGTCGGCCTGAGCATGCTGGCGATGTAGGCGGCCGTGGAAACGCGGCAGCCCGGTGCGCGCTCGGGGTCGACTTCTTCGGTCACCGCGCAGCCGCCCACGACGTCGCGGCGTTCCAGCACGAGCACCTTGCGGCCCGCTCTCGCGAGATAGGCCGCGGTCGTCAGGCCGTTGTGGCCTGCGCCGATGACGATGACGTCGTGTTGCATGTTACGGGCGGTCTGGGTTTGAATTGACCAAGCATATGGCCAGTGACGCATCGCAACAACTCGCAGTCCTGCTCAGTGCCCAGCGGAGCAGGCAGTGAACCATCCAGACGACACCAATTCGGCGAAAGCCTCATTCGATCGCGCCAGCACGTTCCTGCGCGGCGGCGACGCGGCCATGGCCGAAAGCATCTGCCGCCAGGCACTGAACGCGTTTCCGCGCGATGCGAACCTGTTGTCGCTGCTTGGCGCTGCGCTGATCAAGCAGCAGAAGTCGCGCGCGGCCGAGCACACGCTGACCAGGGCCGTGCAGCTGTTCCCGGATTTTGCGCGCGCGCACGAGGGTTTAGCGGAGGCGCTGATATTGCAGGGCAAACTGCCGGAGGCCGTGGAGACGCTGCGGCGGGCCGAAAAGCTCGAGCCCGGTAACGCGGCGGTACACATGAAGCTGGCCAGGGCGCTGACCGCGCTGGGCAGGGATGACGAGGCGACCCGGTCATTCGAGACATCATTCAAGCTGACACCGTATCGAGAGGACCTGGTCCGGGGTCTGCGGTTGCAGCGCATGGGCGACCTGCAGGAAGCGGAACGGATCTACCGTGACGTGCTGGTCCGGGATCCGGACAACGTCGACGCGCTGCGACTGCTTGCAGGTGTGGCCATGCGCGCGCGGCAGTGGGGTGATGCCGAGGTGCTGCTCGAAAAAGCGCTACGGATCGCGCCGGATTTCTTTCAGGGCTGGATGGATCTCGGCCACGCGCGTCAGGAGCAGGACCGCATGGACGCGGCGCTTGATGCCTTTCAGCGCGCGATCAGGATTGAGCCACAGAAGCCAAATGGTTACGCAGCTTCCGGCACGGCGCTGGGCATGGCCGGCCAGCACGATGAGGCCATCGAGTTCTTCCGGCAGGCACTCGAGCGTGACGAAGGCCATGCGGGCGCGCTGGCGGGCCTGGGCCACGTACTGAAAACCATCGGTCGCCAGGATGAGGCCATCTCCGCTTATCGCCGCTGCATCGAACATCACCCGGGCCACGGCGAAGCGTGGTGGAGCCTTGCGAACCTCAAGACCTTCCACTTCAGCGATGAGGAGATCTCGGCCATGGAATCCCTGGTTGAGAATGAGGGGCTCACCGGCGAGCCCCGCGCCAACCTTCAGTTCGCCCTGGGGAAGGCCTGGGAGGACAAGGGAGATTACGACCGGGCCTTCGACTGGTACCGTGCCGGCAACGAGAATCGCCGGCAACGTGAGACCTACGACCCGGTCCAGACCATGGACAGCCACGATGAGTTTATTGCGGTGTTCACCCCCGAGTTGTTCGCCGAAAAGGCCGGCATGGGCTGCGACAGCCGAGCGCCTGTTTTCATCGTCGGGCTGCCGCGGTCCGGGTCGACCCTGCTGGAACAGATCCTCGCGAGTCACCCGGACGTCGAAGGCACCCACGAGCTGCCGGAGCTGAGCCGCACCGCAAGGTCATCCGGCCGGGGACAAAACCGCGTGCACGGCTATCCCCGCGCCGTCGCGGAGCTCGACGCGGATCAGCTCAGGGCGCTCGGTGAGGACTACCTCAGCCGCACCGAGCGTCACCGGGAACTGGGGCGGCCACGCTTTACCGACAAGATGCCGAACAATTTCGTGCATGTTGGCCTGATCAGCCTGATCCTGCCGAACGCGAAGGTGATCGACGCGCGGCGGCATCCGCTGGACAGCTGCTTCGGGAGTTACAAACAGTTATTCGCGCGCGGCCAGCCGTTTACATACGACTTGTTCGAGCTCGGCGAGTTTTATATGGAATACCTGCGTCTCATGAAGCATTGGGACGAGGTTCTGCCAGGCCAGGTGCTACGCGTCCAGTACGAGGACGTCGTCGATGATTTCGAAGCGCAGGTGCGGCGATTGCTCGAGTTCTGCGAACTGCCCTGGAATGACGCCTGCCTTCGTTTCCATGAGTCGGATCGTGCCGTCAAGACCGCGAGCTCGGAACAGGTGCGGCAACCGATTTACCAGAGCGCCAGGCATCGCTGGCGCAACTTCGAGCACCATCTCGGCCCGCTGATCGACGTACTGGAACCGGCCTTGCGTGAACTGCCGCCGGACTGGCGCCCGGCTTCGCTCAGGCAGACGGAGGCCTGACCGCCTTCGCACCGCCGGTTTCCGGCAGGCCGATGAAATCGACCGGCATGTAATCGAAGATGAACGTGATGCGGTCGTCCTTGCCGCTGTTGATCACGCTGTGGGTCTTCTGGTTGTTGATCTCGTAGGCCTGTCCGACCTCGAATCGGTATGGCTTGCCGTCGATGGTGAAGCGGACGCGGTTGTTGGTGGTGACAGGTACATGAATCCTGTGGCTGCAGCGAAAGGTCGGGTGGCTGTCGAAATGCGGGTTGATACGGCCGCCCGACAACAGTTTCGCGGCCATGGCGCGGATGATCGTGCCGCCCGGTGCGTAACAGCGCTCGATGATGTCGTGCATGACGGGAATCGCAACATCGGCCAGCAGCGCCCAGCCGGTCTCCTGCCGGACCTCGAGATCCTGCATCGTGCCCTCGCAGAAGACCAGCACCACCGACTGGGTCTGGCGGTGCACCTCGTAGTCGTTCTGGCGCCGTTCATTGGCAAGCCAGGCGGACTCATCGAGGTCGAGAATGCGTTGTCTCAGTGCCGATGAGTCAACAGGCCCCAGGGATTTCAATGGCGTATCGATGTCCATGCGCGGCTTCTCTTCTTGTAACCCGTCAAAAATTGATAGTAGACTCGGTCGCAGGGCTGTGCCAGAGGTGTGACGGGGGGTTACATCATTCGGGACGCGAATCTGCGGTGCAGCGGCAGTAACGACAGAGTGTTCCGAATCCAGCCACATCTAACCGGGGGGTTTCATGGCTGCAGCAGACAAAGACTTAGGTCAGGATTTTCCAGTCAAGAGCGCGATTGCGGTCGCCGTTTCGGTCGCGGTAGGCGGTCACGGGCAGGAAGTGCAGGCTCAGGAAGCGGAAGCGAGCCACGGCATCGAGGAAATCACGGTCACGGCGCGCAAGCGCGAGGAAAGCCTGCAGGATGTCTCGGCGAGTATCCAGGCGTTCACCGGTGCGGACCTGAAGCGACAGGGCATCACGAACATGGAAGACGTAATTCGCTTCCTGCCCAGCGTTTCGCACATCGGCCAGACAGTAGGCTCCAACAAGATCATTTTCCGCGGCGTATCCGATAACCCCGCCAACTTCATTGCCGCGTCATCTGCCGCGCTCTACATCGATGAACAGCCGTTGACCCAGTTTGCGGTCAACCCCGAACCGCGGCTGATCGACATCGAGCGCGTAGAAGCCCTTGCCGGGCCGCAGGGCACGCTGTATGGCGACAGCTCGCAGTCGGGTACGTTGCGCATCATCACCAACAAGCCGAATGCCACCGAGTTTGCTGCTGCTGCGGAAGTCATGCTTCGCTCGGGCAGCGATTCGGCCAACAGCTACGATGTCAACGCCATGCTGAACATGCCGCTGATCGAGGACAAGTTCGCGATCCGTATCGTCGGATTCTCGGCGCGCGACGGTGGCTTCGTGGACAACGTCTTCGGGGTTTCGCCGCAGCTGGGCACCAAGGACAACTCGAACCTCGTCCAGGAGGACATCAACGAGGTCAACTTCTCTGGCGGCCGAATCGCCGCCAAGTGGTGGGTGAACGACGAGTGGTCGGTCACGGGCGCGCTCATCAGCCAGAAGTCCGAATCCGAGGGTGCGAATATTTACGACCCGACCGTCGGCGACCTGCAGGTCGTGCGCTTCTACAAGGATACGCGCGATGACGAATGGTGGCAGGCGTCTCTGACCCTGGATGGCAAGATCGGGGACCTCGACTTCGTCTCCAACACGAGTTTCTTCGATCGCAAGCTGGATTACTCGTTCGATCGCACCACTTACTCGGCCTACTTCAATTACAACTTCTGCACCTATGCCGGCGCGGTCTATGCGCCCGCGTACTGCTGGTCGGGTGAGACGATCTATGACCAGGATACGACGGGCTGGAACATCCAGGACCAGGAAAACGACCGCTTCACGCAGGAGTTCCGCCTGTCGAAGACCGGCGACAATTACCGCTGGGTCATGGGCGCGTTCTATGAGAAGAAGAGTGAGGACTGGGTGTTCCGCTCGCGCACGCCCGAGTTCCTCGACTCGTATGCCTATGCCTACTGGCTCAATAGTTACGAGCCGTCCGGCGTCGATCCCTCCTGGTGGCTGTCGGCTGACGACACGGAGTGGACGCAGTGGGCGGTGTTCGGCAACTTCAACTACGATTTCAACGAGAAGTGGTCCGCCGAAGTTGGCCTCCGCTATTTCGACTCGAAGATGGATCGTTTCTACTACGTCGACAAGCCGTTTATCATTTCCGATTCTTATCCCGATGTATCGATTGCCGACGGTGGTAACAACGATATCGTGCCCAAGGTCGCAGTGACCTATCGCGTCGATGACAAGAAGATGCTTTACGCCCTGTATTCCGAGGGCTTCCGGGCCGGCGGCGCCAATCGCAATCGCGTAGCGGAAGAGTTCACGGTATTCCCGCTGGTCTATGATCCGGACAAGCTCAGGAACTTCGAGGTCGGCACCAAGACCCGCTGGGCGGACGGCCGCATGCAGCTCAACGCGACCGTGTTTTTCGGCCAGTGGTCGGACTACCAGATCGAGGCCGTCGATCCGAGCTTCAATCCGTGTATTCCGCCGCAGAGCAACGACACCGATCCTTGCGGCCAGCCCTTCCAGGTCGTTGTCGGCAATGCCGGTGACGCCCAGCAGACAGGCGTCGAAGTCGAGCTCAAGGCGGCGCCCAATGATTACTGGGACCTGGGACTGAACCTGACCTACGTCGAGGCGGAAACGTCCGAGGAATTCACCGTTGCGCGCTCCGACGAAAACGGCGAGTTGATCCCGGTGCCGAAAGGCTCCCGGTTACCGAATGTTCCGGAGCTGAAGTATACGGCGTTCGCGCAATACACCTGGCCTGCCAACTTCGCCGGGGCTTCGGACGCCTACCTTCGCGCACAGTACACCTATCAGGACGATTCGGTGAACCAGCTGGAAGCATGGGAGGTGGTCCCGCTCGAGTCGGGCCGCGGCCAGTTCCTGCAGCCCGCATTCAGCATTGCCGATGTGCGGGCGGGCCTCAGGAGCGATTCGTGGACCCTGGAACTCTTCGTCAACAACGTTGGTGATGAGCGAGCGGTTCTGTACGAAGACGACCTGTACTTTGAGCCGTTCTTCGGCCAGCGGCGCGTGACAACCAATCGACCGCGCGAGTACGGCATCCGCTTCGCCTATAACTGGAACTGATACCCGGCGCCCGCCAGGGCAGCTGAAAAAAAGGGCGGCCGCTGGCCGCCCTTTTCTTTTTGCGTGAACATCCGGGCATCAGGCTGTGACGGTTTCAACGAACCCGCGCCCGATGAACAGGCGGATGACCGGCAGCAAGCTGGCGGCAAGCTCAGCGGGCTCGGCACCGACGGCCTCGCCGAACTGCCCGATCGTCTGCCGCAGCGTCTGCTTGCCGTTGATCTGATGCAGGAAAGTGAGGACCTGCATGTCCACCTCGGCATCCATTCCCAGTCCGTTGTCGATCTTCAGCAGTGATTTCTCCGCATCCCAGTGCCCCTCCCGGCGCGCGAACTGTTGTTCCAGCCGGAGCAACGGTGAAAGTCGAAGCCGCTGCTCGAGCAGCGCCTCGTCATCGGCGCATCGATCCAGCAGGTCGCAGGCGTCGATACCCGCCCGTACAGCGCCCCCGGCATCTTGCTCGACGTCGGCAATGACACCGTGGAAGTGCACCCAGTTCCGCCCGGAGCGCTTGCGCAGCGTAATCATGGACGGATGGATCGCCGTCACGTTCCGTTGCCGGAAGTAATCGACCCAGGTTTCGTACGCGGCGTGATCGGGCTCGTCTGCCTTCGTGTCGGCCAGTCTGCGGCCGACGTAGTGAGCGGGATGCAGGGAGGGGCTGTGCAAAACCCAGGCGTCGCAACCGGTTCCGCGAACCCAGCTGCGGATTCGGTCCGGCCAGGCCTCGCCCTCGATTTCCACGGATTCGAACAGCAGCTGGAGACAGCCGCCGTCATTGAGATAAGCCGGCGCGTCGGCAATCAGCTGCCGGCAGAATTCGTCGAGTTCGAGATTGTTGTCCCGGTAGACAAACCGTCCCTCCGGTCCCGGTACGAAAGGCGGATTGCTGACGATGAGATCAAACTTGTCGCCTCTTACCGGGCCGAAGCGGTCGCCTGTTCGCACCTCGACGTTCCCGATACCGTTGAGAGCGGCGTTGAAGCGCGTGAATTCCGCAGCGGCTTCGCTGATGTCGGTCGCGACCACCAGCCGGCTGTGCGCTGCGGCGAACAGCGCCTGAATGCCGCAGCCGCAGCCGAGGTCCAGTGTCGCGCCGACCTCATCACGAAGCGTAAGCCGGCGAAGAAAACCTGCGGCATGCGTGTTCGCCGGGACGATGAAATCAGCGGACTGTTCGCTGCCGAGCACGCTGAAAGCATCCGAGGCAAACAACAGTTTGCCAACGGGGACGATGACCACCCGGGGTCGGATACGACCCTCGTGAATGTCGAGCAAACCTGCTTCCGTGCCCGTGTCGACAAGGCCGTCCGGCAGTGTGTCGAGCGCCTCTTCGGCAAGTGAGCTGCCGAGCAGAAACAGGCGGACGAGGGCATTTTCGGCGTTGAATTCACGCGTCAGGTGCAGCAGTCGGTCGCGGTCACCGGGCCCTGGCGGGCCGGAGATACCGAATCGCTGCAACAAGCGCTCGCTGTCGTAGTCGTGCTCGTCGAGTATGCTTCGGAGTCGCCGGACCGCGTCCGGAGCGGGGCTTTTCATGCCGACATTGTGCGGGGATTTGACACGCGTTGTCCATTCCCCGGACACTGCGCGCAGCCAGCGATTCCAGAGGCCTGTCTTGCAATCATTCGCCGCAGCAATACGCAGCAAGGATTTCGTGATCACGGCGGGCTTGTCCTTGCCGCAGGATGCCAGTGCGACGGAGATTCGCAACCGGGTACACGTACTGCGAGATTTCGTCGATAGCGTGCAGATCGATGACGATTACGCTGCGCGCGGCTCGGTAGATTCAATCGCGGTGGCGGCCATCGCCTTGTCGGAAGGTGTCGATCCGATAGTGCACATGTCCTGCCGTGACAGAAACAAGATCGCGTTACGCGCCGCGCTGGTCGGTGCGACGGTCATAGGCGTTTCCAGCGTTCTGCTTGCGCGAGGCGAAAAAATTCCGGAGCAGATGCGAGGCAAAGTGAAAGGCGTCTTCGATACCACGGCGACGCAGCTCATTCAGTTGGCCAGGCAAATCGGCGGCGCGCCGGGGGGCGACGAGGGGGCGTTGCACGTGGGGACATTCGCGCCGGTGATTCGGCCCCCGGAAGGATGGATGGCCGAACGGATCACTGACAAGATCACTGCGGGCGCGAAGTTCATCCAGACACGACCCTGCCTCAACGCCACGGTGCTGCAACGGTACATGCAGCGTATCGTGGAACTCGGAATTCCCCGGCGGCTCTCGATCATCGTTGACGTGCCGCTGATGACGTCCGCTGACGCGATTCGGCGCATTGGCGAGGAGTACCCGAGTGTGCGGATTCCGGGGAGCGTCGCCAGGCGTATCGCCAGTGCCGCGAGACCCGAACACGAAGGCGCACTTGCCTGCGGTGAATTTATCGCGACGCTGCGTGATGTGCCGGGCGTGGCCGGCGCCAATATCGTCGGCTCGCCCGATCCCGGCCTGACCGTCGCCGCAATTGAGCGCAGCCGCGCAGCGCCCTGACGGCCGCTCATGGGCCTTCGGCGGGAACCTCCCAGGGCCAGACCTCGAGACCGTGAATCGCGTTTCTGATGTCCATTGAGAAATTGACTGCGAAGATGCGTTTACCGCTGTCGAGATCGAATACGCAGATCGTCGACGGCGACGATCCGGCCGCCACGAGGGATTCGCCGATCAGGCAAAGGCCGCGACCGAAGCCCTGGCGGGCAATTTTCGAATCGTCGACACCCGCGAATTCGATGTCCGCCTCGTCGTACACCGGGAAAGGGTAGCGTTGTTCACTGCCGTCGCGGCGCACATATCGCAGGCAATTGGCAGCGGTATCGTTGAATATCACGCCGTCGCCGAGCAAACGTGCGTTGTGCACACCGGCCGGCAGGTCGACCTGCTGCAGCAGCCGCATCTCGGCCCCGAGCCCGACGATGCCCAGCGTGCGAAGGCCGGACAGTGTCAGGCCGCTGTCGTCGCAGTACACGTTATTGATATGCAACTTGTTGGACGCCGGCGGGCCGACCGACGAGTTCGGGTCGAAGCGATGCCCGTGCCAGACGCCGTTCTCCTTGGAGACGTGCAGGCCCCACGTGAAGCGCTGCGCTTCCAGGTCAAACGCGAGAATGCTGTCGAAACCGGTGCTCGTCAGGTAGAGCTTGTCACGGTGAATCGAGATTTCGTGACAGTGCTGCAGATAGGCGTTGCGAAAAGATCGCACAATATGAAACCGCTGGTCATAAACGAATAACTCGTCGCTTGCGGCGATGTACACTTCACCATCGTGGAACGCGATGCCGCGAAGGCCGCGATCCCAGCCACGTCCGGACCAGTCGATGTCGGCGGTATTCCAGTCGACCACCTGGTGTACGGATTGCGTGGCGGGGCTGACGATGAACACGCCGCCATGGCTTTGACCCTGTTCGCTGCCGCGGATGACGGAGGTCGCAATGAGTGGCGGAATGTCGGAAAGAGACTCTATGGGTGCTGACATGGACACGGACGGTATCGGATTCGTTATGTGCGGGCAACCGACATGATTCAGCCGTCGTCGTTCAGCGTTGCGGACACCTGGAACCGGCCGCTCGCGATCCCGGACGCGATTCCCGACGCCGCCGACGTGGTCATAATCGGCGGCGGCATCGTCGGTGTGTCCGCCGCGTGGTTCCTCGCGAAGCAGGGCGTCAAAGTCGTGCTCTGCGAAAAGGGACATGTCGCGGGGGAACAGTCAGGCCGCAACTGGGGCTGGGTGCGCGTGCAGGGTCGCGACGAGCGCGAAATTCCCATGATGCTCGAAAGCCTCAGGATCTGGGCATCGTTCGAGCAGGAAACCGGCGAAGACGTCGGCTTCACGCGCCATGGCGTCTATTTTACGGCCGAGACCGAAAAGCAGGTGCGTGAGTTCGATGCCTGGCTCGCGACCGCAAGGAAATTCGGCATCGCATCGAAGCTGCTGTCACGCGAAGAAGCGAAGGCGCACATGAAAAGCGCGGTCGAATGGCCCGGCGTGCTGTACACCCCGATGGATGGGCGAGCGGAACCGCACAAGGCTGCGCCGGCATTCGCGCGCGCCGCCGCACGGAGCGGGGCCACGATATTGACCGGCTGCGCCGTGCGTGGTCTCGAAACCGTGGGCGGCAGCGTTTCCGCTGTCGTCACGGAGCATGGCAGGATTCGCGCGAGCCGGGTCGTCTGTGCGGCCGGCGCATGGACGTCGATGTTCTGTCGCTCGTTCGGCGTCGACGTGCCGCAGTTGCGCGTGCGCGGCACGGTGGCGCGAACGGCGCCCTGCGAAAACGTGCTCGAAGGTAATGTCTTCGACAAGCGGCTGGGTATTCGCCGTCGCGAGGATGGCGGCTACACGATCGCGCATGGCTCCATTCTCGAACACCCGGTGACGCCGGCATCGTTTCGCTATTTTTTCAAGTTCCTGCCGGCCCTTTGGCAGGAACTCGGCAGCCTGCGACTGGATTTCGGCGCGGATTTTTTCGACGAGTGGCGCACGCCGCGAAGCTGGCCTCTCGATGCCGTGTCGCCGTTCGAGAAGACACGGGTGCTCGACCCGAAACCCGGTGCGGCCGTGCTGCGCGGCATTCGCCGGAACCTCGACACGATGTTTCCGCAGCTTGCGGATATCCCTATCGTCGAGAGCTGGGCAGGTATGATTGAATCATCACCTGACGTCGCGCCGATCATCGGCGCGGTCGATCAAATGCCTGGCCTGTACGTGGCGACCGGGTTCAGCGGTCACGGATTCGGTATCGGGCCCGGCGCCGGCAAGGCCATCGCCGGCATGGTGACCGGCGAGGACTCGGGTATCGACATCGAGCCGCTACGCCTGTCGCGGTTTTTCGACGGCAGCCCGATCCGGCCGCAAGCGACTATTTGAACAAAGAGGTGCACCTTGAGTTATCCCGACAGCTATTACGTCGCAACGGCGAAAGGACTGGTCGACTATCCGACGCTGGATGAAGACATCACGGCGGATATCTGCGTCATCGGCGGCGGTTACACGGGACTGTCCGCCGCGCTGAATCTCGCGGATCGCGGCTACGACGTCGTGTTGCTCGAGGCCGAACGCATCGGTTACGGCGCATCGGGCCGTTGCGGCGGGCTGATCGGCAGCGGCCAGCGCAAGGATGTCATCGAGGCCGAGGCGCTGTTCGGCTACGAGCGCTCCCGGCAGCTCTGGGATCTTGCCGAGGCGGCCAAGGAAGAGATTCGCTCCCGTGTCGAGAAACATGATATCGACTGCGATATGCAGAAGGGGCAATTCGTCGGCGTGCACAAGCGCAGCTACTGCGGCTGGCCGCAGGAGCTGGCCGACGCGCTGACCGAGCGCTACGACTATCCGTTCTGCCATGCAGTGAGCGAGGAAGAAGTCCCCTCTTACGTCGTGACGGATAATTTCTACGAGGGACTGTATGACCCCGAGGCACTGTCGCTGCATCCGCTCAACTTCGCGCTCGGCCTCGCGCGCGCCGCGACCGGGGCCGGCGTCAAGATCTTCGAAAATTCTCGAGTGACCGGGTATACGAGAACCTCGCCGACCGATGTACGCACCGCCAGGGGCTCGGTTCGTTCGACCTTTGTCGTCCTTGCCTGCAACGGTTACCTCGGCAAACTCGAGCCGCGCATGGCCGGCAAGATCATGCCGATCAACAATTTCATGATTGCCACGGAGCCGCTCGGCAAGGAACGTGTGAACGAGGTGATCCGCGGCCGGTTCGGCGTTCACGACACGCGCTTCGTCGTCAATTACTTCCGCCTGTCGGATGACCATCGGCTGCTGTTTGGCGGCGGCGAGAACTACCGCAGCGGCTTCCCGAGGGACATCGCGGCGTTTGTCCGCCCCTATATGCTGAAACTGTTTCCGCAGCTGCGCGATGCGAAGATCGAGTACGACTGGGGCGGTACGCTGTCCGTGACGGTCAATCGCCTGCCGCATTTCGGCCGCCTGAAGCCCAACCTGTATTTCGCACAGGGCTACTCGGGACACGGCATCTCGACGGCGATCATGGCCGGCAAGGTGATCACGGAGGCGATCGACGGAGATGCGACGCGCTTCGACGTCTTCGAAAAGCTGCCGACTTATACCTTCCCGGGCGGCACGTTGCTGCGCTATCCGGGCATGGTGCTCGGCATGCTCTATTACACGATCAAGGATCGGCTGTAGGTATGGGGCTCATAAAACGCACGTTGTTGCCGGCACCGTCGGCTTGCGCCGCGCTTCGCGGTACCGGCTCTTTCAGGGAGCCGCCAATGACGCCGGGCATGCCGGGCGAGGGCTACTTCGCGCAGGCAATCGATTATCTCGACGGCGTCGAGGCATCGGAGTGAGCGCTGCCGCCGCAACGCGCATCGCTACTGCGGTGGTCACGGGCGGCGGCCATGGCATCGGGCGCGCCCTGTGCCGGCGGCTCGCGCGGAATGGCGCCAGGGTTATCGTCGTCGACATCGAGCAGGCGGCTGCGGAGCGCGTGGCGCGAGACGTCAACGGCGTGGCCCGGGTCGCCGACGTCGGCGATGAGGCGGCGCTGGCCGCGCTCGTCGAAGCCATCGAGGACGAATTCGGGCCGATCGACATGTTCGTCTCGAACGCAGGTGTCGGTTTCGGCGACGGCGCATCCGGGGCGCTCTCGGTCGAAGGCGCACTGGGTGACGTCGCAGATCGCTGGGAGGCCTGCTGGCGCGTCAACGTGATGGCACACGTCTATGCGGCCAGGGCAGTGGTTCCGAGGATGCTCGAGCGCGGGGGCGGATACCTTGTCAACATCGCTTCGGCAGCAGGCCTGTTGAGCCAGATTGGCGATGCCGCGTATTCGACCACCAAGCATGCGGCGGTCGGCTTCGCCGAGTCGCTCGCGATTGCGTACGGTGACCGGGGCATCAACGTTTCAGTCGTGTGTCCGCAGGCGGTGGCCACGCGCATGATCGGCATCGAGGATGACGCGGAGTCGATGGACGGCGGATTCGGCGGCAATGACGTCGATGGCATCCTCGCGCCCGACATAGTCGCAGACATCGTCATTGCCGGGGCACTCGACGGACGCTTCCTGATCCTGCCTCATCCGCAGGTGGCGACTTACTTCCAGCGCAAGGCCAGCGACCACGATCGCTGGATCAGGGGAATGCAGCGTTTCAGGAATCGGCTAGGGTAAGTTAATCGCCTAGGGTGAGCCGCTGGCCTGCCAGAGTATCGACGAGCGTTGCCCGGATCGGCAGTAGGCGAGAACGGGACCCGCGCCCGATGTCACGATGTGCCTGAACGCATCGACCATGTCCGTGCGAATGCCTGAGCGATCAATCGGGATCGCGTGAAATTCGAGGCCGGCTGCCTCGCAGGCCGCGCCGATATCCGCGATCGTCGGTTGATCGATGTCCTCGCCGTCGGGGCGATTGCAGACGACGACCTTGAAGCCGGCTTCCGCGAGTTGTGCCGCGTCGTCGGGCTGGATCTGTGAGGCGACCGAACATACTTCGCTGAGTTGATAGATTTTCATGATGACTGATGGGTGAAGACCGGTAGTTCAGTGGATGAGGCCGAGCGCCGCCGGCAGCGAGCGCGCGAGGATATAGATTCCCATGGCAATAAGGAAGAGGCCGAACCAGCGCCGCAGCTTTTGCTGCGGAACGCGCCGGGCGAGCCGGCCTCCCGCGAGGCTGCCGGCGATACCGACCGCGGTGACGACCAGCAGCGTGCGCCACTCGAGTGTAAGCGATTGCTGCGCCAGCACGTCGAGATACTTGTAAAACCCGCTGTAGGACTTGAGTGCGATGATGACGAGACTCGTTGCCACCGCCTGGTGCATCGTGAGTCCGCCGAGCAGCACGAGCGCCGGCACGATCAGGAAACCGCCGCCGACGCCGACGAGGCCCGTGATGACGCCGACGACGAGGCCGTCGAGCGCAATCTTCCAGGCGGCGCGAGTACCACGGCCCGCATGTTGCAGATCCGGTGGCCTCAGCATCAGGTAGGAGGCGAGCAGCATGACGAGCGCAAACAGCGCGAGCTGCACGACGCCCGCGACGTAGGCGGCGATCACGGCCCCCAGCCAGGTACCGATCATCCCGGGTACGCCGAAGATGAGGACACTGCGCCACTGTACGAAACCGCCGCGCAGAAACTGCAGGCTGCCGGCAGTGGCAATGCTGCCGACGATGAACAGCGACCCGGCGATGGCGACTTTTTCGTCCTGCTGCAGCAGGTAGACGAGGACGGGCACGGTCAGTATCGAGCCGCCCGAACCGAGCAGGCCGAGACTCAGGCCGATCGCAAGCGCGCCAGGCAGGGCAACGAGCAGGTCCATCAGGTTCCCGTGGCCGTCAGACCGCGTCCAGCGGGATCTTGAGATAGCGCACGCCATTGTCCTCGGGGTCCGGGAGATGCCCGGCACGCACGTTGACCTGGATCGAGGGCAGAATCAGCTTCGGCATGCCGAGCTCTCTGTCGCGTGCTTCGCGCATGGCGATGAAGTCGTCCCTGGACACCGAGTCGTTGATATGGATGTTTTTCGATCGCTGCTCGGCGACCGTTGTCTCCCACGCGTATTCGTCGCGGCCCGGCGCCTTGTAGTCGTGGCACATGAACAGCCGGGTCGCCGGCGGCAGCTCCAGGATGCGCCGGATCGACGCGTATAATTCCGCGGCGCTGCCGCCCGGGAAATCGGTGCGCGCCGTGCCGAAGTCCGGCATGAACAGCGTATCGCCGACGAAAGCGGCGTCACCGATCACGTAGGTTACGCAGGCCGGTGTATGGCCCGGCGTCGCAATCACGCGGCATTCGAGCGCCCCGAGTGCGAACTGGTCACCGTCGGTGAACAGGTGGTCGAACTGGCTGCCATCGGTGGCGAGGCGATCCAGATTGTAGATCTTCTGAAAAGTCGCCTGGACCTCGGTGACGTTCCTGCCGATCGCGGTCCTGCCGCCCAGCACGCCCTGCAGGTAAGGGGCGGCGCTCAGGTGATCTGCATGGACGTGGGTCTCGAGTATCCATTCGACCGTTACGCCCGCCTGGTTCACAGCCGCGATGACCGCGTCCGCCGCGCGGGTCGATGTCCTGCCCGAAGCCGGGTCGAAATCGAGCACCGGGTCGACCACGGCGGCCCGTCCCGTGGCCGGGTCGGTGACAACGTAGGTCACCGTGAACGTGGCCTCGTCAAAGAATGCCTGGATATCCGGTCGCGACATGGATCGTGGGGGGCAAGGGAAAGTCGATATATTATAAATTACTAATATAAGACCGTCAAACCGAAAAAAAACGGCGGGCCCGCAAGCCCGCCGCCAGGGCTTGCGGTGACATCAGCAGAGAGGGCATCGGGTCGATGACAGGGGTGTCTCGACCCGGGTTCAACGATGGTCCCCGGGGCCGCGGCGAGCTTGTCGAAAAACGGCAGAGGCCCGGGCATCGCGCTCGGCACGAGGCACGCGCTCAGGCCTTCAGCACGGCCTCGCGGATCTGGTCGATCTGCGGTTTCAGCTTGGGCGGCGCCTTGCCGAGGCAGTGCTTGTCGCGCGGACAGTTGGAACTGCGCTGACAGATGATCGTCGCGTCCTTGCCCGCTCCTTCGCCGATCCAGCCGATATTGAGAATCTTGCCGATGCTCTCGAGTTGCCTGCGCGCCTCCGCCGGTATCGGCGCCGAGCCGCCACCCTGGTTGCAGCTGGCCTCGATCATGTCGATCGTCTTGCGCGGATCTATGTTCTGCGAGACCAGGGCGGGGGCCAGGTCGACTCCAGCGCACAGCACATGGGGGTTTCCGGCGGCATCCTTGCTGCGCATGGATTCGCAGCAATACAGCCGCTTGTCGTCGCCGCTGCGCAGTACCGAGATCTGCGCCGAGGGCCTGGACGAGCGCGCGTTGAGCATGCGGAATACGGCCCAGTGCTGACAGGGATCGGATACGGCCGTCATGTTGCCCCAGGGCAGCGGAATGCCGTTGCCGCGGTATACGGCGCGCAGGTTGCCGGGCGGGTAAGCGTCGAAATAGTGCCAGTGCGGATAGGGCGAAACGCTCGGCATGCGTCGCATCACCATGGTGTTCGTCAGTTCGGCCCGGTCACCCGAGTCGATCGCGTAGGCGTTGCGCGCGAGGAACTGGCGAAACGGCGTCTTGGGCGCGAGCAGGGCAGCGGCAAAATAGCTGCACTCGAAATCACGCCAGGCGAACAGGATGTCTTTTGCGTCCACGTTCAGTGACTCGCCGTCCGGCCGTCGACCCCAGACGCGCCCACCTGAAATCTGCGGTGTGCGCGCCCCGTCGCCGCCATGCAACACGACGTGCGCGATGTGATTCGCGAGGTCGAACTTGAGCCGTGCCGGGTTGGCTTCCAGCGAACGGTTCAGATAGACGGTGTTCGGCGCGTCGAAGAAGGACCGCACGAGCATCTTGAGCGGCGTGTCGTCATCGCCGTAATCCTTGAATGCCGAATCGTCGAACCACTGGATCCGGATGCCGAGTTTCCTGGCGATCGCGAACACGTTCTCGGCCCGCATCGGGAACTGCTTTTTGCCGATGGTCTCGGCGGCACGCTCGAGATCCGGGAACCGGTTGTGGCTGGATTCCTGGTGCGCGCGTATCAGGAGATGCGCGAACTGCGTACCCGAGGTGCCCGTCTGAGCCAGCAGTTCCGGGATGGCGAGCTGCAGCAGCGGTTCGGAGAACAGGAAGCCCGGCTCGAGTGGCATGCCGCTCACCGGCGCGGACGGCGCCGTGTCGATGTCCTTGTCCTCGAGGGACTCGTCGAAGAACCAGTTAGGGTCTTTCTGGAAGATTTCGGCGATGATCTCCAGCAGGCGTTCCGAGGGAACCCGCTTGCCGTTCTCGATCATCGACAGGTAGGAGACGGACGGCGCGGCATCGCGATCGATCTGGATGCACCGGACCGACAGATCCTCGAGCGTCAGGTTGTTGCGCTTGCGGAGGTTCTTGATCTTGGTGCCGAGGAAGTGGGCCTTGCGCCTGAGCCCCTGATGCGTATTCATACGTACACCGACTGTAAAATTCACACTGTGAAATTTTTTCTGTGAAATTTCAACATTATTTTCCGTAGACTAGCCGCCGGCGTCAGAACCGGCGCTCAATTGGCAACAACACCTGGGGAAATGCGATGAACCGACAAGACGAAATCAAGCGTCTCGAGAAGGAGTGGGCCGACAACCCGCGGTGGAAGCACGTCAGGCGGACGTACAGCGCGGAGGACGTGGTCAAACTCAGAGGCTCTGTGCAGATCGAGCACACGCTGGCCCGCCGTGGCGCGGAGACATTCTGGTCGCTCCTGAACGAACTCGAAGGACCCGTATGCGGCCTCGGCGCGCTGACCGGCAACCAGGCCATCCAGGAAGTGCAGGCGGGTCTCAAGGCGATCTACTGCTCGGGCTGGCAGGTCGCGGGCGACGGCAACAGCGCGGGCGAGATGTACCCCGACCAGAGCCTCTACCCGGTTGATTCCGTGCCCAAGATGGTGGAGCGCATCAACAATGCGTTTATCCGCACCGACGAGATTCACGCCCTGAACGGCGATTTCAGCATCGACTGGTTTGCGCCGATCATCGCGGACGCCGAGGCCGGATTCGGCGGCAACCTGAACGCCTTCGAACTCATGAAGAACATGATCCGCGCGGGCGCAGCCGGCGTGCACTTCGAAGACCAGCTGTCCTCGGCCAAGAAGTGCGGCCACATGGGCGGCAAGGTGCTGGTGCCGACGCACGAGGCGGTCGCCAAGCTGAGTGCCGCCAGGCTGGCTGCGGACGTCTGCGGTGTGCCGACCGTGCTGATCGCCCGGACCGACGCCGATGCGGCCAACCTGATCACCTCGGACTCCGACGAACGGGACCGCGAGTTCATCACCGGTGAGCGCACGCCGGAAGGCTTCTACCGCACCAACGCCGGGCTCGACCAGGCGATCGCGCGCGGACTGGCCTACGCACCTTACGCAGATCTCGTCTGGTGCGAGACCTCGAAGCCGGATCTCGCGCAGGCGAAGCGATTCGCGGACGCCATGCGCGCCGAATTCCCGGACAAGATGCTGGCCTACAACTGCTCGCCGTCGTTCAACTGGAAGGCCAATCTCGACGACGCGACCATGAGGACCTTCCGCGAGGAACTCGGCAGGATGGGCTATCGCTTCCAGTTCATCACGCTGGCCGGCTGGCATGCGCTGAACTCGAGCATGTTCAATCTCGCGCGGGCCTACAAGGAAAACGGCATGTTTGCGTACTCGCAGCTGCAGCAGCAGGAATTTGCGGACGAGAAGCACGGTTTCCGTGCCGCCAAGCACCAGTCGTTCGTCGGTGCCGGGTATTTCGACGCGGTACAGAACACCATCATGCACGGGCTTTCATCGACGACGGCGCTCGCCGGGAGCACCGAGGAGGAGCAGTTCGTCGCCTGAAAGTTTGACAGAACCCGACCCGGCAGGAGGTAATACTCATGCAGTCAGCAACGATTGATGAGATGAGTAAGGACGAGCGGCAAAGGCAAGGCGGTTTGAGCATTTCCCCGGTGTTCCACCAGTTTGTCGAACGTGACCTCCTGCCGGTGATCGGCATCAAGTCGGGGGACTTCTGGCCAGGGTTCGAGGCGCTCATCCGCGACCTGACTCCGATCAATCGCGCGTTGCTCGAAAAGCGCGACGATCTGCAGGCCAGGATTGACGCCTGGCATGCAGCCCACCCGGGCCGTGACTGGGACCACGATGAATACGTGGCCTTCCTGCGCGAGATCGGCTACCTCGTGCCGGACGGCGATGCGTTCGAGATCGAAACCGACAACGTCGATGCCGAAATCGCGGAGATCGCCGGACCGCAGCTCGTGGTACCCGTCAGCAACGGACGGTTTGCGCTGAACGCGGCGAACGCGCGCTGGGGCAGCCTCTACGACGCGCTGTATGGCACCGACGCGATTGGCGAAGAGGACGGCCAGGCGCGCGACGGCGGTTACAACCCGACTCGCGGCGCCGCTGTCATCCGCTACGCGGCGGCGTTCCTTGACCGCACGATCCCGCTGGAGGGCGCAAGTCACGCGGACGTGAACTCGTACGGCCTCGACCATAATGGCGGCAGCGCCTCTTTCGTGGCGTCGCTGGCCGGTGGTGGCACGGTCCCGCTGGCGGAGCCGCAACAATTTGCGGGCCATGCGGGCGGCGGTGGCAATTGCACCTACCTGTTCCGCAATCACGGCCTGCACCTCGAGCTCAGAATCGACCCCGAGCATCCGGTCGGACGTGACGCGACCGCGCATCTCGCGGACGTCATCCTCGAGTCGGCAATCACGACGATCCAGGACTGTGAGGATTCGGTAGCCGCGGTGGATGCCGAGGACAAGGTCGCCGTCTACAGCAACTGGCTCGGGCTGATGCAGGCAAGTCTCGAGGCGACGTTCGAAAAAGACGGCAAGTCGATGACGCGCGCGCTCAACGAGGACCGGACCTACACCGCACCTGACGGCAGCGCGGTGGTGTTGACCGGACGCAGCCTGCTGCTCGTTCGCAATGTCGGCCACCTGATGACGACCGATGCGATTCTCGACGCCGACGGCAAGGAAGTCTTCGAGGGCATTCTCGATGCCGTCATCACGACAGCGTGCGCGATGACGGATCGCCGCCGCAAGAACCTGCAGGCGAACAGCCGGACCGGCAGCATCTATATCGTCAAGCCGAAAATGCACGGGCCGTACGAGGCGGCCTATACGGATACCCTGTTCGGCAGGGTCGAGGACCTGTTCGGCATCGAGCGGAACACGCTGAAGGTCGGTGTCATGGACGAGGAACGGCGCACGACCGTGAACCTGCGCGAGTGTATTCGCGCGGTCCGTCAGCGCATCGTCTTCATCAACACCGGTTTCCTCGACCGCACCGGCGATGAGATTCATACGAGCATGCGTGCCGGCCCGGTCCTCCCGAAGGAGGCCATCAAGGCGGAACCCTGGATCAGGGCCTACGAGGACTGGAACGTCGATATCGGCATCCGCTGCGGACTGCCGGGCAAGGCCCAGATCGGCAAGGGCATGTGGCCCAAGCCGGACGAGATGCGGCAGATGCTCGACACCAAGCAGGCGCACCCCGAGGCGGGGGCGAATTGTGCCTGGGTGCCGTCACCGACCGCCGCGACGCTGCATGCCATGCATTACCACGCCGTCGACGTGCGCGCGCGCCAGCACGCGCTCGCCTCCCGCAAGCTCGCGAGTCTCGAGGACATCCTGACGCCGCCGCTCGGGGATCTTTCCGGCCTGACGCCGGATGAGATCCAGGCGGAACTCGACAACAATGCACAGGGCATCCTCGGCTACGTGGTGCGCTGGATCGACCAGGGTGTCGGCTGCTCCAAGGTGCCGGACATCAATGACGTCGGGCTCATGGAGGACCGTGCGACCCTGCGCATCTCGAGCCAGCATCTCGCCAACTGGCTGCTGCACGGCATCACGAACCGGGAGCAGGTCATGGCGACGTTCCGGCGCATGGCCGGGATCGTGGACCGGCAGAACGAGGGCGATCCGCGCTACGAACGGATGAGCGACGATTTCGATTCGAGCATCGCGTTCCGTGCGGCCTGCGCGCTGGTGCTGGAAGGCTGCGAGCAGCCGAACGGTTACACCGAACCATTGCTGCATCACTACCGCCGCCTGAAAAAAGCCGCGCTCCGCGCCTGACCGGGCCGGCGGGCCATCGGCCCGACGACCGCGGCGCGCCGTTTCGATAACGGTCGGCGGCCAGCCTGCCGCCGCTTGCGGTAGCATTACGCCCTGCTCACACCCACCGAGGAACCCACCGATGTTGCTGCAATCCTTCCCGCGTGTGCGGCTGGCACACCTGCCGACGCCGCTCGAATTCCTGCCACGCCTCAGCGAGCACCTGGGCGGCCCGGAAATCTGGGTGAAACGCGATGACTGCACCGGGCTCGCCATGGGCGGCAACAAGACGCGCAAGCTCGAATTTTCGATGGGGCAGGCGCGCGAGGAAAATGCCGACACGATCATCACCGTCGGGGCCGTGCAGTCCAACCACGTGCGCCAGACGGCGGCGGCCGCGTGTCGGCTCGGCATGCGGTGCGAGGTGCTGCTCGAGCATCGCGTTGCGAACCCGGGCGACTTGTATCTCAATTCGGGCAACGTGCTGCTCGATCGCATCTTCGGCGCGAACCTGCGCGAGTACCCGAAGGGAACGGACTTCGATGCCGAGATGGCCAGGATCGCCGACGAGCTGCGCGCGGCCGGCGGGCGTCCGTACATCATCCCGGGCGGCGCATCGAATCCGGTCGGGGCGCTCGGATATGTCGGTTGCGCCGAAGAACTGCTTTTGCAGTGCGACGAAGGCGATATGACATTCGACCGCCTGGTGATCGCAACCGGAAGCGCGGGGACGCACGCGGGCCTGGCCGCGGGTCTCAGGGCCAGCGGCAGCGACCTGTCCATCCTCGGCATTGGCGTTAATGCGCCGCGAGACGTCCAGGAGGAGCGCGTCTACAGGCTGGCCGTGGAGACCGCCGACTACCTCGGCAAGCCCGGTTGCGTGCGGCGTGACGACATCGTCGCGGACTGCAACTACATCGGTCCGGGTTACGGCGAGCCGACACCGGGAATGATCGAGGCAGTGTTGTTGCTGGCCCGCCTCGAGGGC
>DATCZJ010000031.1:0-56121 GCA_036525955.1 Woeseiaceae bacterium | reverse complement strand
CGTTGAGCTGCCGATACTCTCCATCCACCTTGACACCGATTTTTTCATAGGCAGGCTCGGGCGTGCAGATCGCGTCACTCAGGCCCCGCACGTATTCGTCCAGGCTGTTCAGCGAGATGTTGATTCTTGACTGATTTTTGTTGCTGTAACCGAGGTCGCTCATCCTGAGCGAAGTGGCATAGGGCTGATACCAGGTATTGTCGTTAAGCGACGGCAATGACACCGTCCCGCTCTTTGAAAACGACTTGCAGAGTGCAGGAGACGCGCCGAACAGATACAGAATGAGCCAACCCATTCGCCGGACATTGCGAATCATCCCGAGATACTGTTCGGACTGGAACTGTGTGGCATCGCCTGAGTGCCGCAGGACCTCCGCGTAGACGGGCCAGAAAGTCTCCGGCAGCGAGTAATTGAAATGCACGCCCGCTATTACCTGCATGGCCCGGCCATAGCGATAACCGAGCCCGCGCCTGTAGATGGTCTTCATCCTGCCGACATTCGAGGTGCCGTAGCGAGCCAGCGGTATCCGTTCATCCTCCGGAATCCGGCACGGCATGCTCGCACTCCACAACAACTCGTCCTCCAGCTGGGAATACGTAAACTGGTGAATGTCGCAAATGGATCCGAGCGTCTCCCACGTCGTCGCGAAGGCGGGAGTGACGAACTCGAGCAGCGCCTCGGAAAAATCCGTGGTGATGTATTCATTGGTAAGCGCTGAACCGAGACCAGCGGGATGGGGCCGGGTCGACAGAAAGCCGTCTGCGCTCACCCGCAACGACTCTTTCTCGACACCTTTCAGCCCACCCTGAAGAACGCCACGCTGCGCAGCGGCAATCGCGCCCAGGCGCTGCTCAAACCCCTGATTCAATTTCGTTCCTTCGAGGAAGCGGCCCGCCAAATCGAGCCCGCGAACCGTTTTACCATAACCGACGCGGTGTCGCCGCATGTCGTTAGCCTTTGTTATGCTCGGGCAAGGTATCAAAGTCCCGATTCCGGACCCGGCCATGAAGCAAGCGAAATTCCAGGTAAAGATATGCGCCGCGCTGCTCCTTGCGTCGCTGGTCGTCACGACCCCGGCGCACGCATTTCGTTGCGGCAACCGTATCGTCGTGACCGACATGCACGAGGCCCAGGTCAGACGCGCCTGCGGCGAACCGACAACCAGGCGGAACCTGGGTACAACGGTGCGCGGCATACTGATCCCGTACGAGCGCCGGGTGTTGCCCGGCATGTCCGGGACTATCTGGCCGGGCCATGGTCGTTACGTCGAGGAAGTCGTCGTTACCGAGTACGTGTACAACTTTGGCCCGCGTAAACTCATGCGCCGACTGGTATTCGAGGGCGGCGTTTTGGTTTCCATAGAAACTCTTGGCTACGGGTACCTCGAAGACTGAGCCGATTTCCCCGAATATCCCGCTGATTTCGTTTAACAAATATAGTGCGGTACGGGTAACATGCGCTCAGGCAACTTCCAATCCCCACGCGGAGCAATACCTGCATGAACGAATCCAAGAACAGGAGACTGCTTGATCGGTCTTCGGGCGCGCCGACACTGTTGAGCGACGGCTGCAAGATCAGTGGTGTCATCACTGGCACCGGTAGCTACCAGGTCAGTGGGGAGGTCGAGGGCGACTGCGATATCGATGGTACGGTAACGCTGACGCGCGACGGGTTATGGCGAGGCACGATCAAAGCCGACAATATCTTGGTGTCAGGCCATGTCGAGGGCGATATTGTGGCGACCGGGCGCGTCGAGATTGCCAGCTCGGCGCGGATTACCGGCACGGTGACCGGCGAGGCCATCGCGGTCGCCGAAGGCGCCGTGGTCGAAGGCGTAATGAAGACGACGGGCAAATCCGAGCCGGTCGGCTTCGTCGAAAAACGGCAGCGGGACGAATAAGCCGGCCGAACTCAGGCCTTTATGTCCCAAAGCATGCCGCTCGACCGGACCGGTGCTAAACTGAATCGACGTACAGGCCGGATAATAATGACGATATGAGCGGCAACCGGATACCCCGAATGCTTCTGCTGACCTCGGCGCTTGGCGTCGCGGTCGCGATCGTCATGTTATCCCTGTTTTATGTTCAGTACCGCTGGATGGCGGACCAGATCGTCACCGCGAGTCTCAGCGAGCAAAGAGCCCTGCTCGAGGCAAGCTTTGAACGACGCGCCCGCGCAGACATTCACGCCCTGGCGGACACCCTGCCTGTAAGTTCCGACCGTTTGTCGCTGAACGACCGTGTGAAAGCGGCCATCGACCGGGAACTCGATGACCTCGACTACCTTGCCGGCGTGCGCGTCACGACGACATCGGGACTGACCGTCCAAAGCGGCACTTTCCCCGCCGTTGACAACGAAGGCGCGACCACGTGGCTCGAAGATCGCCTGCTGGTCTCGTACCCGATCACGAGAAACGGCGTGCAGGTCGGGATGGCCACCGGCGCGTTCCTGCTGACGCCGCTGCAGCGCGAATTTGATACCTTCATCGCGCAGCTCAAATCGAAGGAAGAAGAGAGTCGTCGCGTCAGCTATCTGTGGATAGGCGGCGGCACGATCGTCGTGTTGCTCTTGTGCGCCGGCGTCGTGGCCGTTATCAATCGGCGACAGACACGGCGCATTCTCGCACTGAAGCTGCAGGCCGAGAAATTCAGGAATGCCGATTTCGGCGAGCCGCTTACCACGACGGGAGATGACGAGCTGGGTGAACTTGCCGCCGTGTTCAATGACATGCGCGATACGCTCCGCAAGACCACCCACTCTCGCGACTATGTCGATAGCCTGCTATCGGGGATGAACGAGTCGATCATCGTTACGTCTGATGACGGCGTGATTCGTCGCGTCAACCCTGCCACCCTGCATTTGCTGGGTTACGACGAAGCCGATTTACTTGGTGAATCGATCGACTTTCTCATCAATACGCAAAAGTGTCGCTCGCTCGCAAATGACACGCCATCCGGACTTCCTCGTGACGCCATCTTCGAGGGCAAACTCGGTGAGTCAATCCCGGTGTCCTATACATGCTCGATCATCAAAGGAGATGATGGCAGCAACAGCCGCGTCTACGCGGCCCAGAACATCACCGAGAGACGCCGCGCGGAGAAGCGAATCCGGTACCTTGCACGAATCGATCCCCTGACCAAGATCCCCAATCGGATGCAGTTCCAGCACCTGCTGCAAAGGGGTATCGCCCGGTCGCGGCGCGCCGGAAAGCCGTTGTGCCTTTTCTATATCGACATCGACCACTTCAAGGAAATCAACGATACGTTCGGTCACCTGGCCGGTGATACAACGCTTGAAACGGTCGCCGAACGGCTGTCGACCGCGTTACCACCGCGGTCCGTTATCGGCCGCCTTGCCGGCGACGAGTTCGCGGTCATTGTAGACACTTTCGGTCCCGATGAAGGCGATCAGCAGCCTACGTCCCGGCTCGCTCAGAAACTTCTGAACCGGCTGGCAGATCCGTTTTTCGTACAGGGGCACGAGGTATTCATGACGGCGAGCATGGGTATCGCGCATTACCCCGACGACGCTGCAAACGTCATCGACCTGATTCGCAACGCCGATGCGGCCCTCTACAGCGCCAAGAAAGCCGGTGGTAATGTTTTCGCGTTTTATGCGCCGAAAATGAACGAGGACAGCGTCGAGCGCCTGATGACGAAAAGCAGGCTGAAGCGCGCTTTCGAGCGCGACGAGTTGCTCGTGCACTACCAGCCCAAGTACAACCTGAAGACCGGCGAGATTTTCGGCGCCGAGGCGCTGGTGCGGTGGGAACTGCCGGATCGAGGCCTCATCCTGCCGTCGGACTTTATTCCGCTTGCGGAGGAAACCAGCCTTATCATCGAAATTGGCGAGTGGGTGCTCGACAAAGTCTGCGAAGACTTCAGGTTCTGGCAGCGAAGCGTGTCGTCGCCGGGCCGCGTTTCAGTCAACTTGTCGCTGAAGCAGCTGAAACAGGCCAATTTCATCAGCCGGATCAGCGCGATCCTGCGCGGGCATGAAGTATCCCCAACGTCGCTGGAGCTCGAAATCACCGAGACGACGTTGATGGAAAATCCTGAACGGACGATCAGAATTCTCGATCAGCTGTACGGCCTGGGGCTGCATCTCGCCATTGACGACTTCGGCACCGGCTATTCGTCTCTCAGTGCTTTGCAGCAATTCCCGATCAGCACTTTGAAAATCGACCAGTCCTTCGTCCGCGACGCTGTTACAAATCCGGACGATGCCACGATCATCGATACGATCGTCCAGATGGGGCGCAACCTCAATATGGATGTCGTCGCGGAAGGCGTCGAGACAGAAGCACAGCTGAATTTCCTCCAGAAGCTGGGCTGCACTTACGCCCAGGGCCTGCTCTTTGGTGATCCGATGAGTTCGGACAACTATATCGAGTTGCTGCTTGCGCAGGCCGAGGGCACCGGTTCTCACCGCGCACTGTTCGGTTGACGCCGCGGCGTGCAAGCACAATGCGGAATCGAGCGCGATCCGTCTAAACACCTGATTCCATTTGGCGTTTTCGCCAGCTTCACTCACGCACGTCAACATGCTTAAATGACGCATCCGACAACAACAGTCCGGCGATCTTGCAGGGTGCCGGCTATCGAAAGTAGGTTCCATGAAAAAGATATTGACGACATGTTTTTCTCTCGCCGTGTTGCTCGCGGCCCAGGGCGTGCATGCCTGCGACTATCCGGCCAGCGTTGCAGCCCCTGATGGCGCAACCGCATCCAAGGAAGAAATGATTGCGGGGCAAAGAGCTGTAAAGGATTACATGGCCAGGATGGAAGAGTATCTCGCCTGCATCGAGGCCGAGGAAGCGGCGGCCGTGTTACAGGCTGGTGAACTTGACGAAGATGCCAAGCGTCGCCGCAACGAAATCTTTAACGGCAAATATAACGGGGCCGTTGAAGAGATGAACCGGGTCGCGGAGGAGTTCAATATCCAGGTACGCGCTTTCAAAGACAGGTCGAAGTAGCGCCAGAACCGGTTTCCAGCATCGACGAAGCCCGCCTTTTGGCGGGCTTCGTCATTGTCGGCGGAACTATTTGAGGTTGTCTATCTCGCGCTTAAGATCGTACCGGTTTTCGGTGACGATCCTTTCCAGCACACGTATGCGCTCCTCGAGTCGTTCGACCAGCTCGAGCGCTTCGGCAAGCTCCGGACTTTCAGTCTTCTTTTCGTGTTTCATTTTCATATATTTCTGGATGGTGTCGGCGATGAAGACGATAGCCACAATCCAGACGACAAAATGCAGAACGTTCATCGAGTGGCCCCAGGTTTGTCAGTCATAGTCGGCGAAACTCCTCGTCGAGTCTGTATCTCGACGAAGTCACGTATTTCTCGAGACGAGCGAGACGTGTGTCCAGATCGGCGGCCCGGCGCCTGATCTCATCGACTGAGGCGGACGCACGTTCCCGCTCTGAATTCGCGGCGCGCAATGGTTCGGAGACGACATCTGCTCCGGCCGCCGGCGTGATCAGGACGACCGCCAGGTACGCCACGATTGCGATCGGCCATAAGATGAACAACGCGATCAGTGCGAGCAGACGAGTCACCTTCAGGTTCAGACCGCAATGCCGCGCGAGACCGGCGCACACTCCGCCGAGAAATGCGCGATCCGGATCGCGATAGAAACGCCTTCCCGAGGATCTGCAGCACGTTGTCATGAATGCCTCCAATTGTCGCGGCGATATCGTCGCCAGAATTCACTTTCCGACATGCGACCAGAATACACCAGCGGCTTTTCACGAAGCAGCAAAGCCAACCCGGCGTAGATCGCGGCCGTCATCCAGAAGAACAACAGCAGACTGATCACTGCGACCAATCGAAATGTACCGAGGTTGAGATTGAAGCGATCCGCCAGCCCCGCACAGACGCCACATATCCAGCCGTTGTCACTGTCCTTGTAGAGGCCTCGGACCGGGCCGAAATCGATATTCCAGGCGTCTCTACTCATTGTTTTCTCCTATCCTTCCCGCGCCACCCGCTTAGTCTGCGTCGAGCGACTTGCCCTGCTCCGACGCAACCCGGCGCTTCAGGGCGTCCAGCTCCTGGTTCACGGCCTCTTCCGCCTCGAGACTCGCAAACTCGTGGTTCAGGTCCTTCGGCAACCCAAGGTCGTATGCCTCCACGCGTCCTTCGACGTCGTCGATGCGTCGCGTGTAAGCCTCGAACCTGACCATCGCGTCATCGATCTGGTAATCGTGAATCTTCTTGCGTGCAGCCAATCGACTGCTGGCCGTCTTATGGCGCGCGAGCAGCGCTTTCTGACGAGCCTTGGCGTCCTCCAGTTTGCTTTCGAGTCTGGCTATATCCTCATTCAGCTTGGCCAGACCGTCATCGACGGCGGCGTAATCTTCGCGGATGATCTCGGCAGCCGAAGATGCGCGAGACTTTTCGACCAAGGCAGCCTTGGCAAGGTCTTCGCGTCCTTTGCGCATCGCCAGCTCGGCCTTGTCGTCCCAGTCGCGCTTTTCGCGGTCAAGGGCCTCGAGCTTGCGATTCAGGTCCTTTTTATCCGCGATCGACCGTGCCGCGGCCGAACGTACCTCGACGAGCGTGTCCTCCATTTCCTGGATCATGAGGCGCACGATCTTTTCCGGATCCTCGGCCTTGTCGAGAATCGCATTGATATTGGAGTTCACGATGTCGCTGAATCTCGTGAAAATACCCATGGTCTTTCCTCTTGTCGCGTGATACCTGCCAATAGAACTGCAGCATTCGTGCCAAGTTGTTGAGGTAGCAGTAACATACTGTTTTTAAGGATAAAACGGTCATGCTCCCGATCGATATCTGGATCCGCAAAGTGGTGAGTTTTGCTATCTAGTGGTTTTTTCTGCCTCAATATGGTGAGATTCGCCAATGGCGGTGCGCCCTGAAAACCAGCAGATCATCGGTGAAGCCCCTGCTTTCATCGAAATGCTGGAGCATGTGTCCCGCGCGGCGCCACTCTCGAAGCCGGTACTCGTGGTCGGCGAACGTGGTACCGGCAAGGAACTCATCGCCTCGAGGCTCCACTTCCTGTCGTCGCGGTGGGAACAGAGCGTGGTCAAGGTCAACTGCGCCGCGCTGACCGAGTCGATCCTCGAATCCGAGCTCTTTGGCCACGAGGCCGGGGCGTTTACGGGCGCCTCAAAGACCCATGTCGGGCATTTTGAGCGCGCCGATGGCGGCACCCTGGTCCTGGACGAGCTGGCGACGATTTCGTTGCGCATGCAGGAGAAGATCCTGCGGACGATTGAATACGGCGAAATTCAGCGCGTCGGGGGCAGCGAGACGCTGCGGGTCGATGTACGCATTGTCGGGTCAACCAACGCCGATTTGCAGGCGCTGGCAGCGGAAGGGAAGTTTCGCAAGGATCTGCTCGATCGCCTGGCATTCGACGTAATTACGGTCCCGCCCCTGCGGGAACGTGTCGAGGATATCCTGCCGCTCGCCCATGCATTTGCCATCAACATGGCCAGCGAACTGAAATGGAGCTATTTCCCGGGCTTCAGTTCACGCGCGTCGTCTGCTTTGCTGAAATACAGCTGGCCAGGCAACGTTCGCGAACTGAAGAACACGATCGAACGATCCGTCTACCGATCGCGAGCAGCAGAGAAACCAATCACCCAGATCGCGCTCGATCCGTTCGACTCGCCATTCAGCCTTGGGTTACCGTCGCCGGACAAACCGCGCGCGGTCGCAGCAAAGCGACCACCGTTGTTGCCGACAGACCTCACCCGGAGACTCCTGGAGACGGAAGAAGACCTGTTGCGTGCCGCGCTCGAGAAATCGCGATTCAACCAGCGGATGGCCGCTGATCTCCTTGGCCTGAGTTACCACCAGTTCCGCGGCAGGATGCGAAAATTCGATATCGCCGCGAAACCGTGACCCTCATCAGCTATCGTCGCGATATCGCCTGACGTAGATCGCAGCGGTGACAAAGAGTCCGCAGACGATCATTCCACCCCAGAGCGAGGGGCTCGTGATGAACTTCACGAGGTCGATATGCGTCAGCAAATTGGTCGCTTCCCCACTCAGGCGCCAGTGGCCACTATCGATCATCGCCTCCAGCTCCTGCGTTCGAAACAGCGGGATGCCGCCGCGGTCGAGTACGGCTTCCGCAAAGATCTTGGACCGGAAGAAAATGCCCTCGAGCAGCGGAATGACGACGAGCGGCAGAAATGCCATGAGAAACGGCGAGCGACGGGTGTAGGCAGACACGAACAGGAACCAGCCGACGAATGGCGACATCCAGATCGCACCGGCGAGCGTCACGATCAGCGCGGCCGTCCAGTTATCAAGCAACGGCACGGACTTCCAGATCAAGACCAGCGCATTGCCGTCCTTCGACATGACCCAGACGCTCGTGACCACCAGGTTGACCAGGTGTGTCACGATGATGCCGACAACGGCGATGAGGGGGATGACAACTATGGCCGTGACGAGCTTGGATATGACGGTCTCCGCATCCGTGATCGGCAGCGAGCGCCAGAAAAGTATGCTCTTGTCCTTGCGCTCCGCATACAGCGAGTCGAGACAGTAGAACGCCGTCAGGATCCCCAGCGCGACCAGAAAGAACCAGGACGTACTCAGGAAAAACCCTGTCAGCGCTGCCTTGCGCTCAACTTCGCCGGCAATATTCTGCGCCCCGAAGATTGCGATGTTGAGCTCCTTCGCAAAGCCGGACACAAATACGAGCATGGCCATCACGCCCAGCGTGACGACGATCGCGATCACGATCGGCGTGACGTAGATAGCACGATGTTCCCAGAACTCTCGTTTGATCAAAGCCAGTTGATTCGCAATCATTTGCGTGCTCCCTTGACCTTGGCGACGAACAGGTCGGCTACCGATGGTGTATGACATTCACCGAGGTCGGCGAGGTTGCTGCGCTCCACCCCTTCGAACAGCATGACTTTCTTGCCGAAGACGTCGCGCTCATAAATCGGTCCGAAACCTCGCGCTCTGTCGGCCTTTTCGCCGGACGTCATGAGCTCCACATAGGTCGACGGCAGATCATCCATGCCGGCATCGAGCAAGATCCTGCCATCGTTGATGAACATGATGTCGGTCAGAAGATTCTCAATCTCCTCGACCTGGTGCGTTGTGATGAGGATCGTCCGTTCCTCGTCGAAGTAGTCGCTCAGAAGGTTCGCATAGAAATCCTTGCGGAAAATGATATCGAGGCCGAGCGTCGGCTCGTCGAGCACGAGCAGCCTGGCGTCGATCGCCATGATGATCGACAGGTGCAACTGCGTGATCATGCCCTTCGAAAGCTCGCGCACCTTGGCATCGCGACGCACCTTGGTCTCGGTGAGAAATTGTTCGGCGCGCTTGCGAGAAAAGTTAGGATGCACGGCTTCCACGAAATCGAGCAATTGCGCCACCCCGATCCAGCGCGGCAGGACGGCTACATCCGCGATGAAGCAGATATTCCGCATCAGCTCCTTGCGCTGGCGGAATGGATCAAGCCCGAGAACAGACAATTCGCCATCGCAGTCTGTCAGACCCAGGACCGCTTTCAGCAAGGTCGTCTTGCCTGCCCCATTCGGACCGATGAGGCCAAGGATCCTGCCTTTCTCGATCTCGAAACTGACGTTATCGACGGCGCGCACGGCACCGAAATGTTTGGAGACCCCTCTTGCACTGACCAAGCTTGTCATTCACTGCCTCCCGCATCCTCTTGCGACTCGTCTTCCGCAAACAGCTCCGACGCATCCAGCCCGAGTCGCTTGATCGTCGCCAGCACGATCGGCCACTCCTTTTCAAGGAATCGCTGCCGTTCCGCTTTCAGCAGCATCGTTTGGGCGCCTTTGTTCACGAACATGCCGCGGCCGCGTTTCTTCTCCACCAGGCCTTCATCGACCAATTCCTGGTAGCCCTTGAGCACCGTGAGCGGATTGAGCCGGTACTCAGCCGCAACATTTCGAACAGACGGCAGGGCATCCCCGTCTGTCAGCACGCCTTCGAGAATCATCGCCACGACGCGGTCGCGAAGCTGGCGGTAGATCGGCTGGTCTTCATTCCATTTTGGATCCATCGCTATTCGCTACTCCTCAGGGCCGCATTCCGGCATCGTCGTCGGCACGAATCAGGATGGTGTCGTTCTTGGTCCGATCCACGAGCACCTGCGTCGCGTCCGCCTGCCCGGCAACGAGTGCCGCTATCATGAGAAACATGACGATCAGGCTGATGATCTCGTTCAGGTAGGGAATTTGCTTGGGCATCGTTCTTGCCTCAGTGACAGCCGGGGCAATCCCGGCAACTAGTGAACTGGTGTTATAGTTAACTATAACACCGAAATTAAGAATTGCAAGCCCCCCCGGCCGTTTTTTTTAACCCGATTGCTGCCGGCACCCCGTTTACCACGGCAGGACTACCAGAGGGACACGATGACAGCCAGCCAAACCCGCGCCTGCGCCGCTCGGGAGACGCTTTGCACACGCCGCGTGCTCACCTATGCTGCCCCGATGGAAGACGATGGCCGTCCGGACGACAGGGCCCTGATGCTGCGCTATCGGGACGGTGACGTTGCCGCGTTCGAAGTCCTGTACCGACGCCATAACGACGCGCTCTACCGATACCTGTTGCGGCTCTGCAAAGACCCGGGCACCGCGGAGGACGTGTTCCAGGACGCCTGGAGCAACATCATCCGCGCCAGGGGCAACTACCGCCCTACGGCGCAGTTCAATACCTACCTGTATCGCGTAGCCCATAACTGTTTCATCGACAACTTAAGAAAAAATCGACGCCACGCGGCGGATGAGTTCAACCCGGAATTCCATGCGCACCAGGGTGAACTGCCGGATGTGTCGGCCGAGCGGTCTCTCGCGAGGGAGCGGCTCGCGGTCGCGCTGGAGGCGCTGCCCGACGAGCAACGCGACGCCTTCCTGCTGCGCGAGGAAGCCGGGCTGAACGTTGACGAGATTGCGGTTGTCACCGGATGCAATCGGGAAACCGCGAAGAGCCGGCTGCGTTATGCTGTCGGCAAGTTGCGTGCCGCGATCGATGAACCAGCGGAGCGATCATGAGCAACGAACGCGAACCCATGAACGGCGACGATCGCATTTCCGCGACTTACCGTGATTTGGCAACGGAACGCGCGCCGGACACGCTCGACCGCCGGATTCTCGCCGAGGCTCGCCGCGGCGCGGCGACTCGTTACGGGATGCTGCGCGGCTGGACCCGGCCGGTCGCGTGGGCCGCGATGATAGGGATTTCGCTCGCTATCGTCCTCCAGGTGTCGCAAACACCCGAGACGCCCGTAATGCCACTCGATGAGTCCAGCGGCCCCGCCGAAATCGGCGAACCCGGCGCAATCCGCAGATCCGGAAAATTGCGTGAGGACGCGGCCACCGCCGGGAAACCGGCGGCACCCGCCGCGGCAGGACAGGAGACTCAATACGACCAGGCGCAAGTCAAGACGCCGGCGTCACTACTAAAGCTCATGCCCGCGCCCGCCGCGTCCAAGGTCGCGTCACCGGAGACGAGCAACGACAGCGCTGAGGGCCTGTCGGCCACAACTGCCGACAGCGAGCCGGGCGACGAGCCGATGTGTCCGGATTCCTCGCGCGCGGAGCCGGCGGACTGGCTGGCCTGCATCGAAGCCTTGCGCAATCGCGGCGAAATCGAAGCGGCCGCGCGGGAACTCGAGCGCTTCCGGGCCGCTTTCCCGGATTTTCCTGTCGAGACGCCGCATAAGTGATGTGCACAAGTGTCCGCCCCGGACACGGATGCTAGAATCCTGAGTCGCGTTTCTCACGGGAGGCGCGCCCGTTAAATTCCCGCTTCGTCCCGTGCGACCCTGTACGTCCGGGGCGGCGGGGTGCATGGCATCAGAACAGGAAAAACATCATGAAAGCACCCGTTCGCGTAACGATCACCGGCGCCGCCGGCCAGATCGGCTACCAGCTCGCCTTCCGCATTGCATCCGGCCAGATGCTCGGCCCGGACCAGCCCGTCATCCTGCAATTACTCGAAATCACGCCGGCGCTGCCCGCCCTGCAGGGCGTCGTCATGGAACTCGACGATTGCGCATTCCCGACGCTCGCAGGCCTGGTCGCGACCGACGATCCGAACGTCGCTTTCAGCGATTGCGACTACGCCCTGCTCGTTGGCGCACGGCCGCGCGGACCGGGCATGGAACGCAAGGACCTTCTGCAGGCCAATGCCGCAATCTTCTCGGTCCAGGGGAAGGCCATGAACGATCACGCCAGCAGTGGCGTCAAGGTGCTGGTCGTTGGCAACCCGGCAAACACGAACGCCCTGATCGCGAGCAGCAATGCGCCCGACCTGGACCCGCGAAATTTCACCGCGATGACGCGACTCGATCACAACCGCGCCAAGGCGCAGCTCGCCGCGAAGACGTCGACCCACGTCAACGATATCCAGCGCATGACAATCTGGGGCAATCATTCGGCGACCCAGTATCCCGATGTCAGCCATACGACCGTCAAGGGCAAGGCCGCATCGGGGCTCGTCGACAAGTCCTGGCTCACGGACACGTTCATCCCGGTCGTCCAGCAGCGCGGTGCGGCAATCATCAAGGCACGCGGCGCATCGTCGGCGGCATCGGCGGCGTCTGCCGCGATCGATCACATGCGTGACTGGGCGCTCGGCACCCGGGGAGACGACTGGGTCAGCATGGCCGTGCCGGCAGACGGCAGCTACGGCATCGAGCCCGGCGTCATCTATTCCTACCCGGTACGCTGCAAGAACGGCGACTGGGAAATCGTCCAGGGGCTGGCTGTCGACGACTTCAGCCGCGAACGCATGACCGCCACGGAAGCCGAACTGCGTGAAGAGCGTGCCGCCATCGAGGACTTGTTATAGTGTCGATAGGCGCCGTGCTTCGGTAATGTCTGAACTGATGAGGTACACGCTTTGCCCGACCTGATTGTTAGTCTCTTCTGGCTGCTGCTGTTCGTCGGCGGCGGAGTCTTCCTCGCCTACCAGCGCATCGACCTGAAAACGTCAACGGTGGCCGCGGGCATCGCGCTGCTTGCGTACACGGCGCTCGGCGACGGCCACTGGCTGTGGGTGATCGTCCTCTGGGCCCTGTTCGGCGCCATGGTGGTGCCGAACCTCATCGAAGTAAGGCGCGAGAAGATCACGCGTCCGATGCTGGCCATCTACCGGCGCATGCTGCCGTCGATGTCCGACACGGAGCGGGAGGCACTCGAGGCGGGCAACGTCTGGTGGGAAGGCGAGCTCTTCTCGGGCATGCCGGACTGGGACAAGCTCGTGATGAGCCAGGCGCCCAGGCTCTCGGAGGAGGAGCAGGCGTTCCTCGACGGGCCCTGCGAAGAACTGTGCCGCATGCTCGACGACTGGCAGATCTGCCATGAAGACGCCGACCTGTCGCGGGAGGTCTGGGACTTCATCATCGCCAACAAGTTCTTTGCGATGATCATTCCCAGGCAATACGGCGGCCTCGAGTTTTCGGCCTATGCCAATGCGGCGGTCATCACCAAGCTCGCCAGCCGCAGCGCGACGGCGTCGTCCACGGTCGGCGTCCCGAATTCGCTCGGGCCCGCCGAACTCCTCGTCCACTACGGCACCGAGGCGCAAAAGCAGCATTATCTTCCCGGACTCGCAGCCGGCACGGAGATTCCCTGCTTCGCGCTGACCTCGCCACAGGCGGGCTCGGACGCTGCCGCCATTATCGACAGCGGCATCGTCTGCAAAGGCGAATGGCAGGGCAAGACGATCACCGGCATCCGGCTCAACTGGGACAAGCGTTACATCACGCTGGCCCCGATCGCCACGGTACTCGGCCTGGCTTTCAAGCTCTACGACCCGGACCACCTGATCGGCGACAAGGACGAATACGGCATCACCGCGGCCCTGATCCCGACCGATCTGCCCGGTGTCGAGGTCGGCAAGCGACACTGGCCGCTGTCGGTAGCCTTCCTGAACGGGCCCACGCGCGGCAAGGACGTTTTCGTGCCGCTCGACGCAATCATCGGCGGCCCCGAAATGGCCGGCAAGGGCTGGAAGATGCTCGTTGAACTGCTGTCGGTTGGCCGCGCCATCACGTTGCCTTCGACCGCGTCCGGCGGCGGCCAGGCGGCAAGCTATGCGACCGGCGCCTACGCGAAGATTCGCAAGCAGTTCAACATGCCGATCTCGGCTTTCGAGGGCGTGGGAGAAGCGCTGACGCGGATTGCCGGGTACACCTACATCATGAACTCGGCGGTTTCGGTGACCGCGAGCGCGATCGACCAGGGCGAGAAACCCGCGGTGCCATCCGCGATTCTCAAGTATCACTGCACGGAACTCGCCCGCAAGGTCGCGAACGATGCGATGGATGTGCACGGCGGCAAGGGCATCTGCCTCGGACCGAATAATTACCTGGGCCGTGGCTACATGGCCACACCGATCGCCATCACGGTCGAAGGGGCCAACATCCTGACGCGCAGCCTGATCATTTATGGTCAGGGCGCGATTCGCTGCCATCCGTTCGTGCTGCGGGAACTGCACGCGGCGCAGGACGAAGACAAGGACCGCGGCCTGATCGAGTTCGACGACGCGCTGTTCGGACACATCGGCTACGCGATCAGCAACATGGCTCGGTCGTTCTTCCTCGCGCTCACGCATGCCAAGTTCAGCCGCGTACCGCTGAACACACCGACGCGGCGCTACTATCAGAACATCAATCGCTACAGTGCGGCGTTCGCGCTCGCGTCGGATTTCGCGATGCTGACGCTCGGCGGTGGCCTGAAGAAACGCGAGCTGTTGTCCGCCCGGCTGGGCGACGTGCTGAGCTCGATGTATCTGGCCTCAACGGTGCTCAAGCACTTCGAAAACCAGGGGCGGCGTGCCACGGACCTGCCGCTGGTCGAGTGGTCGATCCGCACGCTCATGTACCAGGCGCAGGAATCGCTGCATTCGTTCCTGCGCAATTTCCCGAATCGCTGGGTCGCGATCCTGCTGCGCGCGTTCATCTTCCCGCGTGGCCGAACCTACTCCTCGCCCTCCGATGAAATCGCCCGCAAGGTCGTGCAGATCATCACGACACCCGGCGAAGCGAGAGAGCGGCTCAGTGCGCTGGCCTATACGACGCTCGAGCCCGGCAACCCGCTCGGCAAACTGCAGGAGGCACTCGAGCTGTCCAAGGAACTCGCCCCGCTCGAAAGGCGCCTCAAACAGGCGAAGCGCGAGGGCCTGATCGAAGCCGATTACCTTGGTTTGCAGATCGAGCAGGCCGAAAAAGGCCAGGTCATCAGCAAGGCCGAGGCGGCCAGTCTGCGCGCGTATCACGCGAAGGTCTTCGACCTGCTGGCGGTCGATGAATTTACGACCGAGGAACTGGCGCGCCGCAAGCCTGCCGCCAAGGAAGCCGCGGTCGATCAGCCGGTCGAGAAGAAGCGGAAAGCCGTGGCGCGCAAGAAACCGGCCGTGCGCAAGAAGACCGCCGGAAAGGCAGCATCGAACCGCAAGAAAACCGGCGACGACTGATACCCGCCATGAATGAACCAGCCGAGCAGTCGCCGGGCAATCCGCAATGCCTCAATTGCGGCGCAACGCTGCTCGGCCAGTACTGCGGAAACTGCGGACAACGGGCAAGCAGCCGGCTGATCAGCATCTGGGAGCTGTTGCGCGACGCTTTCGGCGACCTGCTCGATCTCGACTCGAGGCTCTGGCTCACGCTGAAACCCCTGCTGATCCGGCCGGGAAGGCTGACGCTCGACTACCTCCAGGGCAAGCGGGTGCGCTATATGCCGCCTTTCAGGATGTACCTGGTCCTGAGCGTCGTGTTCTTCATCATTGCATTCTTCGACCCCCAGGAAGAACTCGGCCTGTTATTCGAGCCCCAACCTGGGGCGACCCCCGCGGCCGAACAGACTGAAGAGGCCGCCCAGGAGGCGCTCGCGGAAGCGACGCGACGACTGGACGAACTCGAGCAACAGGGCGTGATCACGGCCAAGCAGGCCGACGCCGCGAAAAAGAAAGAGGTCGACGTCCGCTTCGGGGCCACCGATTCGGACGAGGGCCGCGCATTTAACTTCGATATTGACGAAGAAACCGGCAAATGCACGTTGACCGGGTCGGAAAACATGCCACCCTGGCTGCAGCGACGCCTGACCAAGGAGCGGCTGGAGAAGACCTGCGAACGCATCGGCGCGGATGAGGGCAAGACGCTCGGGCGCCTCATGCTGGACAATATCCCGATCGCACTGATCGTATTGCTGCCGCTCATGGCCTTCGTTCTCAAGGCGCTGTACCCGCTGTCGCGGCGCTATTTCGTCGAGCACCTGCTGTTTTTCATCCATTTTCACTCGTTTTTCTTCCTGCTGCTGACGCTGCAGATCCTGTTCGCTCGGCTGGCGGACACCACGGGAATACCGGAAGGGCTCTCGATCACGGTCCTCGTTGCTGCCTCCTTTTATGTCCCGGTCTACCTGTACAAGGCGATGCGGCTCGTGTACCTGCAGGGCCACCTGCTGACGATGATGAAGTTCATGGCCCTGGCCGTCGCTTATTTTGCGGGCTTGACGCTGACGATGATCGGGGCTCTACTGTTCGCCGTGGTCGCCGTATGACCTCCGGAACCGCCGGCAGCAGGCGGCAGCCCGCAATTAAGCAGTTGAGTGGCGGGGCACGTAACACTAAAATCGCCGGGCTAACCGAACTTTATCCATGACCCAGTCCATAGACAGACGACCCATCGGCATCAGTGGCCTCGCTGCATACGTACCCCCGTACCGTGTGTGGCTCGAGGATTGGTGCGACTGGACGCATAACCAGTGGCCCAAGGTCCGCGAGGTCGTCGGGCGCAGCTTCCGCGTGCGCGGGCCGAACCACAGCGTTTATACGATGGCGGCAAATGCCGTCATCCGGCTGATCGACCAGTACGACGTGGACCCGTCGCGCGTGAAATTCCTCGGGCTGGGCACCGAATCGAGCACGGACAACTCGGCCGGCGCGATCATCGTCAAGGGCATGGTCGACGAGGCGCTCATCGCCCGCGGCAAGCCGCCGATTTCGCGCAGCTGCGAGGTTCCGGAGTTCAAGCATGCCTGCCTGGGCGGCGTGTATGGCATGAAGGGCGCGATCCGGCACCTGGCGCTCGACGGCGCCGGCAGCCAGGCCATCGTCGTCTGCGCCGATATCGCCGAATATGCCCGTGGCAGCTCCGGGGAGCCCACCCAGGGCGCCGGCGCGGTCGCGATGCTGCTCGAAGAAGACCCGAAGCTCGCCGTGGTCGACCTGGTCGGCTCCGGCTCCGCCTCCGACTACCGGATCATGGATTTCCGCAAGCCCATGGCGCGATTCTGTGGCCAGGACCGGTCCGAAACCCACCAGGTCCAGGATTTCCCGGTCTTCAACGGCAAGTACTCGACGACGTGCTATGTCGACGAGACCCTGCACGCGCTGCACGACATGTACCGCAAGCGCAAACTCGACCCGAGCGACTACCTGCGCTCGCTGCGGGCCGTGTTCATGCACAGGCCGTACCGCCGCATGCCGGAGACCGGCTGGGCAATCAGCTACCTGTTTGCGCTCGGCAACGGCCATGAAGCCGACAAGGCAGAACTCGCGTCCTATTGTCGCGATGCCGGCATCGACGTGGACGCCATGCTCGCGGAAATGGCGTCGAAGCCCGAAGTAGTCGATCTTGCAACGCCCGAGAAGCTGCATTTCGAGGTCTATCCCCTGACGATGGCGGCATTGCGAACCTTCCGCGCTGCGCCGCAATTCGAGGATCTCGTGCTCGGCAAGCTCAGGCTCGGCAGCGACGCAATGCTCGACCTCGGCAATCTCTACACCGCTGCCTTGCCGGCCTGGATGGCTGCGGGCTTCGAGCAGGCGGCCGCCGATGATTCACTGGCCGCCGGGGAAGAGGTCTTGACGCTCGGCTACGGCAGTGGCGATGCCGCTGAAGTCATTCCGTTCTTCATGGCCGAAGGCTGGCGGGAGGCGACGGCGAAGATGCGCTTCGCCGAAGCGCTCGAATTCGCGATCGACATCGACTTCGAGCAATACAAGGCGCTGCACGATGGCCGCCGGGCAAACGGGCTCGACTACGCAGCGCGCAATGAATTCGTCATCGACCGGGTCGGTCGAGCCGACGAACGTCACTTCTCGGACCTCGGCATCGAGTATTACAAGTACATCGCCTGAGCCCGGCGGTCAGATGCTGCAGTAACGTGCCAGCCTGTCCCGGTAGTTGCCGGTAAGTTCGCTCCATTCCTGTTTGAACCACGGCGTGAATTCGTCCGGGCTGGCCGCGAACTCGCGCTCGAGCGCCGCGCAGGACACGAAACGGAGCGCCTCGATTTCGCTGTCGTTGGGGCTCAAGTCCCCGGCAATTCTTCCCAGGTAGACGTGGCACAGCTCATTTTCCGAACCGGCATCGCCGAACGGCGCCTGGTAACAGAATCGATAGACATGCTCGAGCGCCGTCGCGAAATTCAGCTCGTCCATGAGGCGCCGCGACGTCGCAATCTCCAGCGACTCGCCGCGGCGCGGGTGGCTGCAGCAGCTGTTGGACCAGTACCCCGGCCAGAGGCGCTTGGCTCGGCCGCGCTGCTGCAGCAACAACTCGCCGGCATCATTGAAAAGAAACACCGAGAAAGCACGGTGCAGCCTGCCCCGCCCATCGTGACAGGCCGCCTTCGACAGGTACCCGACTTCGTTGTCGTCCTCGTCGACGAGGATCAGTTCCTCTCGCTCCGAGGAGACAATCCTGTGATTTTCGTTCAATGGTTTCCTGCTCCCGAAAGTGCAACGGTCCTGAAACCCGCATCCTGCATTGCCGATCGCACGCTGTCCAAGCTGCCCGGGCAGATCGCCACGATCGAGCCACCGCCGCCGGCACCGGTGAGCTTTGCGCCCGCGGCGCCGGCCTCGCGCGCCAACGTCACCATGGTTTCGAGTTCCGGCGTCGATACGCCAATCGCGTTCAGCAAACCATGGGCGATGTTCATGAGTTCGCCGAGCTGCGCGTAGTCGGCGGTTCGCAGCAGGCCGGCGCCGACCACGCTCAGCGCGTCCATTTCGTCGAACAGCGCGTCGAAGTGCCGCGGCGCCAGCGCGCGCCGCGCCCGGACACCGGCAACCTGCTCGCTCGTGAGCCCGCCCGCACCGCTGCACGCGACCAGCAGCGGGGGCTGCGTCTCAAGCTCGATGCGTTCGATCTCAAGTCCTCCATCGTTACGGAACAGCATCGGCGCCGCATAGGTCGCCAGCGTATTGTCGATTCCCGACGGCGTACCGTGCGCGATGCGTTCACAGGCGAATGCGATCTCGTTGATGCGCTCGTCTTCCTGCCCGAGATCGAGAAAGCGGTTGAACGCACGCGCTATCGCGACGGCAACGGCGGCTGACGAACCGAGGCCCATCGCACGCGGCAGCATCGAGCGCACGTGAATCCTGAAACCGGTATCCGTGATACCCAGTTCCCTCAGGATCACGGCGAGCAGCGCGTCGACACCGTTGTCGCTGTCGAGCGCGATCGCCCGGTCAAGCGCCCAGTCCGGCATCGCGAGAGACAGCGACTCCGCGCGCTCCAGCCGGACGCTGACGGCATTCGGAATCGGTACTGCCAGCGCGCGTCTGCCGTACACGACGGCATGTTCGCCGAACAGGATGATCTTGCCGGCTGCAGACCCGTGTGCCTCGATATCGGCATCCGTTTGTTCGAGCCGCGCGGAGAGCAGCTGCTCGGCCTTCCAGCGTTTGACCTCGCCGCTTTCCACGAGCGCGCGGACGACGTCATCGAACAGGGCGTCCGGCGTGCCGACCGCCGCCGCGAGGCTGCGGGCATGCAGCTTCATATGGCCAGCCTGTATCCCGCTCGTCGCGAGGGCGCGCAGCGCGGCGAAATTCTGCGCGAGACCGACCGCGGCCATGAGACCCGCCAGTTCCGCGGCGCTCGTAACGCCCGTGAGCGCAATGCCGAACGATGCCGCGGAATTCATCTCCAGCGTTCCGCCGACGGTGGCGACCTTGAGCGGGATGCCGATTTCACCCAGGAGGTCGCCGGCCTCATCGCGGTACCAGCGAGTCAGTGGCAGGTAGTCGCCCGACGACGCTGCATAGGCATGCGCGCCCGCCTCGATGGCACGCCAGTCGTTCCCGGTCGCGATCGCCAGGGCATCGATGCCGTTCATGATGCCCTTGTTGTGGGTCGCGGCCCGGTAAGGATCGGCACGCGCAATCTCGCTCGCGAGCACGATGCCGTCGCACACGCGTGCGCCGTCCATGCTGCGCGTGGCGAGCGCCGCGGCGGCATAGCGCACCCGCGCAGTCACGAGGGCGCGATCCGCGAGATTCGACAGGATGGCGAGCGCCGCCCTGCCGCCGCAGATCGCCGCAATCTCGGGCGCCAGCGCCTCGCAGATCGTGTTGACCAGGTTTGCGCCCATCGCGTCGCAGGTATCGACGTACAGGTGCACGGTCAGCAGCGCGGCGCCATCCGCCAGCCGCAGTTGCCGAATTTCGATATCACGCACGCCGCCGCCCCGCTCGACGAGTCGCGGGTGCACATTGTTGGCCCTGGTCAGCAGCGACGGTTTTGCCGCTTCGAGCGCAGCCGCAGCCTGGTCCACATCGTTCACATCCGCAATGTGCACCTGCCCCGTCAGCAGTGACGCCCCGACGTCCGCTTCGAAGCCTCCCGTGCCGCGCGCGAGCAGCGCCGCGGCCGCGAGTCCCGCAACGATCGAGGGCTCTTCGACGACGAGCGGCACGACGCAATCCCTGCCGTTGACCGAAAAATTCGGCGCAACCGCAAACGGCAGGCCGAAAACGCCGACGACGTTTTCGATCATGCGATCCGCAGTCGCGGCCGCGAGCGTCAGCCGGCCGGCCTTCAGCCGCGCAGCGCCGGCAGCATCGAGGAAGCCCGCGGCCTGCAGTGCGTCGATCCGCGCGCCAACACCGAGCCGGTGCAGTCCTTTTATCCGGGAGTCACTCACAACCACTCCAGCCTTGATCCTTCGGGGTCCAGCCGGCAGGCAAGCACAGCAAGACGATGGTCCGCGACGAAACGGTCGAGCACCGCGTCGTCACTGGCGAACAAGACGCCGACGTCGCCGCCGCCGGCGCCGGCCGGCTTGTAGACGAGGCCCGCATCCCTGGCAAGCGCCGCAAGCCGCCCGTGGCCAGCATCGAATATGCCGAGATCATGGTCAACATCGAAGCGCTGCAGCGCATCGACATAGTCGGGCAAGCCGGCCAGAACCGCGTTCGACGAACCCGTGCGCCATGCCGTGGCAAGCGCGTCGGCCGCCGCCGCGAGTTCGTCCCGCGACGCAGACCGGCGCGACTCCACGAGTCTTGCGAGCTTCTCGCGCGTGTCCGCGGGCACGCCGGTCCAGATGACCCGGCAGACCAGGCCGTCGGGCCACGCGAGGGCGCGAACGCTCGCGCCATCCATGCGGTACTCGAGCAGGCCGCCCGTGCAGGCGGCCGCGATATCCACGCCGCTGCCGGCCCCATGCTGGAACGCCCGATGCGCGGATAGTGCAACCGGCAGAATGCTGGTTGACGCCCGGAGCGCCGTGATCAGCGCCACCATCAGTGCCGCGCTCGAGCCCAGCCCGATCTTCTTACCGGTCTCCCGGTCGATGAACGCGCGCGTGTCGAGCTCGATATCGAGACTCGTCGCCGTGTCCCACTGTGCCGCGGCGAACGCCGCATCGAGCAACGGGAAGTCGCCCGCGCCGTCCAGCCATCGCAGGCCGTCGGGCATCACGACGAAGCGGCCGGGTCTTCGCGTGAAACCCGGTGCGCGCACGATGCTGGCGTCACCCGCGCCCGGCCTGATCGTCACCGCTGCACGCCTGGTCACCGCCATGACCACGGCGGCCGCGCCGTCGAGCACCGCGTATTCGCCGCTCAGCACGACCTTTCCCGGTGCGCTCGCTGTGCGCGGATCGATCACCGCACGCTTTCCAGGCGCGCGCCGGAACCGAGCCCGCTGATCATGATGCCGACGACGCCCGGCGTTTCGCGCAGCGCCGCAGCCACTGCCTCGGTATGTTCGGGCAGGCAGACCGCTTTGACCTGCGGACCCGCGTCGATCGTAAAAAAGACGTCGATGCCGCCGCCCTGCAGTTTGCGAACCGTCTGCAGGCAACGCATCGTTGCAGCGTTCCAGTAGACCAGCGGCGGTCTCGAGGCCCACATGATCGAGTGCATTTTCAGGCAATTGCGCTCGGCGATGGCCGCGAGCCTGCCGAAGTCGCGACGGGCGATCGCGTCTCTTGCGATATCGAGGTCGTGCGGCTGCTGTGCCACCCAGCTTTCGTAGAAAGGCGAGGTGCGGCGGCTGATTTCCATTGCCTCGGTCGAACCCACGGCCTTGGGGCCGGTCTCGGTGATCGCGACCACGACGTCGAGCGGCCATTCGGGGGATGCGCACAAGGTGCTGACGGCAATGTCCTCGCCGCGGTTCTCGAGCTCCACGAAACCGCCCAGCAAGGACCTCGCTGCCGAACCGGAGGCCTGCCCTGCCAGGCTCGCCAGCGTCGCGGTGGGGAGATCCCTGCACGCAGCTTCGGCACCGGCGACCGTCAGCGCCGCGAACGCCGACGCGGACGAGGCCAGTCCGGCCGCGATCGGAAAATTGCTCTCGCTCGTAATCCTCGCGCGAAGGCGCTCGCTGCCCGCAACCCGGTCGAGGCAGGCCGACAGTCGCGGCAGCATCGTCTCGTCGGAAGCGCCGTTCACCTGCAGGCTGTCGGCGGCTGCATCGGCATCGAACTCGACGCACATCCGCGTGTACAGCTCGCGAAGCGTGATCGAAATGGAACCGACGGCCGGAAGATTGCGCCCGGTATCGCGTTTTCCCCAGTACTTGATCAACGCGATATTGGGCTGTGCGATGGCCGTTGCCCGCATGGGTTCCTCGGTATTACTGTTGAACGGGACGCGAATTATAGCCCAGCCCGGTGCGGGCGCAGGCGTGTAATTCCGTGTACGCTACACATCCGCAAGACAGAACCGTTGTTGCCGTGAAGGACACCTTCGAATCCCGCATTGCCGCCTATACGACGCGTGTCGACGCGTGCCTGGATGCTGCGTTGCCGGGCCCCGACCTCCGTCCCGCGCGACTGCACGAAGCGATGCGCTACGCCGTCTTCAACGGCGGCAAGCGCGTGCGGCCGCTGCTCGTCTATGCGGCCGGTGAATGCCTGGGCGTCTCTCCGGACCGGCTCGATGCACCGGCCGTCGCAATCGAACTCATACACGCATTCTCGCTCGTGCACGATGACCTGCCGGCAATGGATGACGACGACCTCCGGCGCGGCAAGCCCACGGTGCATATCCAGTTCGACGAGGCGACGGCGATACTCGCGGCGGATGCGCTGCAGCCGCTCGCCTTTTCCGTGCTGACCCGCACGGAAGGCGTCGGTCCCGACGCCGTATCCCGGCTCGTCAGCCTGGTCGCCGATGCCTGCGGATCAGTAGGCATGACGGGCGGCCAGTCGATCGACCTCGATGCCGAGGGTATGGCGCTGACGGCCACCGATCTCGAACACATGTATGCGCTGAAGACGGGCGCATTGATCCATGCCTCGGTGGCGTCGGCGGCCGTCTTGGCCGATGCCTGCACGGCGCAGGACGCTGCGGCGCTCGACGCATTCGGCAGGACCATCGGCATCGCATTCCAGATCAAGGACGACATCCTCGACGTCGAAGGCGAGACGCGCGTCATCGGCAAGCCGGCCGGCTCGGACGAACGACTCGGCAAGGCGACCTACCCGGCGCTGTTCGGACTCGCAGAGTCGCGCCGCCGATGCTCGGAACTGCTCGACGATGCGCTCGGCGCGCTCCATGTCCTCGGTCCGCGCGCCGCAGCGCTCGAATGGCTGGCGCGATACATCGTCGAGCGCGGCAAATAGGCGACATGGTCACCGCTGCACGCAGCATCCTGCACGTCGACATGGACGCTTTTTACGCGTCGATCGAACAGCGCGACAACCCGGAGCTTCGCGGCAAGCCGCTCGTGGTCGGCGGCGGCACCAACCGCGGCGTCGTCGCGGCCGCGAGTTACGAAGCCCGCCAGTTCGGGATTCGTTCGGCGATGCCGATGAGCGAGGCGTATCGGCGCTGCCCGGCGCTGCTGCGCGTGCGACCGCGCATGGAACATTACGCTGAGGTGTCCGCGCAGATCTTCGCGATATTCCGCGACGTGACGCCGCTCGTCGAAGGCCTCTCGCTCGACGAGGCATTCCTCGACGTGACCGCAAGCGTTGCCCTGTTCGGTTCACCGGTCGACATCGCGAGGTCCGTCAAGCAGCGGATACGGAGCGAGACCGGCCTGACGGCCTCGGTCGGCGTCGCCGAGAACAAGCTCGTCGCGAAGATCGCATCCGATCTCGACAAACCCGATGGCCTGACGGTGCTGTATCCCGCGGACTACGCGGCAAGGCTCGACCCGCTGCCGGTCGGCGTGATTCCGGGCATTGGCAGGGAAACGTTGAAACGGCTCGAGCCGCTGGGAATCCGGACCATCCGCGACCTGCGCACGGCCCCGGACAGCGATCTCGATCCCGTGTTCGGCCGCTTTTCCCGGGAAACGCGCGCGCGGGCTGCCGGGATCGACGAGCGACCGGTCGTGCCGGACCGCGAGGAAAAATCGATCAGCGCGGAAGAAACCTACGAGCAGGATCTCGGCGATCCGGCCAGCATGGACCGGCAGTTGCTGCGGCTCGCCGAACGCACGGCGGCGCGACTGCGTAAATCGGGACTGGCTGCCGGAACCGTTCAGGTCAAGATAAGGCGCGCCGATTTCAGCACTTTCACGCGGCAATGTGCCGCCAGGCCGCCGACCGATGGAACGGACCGCATCTACGCACTGGCACGCGCGCTGTTGCACGGCTGGCTCGCGGAGAACCCGGGTGCGAAAGTCCGCCTGCTCGGAGTCGGGGGCAGCAATCTCGCCGCCGCATCGCAGGGAGACCTTTTTGCGGCTGCCGCCGCCAGGCCCCGGACGGCCGTTGACCGGACCGTCGACGAGATACGGGACCGCTTCGGCGACGCGTCGCTCGGCCGCGCCAGCACCTTGGACCGGCGCTGATTAGGGTAGAATCAGGGGCTGCCGCGAGCGAGGACCCATGTACGCAAGTTTTTTCGGACTGAACGACAAGCCGTTCTCGATCACGCCGGACCCGCGCTACCTGTTCATGAGCGCGCGGCATGGCGAGGCCCTGGCGCACCTGGTCTATGGCGTCACCGAAAGCGGCGGCTTTATCCAGCTGACCGGCGAGGTCGGCACCGGCAAGACGACGCTGGTGCGCACGCTGCTGCTGAACCGGATGCCCGACAACGCGAACGTCGCAGTGGTCCTGAACCCGCAGCTCTCGGTCGTCGAATTTCTCGCGACGATCTGCGAGGAGCTGCACATCGAGGTCGCTCACAACCGCGGCAGCGTCAAGGCGCTCACCGACGCGCTCAATCATCACCTCTTGAAGGCGCATGCCGAGGGTCGGCGCACGATCCTGGTCGTCGACGAGGCACAGAACCTCGCGCCTGCCGTCCTCGAGCAGGTCCGCCTGCTGACCAATCTCGAAACCGCCCGGCAGAAACTGTTGCAGATCATCCTGATCGGCCAGCCCGAGCTTCGCGGCCTGCTGGCCCGGAACGATCTCCGGCAACTCGCGCAACGCATCACCGGCCGTTATCACCTCGAGCCGCTGACGCGCGAGGAAACCGCGCAATACATCGAACATCGACTGAAGGTTGCCGGCGCGATCGGCGAAGTCTTCGATGCGGGCGCCAAGAAGGAGGTGTTCCGGATCTCCCAGGGCGTGCCGCGCCTTGTCAACGTGATCTGCGATCGCGCGCTGCTCGGCGCGTACGCGCGCGAATCACGCCGCATCAATGCCGGGCTCGTGCGGCGCGCAGCCGCGGAAGTCAGCGGTCAGCTGGAACGCGCACCTTACTGGCGGCATGCCGCAATCGCCGCTACGGCGGCGGTCCTTGCGCTTGGCGCCACGGGCACCTGGTGGGCCATGCAAAGCGAGATTCCGGCCCAGGCGGCGCTGCCCGCAACCCAATCCGCCGAGCCGGCAAATCCCGCCGCTACGGCCGCCGCGGCGCCTGCGCCCGCAGTGGTCTCGGCGCAGGCCGAGGCCGCGGCAACCGCCCCGGCGGAACCCGAGCCGGCGCCTGAACCCGCGCCGACGCTGCAGGACGAACTGGCCATCGCGGGTGACCTCACCGGCCAGGAATTCGCGTATTCCGCGCTGTTCTCGGCCTGGGGCATCGAGTACCGCAGCGGGCCGCGCGGGGCCTGCGAGCAGGCGGCCGATGCCGGCCTCGCCTGCCTTTTCTACCGGGGTTCATGGGGCGGCCTCAAGCAGATGGACCGGCCCGCGATCCTCACGCTGATCGCTGAAACCGGCGCCGAACACCTGGTGGTGCTGACCGCGATGCATGATGACAGTGTCGAATTGTCGATCGGCGGCGTCAGCGTCACTCACTCTCTCAGCGAGGTGTCGGACATATGGTTCGGCGAATCGACGCTGCTGTGGCGGCCTGCAGGCGGGCGCGCAATTGCACTCGGTCCGGGCTCCAGCGGCGAGGAGGTGGCCTGGCTGCGGACGAGCCTGGCGGCCATCGACCCCCGGTACGCGAGCGGCGATCCGGAGTCTGACCGCTTCGATGCCGAGCTCGAGAAGATCGTCCGGCAGTTTCAGCGGGACCATCGTCTCGACGTTGACGGCCTGGTCGGACAACAGACGCAGATCATCATCAACTCGCAGCTCGCGGTGGAAGGCACGCCGAGGCTGTCAACGTCACGCCTCGCCAGGGACTGATCGATGTCTTTCATACTCGACGCGCTGAGAAGATCGGAAGCCGAGCGGCAGCAGCAGGGCAAGGCCCAGTTCGCCGACGTGCCTGCATCGGGTCCCGACCGCAGTGCGCCGCGCTGGCTCTGGGTGGTGGGCGCTTTACTCGTCATCAACCTGCTCGTCCTCGCAGGACTGCTGTTCCGTCCTGACGGCGGCGCCCGCGAAACCTCGGCGGTCACCGTCCCGGCAGTCACGCCGATTGCCGCAGCGCCGAATGCGACCCCCGACACGGGCTTCGCCGAACAGGTCGCTGCAGCGCAGAAGAATGCCCCTTTGCGGCAGCCGGAACCGGAGCCCGTCACGGCAACGGCAGACGGCGCATCGGTCAGCGCGGCGCCAGTCACGAAGACGATCCGCGCGCCGCGCACACAAATGGCGAGCGCGTCCTTACCCACGGTTCACCAGCTCCGTGCCGAGGGCAAAATCGAGCTGCCGGATCTCCACGTGGACATCCATGTATACAGTGAAAGCCCGCAGGACCGATTCGTTTTCATCAACATGACCCGTCTCAGGGAGGGCGCGCAGATGCCTGAAGGCCCCGTTGTGGCCGAAATCACGGCCGACGGCGTCGTCCTCCGGCACCAGGGCATGACCTTTCTCCTGCCACGCGACTGAACGTTCCCGATTTGACGAATACAGACAGGCAATTCATGGATGGCGAAACCCTCGCCGTCGCTCTGACTTCCGGAATCCACCGGGTCCTGGCCGAGCAGGAACTGCTCAACGCGATCAATGTCTTCCCGGTCGCCGACAGCGACACCGGGACGAACATGAGCCTGTCACTCGGCGCGGCGCTCGGCGTCCTCAATGCGCCGGGCGAAAAGCACCTGGGCATGTTACTCGCACGAATCGCGGATGCATTGCTCGACGGTGCGCGCGGCAATTCGGGTGCGATCGTCGCGCAGTTCTTCCAGGGCATGAGCGATGCCGCCGGGGATCTGACCCGGTTCACGACCTACACGTTTGCGAAGGCGGTCGCGCTCGGCAACGAATACGCGCACGACGCCTTGTCGAAGCCGCGCGAGGGCACCATTCTCTCCGTGATTGCGGCTTTCGACCGGGCGATCGCCAGCCGTGTCGGCACGGATCGGGAGAATCATTTCGCGAAGCTGCTCGAGCACGCCCGACAGGTCGTGGACGAAGCGCTGGCCAATACGCCCAACCAGCTCGACGTCCTGCGCAAAGCCGGCGTCGTGGACGCCGGCGCGAAGGGGTTCGCCGAACTCGTGGCCGGCATCGCGGACTATGTCCGCGACGGCACCGTCGTCCCGTTGCCGGATACATCCATCGCGCACGAAATCGAGCCCTCGGTCGCATTCGAGGAGGCTGACAACGACTCCCGCTACCGCTTCTGCACCGAGTGCATGGTCAACGGCGAGGACATCAATCGGCGCAAGCTGCGCGAAGCGCTCAACGCGATCGGCGACTCACTGGTGCTGGCGGGCACCAAGCGCAAGGCCAAGGTCCACATCCACGTTGACGACCCTGACCTGGTATTCGAAACCGCCGCGAGATTCGGCGAAGTCAGCGCGCAGAAAGCAGACGACATGCATCGGCAGCAACACAGCACGCATGACGGCGTACAGCCGTTCGCCGTCATCGTGGATTCCGCGGCGGACATTTCCGACGAGGACATGGAGCGGCTCGATATCCACATGGTGCCGTGTCGGATCCAGTTCGGCGACCGCGGCTACCTGGACAAGCTCAGCATCACGATCCGCGAATTCTACGAGGAACTGGAGCAGAACCCCCATCATCCGACGACATCCCAGCCGGCGCCCGGCGACTTCCGGCGTCAGTTCCAGTTCCTCGCGAGTCATTTCGACGACGTCATTTCGATCAACCTGACGAGTGTCGCGAGCGGCACCTGGCAGGCAGCGCAGCTCGCGGCAACCCGCATCAATGCGCCGGGCCGCGTGCATGTCATCGACTCTAAAAACGCCTCGCTCGGCCAGGGCCAGCTCGCCGTGCTGGCGGCCGAGTGCGCTCGCGCCGGGATCGACGTGAAGACAACCATCGCCGCCATCGAAGCGCAGGTCCCGGACACGTGCTCCTACGCAATGCTGTCGGACCTGCGCTACGCGGTTCGCGGCGGCCGGCTGCCGGGCTGGGTGAAGAACGTCGCGGAGCTGTTGCGGCTGACGCCGATCATCTACACACGGCGCGACGGCAAGATCGCGCTGGCCGGCTTCCTGGTCGGCACGCGCAATCGCGTCGCGCGATTTGCGAGATTCGTCGCGCGGCGGGCACCGCGCGGCAAGCTCGAGATCGGCATCGCGCACGCACTCTGCGAGGAAGACGCGCGGCAGCTGGAAAACGAGCTGCGGCGCCGCGTCGGCGACATCGGCAAAATCACGGTCAATGGTCTCGGCCCGGCCCTCGGCGTGCATGGCGGACCCGGCACCCTGCTCGTCGCGGTGAGACCGTTCCTGTCAGCCGAGGATGTCGCCCGCGGGCGTAATTAGTTCCTCGCCCTCGTTGCGCGCGTTATTGACGCGCCGGTCGACCGGCCAGGCCCTGAGCGCCGGCGTGATGGCCGCGACATCGTCGAGAAGTCCGGCGCTACCCGCGAGCCAGTCGCCGGCAGTGTCGGGCGTCAGGATGACCGGCATGCGGTGATGCAACGGCCGCATGAAGTCGTTTGCTTCCGTCGTAACGAGGGTCGTGGTCTGCAGGTTTTCGCCGGATGCCTTGTCCGTCCAGTTCTCCCAGAGACCCGCGAGCGCCAGCGGCTCTCCCGTCGCACGGGAAATGAAATACGGTGTCTTGCGATCGCCGTCGCGCCGCCATTCGTAAAAGCCGTCAGCCAGCACCAGGCATCGGCGGTGGCGGTACGCGGCGCGATATGCGGGCTTCTCGGCGACGGTTTCCGCCCTCGCATTGATCATGCGGTTGCCGATCGTCGGATCCTTTGCCCAGAACGGCACGAGACCCCAGCGCAGCAGCGCGAGTTCGCGTTTGCCGCCCTCACCCTCGCGCACCGCCACTACGGGCTGCGTGGGCGCGATGTTATAGCGTGGCGCAACGGCGACCTCGCCCTCGGCGCCGAACAACGCGGCGGCGGCCTCGGCCGGTGAATAGAATGCGAAGCGACCGCACATGGCTACTCCCGTATGCCGATGCCGCGTTGCATCAGGGCCATGCAGGCGCTGAACAACACGACCACGAAGGCGACCAGGATGGCGTAGGCGCTGCCGATGCCGATGTCCGAGGTGCCCAGGATGCCATAGCGAAATGCGTTGACCATGTAGAGAATCGGGTTCGCTTTCGAGACCGTCTGCCAGAACTCCGGCAACAGCGAAATCGAGTAGAACACGCCGCCGAGATAAGTCAGCGGCGTCAGCACGAACGTCGGCACGATCGAGATATCGTCGAATTTCCTGGCGAAAACGGCGTTGATGAATCCGGCCAGCGAGAACACGATCGAAGACAACAGCACGATGGACATCGTGATGAACGGATGCGCGACATCGAGACTCGTGAAAAACAGCGCAATAATCGTCACGAGGGTCCCGACCAGCAGGCCGCGCAGCACGCCGCCGGCGACATGGCCCACGATGATCGTCGCATTCGACATCGGGGCGACCAGCATTTCCTCGATGTGGCGACCGAATTTCGCGCCGAAAAACGACGACACCACGTTGCCGTAGGAATTCGTGATCACGGACATCATGATCAGGCCCGGCGCGATGTACTGCATGTAGTCGAAACCGTCCATGACGCCGATGCGTCGGCCGATCAGGTTGCCGAAAATGATGAAATACAGCGTCATCGTGATCGCGGGCGGCACGATCGTCTGCACCCAGATGCGCAGCACTCGCGACATTTCCTTGCGAATGATCGTCTGCAGCGCGACCAGGTTCAGCGGGATATTCATGCGGTGCCATCCTGCTGCCTGTTTTCGACGAGGTTCATGAACATCTCCTCGAGGCGGTTGGCCTTGGTTCGCATGCTCGCTACTTGAATGTCATGCGATTCGAGTTGTCGGAACAGATCGTTGAGGTCCGTATCCGGCCCCTTCTCGACTTCGAGTTCGCCGTCGTCACGCAGCAGCGTGCCGAAATGCGCCAGCGTTGGGGCCGAGGCAATCGGTCTTGCGAGGCTCAAGATGAAGACCTCGCGCTGCAGTTTGCGCAGCACCTCGCTCATGCGCGCATCCTCGATGATCCTGCCCTCGTCGATGATGGCGATGTTGCGGCACAGCGACTCCGCCTCCTCGAGGTAATGCGTTGTAAGGATGATCGTCGTACCCGCGGCATTGATGCCTCGCAGGAAATCCCACATCGAGCGACGGATTTCGATGTCGACGCCCGCGGTGGGTTCATCGAGGATCAGGAGCTTCGGCTCGTGAACCAGCGCCCGCGCAATCATCAGTCGGCGCTTCATGCCGCCGGACAGGCTGCGCGCGGTATCGCGGCGTCGGTCCCAAAGGCGCAATTCCTCGAGATATTTTTGTACGCGCTGCTTCGCGAGCTTGCCGCCGATGCCGTAATACCCGGCCTGGTTCATGACGATGTTGCCGACCGACTCCCACAGGTTCAGGTTCATTTCCTGCGGAACGATCCCTATGCAGGCCTTGGCGGCCTCGAGTTCGCGGTCGATGTCATGCCCGAAGATTTCGACAGTGCCAGCCGTCTTGTTGACGAGCGAGGAGATGATGCCGATCGCCGTGGTCTTGCCGGCACCGTTCGGGCCGAGCAGTGCGTAGAAATCCCCGGCCTCGACCGTGAGGTCGATGCCCTTGAGCGCGCGGTTGCCGTTGGCGTAGGTCTTGGTAAGGTTTCGGATCGAAAGGGCTTTCATTGAGGCGCGTATTGTATACGCGGTCGCTGTGCGTCACACCTTTCGGCCCCGGCGCAAACCCGCGGGGTCGCGCATGCGGCAGGCCGCGGCCGCCAGGCGACCGTCCGTGCGCGACGCGCCCCGCGTCAGCATTTCCTGGAGCGCCGCGAGGTGGGCAAAGCGGCGCATGGCGGCACTCGACGAGACGCCCTCTTTCAGGAGGCGCCGCCAGGCCGGGCTCGAGGGGGCGAATCGCGTCGTGATGACCTCATCGGCAGCAGTCACGCTGCGAACGAGGTGCACCAGCGTCCGGGACGCAATGTCCTGGCACCAGGCGCAGGGTGCCGCGCTGACCAGCCTTGCGGCATACGGATTACGCCTGGCGACCTGCCACAGGAAGCCGACGGCCGCGACGCGGAGTTCCACGAGCCGGCTATCCGCCGTTGCGGGCGCATCCCGAAGCGCCAACTGACCACCGCCATCAAGCAGCCGTTGCCAGAGCGCCGAATCGTGTTCTTGCAGGGAGAACAGCAGGAACGGCGCCTCGGCGAGGCGGCTTGCGGCGCGCGGTGACAGTCGCGGCATATCGCCGTCTTCGGCCAGCGCGGGCAGCGCCGCGAGAAACAGCGCATTGAGTGCGGTGACATTGGCAAAATCGCCCGGCGTCGGTCCTCGAAACCCCATGTTCCCCCCTCGACCGGACTTTATGCCCGGTTTCTCGAATTACTAAGGATAGTCAAAAACGACCATTTATGGATATTATAAGGCTCTTAGAGTCCTTATATGGTCTTTTTTTCTCATAAAGGGTTAGAAATGCGACTGACGGATGATCGCTATTCAGGGGAACGCAGCCAGTTCGAGCTGGCCCTGCGCATGATCGGACACGAGGCGCGAACACGCACGATACGAGAGTGTACCGGGCTCTCTGACGATCGCATACGGAAGGTCTATACGACCTATTTCCAGAACTGCGGTCAAACCGGGATCAAGCGGCGCCGCGGCAAGTCGCCCCGGCAGGTCATGCGCTTCGTCAAGAACCCGGTCAACCAGCTGCAGGCAACGACACTCGTCGCACTGTACTGCGCCAGCCGGCTGCTTCGGATCGATGCAGAACACCAGGTAATCGCCTGCTGGCCGCGGCCCGGCGTCGAGTTCGGGCACCGACTTTGTCGTGCCTACGAAACCTACCTGCTGCTGCACGAGGACGCGAAGCTGAGTTTCGAGTGGGCGTGGAACCTCCTGCACAGCATCGCGGGCAACGACGAACTGTATCTCGCGGTCTGCGCAACCTGCCTCGCCCGCTATGTGCAGGATGCCTATGCCATCGACGACCGCACCTGTCCGACATGCACACTGGCAGCGCAGCATGCACCCGAAACTGGAACGGGCGCGGGGTTCGACTCCGTCTAACTCAGGCCCGGATTCGGTTACACTTGGAGCGGGCGGCCAGGTGCCGACCCAAACGGGACAGAGAAGCCAGGAGAGAAGAATGTTAAAAGAATTCAAAGAGTTTGCGATGCGTGGCAATGTCGTAGACATGGCCGTCGGTATCATCATTGGCGCCGCATTCGGCAAGATCGTGTCGTCACTCGTCGCGGACGTCATCATGCCGCCCATCGGCATGCTGATGGGCAGCGTCGATTTCAGCGACCTCGCCCTGAAACTCGGCGAGGCCGAAACTGCGGCGTCGATCAACTACGGCCTGTTCATCAACACCGTACTCGACTTCGTCATCGTGGCGTTCGCCATCTTCCTGCTGATCAAGGGCCTGAATCAGTTGAAACGAAAGGAAGAGGCCAAGCCGGCTGAACCGCCCAAGCCATCCGCTGAAGAACGGCTGCTGACCGAGATCCGGGACCTCCTGGCGAAGCGCTGACAGTGGTTTACGGTCCTGCGGCGGCGGCTGCCGATCGCCGCAGGACCCTCACTGTCGACCCGCCATCGTGAACGACCAAAACGTATTTGCCGGCGCATTCGTCGACCGCAGCGGCGAGCGCCGCAAGGATCCCGACTGGCTGGCCACGGCGGCGCGCAGTGAAGACGCGCGCTTCGTGCCGGTCTGGGGGGACCGCTGCCTGATGACCGGCGACCCGGCCCGTGCCGCGCTGCTATGCCGGACCGAAATCGAGGAATTCGTGAACGACGACGAGCTCGTGTTTCTCGGCGTGTTCCGCGGCAATCCTTCGTTCGCGGTGGGCATCGGCGCGGATCGGGATCCGCCCTTCGGAACGGACGCGGAGTTTCACGATCTGCGCTATCTCGGGACCGTACTGCCGGCCGACGAGGCCAACCTCGTCGCACATGCGCGCGCCCTGGTCCTCTGGCATCGATCGCAGCTCTATTGCGGCGCCTGTGGCAGCCGCGCGCTGCCGGAAACCGGGGGTAATACCCGGCGCTGCGTCAACCGCGACTGCAACCGGATCCTGTTTCCGCGAACGGACCCCGCCATCATCGTGCTGGTCGAGCGCGGCGACCGTTGCCTGCTCGGCCGACAGGCGGACTGGCCCGCGGGCCGCTACTCGACGATTGCCGGTTTCGTCGAGCCGGGCGAGAGCCTCGAGGACGCCGTGCGGCGCGAAGTTTACGAGGAAACGAATGTCCGCGTCGGCAACGTGCGCTATCACAGTTCGCAGCCGTGGCCGTTTCCTTCCTCGCTGATGCTGGGATTCATCGCCGAGGCCACAAGCTCGGAGGTCCGCCTGAACGACGGCGAACTCGAGGACGCTCGCTGGTTCAGCCGCGATGAATTGTCGGACGGCCGCGTCGGGCTGCCGTTCCGCATCTCGATTGCGAGGCGCCTCGTCGACTACTGGCTCGGGCAGCGCTGACATGTGCCTCGTCGTGCTTGCGCTCGGGCAGGATCCGAATTACCCGTTGATCCTGGCGGCAAACCGCGACGAATTCCACGCGCGGCCCACGGCAGAACTGCACTGGTGGGACAACCAGCCGGAGATTGTCGGCGGACGTGACCTGCAGGCCGGCGGTAGCTGGCTCGCTTTGTCGCGCCGCGGCCGGTTCGCAACCGTCACGAACTTCCGCGACGCGGAACCCCCGATTGCGCGGTACCGGTCACGCGGCGAGCTCGTTGCGGAATTTCTCGCGTGCGATCTCCCGCCCGAAGCCTACCTCGACACGATCGACGAAGGCGCCTACTCGGGTTTCAACCTGATCGTTGGCGACGCGCATTCCGTTGCCTACCTGTCGAATCGCGAGGATGGCCGTCGTACGCTGGAGGACGGCCTGTACGGGCTCAGCAATGCCCTGCTCGACGGCCCCTGGCACAAGGTCGAGCACAGCAAACAGCTGCTCGCGTCACTGCTCCAACGCGATGCCGTGAACACGTCGATGCTGATGCAATTGATGAATGACCGTCACAGGGCGCCCGCCGCAGACGTCGAGGCGGGCAGGCTGGATTTTGCGACGGCGCACGCCGTGACGGCGCCATTCATTGTCATGCCCGAATACGGGACGCGCTGCACCACGGTCGTTTTGCTCGATCGCGATGGCCGCTGGCAGATCACCGAGCGCCGCTTCGATCCGGACGGTTCCGCCACCGGCGAAACCGCGCTGTCGTTCGTCGCGACCGGCGACGCTCAGCTATAGACCGACAGCAACCAGGCGCGGATGTCGCGTATTTCTTCCATGCAGACCGCGTGCGCCATCGGGTACTCGTGCCATTCGACCTCGTAACCTGACGCGCGCAGGTGCTCGGCCGACGATCGACCCCAGGCGAGCGGCAGCACCGGGTCGAAGGTGCCGTGCGCCATGAAGACCGGGAGGTCGCGATGCCCCACACCGTCAACGGCGGCGCCCGGCACGGCGATATAGGTCGACAGCGCCATCAGGCCGGCGAGTTTCCGACGCGCGTGCATGGCCGCGTTGATCGCAATCGCCCCGCCCTGTGAAAAACCGGCGATCACGATCCTTTCGGCCGGAATACCGCGCGCCACTTCACGCTCGATCAGTGCCTCGAGCAAGGCAGTGCTTGCGCGCACGCCATCGGCGTCGGCTCGACCCTCGGCATCAAAGCTGACGATGTCGTACCAGGCACGCATCGACATGCCGCCGTTGATGGTCACGGGACGCACGGGCGCATGCGGGAACACGAATCGCAGCGGCACGGAGAGATGCAGCTCCGGCACGATCGGTTCGAAGTCGTGACCGTCCGCGCCGAGCCCGTGCAGCCAGATCACGCTGCCGACGGGATCCTCGGCGGTCAGTACTTCAACGGTGTCCGGTGCCTGCATGACAGTCCTTCTCGGGATTCGCGGCCGCGCAGTTTACCGCAATCGGCGAAAAAATCCGCGCCGGACGCTTGCACTTATATGTGCATTTCGATATAAATATGCGCATATTTATTCACAGCTTCCCGCAGTCACCATGCCCAATTCGAGCGCCGAACAACTGGAGCGGCGCGCGGCGCTCCGGCATTTGCTCAGCAAAGGCCCCGCCGCGACCCAGGCCTCCCTCGTCTCCGCCCTGAAGCGCGGCGGCCACGTCGCGACCCAGTCGAGCGTCAGCCGTGACCTGCGCGAACTGGGCGCAATCAAGACGGCGCGCGGCTACGAGCTGCCAATGGATGAAGACACCGGGGATCAGCAGGTCGCCGCCGTCGCCAACCTGATCCGCGGCATCGCCCCGGCCGGCCCCAACCTGCTCGTGATCCGGACCGCCATCGGCGGTGCGCAGCGCGTTGCGCTCGCGCTCGACCGCAGCGGCTGGCCCGAGATGGTCGGCAACATCGGCGGGGACGACACGGTTTTCGTCGCGACCGAGTCGGCCCACGCCCAGAAAAACCTGATTTCCAGGATCGAGCGCGCCGCTCGCTCCTGACCGTTTGGAGAACACCGTGAGCAAGGACCAGTCACCCATCATTCTCGCCTTCTCGGGCGGCCTCGATACGTCGTTCTGCGTGCCCTGGCTGAAAGAGACCTACGGCCGCGAGGTCATCACCGCCTGCGTGGACACGGGCGGCATCGACGCGGACGCCGCTGTCGCACTGGAACGGCGCGCGCACGCACTCGGCGCCGTCGAACACCTGCTGATCGACGCCAGGCAGGAGTTCTTCGATACGGTGCTTCGCTACCTGATCGCGGGCAACGTGCTGCGTGGCCAGGCCTACCCGCTGTGCGTTGGCGCCGAGCGCGGCCTGCAGGCGGAACGCCTTGCGAAACTGGCCAAAGCGCGGGGTGCGACGACGGTCGCACACGGCTGCACGGCCGCGGGCAACGACCAGGTGCGCTTCGAAGTCGCGCTGCGCACGCTCAACCCGGGGCTCGAGGTGCTCGCACCGGTTCGCGACAACAGCTGGGTGCGCGCCGAGCAGCTCGCCTACCTCGAGAAACACGGCATGCCGCTGCCGCCGCAGGGATCGGCCTATTCGATCAATCGCGGCCTCTGGGGCATTACGATCGGCGGCCGCGAAACGCTGACGTCCGAGGGCTCGATTCCGGAATCGGCCTGGGTATTGTCCGCGAACGCCTTTGCGAAACCGCTGCCGCCGTCGCAGCACACACTGCAGTTCGAGCAGGGCGTCCCCGTGGGGCTCGACGGCGAGGCCCTTGCGCCCGTCGCGCTGATCGAGGCGCTCGAAAAGCTGGCCGGCTCGTACGGCATCGGTCGCGGCATTCATCTCGGCGACACGGTGCTCGGAACCAAAGGCCGTGTCGCGTTCGAGGCACCCGCCGCGATTACCCTGATCACGGCACACCGTGAACTCGAGAAGCTCGTGCTGAGCGCGCTGCAGGCCCGCATCAAGGACGGCGTCGCGGCGACTTACGGCGACCTCGTGCACGAGGGCAAGCAGCTCGATCTCGCCTGTGCCGATGTCGAAGCGCTGCTCGAATCGTCGCAGCGGCGCGTCACGGGCACCGTCAATTTCACCCTGCGCCCGGGCCAGCTGTTCATCGACGGCGTCACGTCGAAACACTCCCTGCTCGCGGCAACGCGCGGCGTTTACGGCGAGTCGGCGGGCGAATGGACGCCCGCGGACGCCGTCGGCTACGCACGCATACTCTCGCTGCCGGGCTCATTGCAGACGCGTGCCGCCGGAGACGCATCGTGAAGAGCGTCGTCGTCGACAAGATCGCGTCGGTCGCGCAGCACAACAACCTCGGCAACGAACTGCGGCTGTCGAAGGACATCCCCTGTGAAGAGGGCGTGCTGATCGCGGTTCGCATCCTGAACAACAAGTCGCGCTACAACCAGCTCGAACTGACGTCGGGCCGCATGGCCACCGTGACGCAGGGCGACGTCATCGTCGGCGCGCTGGGACATCGCAAGGCGTTACGCGGCTACTCGGGACACCTGCCGAAGAAACTGAAGCCCGGCGACATCGTGCAGGTGCTGAATATCGGCGGCGTGCTCGGCATCTGCGATTCGGCCAACCCCGACGTCGGCGCACCCTTCGACTGCAAGGTGCTCGGCACGGTACTGACCTTTCCGTACCTGGGCGAACGCATTGGCGTACCGGCTCGCGCCGGCGCAGCGCCGCTCGACCGGGACACGCCGCTCGAGATGCGCGACACGCCGGTCATCGCGCTGGCCGGCACCTGCATGGACTCCGGCAAGACCGCGGCCGCCTGCGCCATCGTGGGGCGCCTGAGGCACCTCGGCCTGCGCGTTGCGGCCTGCAAGGCAACCGGCGTCTCCCTGCGACGCGACGTGCTCGCGATGGAAGACGCCGGCGCATCCGACACCATGATCTTTTCCGATTTCGGCATCGTTGCCACGACTGCCGACAACGGCCCCGCGCTGACACGCGCCCTGCTGTCGGGCCTTGCGAAAAAAGATCCGGACGTCATCGTCCTCGAACTCGGCGACGGCCTGCTCGGCGCCTACGGCGTTGGCGCGATACTCGAAGACCAGGCGATCCGTGACGCCCTCACGGCCGTGGTGCTCTGCGCCAACGACCCGGTCTCGGCCTGGGGCGGCGCGAAAATCCTCCGCGAGGATTACGGCATCGACCCTGCTGTCGTCACGGGGCCCGCCACCGACAATGCGGTCGGCGTCCAGCAGATCGACGAACGCATCGGCCTGCCGGCAATCAATGCGCTGTCGAACGGCGTCGCGCTCGGCGACCTCATCGCCGCGGTGCTGCGGAAGAGAGCGGCATGAGCGGCGCGATACCCACGGTCGTTCTCGGCGCGAGCGGCTATGTCGGCGGTGAACTCCTGCGACTCATTGCCGGCCATCCGCGTCTCGAACTGGCCGCGGCGGTTTCCGACAGCCTCGCGGGGACGCCTGTCGGCATAGCCTTCGGCCATCTTGCCAGCACTTACGGCAGCCACTGTTTCACGGGCCACGCCGAGTGGCTCGACGCCATCGCCGGGGGCAGCGACCTCGCACTGTTTTCCGCGGCGCCGCACGGGGCTTCGGCGGCCATGATCGCGGCTGCGCTCGAAGCCTGCGCGAAAAAGCAGGTCAACGTGCACGTCGTCGACTCGTCGGCCGATTTCCGTTTCCCGACGGCGGCAGAATGGGAAGCCGTGTATGGTCACGCGCACGGCGCCCCCGAACTGGTCGGGCAATTCCACTGCGCGGTGCCCGAGCACGTGACCGCGATCGATACGCCGCACGTCGGCCATCCGGGCTGCTTCGCCACGGCGATGCTGCTGGCCGCGGTGCCGTTGCTGCGCGCCGGCATCGCCGGGCCTGACATGTTCGTCAGCGGCGTGACCGGCAGCACCGGTTCCGGCAAGAGCCCGCAGGCGGGCACGCACCACCCCGAGCGCAACAGCAACCTGTATGCCTACAAGCCGCTCGCGCATCGGCACGCGCCCGAAGTCGAACGCCTCGCGGAGGCCGCGAGCGGCCAGCCGATGAGGCTGCATTTCGTGCCGCATTCGGGTCCATTCGCCCGCGGCATTCACGTCACGCTGCAGGCGCGGGCCAACGGCAGGGTGAGCGAAGCGGATTTGCGTGACGCCTTCGAGCAGGCTTATGCCGGGCAGCCATTCGTCCAACTGGTGCACGGCACGCCACGCCTGAAGCATGTCGTCGCCAGCAACTACTGCCAGCTGAGCGTCGCCGCGGACGACGGATCGATCGTCGTCATGGGCGTCATCGACAACCTCGTCAAGGGGGCGGCGGGCGGCGCGGTGCAGTGGATGAACCGACTCTGGAACCTGCCCGAGACCGCCGGGCTCACGATGCCGGCAGCAGGGTGGACCTGATGGCGGCACTCGACACCGGCCTCCCCGTCAGCGATCCGCGTGTGCGCGAGGCGGCCGTCACGATCCCCGTCTACGGGCAGTTGCCGTTCGTGCCGGAACGCGCCAGCGGCTGCGATATCTTCACGCAAGACGGGCGCCGAATCCTGGATCTCTACGGCGGACACGCGGTAGCCGCGCTCGGCTACGGCCATCCGAAACTGGTCCGGGCCATCCAGCAACAGACCGCGAAGCTCCTGTTCCAGAGCAACGCCGTGGCGCTCGACATTCGCGCCGAGGCTGCCGAGCGGCTCGTGCACATCGCGCCCGAAGGCATCGATCGTGTTTTTTTCGTCAACTCGGGCGCCGAAGCGAACGAAAACGCACTGCGCATGGCCTGCCTATCGACAGGGCGCAAGCGCATACTCGCCATCACGGGCGGTTTTCACGGGCGCACGGCGGCAGCGGCAGCCGTCACCTGGAACTCGGCAAAGTGGTACGGCTTTCCGCAGCTGCCCTTCGAGGTCGATTTCATTGCGCGCGATGACGTCGATGCGGCCCGCCGGATGATCGACGACAGCGTCGCCGCCGTGATCTTCGAGCCCGTGCAGGGTGTGGCGGGTGCTTATGACCTGTCCATCGAGTTCATCGAAGCGCTGCGCCAGTCGACCGCGCGCCACGGCGCGCTGTTGATCGCCGACGAGGTGCAGTCGGGCATTGGCCGTTCCGGACAGTATTTCGCCGTGCAGGTGCATGGCGTGCAACCGGACATCGTGACGAGCGCAAAAGCGCTCGGCGGCGGCATTCCCTGCGGCGCCGTGCTGTGCTCGCACGCGATGGCGGCGCGCTTCGGCGCAGGCGATCTCGGCACGACCTTCGGCGGCGGACCGATCGCCGCTGCGGCGATTGCGGCGACCATCGACGCGATCGAAGAAGAAGGCCTGCTCGCCAACGTGCGTGCGCGCGAGGCGCAGATACGCGAACACTGCGTGGTCGGGCCGGTCGTGAAAATCCGCGGCATGGGCCTGTTGCTCGGGCTCGTCTGCGACAGGCCGGCCGTCGATGTTCGCGACGCGCTGCTCGAACACGATATCCTGACCGGCACCAGCGCCGACCCCCGGGTACTCAGAATCCTCGCACCGCTGGTCCTCGAACCCGGCCACATCCATCACCTGACCGGGGCGCTCGCTGCGATCGCGCCCGGCGCCAATGACGCATGAAGGAAATTATTGATGAAAGCGTTTAACGACCTCGCCGACTTTTCGAGCGAAGAGATTAGCGAACTGATCGAACTCGCCGGCAGGCTGGACCGGCACCCGGAGCCCGACGCGCTCAAGGGCAAGGTACTGTCCCTGCTGTTCCTGAGCCCGTCGCTCAGGACACTCGCGTCGTTCCAGGCGGCCATGGTCCGACTCGGCGGCGGATCGTTCGTCATCTCGCCGGACATGTCGATCCACGGGCTCGAGACGCGTCCCGGCATCGTCATGGACGGCGCGGCGGCCGAGCACATCCGTGAAGCAGTGCCAGTCATCGCGTCCTATGGCGACGCCATCGGCATTCGCGCCTTCGCCGAGCGCAAGAATCTCGATTACGACATCGCGGAAACCGAATTCAGGTCGCTCACCGACCTCGTGAACTCCCCGTACATCAACATGGAGTCCGCGATGGGCCACCCCTGCCAGAACCTCGCGGACTGGAAGACCATGAACGACTTCGGCATGCCCGCGAACGGTGGCAAGTTCGTGCTGAGCTGGGCCTACCATCCGCGTGCGCTGCCGCTCGCGGTGCCGGTCTCGACGCTGCACATGGCGGCAATGCGCGGCATGGACGTCACGGTCCTCCGGCCCGAGGGATTCGAGCTGCCCGAACCGCTGATGCAGAAAGCCCGTGCGGCGGCCGCAGCGTCGGGCGGCAGCGTTGTCGAATCCGACGATCGCCGCGAGGCGATGGAAGGTGCGCATGTCATCTATGCAAAGTCCTGGTCCTCGACGCGCCATTACGGCGACCGCGTCGCCGACCAGAAATTGCGCGAGCGGCACCTTGACTGGTGCGTCGACGATCCCTGGTTCGACAACGCGCAAGAGGACTGCCGCTTCATGCACTGCCTGCCCGTGCGCCGCGGCGTCGTCGTTGCGGATCGCATCCTCGACGGTCCGCGCAGCATCGTCATTCCCGAGGCACGCAATCGCATGCTGGCGCAGATGGCCGTGCTGCACCGCATGCTCGGGGCCAGCTCATGACGACACAGAAAGACCGCGCCATCGTGGTGTCCGCGCTCAAGCATGCGGCACCGTACATCCGGTTGTTCAAGGGCAAGGTGTTCGTCATCAAGGCCGGCGGCGAGGTATTCGCAGACCCCGTGCTGACGCGCGCGCTCGTCGAACAGGTCGGCATTCTTCACCAGGTCGGCATCCGCACGGTGCTGATCCACGGCGGCGGACCGCAATCGACCGCACTCGCCAAAGCGCTCGGCCTGAGCACAACGTTCGTCGAGGGGCGGCGCGTCACGGATGGCGACTCGCTCAACGTCGCGATGATGGTCCTGAATGGCCAGATCAACACGCGCATCCTGGCCACCTGCCGCGACCTGCAGATTCCGGCCGTCGGCATCTCCGGCGTCGATGCAGGATTGATCCGCGCCCACAAGCGGCCACCCGTGCACCGCGAAGGCGAAACGCCCCTGGACTACGGATTCGTGGGCGACATCGATGCCGTCGACGCCGATATCCTGAGGAAACAGCTCGACAACGGCCTGATGCCCGTGATCAGTCCGCTCTCCTGCGACGAGTCGGGCACGCTGCTCAACATCAATGCCGATACCGTTGCCGCAGCCATCGCGGCCGAACTCAAGGCGGAGAAGCTGATTCTCGCGACCGGTGCGCCCGGCATCCTCGAGGAAGCCGATGACCCGTCCTCGCTGATCAGTTACATCGACCGCAGCGAGCTGCGCAAGCTGAAGGAAAGGGGCAAGCTCGCGGACGGCATGTTGCCGAAGGCCGCGGCCATCGAGGCGGCCATCGCCAACGGTGTGCAGCGCGTGCACGTCATCTCCTACAAGCTGCCGGACAGCATCCTGCTCGAGGTCTTCACCAACGAGGGAACCGGCACGCTCGTGGTTGACGACATCGCGGCGCTCACGCCCGAAGAACAGGGCAGCAATCCGTGAGCCGCCTCTGGGACAAGGGTCTGCCGCTCGACGAGCGCGTACTCCGCTACACGGCGGGCGAAGATCACCGACTCGATGCGCGCCTCGTGCCTTACGACGTGCGTGGCTCCATCGCGCATGCCGAGATGCTCGCGGCACAGGGACTGATCAGCGACGATGACTGCGCCGCGATCCGTGAGGGCCTCGAGACGCTCGCGGACGGTTTCGCCAGCGGCGAGTGGCAGATCTCGCTCGAGGACGAGGACGCGCACACGGCGCTCGAAACCCGCCTGACGCAGGCCATCGGCGAGGCCGGCGGGCGCCTGCACCTCGGGCGGTCGCGGAACGACCAGGTCCTGACGGCGTTGCGCCTCTACCTGCGGGACGCGGCAGCGGATCTTGCCGAACGTGTCGGCGCGTTGCGCGCATCGCTCGGCGCGCTCGCGACCCGGCAGGGCAGTGTCGAGCTGCCGGGTTACACGCACATGCAGCATGCGATGCCCTCGACCGTTGCACTCTGGTGCGGCGGCTTCGACGATGGCTTTGCCGACGCGATGACCGGCCTCGATCATGCGCGCAGGCGCCTCAACCGAAATCCGCTGGGCAGCGCCGCCGGTTACGGCACCCCGGGGCTCCCGCTCGATCGCGCGCATACCACGAGCAGTCTCGAATTCGATTCGACCCAGGAGCCGGTGACCGCGGTACAGCTCTCTCGCGGCAAAGCCGAAAGCGCGCTGCTCTTTGAGATCACCTTGCTGCTGCAGGACCTGGGCCGCATGGCGAGCGATCTCCTGCTGTTCTACACGCAGGAGTTCGCCTACGTCTCGCTCGCGACCGAGGTCACGACGGGATCCTCCATCATGCCGCAGAAGCGCAATCCGGACGTCCTCGAACTGCTGCGAGCGTCGTCCGCGACGGCGCAAGCATGCCTCGACGAGGCACTGATGATCACGGCCAAGCTGCCGTCCGGTTACCATCGCGATCTGCAGCGCCTCAAGGCGCCCGTATTCCGCGCCATCGACCTCGCCGCCGACAGCGTCGACATCATGGCTTACGTCCTCGAGGGTCTCGAATTCCTGCCGGACAACATCCGGCTGGACGACGGCATATTCGCGACGGCGGAGGCCTGCCGGCTGGTCGTCGAAGAAGGCATCCCGTTCCGCGAGGCCTACCGGAAAGTGGCCAAACGCTACGCAAAATGAGCCGCAAACATCGGCCCGGGCCTCTATAATCGAGTGAACCCATGTCACGGCCGACAACGATGAAACGACTGACTGTCGCACTCCTAGCCTTACTGTACCTGGTTATCGCCGCCGGCTGCGGCCAGAGCGGTCCGCTGTACGTCCCCGGCAACCCGACGCGGATCGCGGTGCCGCCGCCCGCCGAGGCGCCCGCCGAAGAAACGGCCGAGGAAGAAGAGGAAGACGCCGCCGGCAACAGGGAATAAGGCACGTCATGACCGACCTCGTCCTCATTGACGGGTCGTCGTACCTGTACCGGGCGTTTCATGCGCTGCCGGCGCTGTCCACCTCGGACGGTGCGCCGACCGGCGCGCTGCTCGGCGTACTCACGATGATCCAGAAGCTCCTCCGCGAAGAGCGCCCCGCGCACATCGCCGTGGTGTTCGACGCCCCTGGCAAGACCTTCCGCGACGAGATCTATGCCGAGTACAAGGCGACGCGACCGCCGATGCCGGACGAGCTGCGCGCGCAGGTCCAGCCCATCCTCGATGCCATCGAGGCGATGGGCCTGCCGCTGTTGCGCGTCGAAGGCGTCGAGGCCGATGACGTCATCGGCACGCTATGCGATCGCGCGACGGAAAGGGGGCTCGACGTCCTGGTGTCGACCGGCGACAAGGACCTCGCCCAGCTGGTCTCGGACAACGTGACGCTCGTCAACACGATGGACGACACGCGGCTCGACCGCGACGGCGTGAAGAAAAAATTCGACGTCCAACCCGAGCAGATCGTGGACTACCTGGCGCTCGTCGGCGATACGTCGGACAACATACCCGGCGTGCCCAAGGTCGGGCCCAAGACCGCGGCCAAGTGGCTCAACGAGTACGGCACGGCCGAGGGCGTGGTCGAACATGCCGAGGCGATCAAGGGCAAGGTCGGCGAAAGCCTGCGCGATCATGTCGAACAGCTCTGGCTGTCGCGCAAGCTCGCGAAGATCGCGTGCGATATCGAACTCGATATCAGCATCGACGACCTCGATGCGCGCAGCCCCGATACCGCCGCGCTGCGCAAACTGTACGGCCGCTACGAGCTGCGCTCGCTGCTGCGGCAGCTCGACGAAGCTGCGGATATCCAGGCCGATACGCCGGCAGCGCCCGAGGGCGACGTCAGCTACGAGACAGTCCTCGACGAAGCGTCGTTCGACCGCTGGATCGGGAAAATCGAAAAGGCCGATCTCGTCGCTTTCGACACCGAGACCAACAGCCTCGACTACATGGACGCGGAACTCGTCGGCCTGTCGCTGGCCGTCAGTCCGGGCGAGGCCTGCTACGTCCCGGTCGCGCACGATTACCCGGGCGCGCCCACACAGCTCCCGCGAGACGCGGTGCTGGGCAAGCTGCGTGCGTTCCTCGAAGATCCGCGGCACAAGAAGCTCGGCCATCACCTGAAGTACGACGCGCATATCCTCGCACGCTACGACATCGCGCTCGCCGGCATGCAATACGACTCGATGCTCGAGTCCTATGTGCTGAACAGCGTGGCAACGCGGCACGATATGGATTCCGTCGCCCTGCAATACCTCGGTCGCAGCACGATCAAGTACGAAGACGTCGCCGGCAAGGGCGCAAAGCAGCTCACCTTCAACCAGGTCGATCTCGACACCGCGGCGCCGTACGCCGCCGAGGATGCGGACGTCACCTTGCAGCTGCACGAGACGCTCTGGCAGCAGCTCGACGCCATTCCGACGCTGCGCCAAGTGTACGAAGACATCGAGCAGCCACTCGTGCCGGTGCTGTTCGGCATGGAGGAAACGGGCGTCCTCGTCGATCGCGCCATGCTTGCGAAACAGAGCGGCGAACTCGCGAAGAAAATGATCGAGCTCGAGGCGCAGGCGCACGAACTCGCGGGCGGCCCATTCAACCTCGGCTCGCCAAAACAGCTGCAGGAAATCCTGTTCGAGCAACTCGACCTGCCGGTCATTCGCAAGACGCCCAAGGGGCAGCCGTCGACGGCCGAGGACGTACTCGCCGAGCTCGCAGCGGATTATGCATTGCCCGCGGTCATCATCGAGTACCGCGGCGTCAGCAAGCTCAAGAGCACCTATACCGACAAACTGCCGCTGCAGATCAACCAGCGAACGGGACGAATTCACACGTCCTATCACCAGGCAGTCACGGCGACGGGCCGCCTGTCGTCGACGGACCCGAACCTGCAGAACATCCCGATCCGCACGCCCGAGGGGCGCCGGATTCGCCAGGCCTTCATCGCGCCCGCGGGCCACCTGCTGCTGGCGGCTGATTACTCGCAGATCGAGCTCAGGATCATGGCGCACCTGTCCGCCGACGAAGGCCTGCTGAAAGCGTTCCGCAAGGAGCAGGACGTGCATCGCGCGACCGCCGCCGAGGTGTTCGAAACCGCGCTCGAGGACGTGAGCGACGATCAGCGCCGCTCGGCCAAGGCGATCAACTTCGGGCTGATGTACGGCATGTCGGCCTTCGGCCTCGCAAAGCAGCTCGGCATACCGCGCGGCCGCGCGCAGGAATACGTCGACCTCTATTTCGAGCGCTATCCTGGCGTGAAAGCCTACATGGACGACATCCGCAAGACCGCGAGCGAACAGGGTTACGTGGAAACGGTATTCGGTCGGCGCCTGTATCTTCCCGAGATCAACGCGCGCAACGCCCAGCGACGGCAATACGCAGAACGCAGTGCGATCAATGCGCCGATGCAGGGCACCGCGGCCGACATCATCAAGCGCGCCATGATCGCGGTGCATGACTGGCTCGAGGGCGGCGAGCGCGGCGCCCGCATGATCATGCAGGTGCACGACGAGCTCGTGTTCGAAGTCCGGAAAGACTGCGTCGACGCGGTACGCGAGGAGGTCGTGCGGCGCATGAGTGCCGCGGCCGATCTCTCGGTCGACCTGAAGGTCGACGTCGGCGTCGGCGACAACTGGGACGAGGCGCACTGAGGCCCGGGCGGCGTGCCCGGCCAGACCCGGTGCTCGACGCACCGGCACCCCGGCAGGACCCCTGAGCCCGACCGAAGCGGCGGGGGCTTGGACCTATTCTAAACTATTTTTATATTAAAAACAGTTAGTTATAGATTTTTTGGGAACTTGGCTGGAAGACCGTGCTCTAAATTCCTGAGTGCACAAGTCACTCACCTGTTTACCTCCCTAAGCAGGCGCGCAACACGGTAACCCCAAGCCTGTTGCTTCTTCTTGCCCCGGACTGCCCGAACGCAATCCGGGGCTTTTTTTATCCTTGCAGCAATTCCTCGAGCCGCGCGCGCGCCTCGTCCTCACCCTGCCGCGTCAGCGCCGAAAAGGCCTGCACGGTGGCCGTGCCGCCGAGGGCTTTCCTGACGGTCAGCAGCGCCGTGGCGGCCTGCCCCCGCTTGAGCTTGTCGGCCTTCGTCAGCAGCACGTGCACGGGCAGCGAAACAGACTCCGCGAAGCCCAGCATCTCCTGATCGAACTCGGTGAGTCCGCGGCGCATGTCGACGATCAGGAACATCCCGGCCAGGCTCTTGCGAGTCTCGAAGTAGTCCGCCATCAGCTCGCCCCAGTGCGCGCGCATCTGCGCGGTGACCCGCGCGAACCCGTAGCCCGGCAGGTCCACCAGCCGCACACCGTCCCGCAGCGCAAAGAAGTTGACGAGCTGCGTGCGACCCGGCGTCTTGCTGGTCCTCGCGAACTGGCGGCGATTGACGATGATGTTGATCGCGCTGGACTTGCCCGCGTTCGAACGCCCGGCGAACGCGACCTCGGCGCCCGTGTCCGGCACGAACTGTTCGGGCGCGTTGGCGCTCTTGATGAAACTGGCTTCCGGGTAGTGCGACATTTGGCTTATGCCCCGTGGATTGTGTGTATAATTCGCGGTTGCTGAGTACAGGGCCGGCGGCCAGTTTGACCGGTTCGGGGTCACGCAGCAAGGCGGCCCGCCGCCTTCCAACCCAGCGCCTTGCCAGGCGCGGCTCAGACGAACGGTACACACTATCAGGCGTCGGTTTCGGCCGGCGCAGGCAGCTAACGGTTAGGAATTATGAAAATCAAGCTCGCACCGCTTTTTGCGATGGCCGGTCTCGTACTGGCTGGTTACCAGGCACAGGCCGAGAGCCTGATCGACGGCTCCGCCGACGCGGGCAAGGCCAGGGCACTGACCTGCACTGCCTGCCATGGTGTCGAGGGCAACAGCGCCAACCCGATGTGGCCAAACCTTGCCGGGCAGCATGCGCCCTACGTCGCCGCACAGCTCCAGGCATTCCGGGACGGCACGCGCCAGGACCCCCTGATGTCGGCACAGTCCATGGCGCTGTCCGATGACGATATCGCCAATCTCGCGGTGTATTTCGAGAGCCTGCCGGGAGCGGCACAGGCCGTCGCCAATCCCGCCGTTGTCGAGAACGGGGAAGCGCTCTACCGCGGTGGCAACGTGGACACCGGCGTGGCGGCCTGCATGGCCTGTCATGGCCCGACCGGCGCCGGCAATCCGGCGGCCGGCTACCCGGCCCTGAAGGGGCAGCACGCGGCCTACACGGCCAAGCAGCTGCTGGCCTACGCCGACGGCTTGCGCGAGACCGACGGCAAGACGCGCATCATGCGCGACATCGCGGCACGCCTGAGCAAGGAAGAAATCGAGGCAATTTCTTCTTACGTTCAGGGTCTGAAGTAAGACTCTCGTCCGACAACATACCGGAAGGCCAGTTATGAAGAACCTGATCTGGATTCTGGCGGCGCTACTTGTACTCGCCGCCTGCAGCAAGGAAGAACCCGCAGCTCCTGTGAGCGAGGATGTCGCCGCCGTCGAGTCCGAGGCTGCTGACGCCGTGGCCGACACCACCGAGTCCGCCGAAGCTTCAGCGGAGGAAACCCTCGAGGTCGTCGAGGAATCCGCGGCGGAAGCGACGCCCGAGGACGAAACCATCGTGCTTGCGCTCGCCGATACCGAAGTGCCGGCTCGCGAATGGAAGTTCCGCGAGGGTGAGCACTACACGCGGATGGTACCGACGCAGCCGACAGTCGGCGGCGCCGACAAGATCGAGGTGGCCGAGTTCTTCATGTACAGCTGTCCGCACTGCTACGACATGGAGCCGTACATCAATAGCTGGGCCGAAAACAAGAACCCGGGCGTGCGTTTCGTTCGTGTCCCGGCCGTCTGGAACAACCTCGTGCGCCTGCACGCACAGCTCTACTACACCGAGGAAGTCCTGGTTCGCAACGGCGTGATCAAGGAGCCCGACCTGTTTCGCGAAACCGTGTTCGAGGAGTACCACAAGCGCGGCAACCGCATGACGACGGTGGATTCGATCTTCAAGATCTTTGCGCGCTTCGACGTCAGCCGTGAACAATTTGACAGCACCTGGAATTCTTTCGAGGTCAACCAGAAGCTGCGCGTCGCGGACGACCTGGCCCGCCGCTACAGCATTTCGGCGGTTCCTGCCGTTGTCGTCAACGGCAAGTACCGCACCAGCGCCGGTGAAGCCGGCAGCTACCCGAAACTGATGGAACTCATCGACGAACTCACCGTTCGCGAGGGCCTGCGCTAGACCACAGGACAAGCTCGGCCAGCCACTTCTGCACCAAGGCGGGACCATGCTATGGTCCCGCCTATCCTTGGCTTTGCAATGGGCTGCGCCGTGATGCGAATTGTCTCTTTCCTGGTTGCCGGTTTTCTCGCCACCGGCGCCCTCGCCGCCACGCCGGCCGACGAGGCCTTCGAAAACCTTGCCAGTGAATTCCTGAGCGACCTGGGGAACGTCTCTCCCATGGTTGCCACCCTGATTGGCGACCACAGTTCCGACGATCGCCTCGACGAGGTGGACAGCGCCGGGCGGACCGAGACACTCGAACTGCTGCACGACTATCGCAAGGCGCTCGCGAAAATCGATCGGGAGCAGTTGTCGCGCGCGAACCAGGTGGACGCCGAGCTGCTCGCGCACGAGGTCGAGTCGAACATCTGGAGCATCGAAACGCTGCAGGAGTGGGCATGGAATCCGCTCTACTACGTCAACCTGTCGGGCGGCTCGATTTACGGGCTCATGGCGCGCGATTTCGCGCCGATCAACGAACGGCTGATGAATGCCGCGGCCCGCCTCGAGCAGATGCCGCGCTTCCTCGAACAGGCGCGCGCATCACTGCAAGTCGAGCGCGTCCCGAAGGTGCATGCGGAGACCGCCGTGCAGCAGAACCCGGGGCTGGTCTCCATCATCGATACGATGATCGTGCCGGCAATGGGCGGGCTCTCGGCCGGGGACAGGCAGCGGCTCGAGGCGGCCATCGAAACCGCGAAGGATGCCGTTGCCACGCACCAGACCTGGCTCGAGGAAACGTTGTTGCCGCGCGCCGCGGGTGACTTCCGCGTCGGCGCCGAGATCTACGACAGGAAGCTCGCCTTCGCGCTCAATTCGTCGCTCAGCCGCAGGGAAATCAAGGCACGCGCGGAAGCCGAGTACGAGGCCGTTCGCAACCAGATGTATGCGGTGGCGAAAGAGGTCTATGCGAAAAAGCATCCGTACACGTATTTCCCCGACAACCCCGACGAGGGATTCAAGCAGGCCATCATCCGCGCCGCACTCGAGGAGGCCTACCGCAAGCTGCCGCCACGCGACGGGATCGTGGAAGTCGCCAGGCAATACCTGCAGCAAGCCACGGACTTCGTGATCGAACACAACATCGTGACGATGCCCGAGGAGCCCGTCGAGATCATCATCATGCCCGAGTTCCAGCGCGGCGTAGCGGTCGCCTATCTCGACCCGCCCGGCCCGCTCGAGAAGGACCAGCCGGCGTTCTACGCGGTCGCACCGCTGCCGGAGGGCTGGACCGACGAGCAGGTGGAATCGTTTTTGCGGGAGTACAACCTGCTGTCGATGCAGGACCTGACCATGCATGAAGGCGTGCCCGGCCACTACCTGCAGCTCGCACTGAGCAACCGCTACCCGTCCGCGATTCGCAGCGTGCTCTGGTCCGGGCCATTCGTCGAAGGCTGGGGCGTCTACGCCGAGGTCATGATGATCGAGGAAGGCTACATGCGCGACGAGCCGCTCATGAAGCTGATCAATCTCAAGTGGTATCTCAGGGCGGTGACCAATGCGATCATCGACTCGGCGATCCACGTCGACGGCATGACGCGGGAAGCCGCGATGAAACTCATGGTCGAGGGCGGGTTCCAGGAAGAACGTGAGGCGGCCGGGAAGTGGGTCCGGGCGCAGCTGACGTCGGCACAACTCTCGACCTACTTCGTCGGTTACCAGGAACACCGCGAACTCAGGGCCGAGGTCGAGCGGGCCTGGGGCGCCGACTTCACGCTGCGGCGTTACCACGACACCGTACTGTCGTTCGGCTCGCCGCCCGTGCGTTTCGTGCGTGCGCTGATGCTCGACGAACCGATACCGAAAAGCAGCCGCTGAGCCCTTATTCCAACATGGCATAACGCGCGCCCGTTCTGCCCGCGTAACGCTGCAACGATCCTGTGCGGCGGCGCATCTAAGCATGCATGAACTACACGGATATCTTTACGCGGCAGTGGCCGTCGGTCGCCGCCGCCGTCGCACTCGTGGCGCTGTTCGGCGTTGCGTCGATCGGGTCGCTGCCGATCCAGCTCCTGCCCACCATCGAGGAGCCACAGATATCCGTGGCAAACTTCTGGCGCGCGGCCGCGCCGGAGGAAATGGAAGCGAACATCGTGGAACCGCAGGAAAACGTCCTGCGCAACACGCCCGGCGTGACCACCATCAACTCGTTCATCGGCCGCGGCACGGGATTCGTGAACCTGAGTTTCGCTGTCGGCACCGATATCCAGACGGCCAAGCTCGACGTCATCAACAACCTGACGCAGGCGCCGCCGCGCCCGGGTGATGCCCTCGAGCCGCGTGTCTTTGCGGGCGGCGGCCCGCAGGCACCCGGCGCCGCTTCCCTGCTGATCCGGGTCTTACCCGATAACCCGAACCGCGAACTCGCCAGTTACCAGAAGCTGATCGAGGACCATGTCCAGCCGAGGCTGGCGCGCATCCCGGGCGTCTCGCAAGTCAACCTGCAGGGCGAACAGCCGCGCGAGTTGCACATTACCTTTGACTCCTACCGCGCGGCCGCGCTCGGCATACAGGTCAACGACATCATCGCGACGATATCGCGTGCGACGGATTCTTCCGGCGGATTCGCGGATGTCGGCAGGCGGCAGTACACGGTCAGGTTCGTCGGCCAGTTCGAACCCGGCCAGCTCAACGAACTGATCGTCGGCTGGAGCAACGAGCGGCCGATATACCTGAACGAGGTCGCCGACGTCGAAATCGTACCCCGCAAGCAGGATGGCTTTACGCTGCGTAACGGCTACCCGGCGTATTACATTACCGTCGACCGCGAGTACGACGCCAACACCGTGGCGATACTCGACGAAGTCAACAAGGCGATCGTCGAACTGAACGACAACGTGCTGCACGACGCAGGCCTCGAGATGGATCTCAGCTTCGATGCCTCGGTGCACATTCGCCGCGCGATCGCGCTGGTGCAGAACAACCTCGGCCTCGGCCTGTTCCTCGCGGTCGGCATTCTCTACTTCCTGATGCGCAGCCGGCGGGCGACGTTCCTCGTGACGGCGACCGTGCCCCTGTCGATCCTGGTGGCATTTGTCGCACTGCGCCTGTTCGACAAGTCGCTGAACGTCATTTCTCTCGCCGGTCTCGCGTTTTCCGTCGGCCTGGTCATGGATGCGGCGATCGTCACGCTGGAGAACATCGTCCGTTGCCGGCAGGGCGGCCTGAGCCAGGCGGAGGCCGTCGCGACCGGCACCCGCCAGATCACGGGTGCACTGTTTGCCTCCACGGTCACCAGCGTCGCCATCTTCGTTCCGGTCCTCTTCATGGAGGGCATGGAAGGACAGCTGTTCCAGGATCTCGCGCTGACCATAGCGGTCGCGGTCGCAGCGTCGTTCCTCATCGCGATCACCGTGCTGCCGGTCGCCGCCAATTTCTTCCTGCGCGAGGAAAAGGACGATCCGAACGAGCACTGGTGGGACAGGATCACGCAACTGGTCATACACCTGACGCGCACGCCCGCCCACTGCAAGACCTGGGTCGCCACGATCCTGGGCGGCTCCATACTCGCGATTGTCCTGCTCATGCCGAAAGCCAACCTGCTGCCACAGGCGCCGTCGGATTCGCTGAACGCCTTCTTCGCGATGCCGCCGGGCGGCACGGTCGAGATGGTGGAGAAGGAAATCGCCGGTACGATCGTCGACCGGTTACGCCCGTACATGGACCACGAAAAGCAGCCGTACATCCGCGGTTACAACCTGGCCTCATTCGGCACGTTCAACGCACTGTTCATTTACCCGCTCGACCCCTCGCGCATCGAGGAGATGATCGGGATCGTGCGCGACGAGGTGCTCGTGGATTTGCCGGATACCCAGGCGTTCGTGCAGCGTTCCTCGCTGTTGAATTTCGGTTTCGACGGCGGCCGCGCCATCAACGTCGATCTGCAGGGCCCCGATATCAACATGCTGTCCGACGTGGCGACCAAGGCCATGCCGCTCATCAGCGAGGCGATCCCGGGCGCGCAGGTCCGCCCGGTTCCCGGGCTCGCCATTGCCGAGCCGGAATTGCAACTGGTGCCGAACGACCGGCGCATCACCGCGGCCGGTCTCGACCGCGCGACGCTCGCCAATATCATTCGCGCACTGACCAGCGGCACCTTCGTCGGCGAGTACTTCGACGGCAACGACCGCATGGACATGATTCTCAAGGGACCGAAATGGAATTCACCTGAGGAACTCGCGGCCATTCCCGTGGCAACGCCGCTGGCGGGCATCCAGAGCATCGGCGAACTCGCCGACATCCGGCGCACCGTCGGCCCGACGCAGCTGCTTCGTGTCAACGGCCAGCGAACGCTCACGTTGTCGGTGACGCCGCCGGCCGACATGACGGTCCAGGAAGCCCTCGACACCTTGCGTGACGTCGTCAGCCCGGGCATCCGGCAGCTGATGCCCACCGACATGAGCCTCGCCTACCGCGGCACCGCGGACCGCCTCGACGCCGCCTTCGACGCCATGGCAGTCAACCTCGCCGTGGCGGCGGTCGTGCTGTTGCTGGTCATGGCGGCGATGTTCCGGTCGCTGCGGGACGCGCTGCTCGTGATGCTGTCCATGCCGCTTGCGGTCGCCGGGGGCATCGTGGCGCTGCGGGTCCTGAATCTCTTCACGGCCCAGGCGATGGATCTTCTGACGACCATCGGCTTCCTGATATTGCTCGGCCTCGTGGTCAACAACGCGATCCTGCTCGTCCTGCAGACACGCGCCGGCCAGGCCGCAGGGCTGGACATTGCCCAAGCCGTCGCGGACGCCGTACGCGTTCGCGCGCGGCCGATTTACATGAGCACGCTGACGAGCATTTTCGGCATGCTGCCGCTCATGGTCGTGCCCGGCGTCGGCTCGCAGATCTATCGCGGCCTCGCCGCCGTCATTGTCGGCGGCATGTTCGTAAGCGCGATTTTCACACTGTTGCTGATGCCGTCCATCCTCCGGCTATCGCCATTGCGGCTGACCTTGTTCTCGCGCAACAAGGTACCGATCCGGATTGCAAAGGGAGTCTCCGCCGATGCGTAAGGCGCTAACCATCTTCGTCCTTCTGTGCCTGTCGATACCCGGGGCGCTTGCCCAGCAGCAACCCCCGGCCAGGGTCGTGCACGTCGCCGCGGCAACGCGCGTCGAACTCGCCCCGACGATCGCGGTTCCGGGCACCGTGTACAGCCGCAACGACATGCAGGTCACCGCCGGGATCGCCGGCCAGCTGATCCAGGTCGCCGAGCCCGGCACGACCGTCATGAAAGGCCAGCCTATCGCGACGATCGACAAGCGCCCCCTGCTGCTGCAACGGGCCGAACAGGAAGCGCTGCTCGCCAGGGCGGAAATCAATATTCGCCAGCTCGAAAGCCAGCTCCGCAGGCAGCGGGAACTGCGTGGCGGCAGCCTGGTTTCCGAGTTCGAACTCGAGCAGACGGAAGCGAACCGGGACCTCGCGCTCAGCGATGCGAACATCACGCGCGTCAGGATCCGGCAGATCGACGACCAGATTCGTCGCACCGAGGTGCTGGCGCCGTTTACGGGCGTCGTCACGAGCCGTCGCTATCGTGGCGGCGAAGATGTCGCGCGCGGCGAGGTCATCGCGCAGCTGACGGATATCGAAAACATGGAGGTGCGGGCATTCGTCCCGCTCAAACACCTGCCACGCACGATCGCGGGCGAAGGGATCGAGGTCTTCGCGACGGACGCGAATTACAATGGCCGAATCCGGGCGCTGGTGCCGACGGGCGACGTCCGCTCACAGACCTTCGAAGCACATATCGACCTGCCGGCAGCCGCCCGGAATCACTGGACCGTCGGCCAACTGGTCAGCGTTGCGGTTCCGATCCGCGCCAGGGCCAGCACCATCGCCATTCCAAGAGACGCGCTCGTCCTGCGCCAGAACGGCGCGTTTGTGTTCCGCATCAACGACGACAATACCGCGGAGCAGATCGCCGTCGAACCGGGCGACTCGTCCGGGGAACTCGTGGGCGTGATCGGCGCCATCAACCCGGGCGACCGGGTCGCCATTCGTGGTGCTGAAAACCTGAGCGACGGCGCCGCGGTCAAGGTACTGCTGTCGAGCGAGTCCCTGTTGGCAGGCGCGCAGGAAGGATGACCCCCGCCCGTCCAACGGGCGGCATGCTCACTTGACCAGCGAGATACGGACCGGGCGTTCTTCGCTGTCGCGCTGCATCTTGTAGCCGAACCAGTCGCGCGTCACGGTCACCGTGAAGCTGCAGGCCTTGTAAGACTTGCGGCTGGCTTTGACCTGCTTCCAGACCTGCCCGTTGGAGAAGAAAAAGTAATACCTGCCATCGTGCCCCTTGTCGCACCGTGTCACGTCGGCCGTGAACGTCTCTTTCCCTTCGTCATCCGCAGGCGCCTGCGGCGCTGCTGGCGGCTCCGCCGGCGCCTCGGCTTGTGGCGACGGCTCCTTGCGCGGCTTTTCGATGTCGGGCGGCGCCTGCGGCGTGCCGGCACTGTTCGCAACTTCGTCATAACAGCGCAGACGGG
>DATCZJ010000030.1:0-6518 GCA_036525955.1 Woeseiaceae bacterium | reverse complement strand
ATGTACTACGAGTGGGATTACGACGCGGCCGAGGCCCAGCTGCAGCGTGCGCTCGAGCTCAATCCGAACCTCACGGCAGCCGTTTATCACTATGCCTGGCTCATGGAGGTCTGGCAGTACGGCGACAGGGCTCTGCAGCTGGGCGACAGGACGGTAGAGCTGGATCCCTTGAGTTCCTTTATCGTGGGCATGCTGGCCTGGCAATACTGCAACGCCGGGCTACTGGATAACGCAATTCGTCTCGCCGACGAAGCGATAGAGCTCAATCCGGCAAATGCGCTTGCTGTCTCGATCAAGGGCTTGAGCGTTGCCCGGCGTGGCGACTTTGAAGGCGCGTTGGCCATCCTCGACACGATAAAAGACGAGCCGGCCTGGGGCGCCGAGTACGGAGCGGTGCTCGCCATGGCCGGCCGTGAACAGGAGGCGCGCGAATTTCTGGACACCATCGAGAAATCGCCGCGCAATGTGCTTGGCCTGGTGTATATCTATTCGGCGCTCGGTGAGGCCGACGAAGTTTTTCACTGGATGGCCGTTGCCAAGGATATGAAGATGCCTTGGTACCCTGGTTTCATTACCTGGACCCAGCACATGGAGGTAATCCGAAACGATCCGCGCATGGACGCGCTGGCCGCCGAGCTCGACCTGACCGAGGCGCTGGCCCGCGCGAGGGCGCTCGGGCGCTAGTCTTTCACCGTCTCCAGGTCGCGGGGCGACATCGGCGACGACAACAGTTTCTCGAATCGCGCCCAGCGCGTTGCGGCATCGGCGTCGCCGCGCTCCACGAAATCCCGGACCAGCGCCTCGCCGTGGTTGTAGTTGATGACGTAGCTGCGATAGGTATCGAAGAAGCGGACGCGCTGCTCGGCGCGCTCGCGGCTGGAAAGCGCGTAGTCCACGAGCCAGGCCACGGCCTCGTCGCGCGTGATCCTGCCATCCAGGTAGTCGCGCGCCGCCTCGTTGCCGGCAAAATTCAATTGTTCGAGCAGGCTGCCGAGCGCATAGAAACGATCCGCCTCGGCCGGGTCGAGGCCGGCGAGCGGAAAGAGCACCGTCTTTTCGAATTCGATTCGGTCCTCGCCCGGAAACGCGAGTTCGACGCCGTAGTTGCCGCTGCCCTCGGCGATCAGCGACTGCGGACTGAATAGCGGATACAGCGAATACTCGACCCAGCCCTTGTCGCGCACGAGGTTCTTTTCGAGCAGTGCATTATAGGTGTGGTGTCCGGGGTAGCCTTCGTGGCAGCCGAGGTCGACGGCGCGGCTGATCGAGATCGGCAGGTCCGTGTTCACCTGGATCAGGCTGACGGCATCGCCCTTGTACCAGTTGTAGCCCGTCCATGGCTTGTCGCTCACGTATTCGATGGTGAACGACTCGCCCTCGGGCAGTGCGATGTGTTCGAGCGTGCGTCGCCGGCATTCCGCCATCGCGGCCTCGAAGACGGCCGAAAGCTTTTCGGGTGGTACTTCGAAGCGCTCGTTGAATGCCTCGACGCGTGCCGACAACGGTTCGTCACCCGGCAGCGCGGCGTCGATCTGGTCGAGTATCGACTGGAAGTGCGCGGCGTCGTAATCGGGGGCGACTGAGTCGAACAGCTGTGCGGACTCGTCGTCGAAAGCAATCTTCTCGCCCCGGTTGATCGCAATGCGCGTAACGAGCGCCCGCATTCTCCCCTTCAGGCCGTCGATCCGCACGGCCAGTTCGGCATCGTCGCTGGTATCGACCTGGTCGAGCCGGGCCGCGAAATTTTGCGCGGCTTGGAGAATGGCGTCGAGAGACAGCGCATCCTTCGCCGCGGCCGTCTGGAGTTCCGCCGGCCCGAAATAGGCGTCGACGTGGCTCGCGTCGTGCTGACCCATCGACAATTCGAGGTACAGGTATTCGCGCGCGAGCACGTCCATGTCGGGGGACGCGGGACTGATTTTGGGCGATTCGGGCGTGCAGGCGGCAGCGAGCAGTGCGGCGGCCACGATCAGGTTTGTCTTAGTCATCGATCTTCTTCAGTTGGTAGAGGGCGTCCAGGGCTTCCCTTGGGCTCATTGTGTCCGGGTCGAGTGCGTCGAGCGCCTCGCGTAGCGCATCGGGCTCGGCGCTCGTTTCGGCCGTGAATTCGAATTGCGCCTGTTGCAGCGAGTCCCGGGCGCGGAGTTGCTGCGTCTCGAGTTCGCGCAGGTAGCTGCGCGCCCGGCGGATGACGTCCCTCGGGACGCCCGCGAGCGAGGCCACTTGCAGTCCGTAGCTCTGGTTGGCGGGGCCGGGCTTGACCGCGTGCAGGAAGACGAGCTGACCCTTGTGCTCCGTGGCGTCGAGGTGCACGTTGCCGCAGGCCGGCAGTTCCTGGGCGAGCGCCGTCAGCTCGAAATAATGCGTCGCGAACAATGTGAAGGCGCGCACCTTTTCGCCCATATGATGCGCGGCCGCCCACGCGAGCGACAGGCCGTCGAAGGTGCTGGTGCCGCGACCGATCTCGTCCATGAGCACGAGGCTCCTCTCCGTCGCGTTGTTCAGGATCGTCGCCGTCTCGGTCATTTCCACCATGAAAGTGGAACGCCCGCCGGCGAGATCGTCGGAGGCGCCGATTCGCGTGAATATCCGGTCCACCGGACCGACCCGCAGCCTTTCCGCCGGCACGAAGCTGCCGATGTGGGCAAGAATCACGATCAGCGCCGTCTGGCGCATGTAAGTCGATTTGCCGCCCATGTTCGGTCCCGTGATCACGAGCAGTTTCTGGCGCTCGTCGAGGGACAGGTCGTTGGCGATGAACGGCGCGTCGATGACCTGCTCCACGACGATGTGCCTGCCGCCCTCGATCTCGATGCAGGGCCGTTCGCAGAGTTCGGGGCGGGTCAGTCCGAGGCTCGCGGCGCGTTCGGCGAGGCAGGCGAGAACGTCGAGCGTCGCCAGCGCGGACGCGCAGAGCTGCAGCGCGCCGAGGACTTCATGGAGACGGTCGAGCAGGTCCTCGTACAGGAACTTTTCGCGCGCAAGTGCACGCTCGCGGGCACCCAGCACCTTGTCCTCGAATTCCTTGAGCTCGGGCGTGATGTAACGCTCGGCGGACTTCAGCGTCTGCCTGCGCACGTACTCGACCGGCGCCTTCGATGACTGCGCCTTGCTGATTTCGATGTAATAGCCGTGCACGCGGTTGTAGCCGAGCTTGAGCGTCGCAATCCCGCTGCGTTCGCGCTCGCGTTGCTCGAGGTCGACGAGGTACTGGTCCGCGTTCCCGGCAATGCCGCGCAGGTCGTCGAGTTCTTCGTCGTAGCCGGCCGCAATGACGCCGCCGTCGCGGATCAGCATCGGCGGGTTGTCGATGATGGCCTTCTCGAGCAGCCGCTGCTGTGCCTTGTGTTCGCCCACTTCCCCCGACAGCATCGCGAGCAGCGGCGAGTCGAGCGTTGCGAGTTGCGATCGAAGCGCGGGCAACCGCGACAACGCTTCGCCGAGCTGCCCGAGATCGCGCGGGCGCGCCGAGCGCAGCGCAACGCGCGCGAGTATGCGTTCGACGTCGCCAATGCCGTCTAGCGTTGCCTGCAATTCGTCTACTGCGGTCCGCGCGAGCATGGCATCGAGCGCCTGGTAGCGCGCCTGCAGCACGCCGGCATCGCGCAGCGGGCGTTGCAGCCAGCGTCGCAGCAGGCGGCTGCCCATCGACGTCTGGCAGCGATCCATGACGCCGGCGAGCGTATGCTGGTGGTGACCCGACAGCGAGTGCTCGATCTCGAGATTGCGCCGCGTCGGTCCGTCCATGATGACCGTGTCTTCACGCAGTTCGACGCCGATGGCGGCAATGTGCGGCAGCGCGGATTTCTGCGTGTCGGACACGTATTGCAGCAGCGCGCCCGCCGCGGCGACGCCGAGCGGGAAGGACTCGCAGCCAAAGCCCGAGAGGTCGCGTGTGCCGAACTGGCCGCACAAGAGGCGGCGAGCGCTGTCGTGTTCGAAATGCCAGGGCGGACGCCGCGTGATGCGTCGGCCCTCGCCGAAAGCGGCCTGCGGCGACTGGTCTTCGTCGACGATGATCTCGGCCGGCTGCAGGCGCTCGATCTCGCCGCGCGCGGCCTCGGCATCCGGCACTTCCGTCAGCCGAAAACGCCCGGCCGACAGGTCGAGCCAGGCGATACCGATCGCTTCGCTGCCGGCGCAGACGGCGGCGACGAGGTTGTCGCGTTCCGCCGCGAGCAGGGCTTCGTCCGTGAGCGTGCCGGGTGTGACCACCCGCGTGACCTGGCGCTCGACCGGGCCCTTGCTGGCGGCCGGGTCGCCGATCTGTTCGCAGATCGCGACCGACTCGCCCTTGCGCACGAGTTTGGCCAGGTAGCCTTCGACCGCGTGGTACGGGACGCCGGCCATCGGGATCGGGTTCCCGGCGGATTTGCCCCGCGCGGTCAGCGTGATATCGAGCAGCTGCGCGGCCCGCTTCGCATCGTCGTAGAACAGCTCATAGAAGTCCCCCATGCGGTAGAACACCAGCATGTCGGGGTATTCCGCCTTGATGGCGAGGTACTGCCGCATCATGGGCGTATGGAGTGAGGAGACTTCGGTATTCACGCGAATAGTCGGAGCGCGCCGCAACGCGCGATTGATTACACTGGACGCGTGAAAATACTGCATGTGGAAACCGGGCGCCATTTTTTGGGCGGACCGCAGCAGGTGATCTACCTGGTGCGGGCCCTCGAAGCGCACGGCCATGAGAACATCCTGGTGTGCCCGCCGGGGTCGGGCATCGACACGGTCGCGCGGCAGGCGGGCATCCGCGTGCAGAACCTGTTCTGCGCCGGCGACCTCGACCTGCCGTTCGCCTATCGGCTGGGCCAGTACCTGAAATCCGAGCGCCCCGACATCGTCCATTGTCACAGCCGCCGCGGCGCCGACATCCTGGGCGGGCTGGCGGCCAGCGCGGCCGACGTGCCGGCCGTCGTGTCGCGCCGCGTGGACAATACCGAGATGCGGCTCATGGCCGCGTTGCGCTATCGGCCGTTTCGCAAGGTGATCGCGATTTCCGATGCCATCGCGCAGGCATTGATCGAGCACGGCGTCGAGCCCGGGCGCATCGTCGTGATCCGCAGCGCGGTCGACGCCGAGGCGATGTCGCCGCGGCGCGAGTGCGGCGCGGTGCGAGAGGAGTTTGCGCTGCCAGAGGACGCCGTGATCGTTGCCGCGGCCGGCCAGCTGATTCCGCGCAAGGGTCATGCCAGCCTGCTCGAGGCGGTGGCCTCGATTCGCCATCGCTGCCCGGCGCTCCGGCTCGTGATCTTCGGCGAGGGTGGCCTGGATACCGAGCTGCGCGCGCAGGCCGCGGCGCTCGGCCTGCACGATACCGTGCAATTCGCCGGCTTTCGCGACGACCTCGACGATTTCGTCGGCTGCTTCGACGTGTTTGCCCACCCGGCACTGGCAGAAGGCCTCGGCGTCGCCGCGCTGAAGGCCGCCGCCGCCGGGGTGCCCGTCGTCGGATTCGCGGCGGGCGGCATGGTCGAGGCCGTGAAAAATGGCGAGACCGGGTTGCTGGTCGAACCCGGCAACAGCGAGCAGCTTGCGGACGCGCTGCTGCGCCTGTGCGAGGATCCGGCACTTAGACGGCGTCTCGGCACCGCGGGCCGGGAACGGATGCAAAAAGAATTTTCGATCGCTACGATGGTGCAGCAACACGTTCAACTGTACGAGTCAGTGCTGGCTGGCGAAGGAGCTCCCGCAGGATGACGATCAGCATGTCCAGGCGACAGGTTCTGCGGGGCGGCGCCGCGGTCACATTGCTGTCGGCGGTGCCGCCTCTGGTGCTTGCCGAAACGTCGGGATACAAGCCTGCCGTACCGGGCAGGCCGGTACCGCCCGGGACGAACTTCGACGAGACCAGCGCGGCGGAACAGGTGACCGCGGGCATGGATCTCTGCGGCAGAACGGCGCTGGTGACGGGCTGCAATTCCGGTCTCGGCTTCGAGACCATGCGCGTCCTCGCATTGCGCGGCGCGCACGTCATCGGCGCGGCGCGCACGATCGAGAAGGCAGAGGCGGCCTGCGGGGAAATCGAAGGCAAGACGACGCCGCTCGCCGTGGAACTCACCGACCTGCCGGGCATCGTCGATGCCGCGAACCGCGTTCAGGACCTCGGTATGCCGATCGACATGCTGATCCTCAATGCGGGCATCATGGCCCTGCCGGAGCTGCAGCTGGCGAACGGCGTCGAGATGCAATTCGCCGTCAATCACCTGGGTCATTTCCTGCTGGCGAACCGCCTGCTCGGCCAGGTAGTCGCCGCGCCGGCCGGCCGCGTGGTGGTGGTGAGCAGCGCGGCACATGCCTGGGCGCCGCCCGAAGGCATCCGGTTCGACAACCTCGACGGCCATGCCGGCTATCACCCGCGCGAGGCTTACGGACAGTCCAAGGTCGCGAACGGCCTGTTCTCGCGCGAACTGGCGCGGCGCCTCGCGACGACGGCTGCCACATCGAACTCGCTGCACCCGGGCGTCATCGAGACCAATCTCGCACGCCACCTGCCGCCGCGTGACCCGAATGCGCCG
>DATCZJ010000029.1:0-2460 GCA_036525955.1 Woeseiaceae bacterium | reverse complement strand
TGACTTTCCCATGGGGCGACGGACTGACTGCTGACAACGTCGAGACTTTCTGGAACAAGACCACGTTCGAAGGCGGGCAACGCTTCTTCGATTACAAGCATGCAGAGAGCGGTGCTGAGATCCTGAAGGCGCAGCACCCCGAATTCGAGCTGTGGAGCCAGGGCATTCACGCGCGCAGCGGCGTAGCCTGTGCCGACTGCCATATGCCTTATCAACGCGATGGCGCGACCAAGGTGTCGGACCACTGGGTCAGGAGCCCGCTCCTCAACGTGAACCGCGCCTGCCAGACCTGTCATCACTTTTCCGAGGACGAGATCCTGTCGAGGGTAGACGCCATCCAGCAACGCAACTTTGAATTGCTGCAGCGTGGCGGCGTCGCCCTCATGGACTTGCTGGATGCGGTCCAGCAGGCCAAAGCGGACGGCGCAACCGAGGAACAATTGCGACCCGCGCTGGAACTGCAGCGAAAAGCGCAGTGGCGGCTCGACTTCATCGCGGCGGAAAACTCGATGGGCTTCCACGCGCCACAGGAAGCCGCGCGCGTACTCGGTGAGGCCGCGGATTATGCGCGACAGGGTCAGGTTGCCGCGATGAGCTGGCGGCAGGGCGCGGCGGTGGCGAAGGCCGACTGACGCGATCGCGGACTGCAGCCTGCCCTGGTCGGCAGGAAGGCGGCGTCCGGATCAATCGGCACACAAAAGCACCCGGGCGATACGCCCGGGTGCTTTTTTTTGCGTCGTGTCGAAGCTCTCGCAGAGCTGCTCCACTCACCCGGTGGAACGAAGAGGGGTTGCATCGGATCGACGGTCACCTGCAGGCGCCGACCGTTATGCAGCCATCCTGTATTGCACGTGGCAGGCCCTGACCCCGACTTCGAAGCAGGAGATGCATTGTGACCAGCCCGGACATCGGGGATTAAGCGGAACTCATCGGCATCATCGGCATCATCGGCATCATCGCGATGGTAGCGTCATTGATTGGGATAACGAACATTGGCAATACCAGCGCGGTTTTCTCGACGCGGATTTTTTCGCGGCGACCACCGAGCAAGGCGTCAGGGTTCGGGGCCCTCACTGGCGGAATATCGGGTTGACGGAAGGCCGGGAAAACATTTTGCCGGTACGTCGACGCAGTTCTGAGTGAGCGCCCGACGGAACCACGGAATTGGCCGGCGCCGGCCGTCCGGGCATGTCGCGGCAGCACGATGGGCTTCGAACCGGAGGCCCCCGGGGCGCGGCGATCATTCGACAAACTCCGCCGGTTAGCACATCATCGGTGCGTCAGCGGGGGGTGCCGGCCAGCAATGTCGTTTTTCGAAGAACTCAATCGTCGTAATGTCATCAAGGTGGCGGTGCTCTATGTCGTCGCCTCGTGGCTCTTACTGCAGGTTGCCGAGTTGCTGTTCGACGCGCTCGACCTTCCCGGCTCGTGGCTGCGCCTGGTTCTCGCGCTGGTCATTCTCGGGTTGCCCCTCGTCGTGATTTTCGCCTGGGTGTTCGAGCTGACGCCCGAGGGCGTCAAGCGCGAAAGGGAGGTCGACCGCAGCCAGTCGATCACGCACGAGACCGGCAAGCGCATCAATGTCGTCATCGTCACATTGCTGGTGGTCGCCATCGCAATGCTCGGACTCGACCGGCTCGTACCCGAGACCGTTCACGTACCACAAGAGGCGCCGATCGAAAGCGAGATGGCCGGAGCGCCGGCGCAGTCGATCGCCGTGCTGCCATTCGCCGACCTCTCGCCGGACGGCGACCAGGAATATTTCTCGGACGGCATCGCCGAGGAAATCCTCAACGTGCTGGTCCGCATCGACGGCCTCAAGGTCGCGTCGCGCACGACGTCCTGGGGCTTCAAGGGCCAGGAGGTGCTCGGCATACCACAGATCGCGGACAAGATGAACGTGCGACACGTGCTGGAGGGCTCGGTACGCAAGTCAGGCGACACGGTACGTATCACCGCGCAGCTGATCGATGCCACAACCGACCAGCACCTGTGGTCGGAGACCTTCGATCGCCAGCTCACGACCGAGAGCATCTTTGCCATCCAGGACGAAATCGCTGGCGCCATCGCGGCACAGCTTGGCCTGCTGATCGATCCCGGAACGACGAAGCCCCTGCATCGCGGTGACACGGACAACATTGACGCCTACGAGGTATACCTCGAGGCCTGGCAGCTGTTCGTCGAGCGGCGCAGCCTGCGCCGCGCCGTCGAGCTGTTCGAAAAAGCCGTCAGCACCGATCCCGGGTTCGCGCGTGCCTGGTCGGGTCTGGCCGCGACCTACCAGATTGCGCCCGGCTGGGGGATCACCGACCGCGACTATGCGTCCCTGGCACGCAATGCCGCCGAGACCGCGATAAAACTGAATCCCGAGCTCTCGATGCCGTACGCGGTGCTTGCCTCAATCGAGGGAAACGGTGCGGACATCGATTACGAACAGGTCCTGCAATATTTCGACGAGGC
>DATCZJ010000028.1:0-2704 GCA_036525955.1 Woeseiaceae bacterium | reverse complement strand
AACCACGCCTCGTCCCACAGGAACACGAGGTCCGGCTTGATCGCCAGGCATTCTTCCATCACCCGCTCGACGTTGTAGACCACGCCGTCGAAGGTACAGTTCGTGAGCAGCAGCATGCGCACGCGATCGAGCTTCCCGGCGGCCTTCAGCTGCAGCAGCCGGTGCTTGATCTCGGACAGCGGCACCGCGCCGTACATCGAATACTCGTTCAGCGGATAGCTGTCGAGATAGACGACCTGCGCACCGGCCAGCACCATGCCGTAGTGGTGCGACTTGTGGCAGTCGCGGTCCACCAGCACGATGTCGCCGGGCCTGACAATGGCCTGGACGACGATCTTGTTGCAGGTAGAGGTGCCATTGGTGGCGAAATAGGTCCGGTCCGCGCCGAAGGCCCGGGCCGCGTTTTCCTGGGCCCGCTTCAGCGATCCCGTCGGCGCCAGCAGTGAATCCAGGCCGCCCGAGGTTGCCGACGTCTCCGCCAGGAAGACGTTGATGCCATAGAAGTCGAGCATGTCGCCGATCCAGTGCGACCGGGCGATCGACTTGCCGCGGCTGATCGGCAGCGCGTGGAAGACGCCGGTAGGCCTTCGCGAGTACTGCTTGAGCGCGTTGAAGAACGGCGTCTCGTAGCGCGCGTCGACACCGCGCAGGATGTTGACATGCAGTTCCAGAAAGTCGTCCTGGTTGTAGAACACCCGGCGGCAGCCGCGCAGCTCGAGCCCTGCGATGACCTCCACCGATTCGTCGGTCACGAGGTAGACGTCGACTTCCGGGCGCAGCTCGTGGATCAGCCGGCAGAGCTCGACGCTCCAGGTTTCCGGGTCGTAGCTCTCCAGGTCCCGGCCGCCGATCCGGCGCAGGTAGCGGCGCAGGAAGGGAATCTCGTTGCGGGACTTGAGCTGGAGTCCCGGACGAATGACCACGCTCTGGATGTTGAAGTTGAACAGCGCCGCGATCAGCGAGTCCTCGAGACTGGGAACGAAGACCGGCTCGTAGATGAACCGGTCGTCGGGCCGGCGGGCCTTGCGCAGCGCCCTGCGCTGGGTGTCCTCCTGGGACGGGGACAGGGAATCGACGATCAGCACCTCGAAATAGGGGGGCGCATTGGCCGCATCCTCGGAACGCTCCTCGAGCAGATCCTCTTCGAGCCCGGCACCGTCGTCATCCGGCTCGGAACCGCGCCGCGTGCGTCGCCGGTAGGAACCGCTGACCAGCGCGCGGACGATCAACGAGACGGTGCGCGAAAGTTCCTCGAACTGCCGTCGTTCCAGCATCTGCCACAGGGCCTGCCAGGAGTTCCGGCTCGGGAACGCCCAGTAGAATTCGATGGGCTCCAGCGAGGCAAGCAGGCTGCGGGCGCGGGCCTCAAAGGCCGAGCGCTCGCCCTCGCCGGCGGCGACGAGCCGTGAACAGGCTGTCTTCAGGCTGGTCCAGCGATCGCTGCGAAGCTGCGAGGCGCTGTAGTACTCGGTCAGTGAGGATTGTGACTTGCCGCCGTCTGTTTCTGGCACTGCTTCTCCAGGCAATTGGTCAGTTCAGGAACGCACCCCGGGCTTCCCGGGCATTTCCAGCGGGCCGAGCGTCTTGAGGTAATCCGCCGCCCCGCTCGTCTCATCATAGACGGGCAACTTGAATTCCCGGTCGCGGAAACTCTTCAGCATCTGCCCGAGCCCGCCATGCAGGCCGCGCTCGCGCTGTCGCCGCACGATGTCCAGGTCGATCTCGACCGGGATGGTTTCGTCCGCGCCGCCGGCCTGGTAAATGACGATGCCCGACGGGTCGACCACGGCCGAGCGACCGAAGCCGCCTGGGCCGAGCCCGTTGATGTCAAACACATAGCTCTGGAACTGGGCCGCGGTCGCGCGCGCAATCGCCAGTTCGACGCTGCGGTCGATCGTGCCGGTCAGCACCGGGTGCAGCAGCACTTCGGCCCCCATTGCCGTGAGCGATCGCGTCGTCTCCGGAAGCCACATGTCGTAGCAGATGGAAAGGCCGAACCGGCCCACGGACGGCACGTCGAACACGCAGAACTCGGTGCCCGCGGCGACACCCACCTCGTAGGGACGAAACGGCACCATCTTGCGGTAGCGCGCGATGACGCTGCCGTCCGGCGCAATGACCGGGGCAGTGTTGTAGATCAGCCCGTCGGGCGTGCGCTCGAAAATCGAGCCGGGGATCAGCCACACGCCATGCCTGGCTGCGGCCTCGCGCAGCTGGTCTTCCTCGGGGCCGGGGAGTTCGACCGGCTTGTTGTGGATCGGGCCACACAAGGCCAGTTCGCTGAACAGCACCATGTTGACCCACGGAAAGCGGGCCATGAGGATGTCGAGGCGGTGAAGCACTGCGTCGATGTTCGACTTGAAAGCCGGGACGAACATCTGCACGCCAGCAATTGCAAAGGGCGTCATTCAGGTTTCCCAGATTGTGGCCGGATCGGCCACTGGGTCGATTTTCCCGGCATCGGGTATTCGGGGCAAGAAGCCGGCTCGACGCGCGTCCTGGGCCGCATCATCCCTTGGAAGTTTCGCCAGCGTCGTACTGTGCCGCGATCCGGTAGGACGCGTTCAGGCTGCAGGACCGCTTGGTCATTCCGGGGCCTGCGCGAAAGCCCGGGCACTGCAGGGTGCCGTCGGCATTCGGAGCCGAGCGCCGCAACATCGCCGAGACGACATCGTTCATGTCGAGGCTGCCGTCGCAGTCGCCG
>DATCZJ010000027.1:0-12721 GCA_036525955.1 Woeseiaceae bacterium | reverse complement strand
CAACCGGGGATGTAGACGCCCGCGCTTCTTATCGCCCGGATGAGTTCCTTCGTAGACTCTTCCAGCAACTCAATCGCTTCCTCGTACCTCTCCTTGCCTGCCGCACTTTCCGCATCGGCCCTCAGCGACACGGCCTTGCTGATAAAGGTCTCCGCCGTGGCACGCATCGGGCTCGACTCCATCTTTTCGGCGAATAACACCTGCACCAGCATCTTGTGGGTGTCGTTGCGGTCAAGTTCGTAGAGATACTCGTCCTCCTTCGTCTCGAAATGCAGCTCTCGGACCAGGGTATCGCCGCCGCGCAGCTGCTCGAGCGATGACTTGATGGTCTCGTAAGTCTCGTCCAGCATCGCGCGGGCATCGTCTCCCTTGCCTTCCTGCAGCAGTGCATCGGACTTCGACAGGCCTTCAGCAACTTTGGCCTGGAGCTCCCGGTTCATGTCGTCCTGGCCCTTTTCGCTGGCAATCCTGCCGTGTGCCGAGGCCAACGCCTCGACACTCTCCCGCCGACGCCCGTAATCGTCGGTCTGCTTCTGCGAAACCGACGCCGTGCCGTTCGTGGTGCGCGCAGCGGCCGTTAGCAGCCGGATCGACTCTGCGAGCTCGGCCTCGGCCGCCCCCTCGTCGCCGCCATCGTGGAGCGTTACGGCCTTTTCATAGTGCGCCTGCGCCTGCGCCATCATCTCGCGCGCTTCTGCACTCCCGCTTTGCTCGACCTTCCTCGCCGCCGACGATTCCGTCAACAGCCGCTGAACGTGGCCCAGTCTTGCCGACGTGTCCTGTGACCTGACGGGTTCGGCCTGCGCAGCAGCCGTCAACAGGACCACAGCGATTGACGAGATCAGCGCAAGTGTCACGACGAGCTTTCTATTCATTGATCATCACCATCTTGTTGCCGTCAGTTCGCGGCTGTCTGTTCCTTGGGACGCGAGTGGCAGCGCCTGCATTCGGATACCGGGAATGCCACTTTCCCGTGACACACGCCGCACTTCTCCCCAAGCAGGATCGACGCCATGCTGATCTGGTTTGCGCCTTTCTGCGGAATAAAGATTGCCGGATGACAGTTACTGCAATCCAGCCACTGAGTGTGCTGCTTGTGTGGATACACCACGTCGGGCATCGATCCCTTCACCTCGCGCACGATATTCAGATCGAGCACGATCGGCGTGACCGGCGTATCACCGATGCTGTTGCGCGGCGCTATTTCACCGGCGTCTACCGCGGCGTTCCAGTCGACGTAGTTGCCGGAATTGGAATCGGGCAGTGCGTCGAACGACTCCCTCGGCGTTTGCAATACGTGCGTGCCGCTACTGTCCGGATCGTGAATCCCGTCCGAAGGCGGCGGCGCGTTGCGCTCGGCGGCCGGTTTCATCAGGCGATTGAACGCATTGGGATTCGACTGTGCTTCGGCGAGGCTCGCGAGGAACAGCATGGCGAGGACCGCCATTCCGCCCGCGACCAGCAGGACCGCGAGACTCCGCATATTGATGGCATTCACGGCTGCTGCTCCCCGTTCGTGCCCTCGCCCGACGCGGCGCTGTCGGCCGTACCGCTACGCAGCGGTGCGACCAGCTTCTGCGTCGTGCTGTGATGCACCTGCGTCGGCGTATTCGGTATGCCGGAATGACACAGATCACAATTCTCGATCGACCACGCAACGTTACCGTTATGGCAGGCGCCACAATATTCGCCATCGATGATCTTCAGCATGTTGATTTCGTTGCCGCCTGCCTCGAACTTGAAACCGAGATCGCCATGACAGACCTTGCAGCGAAAACGGATTCGGTGGAACCAGTGGGGGAACACGACCGGCCGCATGCCGGCGTCATCGGAGAACTCATTGATTACGACGTCACCGTATTCTGCTTTTGCGGCCTCGTAATACAGGAAGGAAAAGGCCACAGCCACGAGCGCTACTGTCATCAATAGTCTGCTTGGTGTTTGCATAGTTTCTTATTCGCTCTCTTGACACATTGTCACACACTCGGTTCAGGGTGCGCCGTAATATCGCCGGACACGGAAGAAGAACTGCCTCACCCACCGGTCGTTAATTTCACTGACCTCCGCGAGAAAACTAAGCTCGAGCCTGCCGACCGTGTAGTCCAGCTCGTTCCGCCAGATCTGGTCTTTTCTTACTTCCTCTGTTTCTAAGTCCTGGTCAAACATATCCTGGCTGCGCATTTGCCTGCTGAGGAGACGCAGCTCGGACTGAAAATTCAGTCGTTCGACGTTGAACAGGTCCCTTTCCGTGTAAGTCAGGTCGGCGCTATAAGTGAACGCGGCATTATCCATTTCGATGTTCAGCCCACTCTCATCGTCCATTCCCATTTCGGACGCATTGTTGCTGTATTGCAGAGAGATCCCGCCATTGAGAGACCGGGTACGGGTGAACCGCATCTGCGACGCGGCCTGCAGGTTAAACAGCTGAAAGCCACCTTCCTGATCGCCGTAGCTGCGTCGATCCGATACCGAAAGACGCAGGTACGAGGACGAACGGCCATTTTGTTTGCTCCATGTTGCGAATGCACTGTGAACCAGTGACTGGTCGCGCCGGTCGTCCGTATCGCCGCGCGCGGCAACCTGTTGCGAAAAACTGAACTGCAGCTGGCTGCCGCCCGACAAGAACGCCGTCTTGGACAAGCTGTGATCGAATACGCCGGCCACGTTCTGTACCGTGTCATTGCCGTGATTCCTTTGCCTGCGGTTGCCCGCCTCGAGCGAAGAACCCCAGAAATACTGCAGTGCGCCGACGTCGATCGGATCTGCCCGGTAGGTCGTGCGCAGTCGCTGGAACACGCTGCTCTCGTCCGGCTGGCCTTCGGGGTCCACGGTTGTAAGGCCGACATTTCCGGAGATCGTGACATTCGGCGTAAACTGGTAATTCGCGGCTCCTGTCAGGACGAAACTCGCCGAGCCGGTCTCAAGGCCGACGGGGCCGGAATCGACGCCCTGCGCGACGGCCCGTCCGATAATGTAAAGCGGCCGGCGCGTCTGTGGGCGCCAGCTCGAGAGTCCGTTGAACTGCAGGAACCGGCGGTGGCCGTCTGAATTTTCAAAGGTTATGCGCTCGTCACTGTAGAAGGTTGTATCCTCGATATAGAAGCGCGGGCTCGATCTGAACCGGTGACGCAGATTGAATAGCTCGCGCCTCTCCGATTGCATCACGTCGTCCCTGTGGAGCTTGCGAATCGACGTCAGCAGATTGAAATTGTTTCTGCCGATAGCCTTGGATCCCTGGAGCTGCCATCTTCGTGAGCCGAACTTGCGCATTGTCGTAACACCGTCGACATGCGCGTCCTCGTTGTCGGTCGCGTGGTAGTCGAGCGCAATGCGGCCGCCACGGCGCGCTGAATAAGTCTGGATGAACCCCCAGTTCCGAGACGCCCGGTCCTGGTCGAACGCATCGCCATCGACGCGACTGTCACGACTTTCGAAATACGCGCGGAACGGGAAGGGACTGCGGGCAAACAGGCTGGAAGACAACCCTCCCGTTATGATGGTGTTCTTGAACCCCTGCCTCGAAGTCGAACTGTTCGCCCGCGTCAGCCCCAGCGAACCGTCCACCCGCAGGATGTACGGCTGCCAGAAAAAGGTAGATGCGCGGGCTCGCCAGGTACCGAGGTTGATCTCCTCACTAGGCATGTCTTCGGCGCGGCTCTGCCGGTAGAGATATTCCATGTAGCCGCTATGCTGGATCGGGCCCATCTGTGCCCGGACAGGGTTCACTGTGATAGCGCCCACGAATAACGGCAGCGCGAGCGCTACGGCGCGGCAGGAAAGCCCTGGAAATCTCCGCGCCCTGTCTGTCATCGCTCCTCTACTGGGCGTAACCCGGTATCGACGCCAGGTAGTCGGTGTCTACGTCCACCTTGCTGTCCGATCTGAGTTCCGCAACCAGTCCGCTCCACTGTTGTTCGCCGCGCTGTCTCTTCCATAACTCTTCGGCTCGGTCTCTTACGTCCAAAAACTCGTGCATCTGTTCCGGCCTGCGGTCCGCCAACTGGAAGATAGCCATCCCCTCGAGAACCTGGACCGGCTCCGTAAACTCGCCGACTTCCAGCTGCGCGATCGCTTCTTCCGCACCGGGGCTCAACATCCCCGCATGCAGATAGCCCATGTCGCCCCCCTTATCCGCTGAATCGTCCGAGGAATGCTGCCGCGCAAGTTCCTCGAAGGAATCACCATCACTCAACCGTTCCATAACGAGCTGAGCTTCCTCGCGCGCTGCCTGCCAAATCGCTGCGTCCGCGGACGGCGGAACGCCCAGCAGTATGACCCGCACCCGGTTTTGCGCCGGCTCCGTAAAGAGGTCCGGGTTCGCGCCGTAGAATTCGCGCAGTTCCTCCTGCCCGGGAGCCGCCACGGACCGGACTTCCGCCTCGAGCGCGTCGACCAGGCTGTCTGCCTCGAACCTGGCCCGCAGCGCGGCGACCATTTTCGGGCCTTCCGACTGCCAGCGCTCGGTGTCACCGTAGCGCGCCTCGTAATTCGCTATCTTCGCGTCGATACTGCGATGGTCCGGCTGCAGCTCGCGGCGCTTCGCTTCGAGCAACAACAACTGCCGGTCGATCATCCGGTCTGCGACCTCCCGGCGAAACTCGACGAATTCTTCGCCGCTCGGCGGCTGTCCGTGGTAGAAGGTCTGGCGAGCCGCGGAGTAGACCTCGCGCTCGAATTCGCTGCGCGTTATCTCTACCTCACCAATCCTCGCAAACACCTCATCGCCTTCCGCGGCCCATGACGGCGTCCACGCGCAGGCGAGCGCAGCGGTCAGTACCGCCGACAGGAGCTGGAATGCGAATGATTGTGATTTCATGTTTTCCCCGTTACGCAAATCGGCCCGGACAACCGACTGTTGCCCGGGCCGATCGGTCAGTTGGCTTACAGTGCCGCGTGCCGTTGTCGCGCCGGCCCGCTCACTTCACGTGGCACGCCGTGCACACCTGGCTTGCCGAATTGGCGACGCGCAGAAACGCCACCGACCCCGTACCCTGGGTCGAGGAGTTATGCGGGTCGTGGCAGCTGCCGCACTCGACGAACGGCTGTTGTCCGCCCGCCACGGTCGCCTCGTCACGCGTGTACAGCAGCATGTCGGTTTTCTCGCGCTCGCCAGCGGCTCCGAGCGGACCATCCACCCACCAGATCGGCTGGCCGTTGAGGGTAACCCTTTCAGGCGCATTGAAGTCCGGATCGCCCAGCGTGCCGGCAAACGTGCCGTCAGCAGGATGCGTCGTGACATTTACGCCGCCGCCGCCATACTGCATGCTGATCGGGTGGTCGTTAGTAAGATCCGTACCGAGCACCGGAATCGGCAGGCCGGTCATTACGCCGATCCCGATGGGGTCGATCTCAGAGCCTGCCGGGTTGTAGTTGCCCGATCCCGGGCCGTTGATAACGACGTCCATGGCCTGCGTACCGTCGTGGCAGCTCAGGCAGGCGAGCGATACGGAGCCCACCGGGGCCTCCTGGGAGTCGAAACTCGGAGTCGCCAGGGTGCTGTACTGCGTGTAACTGCCAGGAGCGCCGAGCACCTTGTTCCACAGCGGCACAGGCGCCGAGGTGTCCGAGCCGTGCGGCGTGTGACAGAAGACGCACACCTGGTCGGTGTTGCCAGTGCTGCCCTGGCCGAGGCCGCCCGTTGTCAGGTCGTGCTGACTGCCGACGACCTGCGCCTGGACCGAAAACCCGGCGAGCAGCAACGCGCCGGCGAGCAAGACTGACTGAATTCTGACCTTGTTAGACATTTTGATCTACCTTCCCCGAAAAACTGGTTAATTCCCTGTCGCTAGGGTATTAACCTTAGATTTATTAGCCCAGTGACATAGTCACATTAGGTGGAAACTACGTATATTTCCCCATTCTTCGGGTCAGTTTTCAAGTCAGATAGGTAGTTTTTTGCCCCATGTTCCCTACGCGGCGCCTTTCTGGTCGATGATGCGGTGCAGCGCGAGCCGATCCTGCAGGATGATCCTGCCTCGCCCCAATTCGACCGCCCCGATACTGTCCAGCTCCTGCAGACGGCGGCTGACGACCTCTCGCGCCGTCCCCAGTTCGAGCGCGATATTCTGCTGCGTCACCTCAGCGGCAGGCGGGCTGTCCTCCGACTCCTCGAACTTGCGCAGGAGGTATTCCGCGAGCCGATGGTCTACACGGCGCGTCGTAATCTCCCGAACCAGCCGGATGACCTCGCCGAATCGCAGCACCGTTGCAGAAAATATGTAATCCTGCAGTGCAGCATTCCGCTGGCTTATCTCCCGGATATCCTGCGCCGAAATAGTCAATGCGGCCAGCTCGCCACTGGCCGCAGCGTCCGCGAACGCGCCGATGCCCATAATGGCGGCGCCCAGGTTGACCGGGCAACTTTCACCAGCTTTCACGTAGTAGAGCGTCACTTCCCGACCGGTCTCACCGGCAATGAAGATCCGGATCCGGCCGCGCCCGACCAGGACCACCTCGCGGCAGGCATAGCCGGCTTCCTGCAGGGGCTGGCCATTCGCGGCCTTGAGCGGATTCGCCGCCTCGAGCAGTTCCAGCCGCTGCTCCGCATCACTGTTGATATAGAAGCCGTAATTCCTGAGGACTTCATGCGCGACGAGATGACGGCTGTCCAGCGTTTCGGCGAATCGATCGTCGACCATCGCATCCATATCAACTCTCCGGTCAGGGTTTCGCGGCTCGCGCGCCGAAAAATCCTTCCCCCGGTTCGATCGCGGCCGGGCGGAACACGTCCACCTTGCGAAAGAACTGATCGACCATGTAGACACGGCCGTCTTCGTCTACACCAATTCCGGCCGGCAGCATGTAGCGCGCCGGCTGCATGGTCTCCGAACGGGCACCGATGAAAAGCAGCAGCTCCCCGTCCGCATTAAAGATCTGAAAATTGCCGAACGCCGTGTCGGTCACGTAGACGTTGCCGTCTGGATCGGTCGCGACCCCCTTGGGGCGCGAAAACTGGCCGGGAAAAACGCCGATCGACCCAAAGGTATTGACGTAGGTGCCGTCCGACTCGAACACCTGCACCCTGAAATTGGCACCATCCACGACAAAGACTCGCCCGTCACGCCCAACGGCTATATCCCTGGGCAGGTTGAACTGGCCCGGGCCATCGCCGCGCTCGCCGATGTCGAATATGTGCTGCCCTGTCGCAATGTCGAACACGCGGACTCGGTGCAGCTGACTGGAGACGCCGCCCGTGTCCACTACGTAGGCGTAGCGCGCGTCGGCGTCGACGGCGACGTGGGACGGTCTCTCGAACATATCCATGCCGCCGAAAGCGCTAAGGAAATCCCCGTCCTGGTCATAAACGATCACCCGTCGAGCCGATCCATCGACCACGTAGACGTTGCAGTCACCGTCGACCGCCATCCCAAGCGGCTTGCGCAACTCACCCGGTTCCGTGGTGCCGAATTCACTGAATGTCCCGTTCGGCACGTCGAACAGCATGATGGACCGCCGCACGGTGTCACTGACGTACATGCGGCCCTGGCAGGCTTCGACGTCGAAGGGCTTCGAGAATCCGGTCGAATTCTCGGTTTCCCCGGTCAGTACCCGCCGCCAGCGCGTCTCACTATCCTCGGTGACCACGTCCGCGCTGCCCAGTATCGTGCGCTCAAAATGGAAGCGCGCCTGTTCAGGTGGCGGTGGAAAGACAAGATCGGACCGAGATGCCTCGGCCGCCGGCGGGCCGGAAGTGCCTGGCGAGGCACACGATGAGACAACGACAGCGCTGCACATCAGTATTGCGAGGAACCCTGCTCGAGGGCCTTTCCATAAGTCGGTTGATACAGTAGTTAGCAGCATGGCGACACTCAGGTGCAGCGAGTCTATCCGGCCCGACGTTATTACAAGCCGGCCGATCGGATGAAACCGGTCAGATCATTTTGTCGGAAAATCTCGCGGAGAATACCAGCCGCAAGCGCTCCGATGATTGTCGGAAAATACTAGGTTGCGAATGATAATCAAATACAGTAAAAGCTCCAAACCATGCGTTCCAAAATACTATCTCTGACCGCCCTGCTGCTCCCTGCAGCGCTCTGCGGCACTGCGGATGCCGACGAATCGATCGATGCCGAACGGATTTACCAGGAATCATGCTCGGTCTGTCACGGCGACGACGGTCGCGGCGCCGTGTGGGGCCAGGCCTCGCTGTCTGTGCCGCCGCGCAACTTTCGCACCGTCGAATCCAGGCAGGAACTGACCCGGGAACGCATGATTGCGTCCGTTATTGCCGGTCGGCCCGGCACCCCGATGCCGGGCTTCGGCACCCAGTTGAGCATCCCGGAAGTCATGGCGGTGGTGGACTGGGTTCGCGGGGAGTTCATGACGCCTGAAGAGTCGCGGCCGGCGAGCCCGCAGGGGCCCCGCCTGCCCGGCAACACGGAATACGGTCCGATCGGCCAGCCACAGGCCCAGCAGGTCCTGCCCGAGGACTTCGCGGGGGATCCGGGTAGCGGCGCACTGCTTTATGCGGAGAACTGCGTTGCATGCCACGGTGCGAATGGGGGTGGGGACGGTCCGCGCGCCTACTTCATCTTTCCCAAGCCCCGCAATTTTCACGACCCGTCCACCCGCGAATACCTGAGCCGGCGCAACCTGTACAACGGCATCAAGTTCGGAGTCGTCGGCAAGGAGATGCCGGCGTGGGGCAAGGTACTGTCAGACGGCCAGATCGCCGACCTGACGGAATACGTCTACCGGCAGTTCATCGTGTCGGAAAGCACCGACTAGGCCGGTCACTCGAGCCGCGCGATCCGCGCGACACCTCCGAAACTGCCGACCCACTTGCTGCCGTCATCGGCCGTCGCCATTGAGAATATGCGGTTCGAGAACAGGCCATCCTCGGTCGTGAAGCGGGTAAATTCATCGTTCCTCAGCCGCGCGAGGCCGTTGTTGGTGCCGACCCAGAGCTCGCCGGCCGGGTCCACGTGCAGCATGAACACGTGGTTACCCGGCAAACCGTCGGCTGCCGTGTAGCTGCGCCATTTTTCGCCGTCGAAACTCGACAGTCCGCCACCCCAGGTTCCGCACCACACGACGCCGTCGTTATCGACTTCCAGCGCAACGATGTAGTTCGGGTTATAGGCAACACTGATGGTTTCGAGCCCCATCTCCACTTTCTGCCTCGCGTGATGCTGCGAATACTGGCCGGGATCCATGTCGAACTCGATCTGTTCTCTCACTCGCTCGTAATCGGCGCCCAGGCCGTCTTCGTGCTTCCAGTTCTGCCAGGCCTCGTCCTTGAACCGGGCCAGGCCGCCCTCGGTGGCAAACCAGACTTCTCCGTTCGTGCCGGCGTGAAGTGCATAGACCCAGTCGTTGGGCAAGGCTCCGCCGGTATTCTCGACCGTGTACAGATCCCAGCTGTCCCGATCGTCCAGGTCCCCGCCGCGCACCCGGTTAGCCCCTGACCAGGTCGCAATCCAGACGTCGCCATTCTCCAGCTGCAAGGCATCGTAAATAAAACCGTCACCCAGCCCGTCCGGGATGTTGTAGATAAGCCAGTCGTCTTGCGTTTCATTGAGGATCGAAAGCCCGCCACCGTAGGTTCCGACCGCCAACCGCCCGTTGATCCTGCCGAGGTAAAACACCCCGTTCGCCAGGAGTCCGGTGCGCGTGTCCAGCAGACGGTAATCATCGTTGCTCGTGTCGTAGCGGATGACCCCGGCCGACGTACCCACCCACATGATCTCACCGTCCGGAAAAATCGCCTTGACGTTGCGCGGCCCCACACGGAAGTGCGTGAAATGCGCGTCCGGATCGACGCTGGTGACATCCCCGCTCTGAGTTGGCATCGCGCTGCTTGCATCCGGTGCGCCAACGCGTTTCGCGGTGTCGCGCTGCGGTGCCCCTTGCTGGTCGTCACCCGTCCGCAGCATCAGCATGGCCGCTCCGAGTATGGCCAGCGCCACGCCGATGACGATCCACAGATTCTTGTATCCCGAACTCATGATCTATTGCTCGCTGGCGGCGACCGGTGCCAGGCGTGCAACACCGTCCCGGGTTCCGACCCAGACATCTTGATTATCGGCAACGGCAATCGCGTACACGTGATTTCCGGGCAGCCCGTCTGCTGAATCGTAATTCGTGAACCTTTCGCCGTCGTAGCGGCTGACGCCGCGGTTGGTGCCGAACCAGTAGGCGCCCGATTCGTCCTGCGCGATGCAGTAGACGATGTTGCCCGCCAGCCCGTCGGTCATCGCCAGGTTGCGCCACTCGCCTTCCTCATAGCGCGACACGCCGCCGCCCCAGGTGCCGACCCAGATCACGTCCTCCAGGTCGGCATGGGTTGCGAAGACATAGTTCGGGTTGTACGACTCCTGCCCGCCCATCAGCACGCTGAGGTCGTGGCGGGTTCGCGTTCCGAGGCCCGTGTTCGTGCTGGGCGGGAGCGCTGCCTCGTTGGGCGCGCCAACGCCGTCGTCGTGATTCCACTCCGACCAGGTGTCGCCGTCCAGCATCGAGACGCCCCCCTCGGTGCCGAACCAGACGCGGTTCTTCGAATCGACGGCCAGGCCGTACACCCACTCGTTGATCAGTTCATCCTTGTACTTGGTGAATTCCATCGTATTCAGATCGACACGATTGGCGCCGTCCCAGGTACCCACCCAGTAAATGCCGCCGCGCTGTTCCGCGAACGCGTAGATCCAGTAGTCGGCCAATCCGTGCATGGGAAAGAACACGTCCCACTCGCCGTTCTTGTAGCGGGAAGCGCCGCCCGCATTGGTGCCGAACCACTTGTAACCCTGGCTATCGATGCCGATCGCGAACACGTATTCATTCGCGAGCCCGTGCTGGCGCGTAAATGTGTTCCGAAGTGCCTGGTCTGCGAGGCCGATCTCCATCACGCCCATCGAAGTGCCGACCCATAGCGTGTCGGTCGCTTTCTCGATCGCCAGCGCACGCACGTAGATGCCGGCCCCTACTTCGAATCGCTCGGCGACTTCGTAGGCCGGTTCGCTGACGGCCGCGTCGCGCTCGCCGCCACAGGCGCCAAGTACCGGAAGAACGACGGAAATCAGCCACGGTGCGAACCGTAAGCCTCGACTCATCGCTGCAGGGTCCTTACGTAGGCGATCACGTCGCGCAGATCGCTGTCTTCGATCATTCCGCGGTACGACGGCAAATGCGCCATCCCGTTCCAGAGCCTCTGGAAGAGCTCGGTGTCGGGCGCCATCAAGGACTCGCCGCGGGTGAAGTCCGGTATCCCCGGTTCCACGCTACTGCCATCGATTCCGTGACATCCCTGGCAATGCAACTCATAGACTTCCTTGCCGTTATAGATATCCGCCGCCTCCGCGCCATGGCCTGCAGCGATCAGCACTACCGCCGCCATCGCCAGCCGACTGAAACTTCCTGGTCTGTTCATTCGCACGTCCTTCAATCAGTTACCGCTGTCCTTCAGCGAGGCCTGCTTACCTCTCCAGTAGGCGGCCTGCGTTGCATCTTTATCTACATCCAGCCCACCTTTGTCATAAGCGGTGATCAGGACGCGTATCGACCCGGCATGGCCGGCCTCGCCAGCTTTCTCGTACAGTTCGCGCGCTCGCGTGAAGTCCTGGTCGACGCCCTCACCCTTGGCGTACATCCCGGCGAGGCCGGCTATCCCATCGGTGTAGCCCTGATCCGCGGCTGCGCGATACCAGTGCACGGCCTTGTCGTTCTCTTCCGCGTAGTCCAGCAGGAAGGCGAGCCGCACCTGCGCTTCCGGCAATCCCGACTCGGCCGCTACTTCATAGAGCGTCATGGCGCCCGGCAGGTCGCCCCGGTTGAAGGCCTCGATGCCGGCCTGCAGGTCGTCGGCTCCGTCCTGCGCCAGGCCGACCGACATTGCGCCGCATAACAACGTTAGTATTGCTGCTCGCAGCAGCGCCTGACCTGCCTTCGAATTCATGTCACCGATCCCGTCGCAGTTCTTCGACCAGCGGCACTATTACCGTATCCGCCGTCTTGTTGTCCAATACACCGAGGTGCCGGTAGCGGATCGCACCGCTGCCATCGATCACCAGCGTCACCGGCAGCGCCTCGATATCGAGCGCTGCGCCAATTCGTCCGTCCGCATCGAAAAGGCTGGTTTCGTACGGATCGCCGAAATAGTCCAGCCAGCGCAGTGCATCGTCGCGATTATCCAGGTGATTGATGCCGAGCAGCGCAATACCCTTCTCTACGCTCAATCGCTCGAGAACCGGGTGTTCCTCACGGCACGCAACGCACCAGGAGCCCCAGAAATTGACGACTCGCGGCACGTTCGCAAAGCTCGCGGAACTGACTTCGCTCCCGGCGTTATCGAGTGCGGTCAGCGTGACGGCAGGCCAGTCGTTCCTGCCGCCGTTGAATCGCGCCAGAACGCTGCCAGCGATAACCAGCAGTACTACTACCGCCAGCGAAGTTGTGAACCTGTCTCTCATGTCGATTTTCCCAAACCGTCGGGCAATCGAGCCCGGGGTGCTTGCCTCGCCGCAGAATGGCTCTAGAATCCACGGCTCGCATTATGAGGAAGCCCACCGAAAACTCCAGTCTCCCGGGCAGCATCCTGCGCTTCGTCACGACCGCAGCCGCTGCCGCCATCCTGACGGGTTCCGCACTGGCTGAGCCCGCCGGCGAGGCAATTTATCGCTTCTACTGCTACCAGTGCCACGGCTACGCGGGCGACGCGCAAACCCTCGCGAGCGCGAGCCTCTCACCCCCTCCTCGCGATTTTACCAGCGTCGCGGCGGCCGATTTC
>DATCZJ010000026.1:0-3051 GCA_036525955.1 Woeseiaceae bacterium | reverse complement strand
GTCTCTGCATGGGCGAGTGTCCCGCCTGGCCGTCCTGATACTGGCAGCCGAATCCGTCGCTGCGCAGGGGCTGATCCAGAATACGGCCGGGCGGCCGTACACGGACCTCGGCGGCGAGTGGGCGGTCATCGTCGACCCGTTTGAGACCGGCTATTACAGCCATCGCTTCGAGGAGAAGGCCGACGGGTATTTTCGCAACGCCAGGCCGGCCGACCCCTCCGACCTGGTCGAATACGACTTCGCGACGTCGCCCCGCCTGATGGTCCCGGGCGACTGGAATTCGCAGCGCCAGGATCTTTTCTTTTACGAGGGAACCGTCTGGTACCAGCGCGATTTCCAGCTGGCCAAAGACGATTCCAGGCACTACGTGCTTCATTTCGGCGCCGCCAACTACGAAGCGATTGTTTACGTCAACGGCATTCGGGTGGGTGAGCACGAGGGCGGCTTCACCCCGTTCCAGTTCGAGATTTCAGAGCAACTGCGGGACGGCGAGAATTTTGTCGTTGTCAAAGTCGACAACCGCCGCGAGAGAGACCATGTCCCGACGGTCAATACCGACTGGTGGAATTATGGCGGCCTCACCCGGCCGGTGCGGCTACTCGAGCTCGACCAATTCTTCGTCGCCGACTATGCCGTCCAGCTTGATGCGAGCGGCGCCAGCTCAGTCACAGGCTGGATACAGGCCGGTGGTGACCGGACTGCGGCGCCGGCCGCCGCCCGGCTGCTGATACCCGAACTCGGCATTGCCGCCGACGTGCAGCTCGATGACAGCGGCTACGGTGAATTCAGGATCCAGGCGGATCCCGAACGCTGGTTCCCATGGAGCCCCAAGCTTTACGACGTCGTTGTCGTGTATGGAAAGGACCGCGTACAGGATCGCATCGGCTTTCGTACGATTCGGCGGCGCGGGGAAGACCTGTTGCTCAACGGGCAATCGATCTATCTCCGCGGCATCAGCGTTCACGAGGAAGCGCCCGCGCGCGAAGGCCGGGCCTGGAGCGAAGCCGATGCGCGGCAGACGCTGGAGTGGGCCAGGGAGTTGAACTGTAATTTCGTGCGTCTCGCGCACTATCCCCACAACGAGGCGATGCTGCGCATGGCCGATGAAATGGGGCTACTGGTCTGGTCGGAGATCCCCGTTTACTGGACGATCCAGTTCGAGAATCCCGAAGTCTATGCCAACGCCGAGCGCCAGCTGGTCGAAATGGTGACGCGTGACCGCAACAGGGCATCGATCATCCTCTGGTCGGTTGCCAATGAGACGCCTGATCACGAGGCGCGGAATGAGTTCCTGGGGAGGTTGGTCGAGAAGGCCCGGGCCCTGGACCCGAGTCGCCTGGTTACGGCAGCCCTTGATACTCACACGAACCGGGACGGCGTGCACGTCATCGACGACCCGCTCGCCCGGGCTGTCGATGTCATCGGCATCAACAGCTACTGCGGCTGGTACGGTGACACGCCGGAGAACTGTGCGGAATACGAATGGCGATCCGAACACGGCAAGCCCGTCATCGTCAGTGAATTCGGCGCCGGGGCCTTGCACGGTAATTACGGCTCCAGCCGCGCCCGCTGGACCGAGGAATACCAGGCGCGTGTCTACGAGCACAACATCACAATGCTCGAGAATATGCCGTTCGTCCGCGGCACGACGCCGTGGATCCTGCGCGATTTTAGATCGCCGCGGCGACCGCTGCCGGGTATCCAGGATTACTGGAATCGCAAGGGCCTTTTGTCGGAGCAGGGCGAACGCAAGCAGGCATGGTATCTGCTGAAGCACTTTTACGACGGACTGTCTCGCCGGCAGATCGAGGAGCAGGATCAGCCCTGACCAGGTCTGCGGCCGTCGCGGTCCTCAAGCCGGGCTATTCGGCGCAACGCCGCAGACCACTTCCGACGGAAACGTCATCTGGCTGAGGTATTCGCGCGTGGCCTGCTCAAAACCGCAGTCCAGAAGGAACGGCAGCAAGGTGACCCCCCTGCAGCCGCCGAGCAATGCCGGGTTCAATTCGTAGAGTCGGCGCCACAGGCCGTTGTACCAGCGCTCCCCGAGGGTCATGTTGACCATCGCCAGCCGCCCGCCGGGGCGTAACACGCGCCTGAACTCCTCGAGAACGAGGGGAAAGTCCGCTTCCGGTAACAAGTCGAACATGTAGTTGTTGACGAGGACATCGAAGCTGTCGTCGGGGAAATCCAGCTGGTAGGCGTCGCCGACACGGAGTCGGTAATTGTCCGTTCCGGAACGAGCCGCTTTCCTCTCGGCGCGAGCCAGCATCGCCGGCGTCAAGTCTATGCCCTCGTTATGCCCCGACGGATTAGCCGCGAGGATGTCTGCGAAGGCGAGGCCCGTCCCTGCGGCCACCTCCAGGACGTCTTCGCCGTCACGAATGGCCGCGAGTTCCAGGCAGCGTCTGCGAGCATTCCGTTCCGTCAGCCAGGCCCACAGGTCATAGACCGGTGCGATCCTGTCGTAAACACCCGATACGCTTGCTTTTGGAATCATCGCGTCGACTATCTGACTGACTCCGCCGGCTAATTGCAGCGGAGGCCGGTTGGTGAGCTATTGCGCCTGCGGGACATTATTTACCGAGCCTGGCACGTTGGTCAAAATGGCCCACTGGCCGTCCGAGTCGGGAAAGCACTTGTCGAGCGAGGAGGTCCGCCAGGGCGACTGGGCAAAACACCAGTAGTCGGCGAAGCCGACGACCGTGTCAGTGACAGCTTCTTCGTCGCGATTCTCGATCCAGGTATGGGCGCGGCCGCCCTCGATCCTGGACGCTATCCGGTAGACCTGTCCGCCCTTCGCGTCGAGGTGCAAGCCCCTCAGGCCACTCAGATCGGACAATTCCGTACCGGCGGGATCTCGTTCACGGCCTTGGTCGGCAGCGTCACGGACCACTCGCCGGGCCCGAGTTTCTCGTCCCCGGCGTACTGGAAGAAATACGTCAGCTTCGCATTGCGGCTGAACTCCACGCGGTTTTGAAGATAGGCCACCTCAGTGTCGCGCAGCAGCGGCGGCGGTGGCGATGCGCAAGCGGCCAGCGCCGCTGATGC
>DATCZJ010000025.1:0-3037 GCA_036525955.1 Woeseiaceae bacterium | reverse complement strand
CTGCCGCCATCGGGCCCGTGGGCGCGAGATAGAATCCCGCGAATGCCGGCCAGGTCGGAGGAAAGAACCCGGGCGCGGAGCCTGCCGAGGCGTCGCCGAGCGAGAACTGGTCCGGCAGGTAGGCTTTGCGATCCTCCGTGTGCCGTGCCCCGATGGACAGCGCCAGCCGGTCTGTGAGATCGACCGTGCCATGGGCGAAAACCGCGTAAGCCTGGTTGTCATAGAAGCCGCCGCTCTGGATTGCGCCGGTCGGTACCGTGACATCGACCAGGTTGAAACCGGATTCGTCGTAATAGAAGAGGCCGAATACCGAGGACAGGCCGCGTTCGTCGCTGCTGAATTGCAGTTGCAGTTCCTGGCTGAACTGCTCGTGTTCGTAATCGTCGCGCGTGGCGAAGATGTTGGCGGGCGTGTTGTCGCCGTCCCTTGAGGAGATCATCTCCATCGTACGAAGGCCAGACGTCGACTTCAGGAGCCAGTCGTCGCCCATCGCCCAGTCGATCGTCAGCGCCGCGCCGCTGCTGTCGAGATTTGACGCGACGGGGAAGGTGCCTTCGGAGATGAACGGCCCCGGACGCGAGTCCGCGCCGTAGCAGCCGGGCGCGCTGCCCGTGGCGGCGCCGGGGGGCGGAAACGTCGGCGGCCCGCCCAGGGGCGTGCCGTCGAAAGCCGGGTTGATAACGACGGCGGTGCAACTTTCGAGTACGGCGTTGCCGAAGGTCGCGAAGGGTTGCCGGTCGTTGACGCCGCCGGAGACGACTGGCGCGCCATTCTCGCCGATGCTCGTGTAATCCACGATCAGCGAGGCAGCGATCGCATCGGTCGGTTCCCAGCGCACGGCGCCGCGCGCGGACCAGCGGTCACGGTCGCCGGTCCGGATCCCGTCGAACGACCGCTCGACATAGCCGTCACGATGCAGCTGGCTGAATGCGAATCCGGTTGCGAGCGATTCGCTCAGCGGCAGGTTGCCGCGATAGGTCAGTGCTTTCAGGTCATCGTTGCCGAGCCTGAATTCGACGCGGTTCTCCGTGTCGCTGAAGCTCGGAAGCCTGCTGTGGACCTTGATTGCGCCGCCGATGGAATTACGGCCGAACAGAGTCCCTTGTGGTCCGCGCAGAACCTCGACACGATCGATGTCAACGAGGTCAAGCACGTTGCCGGGCGAACGGCCGAGGTAGATGCCGTCGACATACATCGCGACGCCTGGATCAGTGACCGGTGTGTAGTCTGCCTGGCCGATGCCGCGAATAAAGATCTGGCCAACGGAGCTCGAGCCCGACGAAGGCGCGGCCTTGTCGAACTGCAGGTTCGGTACGGCATCACCCAGCTGATCCATGGCATGAAGCTGTCGCGCTTCCAGCTCTTTGCCGCTCAGCGCCGTAATGGCGATCGGTACCTGCTGGATGCTTTCTTCGCGGCGGCGGGCCGTGACGACGATATCCTCGATCAGCTCGGCGCCGGCGTCTGCGCGGTCGGCATTGTCCGCCTGGACCGTGCCAAGCATGAGCTGCGAGATCGCGATCGCGGCCGCTGCGCGACAAATTGCTGACGTCATCGGGTGGTTCTCCTGGGCTCAAAAGCGGCCATACTAATGTCGGGGTGTGGGCCTGTCAGTGGTGGATTGCCACAAGCATTTCCGGCCAGTTGACTGGCGAAACCACCGAGCCGGAACGACGTCTATGGCGCCTGAAATAGGTAATTTCCGTCAGTTCGGCTTCGGGCCGACGACCGACAGGGCAGGTCATACGATTGCGGCGGCGGCCACGCAATGCGCCTTGCGCGCGTCGGTTCGCCCTGGCCACGATATTGGGCCATTGGGCTGTCGCTATGGATTTTTCCGGACCCGGCCATATATAGGCAACACGGGAGGTGGCAGTGCTGGACAACAGCGGGAAACGCGCCGTGGACTACCCGGGTTCGGGTTTCGGGCCGAGGGCCGGCAGGGAGTTGTTCAAGGCGACCACGCCGTTTGCCGTGGAGCGCGTGGATACCAGCTGGCGGCTCGTTATCACGACATTCGGCTTGCTGATAGCAGCATTGGTCGGTGCCGGCGCGGCGCCTGGCTGGCCGCTGCGCCTCGTGTTTTCCATCCTCTCCGCCCTGTTGATGGTGCGCGCGTTCATCATGTACCACGACTACATGCACAACGCGATCCTGGCGAATTCCAGGACTGCGTGGGTTCTGTTCCGGGTCTACGCAGCGTTCGCACTGACGCCGCCGCGATCGTGGAAGAAGAGCCACAATTATCATCATGGCAATGTAGGCAAGGTCGCGGGCCCGAGCATCGGTGCCTTTCCGATCATGACCACCGACATGTGGCGCGAAGCATCCCGCGCAACGCATGCAGGTTACCGGATCGTGCGACACCCGCTGACGATCCTGACGGGATACCTCACGATCTTCCTGATCAGCATCACGCTGATGCCGCTGCTCAGGAATCCGGTCCGTCACTGGGACTCGCTGCTCGTGTTGCTGGGTCACGGTGCCCTGATTACCGTCCTTTGGGTTTTCGGCGGGTTCGACGTCGCATTCTTCGTCGTGCTGCTGCCCATGACCATTGCCTCCATGATCGGCAGCTACCTGTTCTTTGCCCAGCATAGCTTCGAGAATATGCGGGTCCTGCCGGCCGAAACCTGGAGCTATCACCGGGCAGCACTGGAGTCTTCCAGCTATATGAAGCTCAACAGGCTCATGCGATGGTTCACCGGCAATATCGGCTACCACCATATCCATCACCTGAACGTGCGCATCCCGTTCTATCGCCTGCCGGAAGCGATGAGTGCAATCCCCGAACTCCAGTCGCCAGTGACGACGTCACTGTCGTTCCACGACATTCGGGCGTGTTTCCGCTGCAGCCTCTGGGACGAAGACCTGCAGCGCATGGTGTCCTACCGCGAGGCTTCCCGGCCGGCACAGGCCGCCTGACCGGGAATTCGGACAGGCGTCCTGAATCACCGCTCTTTCAGCTCAGGACGGTCCAGACCCACACACCGAGCAGCGTGCCGAAAGCATTGCCGATGGTCCCGGCGAGAATTCC
>DATCZJ010000024.1:0-191836 GCA_036525955.1 Woeseiaceae bacterium | reverse complement strand
TCCAGCTGGTCGGCGTGCCGGGGGTCGTCGGCAAAGACGACCACCGGGCGCGCCACGGCCGCCGCGAGTTCTGCCGCGGCGAGCGATGCGCTGGCGCCGACGAGGCGCCCCCACTCAGCGGGGCGGCCCGCGCGGGGCAGTTTCGGTGCTGCGGGTATCAGGAGGGGCATGCGAGCGGGCTGCGCGGCGTCAGGGGATCGGCGAATCAGGGGCCCGCGATTATACACAGCGGCGCGCGACGACGGGTCCCGATAATAAAAAGCCCGGGCCGTTGCCGGCCCGGGCTTCGAATGATTTGCGCGCGGTGTCTAGCGCTTCATGACGGCGTGAATCACGCGGTCATATTCGAAGTAGACCACCATGTTCTGGTATTCCCAGCGGGTGATCGGCGGATCGCCCACTGCCGCCTTCACGGTCACGGGTTTTCCGTAGCGGGATTCGACGTTCGCCTGCGTCATGCCGCGCGTCGGCCGGCCGTCGCCGCCGAATGCGGATGCGCCTTCCATCTTCAGGGTTTCGGCCTGTGCCGTCCCGAACGCCGCCAGGGCGAGGGCGGTGAATGCAATGCTGCGCCAATGGGCCATGGTAGTTCTCCTCAGCAGGTCCGCAAACTATAGCATCGCTGCGGGACCAGGAAACATACGATTTATCAAGTTTTTACACACTAAATGGCAGGCTTTATGCGAACTGCGTCACAAACTCCCAGCGACGAGGCATCTGTAATCGGCGGCGAGTGTGGTTTAATGCGTGCCGATGCTGAACCCCGTCGAACTTTTCGTCGGCCTGCGCTACCTGAGAGCCAAGCGGCGCACCCGATTCGTCTCCTTTATCACGCTGATATCGCTGCTGGGTATTGCCCTGGGCGTTGCGGCGCTGATCGTCATCCTGTCGGTGATGAACGGTTTCGAGGGTGAATTGCGAACCAGGCTCCTGAGCATGACCGCGCACGGCAGCGTGAGCCGGACGGGCGGCAGGGTCGAGGACTGGCCGGCGCTTGCGTCCGACGTTGCCGCCGAGCCGGGCGTGCTTGCGGCCGCGCCGTTTGTCCAGGTCGAGGGCATGATCCAGGCGGGTCGAGATCTCCACGCAGTCATGCTGCACGGCATCGACCCGGTGTACGAGAAAGCGTTGTCCGGCGACATGGTCCACCTGCTCGAGGGCAGCCTCGATGCGCTCCAGCCGGGCAGCCGCGGCATCATCCTCGGCGAAATCCTTGCGTTCGACCTCGCGGCCAGAATCGGGGACGGCGTCGTGCTGCTCGTCCCGCGCCCGAAGGGCGACGGCACCCTCGAGCCGGTTCTGGAGCGATTCGTCCTGCAGGGCGTCTTCAGGGCAGGCCTGCAGGATCACGACGCCGTACTCGCGCTCGTCCATGCGCGCGATGCCGCGGATATTCTGGGGCTCGGCAACGCGGTGAGTTCGATTCGGTTCCGCGCAGAGGACGTCATGGCGGCTCCGGCAATTGCCGCCGCGCTCGAGGCGCGCCTCGGCGACGGCGTGGTCACGAGCGACTGGACCGTCGAGAACGGCAGCTACTTTCGCGCCATTCGCATCGAGAAGATGATGATGTCGCTGATCCTGTCGCTGATCATCGGCGTCGCCGCCTTCAACATCGTCGCGAGTCTCGTGATGGTGGTCACCGACAAGACCACCGATATCGCCGTGCTGCGCACGCTCGGCATGGGACCGGGCGGCGTCGTCCGCGTGTTTTTTGTGCAGGGGGCGATGATCGGCTGGGCAGGGGTCGCGATCGGCGTGATGCTCGGCGTCGTGCTGGCAATCAACGTGCCGGTCATCGTGCCGTTCCTCGAAGGGCTGCTCGGCTTCCAGATCATGCCGGGCGATGTGTATTACGTGACGGAAATTCCCTCGATTCTCGAGTTCGCGGATGTGCTGGCTATCGCGGTGGCGGCCTTCGTTCTGACGTCGCTCGCGACGCTGTACCCGTCAAGGCGCGCAGCGCTGGTGAATCCCGCGGCCGCACTGCGTTACGAGTGACCCGATGAGCAGACGCTTCGAAACCTGGATCGGCAGCCGCTATGTTCGTTCGCGAAGCAGCAACAGCTTTGTTTCGCTGATTTCCGCCATATCGATGCTCGGCATTGCCATTGCGGTGATGGTGCTGATCGTCGTCATGTCGGTCGTGAACGGCTTCGAGCGCGAACTCAAGGACCGGCTGCTGGCGATGACCGCGCATGCGAGCATCGAGGATGTCGACGGCAGGCTCGTGTCGTACCGGCCACTCCTCGAGGTCGCCGAACGCAATGCGCGGGTACGGGCTGCGGCACCCTACGTGGAAGGACAGGCGCTGCTGGTCGCCGATACCCAGTTGAGCGGCATCGAGCTGCGGGGCATCGATCCGGCTGGCGAGGATCGGGTCTCGGGGATTGCCGGCGTGATGCAGCAGGGGGCGCTGACCGATCTCGGTCCCGGTGCGTTCAACATCGTGCTTGGCGACGAACTGGCGAAAGCGCTCGCGGTCCGTGTCGGCGACAAGGTGACCGTAACGCTGGCGCAGGGCATCGTGACGCCTGCGGGTATCGTGCCGCGGCAAAAGCGCTTTACGGTCAGCGGCATCTATCGCGTCGGCATGTACGAATTCGACCGGCGGCTCGCCTTCATCCACCTGTCGGATGCACAGAAGCTTTACCGCCTCGGTGATACGGTGACGGGAGTGCGGCTGGCCGTGACGGATATTTATGCTGCGCCCGAAATCGTCCGCGAGGTCGCGACCGAAAACGGCGAACTGGTACTGGTGAGCGACTGGACGCGGCGGCACGTCAACTTCTTTCGCTCCATCCAGATCACGAAATCGATACTGTTCGTGATCCTGCTCATGGTCATTGCCGTGGCGGCATTCAACATCGTCTCGACGCTCGTCATGGTCGTGAAGGACAAGCAGTCCGATATCGCCATTCTGCGAACGATCGGCGCGAAACCGTCGTCGATACTCAGGATTTTCGTCACGCAGGGCAGCATCGTCGGCATTCTGGGCACGATTGCGGGTGTCGTTCTCGGCATGCTCACGGCGCTCAATCTCGAGGTGATCGTCGGATTTTTCGAATCGGCCCTGGATATCAAGTTTCTGGCGGCCGATGTGTATTTCATCAGCGACCTGCCGTCCGAGTTGCGTTACGCTGATGTCGTCAGGATCGCCGGTATCGCGCTGGCACTGGCGCTCGCTTCGACAATTTATCCCGCCTGGGTCGCCGCAAGGACGGCGCCGGCAGAGGCACTGCGTTATGACTGAATCCGCCAGGGCATCCCTGCAACCGGTACTCGAGTGTCGCCGCGTGGCACGTCGCTTCCGGGAAGGGCGTTCGACGCTCGAGGTACTGAAGGGCGTGTCGCTCGAAATCCGGCCCGCGGAACGCGTGGCGATCGTGGGCGCTTCCGGGTCGGGCAAGACGACGCTGCTGCAGGTCATGGGCGGTCTCGACGAACCGGACGACGGCGAAGTGTTCGTGCACGGCGAGCCCATGCATGGCGTTGGCGAAGTCGCGAAGGGCGAGCTGCGTAATCGCTACATCGGCTTCGTGTACCAGTTTCATCACCTGCTGCCGGAATTTACGGCGGCGGAGAACGTGGCGTTGCCGCTCATGATCCGGGGCGAATCGAAGGCCGCGGCGCTGGACAGCGCCGCGCGGCTGCTCGGGCGCGTCGGCCTCGGCGAGCGGCTCACGCACAAGCCCGGCGAGTTGTCCGGCGGGGAGCGTCAGCGCGCGGCCGTTGCACGCGCGCTGATCACGAGACCGCAGCTCGTGCTGGCCGACGAACCGACCGGTAATCTCGACTCCGGCAACGGCGAACACGTGCTGGGACTGATGCTCGAATTAAACCAGGAACTGGAAACCAGCCTGGTCATCGTCACGCACGACAACACGATTGCGGCGCGCATGGATCGTATCCTGGTCCTCGAGGACGGCGTGCTGCGGGACTCAGCCGGGGCCTGAGTCCTCGTCGCGCCGTTCGCCGCGGCGGCGCAGTTTGTAATTCGCGAGCGACGACCGCCACAACAGGTCCAGCGTGACGTAGCCAACGAGCGCTGTCAGCGATCCGAGCAGCACACAGCCGAGCAGCATCGGTTGCCAGATGTTGACGAACGTGTGCATGACCCAGTCGAAACTCATCTCGAATTGAAATGGCTGCAGCTCCATGCCGAGCAGGGCGGACCCGAGCTTGTAGGACACGTAGTACATCGGGAACATCGTCGCCGGGTTGGAAACCCAGGTCGCCAGGGCCGCCACCGGGATATTGATGCGCAGCGCCAGCGCGCCCATCGCCCCCATCAGTGTATGGCCGGGAAACGGCAGGAAAGAAATAAACAGGCCGAGCGCGAACGCGGGCACCACCCAGCGCCGCCGGATACCCCAGAGGCGCGTGTCCTGCAGCAGGTGCCGGAAGGGTGTCATGAACCACTGCTGGCTCATGTGATGTCGTTTGAACGCGAATTTCCGAAAAAATCGTCTTGGCATGGATTGCTTTGCTGTATTCCATCAGTGCGATCGGGGCCGCAAATGAATTTAGTTGACCAGGGGCTGCCTGCTGCTGCTCGCCGGCGCGCTGGGTGCGCAGCATATCAGGGTCGCACCCGATGTGGGTGCCTGTTATGCCGCTTTCGTGCTTGCCGGCCTGATGTTCCTGCATCCGCGGGCGCGGGCAGCCGCGTTGCTCCTGTTCGGAGCCACCCTGTTCGTGGTGGCGGCACAGGGTGTGGTCGAACAGCGGCTGACCCCTCGGTTTGCCGGCGACAGCCTGTTGGCTCGTGTCCGGATCGTCGATTTTCCTGTTCGAAGGGACTCGACGGTGACGCTGATCGTCGCGCCCGAGGGCGACCGCCGGCTGCCGCCGCGAGCGCGCGTGACCTGGTTCGAGCCGCCGGTGACGCCGGCGGTCGGCGAAGTCTGGGAGTTCGAACTGCGCCTGCGCCGGCCGCGTGGCAACAGCAATCCGGGCGGGTTCGACACCGAAACCTGGATGCTGCGGGAGCGCCTGCATGCGTCGGGCTACGTGGTCGGCGGGCCGCGAAACCGCTTGTTGTGGGCCGGTACCGCGACCCGGCTGCAGGTCATGCGCGCCCGTTTCGTCGCGCAGGCCACCGCGGCAGCCGAGTCTGACGCGGCAGCGGCCGTGCTGGCCGCGATCGGGGTCGGGGCGCGGCACCTCGTCTCACGGGAACAGTGGGATCGATTCGCGCGGACCGGCACGACGCACCTCATGGCGATATCCGGCCTGCATGTCGGGCTTGCCGCGGGCGCGGCATTTTTCGCGGCCTTTGCGTTGCTGGCCTGCGCGCCCGGCCGGCGCAACGCGTTCGTCGCGGCCTCGGTGGTCGCGGTCACGATGGCCGCCGCGTATGCGATCGTCTCGGGATTTGGCGTACCCGCCCGTCGGGCGCTCGCGATGCTGGTCATCGTGGCGTTTGCGCTGCTGCGGCGACGGCAGCCCGGCGGCCCGCGAACACTGGCGCTGGCGGCGGCCGTGGTGTTCGTCACGGATCCCGTCGCCGCGCTGGCGCCGGGGTATCACCTGTCATTCGCTGCAGTGGCATGCCTCCTGTGGCTGGCACAGCGTCGGGTGCTGCGGGCGCCTGCCTCGCTGGCCGAGCGCTTCCGGCTCCGCTGCGGCCAGCTCGTCACGATGCAGGTCTTCCTGCTGTTCGGGCTCATGCCGTTGACGAGCCAGCTGTTCCAGAGAGTGGTTCCCTGGTCCGTTCCGGTGAACCTTCTGGCAGTGCCTGTCTTCAGCCTGCTGACGGTGCCGCTGACGCTCGCGGGGCTCGTGGTCGGGCTGGCCTGGGAGAGGGCCGCGCTGGTGCTGCTTGGCGCCGCCGCGGCCACCATAGACGCACTGGAGGCGCTGACGCGGCGGGTTGCAGGCTGGCCCTGGGCGGACCTCGCGAGTACGGCGCTGTCCGGTCCGGGTTTCCTGTTGCTGGCGGTCCCGCTGGCCTGGGTCCTGTTGCCCCGCGGCTGGCCGGGGCGTGGCGTCGCCATGCTCGGCGCGCTGGCGCTCGTAACCTGGCGCCCCTCCGGGCCGCCAGCGGCCTGCGTCGACCTCTGGGCCCTCGACGTGGGGCAGGGTCTTGCCGCCGTCGTGCGCACGCAGCGGCACACCTTGCTGTTCGACACCGGCATGGCCTGGCGGGGCGGCGGCAGCGCTGCGGAGCAGTTCGTCGTGCCTTTCCTGCGATCGCAGGGCGTGCGCCGGATCGACTGGCTGGTCGTGTCACACAATGACCTCGACCACGCAGGCGGCATCGGCACCATCCTGCAAAATGTGCCGGTCGGGCAGGTGCTGACCGGCGAGGCGCCGGAGCATGCCGGCACGCCGTCGAAGCGGTGCCGGCGCGGACAGCGCTGGCGCGTGGACGGCGTGGCATTCTCGGTGCTGCACCCGGAGTCGCCGGCGCGCCACGAGGGCAACAATGCGTCCTGCGTGCTGCGCATCTCGGCGGGGCGGCACGCCCTGTTGCTGACGGGCGATATCGAGTCGGAGGTCGAGCGAAGTCTGGTCAGGCGCCGCGCCAGGCTCGCCGCCGACATCGCGGTCGTGCCGCACCATGGCAGCGCCACGTCATCGACCCGGCCGTTCGTCGACGCCGTCAGCGCCGCAATTGCGGTCGTTCCGGCAGGCCATGCGAATCAATGGGGCTTTCCGAAGCCCGTCGTCGTCGAGCGCTGGAACCGCTCAGGTGCGGTGGTTCTCGATACCGCTGCCGCCGGCGCCGTCGCCATCCGCCTGTGCGCTGCGGGCGGCGTCGTGCGTCTCGAGAGGGATCGCGAGCGGCGGCGGCGCTTCTGGCACGAACCCTGAAGGCGCGACCGTCCGCTGCACCGTCTTGCGCGAGAAATTTGCCGCCTGTCGCTGTATATTTCCTTTTTCCACGCGGATCAGGTCTTTATGGTTGAGATAGTCAAATCCGGCGGCTGGCTGATGTTGCCCATCATCCTCTGCGCGATTCTTGCGATGGGGATCATTCTCGAACGATTCTGGACCCTCAGGCAAAAGCGTGTCATCCCGGAAGACCTGACGAGCAAAGTCTGGGGATGGGTGAAGAAGGACCAGCTGGACCAGAAGCAGATCCAGACGCTGCACCAGGGGTCGCCGCTCGGGCAGATCCTCGCGGCGGGACTCATTAACCGGGACCGCGACCGCATCGTCCTCAAGGATGCCATCGAGGACACCGGGCGCCATGTCGTGCACGAGCTCGAACGCTACCTGGAGACGCTGGGCACGGTCGCGGCCATCTCGCCGCTGCTCGGCCTGCTAGGCACCGTGATCGGCATGGTCAAGGTGTTCACGGCCATCACGGCTCATGGGGTCGGAAATCCCACGGTGCTGGCCGGCGGCATCGCGGAAGCGCTGATCACGACGGCGGCCGGATTGACGGTCGCGATTCCGGCGCTGATTGGCTACCGCTACTACCGTTCGCGCATCGATACGCTGGTCGTCGAGATGGAAAAGGAAGCGATCAAGCTCGTCGAGGCACTGCATCGGCGCAAGGGCAAGGAAAAAGGATAACGGCATGAAGCTGAGCCTTCGGCCCCGAATGCAGCCGGAAGTCAACCTGACGTCGCTGATCGACGTCGTGTTGCTGCTGCTGATCTTTTTCATGGTATCGACGAGCTTCGTCAAGCAGTCGCAGATCGCGATCCGCCTGCCCGAAGCGGAGAGTACCGCGATCGTGGAGGAGGTTCCCGAGAAGATCGATATCATGATCACGGAGACAGGCACCTACCTGATCAACGGTCGGGAACTCATCAACAACCGCGCGGAGACGATTCGCAATGCCCTGCAGAAAGCTTCCGCCGGCAACAACAAGCTGCCGCTCACGATCAGCGCCGACGCCAATGCGAAACACCAGTACGTGGTCACGGCCATGGATGTGGCCGGACGTCTTGGGTTTTCCAGGATCAGCATCGCGACCATCAATGATCCGGTCGAGTGAGGCAGACGACTGACGTGAGCCAGCGCATCGATCCCAAGGTACGAGTCGTTTACGGGCGGCTGTGGCGGTATGTCACGCCGCACAGGTTCATCGGTTTCATCGCGATTCTCGGCATGGCGGCGACGGCCGTCGTCGAGGCCGGTCTCGTCTACCTGCTCGAACCACTCATGGACGAGGCGCTGGTCGCGCAGAATCTGAAGACCGCCAGGTGGATTCCGATCGCCTTCATGGGAATTTTCATTCTGCGCGGCCTGTCGGGATATGCGACGGAGGCATCGCTCGGCTGGATCGGTCGACAGGTGATCAGCGATCTGCGGCGCCAGGTATTCGGCAAGTTCCTGACATTGCCGGCGAAATATTTCGACGCGCAGACGACCGGCCCGCTGTTGTCGCGCATGACCTATAACGTGGAAATGGTCGCCGAGTCCGTGACGAGCGTCGTGACGATCGCGGTGCGCGATACGCTGACCGTGATCGCGGCATTCTGCGTCATGCTGTATCACAGCCCGATGCTGACCATGTTCGTTCTCATCCTGTTCCCGGTCGTGGCGATGATCGTGCGCTTGCTCGGCATTGCTTTCCGCCGCTACAGCGGCCGTATCCAGGACTCGGTCGGCGATGTGACCCAGGTGACCGAAGAAATCGTCCGCGGCAACTGGGTCGTCAAGGCGTTTGGTGGCTACGACTACGAGCGGCATCGCCTCGAGGAGGCGGACGACCGTAACCGTCGGCAGCATCTCAAGCTGATCCGGGTACGGTCGCTCGGCGTCGCCGTCACACAGGTCGTGTTCGGTTTCGGCATCGCGCTCGTCATCTACGTTGCAGGCAGCCAGTCCGTCGACGGCGCCCTGTCGCCCGGTCAGTTCATTTCATTTTTCGCCGCGATGATGCTGATGCTGCAGCCCGTGCGTCGCATCACCAACGTGAATGCCACTCTGCAGCGCGGCGTGGCCGCCGCCGACAGCCTGTTCATGATCATGGATGAAGAAGACGAGCCTGACGCCGGCACGATCGTGGTCGATCGCATGGTGGGCGACGTCAGCTTCCGTAACGTGAGCTTCTCCTACGGTAGCAATGACATCCCGGTTCTGAGCGATATCAATGTCGAGGTCAGCGCCGGACAGACGCTGGCCATCGTCGGTCACTCGGGTAGCGGCAAGTCGACGCTCGCGAGCCTGTTGCCGCGATTCTACGAGTTGGACGGCGGTGACATCCTGATCGACGGGGTTTCCGTGCGCGACTACACGCTCGAGTGCCTGCGGGCGAACATCGCGCTGGTGTCGCAGGATGTCGTTCTGTTCAACGACACCATCGCCAATAACCTCGCCTACGGTGCGTTGAAGGGCAAGACCCATGCCGAGGTGCGCGCGGCTGCCGAAGCAGCATACCTGCTGGATTACGTCGACGAACTGCCCGAGGGATTCGAAACCATGGTCGGCGACCGTGGCGTGCTGTTGTCCGGCGGCCAGCGCCAGCGCATCGCGATCGGTCGCGCGCTCCTGAAGGACGCACCCATCCTGATTCTCGACGAGGCGACGTCGTCGCTCGACAGCCAGTCGGAGCGCCGTATCCAGGACGCGTTGGCCGTCCTGATGAAGAACCGCACGACGCTCGTGATCGCGCACCGCCTGTCGACGGTCGAGAAAGCGGACAGGATCGTCGTCCTCGATGCGGGCCGTATCGTCGAGTCGGGGACGCATGCCGAACTCCTCGCGCGGGACGGCCATTACGCGGCGCTTTATCGCATGCAGTTCAGCGACCAGTCCGAGGAGACGTGAGCAGCCGCAGAGCCTATACGTGGCTGCACCGGGCCTGGTACGAGGGTGCCGCGCTCGGCTGGCTGCTGCTGCCGCTGAGCGCGATTTTCTGGTTGCTGTCGTCGCTGCGCCGGTTGCTGTACGCGAATCAGTTACTGCGCGTGTATCGAGCCGAAGTGCCCGTGATCGTGGTCGGCAACGTCACTGCAGGCGGTGCCGGCAAGACGCCGACGGTGCTCTGGCTGGTCGAGCAATTGAAGCGCCGCGGTTTTCGCCCCGGGATCGTCAGCCGCGGCTACGGGGGCAGCCGCGCCGACACCTCGATGCGCGTCGAAGCCGACAGCGATCCCGCTGTCGTCGGCGACGAGCCGGTATTGCTCGCGCGTCGCTCCGCCTGTCCCGTCGTCGTCGATCCCGACCGTGCGCGGGCTGCGCAAATGCTCGTCGAAGATGGCGCGGACGTGATCGTTGCTGACGACGGCCTGCAGCACTACCGCCTTGGCAGGGACTACGAGATTTGCGTGATCGATGGCGCCAGGGGGCTCGGCAATCGGCATCTGTTGCCGGCAGGCCCGCTGCGGGAATCGCCTGAGCGGCTGGCTTCGGTCGACCAGGTGCTGGTTAACGGCGGCTGGGGCGACGGCAAGACCGCGCTGAGTGCGCCGGAACAGAACGCGATTCCGTTCCGGCTGGCTGCGACCGATGCCTGCCGGCTGAACGGCTCGCTGAGCCGGCCGCTGGCGCGCTTCGAAGGCGAGACCGTGCACGCCGTGGCGGCTATCGGCAACCCGGACAGGTTCTTCCGCCTGCTGCAGGAGTTCGGCATCGAGGTCGTAGCGCATGCCTGTCCGGATCACGCGCCACTGACGAGGTCGGACGTCGACTTCGGTGACGAGCGCCCGGTTTTCATGACCGAGAAGGACGCCGTTAAACTGGATACCGGGCTGGATGACCGCTACTGGTACGTGCCCGTCAGTCTCGACATGGACCCGGCGCTGGCCGGCCCGTTGCTGGCACAGATCGAATCCAGGCTCAACAGTGTGAGAATAGCGCAATGAGTGATTTCGTCGTCGTGATTCCATCGCGGTATGCCTCGACCCGGCTGCCGGGCAAGCCGTTGCGCGACATCAACGGCAAGCCGATGCTGCAGCATGTGTTCGAACGCGCGCAGGAGAGTGCCGCAACCGAGGTGGTTATCGCGACCGACGACGCGCGGATCGCCGAGGTCGCGGAATCCTTCGGCGCCACCGTCTGCATGACAGGTGGACATCATCAGTCGGGCACCGAGCGTATTGCGGAGGTCGCGGAAGTCATGGACTGGGACGACGGCCAGATCGTTGTCAACCTGCAGGGTGACGAACCGACCATGCCGGCGGCGCTGATTGACCAGTGCGCGGCGCTGCTGGATGACGCCGCCGCCGACATCGCGACGCTTGCGTCGCCGTTCCGGAGCGACACGGATTTCGCCAGTCCCAATTGCGTCAAGGTGGTCCGCGATACGAACCAGCACGCCATCTACTTCAGTCGGGCAGCGATCCCGTTTGCCCGCGACGAGGACAGCCGGGCGCGCGCCGTCGGCGCGGCGCTGCATCACCATGGCATTTACGCGTATCGTTGCGGCGTCCTGCGTCGCCTGGTCGATGCGCCGCCGTCGGAACTCGAAATCTGTGAGCAACTCGAACAGCTTCGGGCGCTGTCGCTCGGCATGACCATCGTCGTCGGCGTGCCCCCGGTCCGGCCGGGCGCCGGCGTGGATACAGAGGCGGACCTCGCGCGCGCCGCAAGAGAGCTGTCGCGCTAGCGCGCAGCCGGCAGACGCTTCGCGACCTCAATTCAGCACAGCATGGGAAAGCAGAAATCATGAAGGAAGTCGTCATTATCGATAACGTCCGCACCGGGCTCGCCAAGTCATTTCGCGGCAGCTTCAACCTCACGCGCTCTGACGACATGGTCGCGCATGTGATCGATGCGCTGCTGGAGCGCAACCCGAAGGTGACACCGGAGGAGGTCGAGGACGTGATCGTCGGCATGGCCGACCACACGGGGGAACAAACCGGCAATATGGCGCGACTGTCGGTGATGCTGTCAAAGCTGCCCGTGACGACGGCGGCTTCGACGATCAACCGCTTCTGTTCGTCGGGTGTGCAGGCAATCGCGTTTGCCGCCAACCAGATCGCATCGGGCCAGTCGCAGGTCATGATGGCAGGCGGCGTCGAGTCGATCTCGATGAATGCGAGACAGGAGCCCGGCAAGTACGAAAAGAACCCGCGGTTGCTGGAGCACAAGCCCGACATCTTCATGGCGATGGGCAATACGGCGGAAGTCGTCGCCCGGCGTTACAAGGTGTCGCGCGAAGCGCAGGACGAGTATGCCCTGCAGAGCCAGCTGCGCTACGCGCGCGCCGTGGACGCCGGCTGGATCGCGGAGGAAATCGCCCCGATGCCTGCGACGATGCACCAGGTCGACAAGCAGACCGGCGCCGAGAGCCGCGTCGAGGTCATGGTGGATCGCGACGAATGCAATCGCCCCGATACGACGCTCGAGGGCCTGCAAAAGCTCAGGCCCGCGTTCGAAGAGGACGGCACGGTGACCGCCGGCAATGCGTCGCAGCTGAGTGATGGCGCGTCGATGACGTTGCTCATGAGCGCCGACCGGGCGGCCCGACTGGGTCTTGCGCCGATGGGCATCTTCCGCGGCATCGCGGTCGCCGGATGCGAGCCCGACGAGATGGGTATCGGGCCGGTGTTTTCGGTGCCGAAGCTGCTGGCCAATGCGGGCCTCAGGATTGCGGACATCGACTTGTGGGAGCTCAACGAAGCGTTTGCGTCACAATGCCTTTACTGTCGCGACCGCCTCGAGATCGACAACGAGATCTACAACGTGAACGGGGGCAGCATCGCGATCGGCCATCCGTTCGGCATGACGGGTTCGCGCATGGCAGGCCATCTGCTCCGCGAATTACGGCGGCGCGGCAAGCGATACGGTGTCGTGACGATGTGCATCGGCGGCGGGCAGGGTGCTTCGGCGCTCTTCGAAGCGGTCTAGCGCATCCATGAAAGATGACGACGCGATGAGAGGCGGCGACACGATCAGCGTGCTGTTCGTCTGCATGGGCAATATCTGCCGGTCGCCGACCGCGGAGGGTGTGTTCAGGCACCATGCAACGTTAGCGGGATACCACGAGCGCCTGCACATAGACTCGGCCGGGACACATGCCTACCACGTCGGTGAACCGCCCGACCGCCGGGCCGCCGCGGCCGCGGAGCGGCGCGGCATTTCCCTCGCCGGTATCCAGGCGCGGCGTGTGACGGAACAGGATTTCGAGCGTTTCGATTACATTATCGCGATGGACGCCGACAACCTCGAACGCCTGAAGGCGGAGGCGGCCGAGGAACATCACGCGAAAATTCGCCTGTTCCTGGAATTCGCCGAGCGTCGTGAGATGGAGGTTCCGGATCCGTATTACGGTGGCGCCGCCGGCTTCGAGCGCGTCCTCGACCTGGTCGAAGAAGCGTCCCGAGGGCTGCTCGGGACGCTTTTCAAACGCTAGCTACTGGTCCTGGACCGGGTCGGCCGGGCGGGTTGCCGGCCTGTCGTCCGCGCCAGTCGCCTGCGGTGTTGCCGCGGCGACCGGTTTTGGCTCCGGGTTTGCAACCTGGGGCGGCGCCTGGGACGCGACCGGCATTTCCTTCCGGGGCTCGTCTCCGGACTGCGGGCGGGATGCCGGCGTCGGCTTTGCTTCCTGTTCAGGCCTGGACGACGTTGCCGGCGCTTCGTCTCTTGGCTTCGCGCTCTGCTCGGGCCTCGCCGCTCTGACAGGTTCCGGCTTTTCGGCCTGCTTTGGTGCCTGCGAGGACGCCGGCGCTTCGTCTCTTGGCTTCGCGCTCTGTTCGGGCGCTGCCGCCTGTTTCGGCTCTGATCTCACTTCCTTCCGCGGCGGTGCCGATTCGGGTGCCGGTTGCGGCTCGGCGACGGCCCGGGGTTTCTCCGCGGTTTTTTGCGTGCCGGCCGCGATCTGCTGCGTTGCCCAGGGCAAGAGGCGCGGTTCGGCTGCCGGCTTGTTATCAGACGGAGCCTGTTTCTGCGCCGGTGCTGCATCGGTTTTCGGTTCCGGTTTCGGCTCGGCCTTTGGCTCGCGCTTCGGCGCGGCCTTCTGCTCCTGCTGCTGTGACCTGGAATCCTGCGCCGCTGTGCTCTCAGGCTTCACGTCGGGCTTCGGTGCGGGTACGGGCTCGGCCTTTGGCTCGGGCTTCGGCGCGGCCTTCTGCTCCTGCTGCTGCGACCTGGAATCCTGCGCCGCTGTGCTGTCTGCCTTCACGTCGGGCTGCGGCGCCGGTACGGGCTCTGCCTTTTGCTCCCGCTTCGGTTCGGCGCTTTGTTCCTGCTGCTGCGGCCGCGAATCCTGCGCGGATGTGCTGTCTGTCTTCACATCGGGCTTGGGTTCGCGTCGCGGTGCGGCATTCTGCTGCTGGCCGGTCGCCTGCGAGGCGTCCTGCTGTTTCTTTTGTTGCGGCTGTTGCGTGTCGGCCTGCGATGCATCCTGCTGCTGCGCGTCGCCGGTCTGCTCGACCTTGTCCGCACCGCCACGCCGGCGGCGACGGCCACCGCGTGAACGGCGGCTGCGCGGCGAACGCTTCGGCTCGGCGCCGGCGTCCGGATTGTCCTGCGGCTGCGGCTTGTCCGGCTTTGCGTCGGTCACATCCTTTGTAACCTTGTCTCGCTTCGCCGCATCCTTCGGTGCCTTCTTGCGCGTCGATTGCTTCTTCTGTTTCTTGCGTTGCGGCGCGCGCTCTTCGCCGGCACGGTCGCCATCGGCCGCGCGCTTGCTCGCCGGGCGGCGGGTCCGTTGCCTGGTCGGCGCTTCGGATTTCCTGGCGGGTGCTTTCTTGCGTCCCGGCTTGTCCGCATCGCCATCGCCGGCAAACAGCGACTTGATCTTCGTCCAGAGGCTTTTCGCAGGTTCGGGTGGTGCTTCCTCGCGCTGAGGAACCGGTTTGGATGGCTTCAGAACGCCGACCACCGGCTGCTCGATCGACTTGCGGGCAAGGATTGCCTGCGGCGCTTCGGGCTCCTGCGGCGACTGCGCCAGCACGTAGCTTGCGCCGACGTTTTCCGGCAGGTCCACCTGGTCGTCGCGCACACGACGGACTTCGTAATGTGGCGTTTCCAGCAGGGGATTGGCGACGAGCACGATTTGTGTCTCGTTGCGGTCCTCGACACTCTGCACCCAGTCGCGCTTTTCATTCAGCAGGAACGTTGCGACTTCCACCGGCAGTTGCGCGATGACTTTCGAGGTCCGTTCCTTGCGCGCCTCTTCACCGACCAGTCGCAGAATTGCGAGCGCCAGCGACTCGACGCTGCGGATCGTGCCGAAGCCCGAACAGCGCGGACAGGTCTGGTGCGACGATTCGCCAATCGACGGCCGCAGGCGCTGGCGCGACATCTCGAGCAGGCCGAAGCGGCTGATCTTGCCGATCTGGACGCGCGCGCGGTCCTGGCGCACGGCGTCGCGCAGCCTGTTTTCGACTTCCCGCTGGTGTTTCTGCGGGCCCATGTCGATAAAGTCGATAACGATCAGGCCGCCGAGGTCGCGAATGCGCAATTGGCGCGCGATTTCGTCGGCTGCCTCGAGGTTGGTATTCAACGCGGTCGCTTCGATGTCGCCGCCCTTGGTGGCGCGGGCCGAGTTGATGTCGATGGACACCAGCGCCTCGGTATGGTCGATCACGATGCTGCCGCCGGACGGCAGGTGTACCGTATGCGCAAACGCGGACTCGATTTGCGATTCGATCTGGAAGCGCGTGAACAACGGTACGGGGTCTTCGTAAAGCTTCAGCTTCTTGAGGTTGTGCGGCATGGTCTGCTGCACGTGCTCGGATGCTTCCTTGAACGTCGCCTCGTCGTCGATCAGGATCTCGCCGATATCGTTCGTCAGGTAGTCGCGCAGGGCGCGTACCACCGAGTCGCTCTCGCGATAAATGAGGAATGGCGACGGCCGCTCGAGTACGACATTGAGAATTGCCGTCCAGACCGTGAGAAGGTTTTCGAGGTCCCAGGCGAGTTCTTCGGCACTGCGATCGATTCCGGCGGTGCGCAGGATGACGCTCATGCCATCCGGTACTTCTACGTCGTTGAGCGACTGGCGCGCGAGGTCGCGGTCGTCTCCCGTAATGCGTCGCGATACGCCGCCGGAGCGCGCCTTGTTGGGCTTCAGCACGATGAAGCGGCCGGCAAGGCTGACGAAGGTCGTCAGTGCCGCGCCCTTGTTGCCGCGCTCTTCCTTGTCGACCTGGACGACGATGTCCTGGCCTTCCTTGAGCACTTCCTTGATATTGATCTTGCCGCCCTGGGCCGGCTGCCTGACGAAATACTCGCTCGAGATTTCTTTCAGCGGCAGGAAGCCGTGACGGTTGGAACCGTAATCAACGAACGCGGCTTCGAGACTTGGCTCGATGCGCGTAATCTTGCCCTTGTAGATATTGGCTTTTTTTCGTTCGCTAGACGGTGCTTCGATGTTGAGGTCGTAAAGGCGCTGGCCGTCGACCATCGCCATGCGCAACTCTTCTTCCTGAGTTGCATTGATAAGCATTCTTTTCATGTTGCCCTGCTTGGATTGTCCAAAGGGGCAGCAAATCGGGGCTGTGCGCCAGGCGGGCGCAGGGTCGTTCACGCAAGGGTGTCCGGCGCGAATTTGCGCCGTTGGAAAGTTTCACTATTTCCAATATGGTCCGACGCAGTTGCATCAGAGCCCAGAAAACATTCAGCATGATTTCCCTGCGGCTTTGGCCGCTCTGGCGCAGGCCGGTATCCGGGCTGCTGCCGACTGAAATCAGGTCGCGCAGCATCGCGAGACCAAAAATTCGAGAGGAACGTCCGAATCGGTAGGCCGGACCATCTCAGGGCGCTAATATAGCATACGATCTGGCCACTTCAACGTGTTGATCATGCAAGAAAACATAAGCTCCGGCGGCGCCGGCGGGCGCGACGAGGACGGCCGGAGGACCGGCGTCCGCAAGGTCACCATCGACGCCGAGCGCGCTGGACAGCGAATTGACAATTTCCTCCGAAACGAGCTGCCAGGCGTCCCCAAGGGGCGCGTCTACCGCCTGTTGCGCCGGGGAGAGGTGCGCGTGAACGGCGGGCGCGTTCGCGCGGAATACCGCCTGGCCGAGGGCGACGAGGTCCGCATACCGCCCGCGCGGGTGCGTGAGGGCGGAGCGCCGCCGCCGAGTCGGCTGGCCGCGGACATGCTGGATCGCGTGATTTACGAGGACAAGCGCCTGCTCGTGATCAACAAGCCGACCGGCGCAGCGGTCCACGGGGGCAGCGGCGTGAGCCACGGTGTCATCGAATTGTTGCGTCATGCCCGCCCGGACCTCAGGGATCTGGCGCTGGTGCACCGCCTCGACCGCGAAACGTCCGGCTGCCTCGTGCTGGCCAAGCGGCGCAGCGCTTTACGGGAACTGCACCAGCGCTTCCGCGACAACCAGGTCGAAAAGAACTACCTGGCGCTGGTCGTCGGCGACTGGCAGTACGGTGAACAGGTCATCGATGCGCCGCTGTTCGTGCAGAACAGGCAGGGCGGCGAAAGGCACGTGATCGTGAGCGAGGCGGGCAAACCGGCCCGAACGCGGGTCAGCCTGTCGCGCACCTACGGCGTTTACAGCCTGCTGCAGTGCGCGCCGGAGACCGGGCGCACGCACCAGATCCGCGTGCATCTCGCGCATGCGGGGCACCCTATCGTGGGCGACGAGCGTTACGGTGACGAGGAGGCCAACGCCGCGGCGAAAAAACTCGGCCTGCCGCGCCTGTTCCTGCACGCGCAGTCGATCGCGTTTTCCGACGACTCAGGCAATGATCTCCACTTCACGGCGCCGCTGGCGGACGATCTCGAGCAGTTCCTCGTCTCCGGTGTCATCGAGGCGCAACGCCGCAAGCGCGGCCGCTGACGGCGCAGGGATCCGGGTCAGGGTGACAGGTAGCCCAGCTGCAGCAGGCGATCGGCGATCCAGATCATGGGCAGGCCGATCAGCGCGGTCGGATCGTCGGTCCTGACCGATTCGAACAATACGAATCCCGCGCCTTCGAGCTTGAAGCTGCCCGCACAGTCGTAGGGCTCGTCCAGCCTCAGGTAGGCCTCCGCGAGCCTTCGGTCGAACTGGCGAAAGCGCACGGTCGTCGCGTCGGTGTGCTCGTAGCGGGTCCGCGATACGGGGTCGAGTATGCAGACGGACGTCAGGAAGGTGACGGCCTGGCCGGCGGCCGCCAGCAACTGTTGCACGGCCTTTTCATGGTCGCCGGGCTTGCCGAGGACGTACCCGTCGAGGACTGCGAGCTGGTCCGCGCCGATCACGAGCGCCTCTCGGGCATTGCTGGCCACGGCCTCGGCTTTCCTGCGCGCCAGATGCGCGGTCAGTTCCGCGGGCGGCAGGCCGGCTTCGTTGCGCTCGTCGATGCCGGGCGTGACGGCCTCGTAGCTGTCGAGCAGCCGGTCGAGCAGGCCGCGCCGGTACGGCGACGACGAGGCCAGAATTATCGGCGGCGATGACGGGTTTTGCATAAGAAATCAAAACCTTAACTGATCTTTCGCCGAGTTTACCCGCTTTGTCGCTGATCGCCGAGAATTATTCGCATCGCGCGGCAATGATGTTTTGACAGTGGCCCCGGAGGTCCTTATCATGCGCGCGCCATGGGCAAACCGCTGCGCGAGCGCCGGACCGCGGCCGAATGGGCGGCGTCACGGCAAGTTATTGAAATTGCTGATAAAGTCAGCGAATTCCCGCAGCTTGAGGAAGCCGTCGAAGCGGATTTGTCCATGCTCGCGGAAGACGCACGGCCGTCAGCGTGGCGCGAATCCAGGGTCACGGGGCGGCTCCGGTTCGGTTTTCTCGACGCGGAGCAGCGGTTGCCAACGGTCGACGTCGTGGCGCGAGTGACCGTTGACGCGGTCTGCCAGCGTTGTCTCGAGGTATTCGGGCTGCCGCTGGCCGTCGATGTTAAGCTCTTGCTGCTGGACCTCGATGACGAGGCCGAGGGGTATGACGAGCTGGAGGTCTGGGAGATGCAGGAACGACTGCTGCGTCCCCAGGACATCGTCGAGGAACTGCTGGTCATGGCGTTGCCGTTTGCGGCAACGCATACGTCGTCCTCGGCCTGCAAGGCACTGACTGCACCGTCAGTGGCTCCCGGCGAGGAGGAGATGACGACGCCGTTTGCAGCGTTACGCAGGCAGATGGCGCAGGATAATGAAGGCTCGGCGGAATAGCCGGACCGTATTGATGAACTGAAATTCGATGATGGCAGTCAGGCTGCCGTCGTGAACCGGAGAAAACAATGGCTGTTCAAAAAAGTCGCAGGACCCCTTCGACGCGTGGCATGCGGCGTTCGCACGACAAGATCACCAAACCGACCTTGTCAGTCGACCCGACTTCGGGTGAGACGCACCTGCGTCACCGCATTACCCCGGACGGGTTCTACCGCGGCAAACAGGTTGTTGTACAGCCTGAGCCCACGACCGACGACGAGTAAGCCCGGCTTACGATAGGCCGGATTCATTCCGGCCCGTCAAACGGTGGGTTCGCACTCGACCATTTCCCTCGATGCAATGAGCGGCGACCGCGGCGCCGAGGCCGTCGTGTGCGCGGCCGCCGAGACGCTCAGGAAATACCAGCACGTCGACCTGATACTGGTCGGCGACGAAGCCGAACTCGGGGCGCTGGTCGGGCGCCACATCGGCGACAATGCGCGCATCCGGATCCGGCATGCGAGCGAGGTCGTCGCGATGTCCGAGCCGCCGGCCGAGGCTCTGCGCAAGAAGAAAGACTCTTCGATGCGCGTCGCGATCAATCTCGTGGCCGACGGCGAGGCCGATGCCTGCGTCAGTGCCGGCAATACGGGCGCGCTCATGGCGACGGCAAAATTCGTTCTCAAGATGCTTCCGGGCATCGATCGCCCGGCGATCATCGCGGAGCTGCCCGCCATCGGCGGCTCGCTGCACATGCTCGATCTCGGCGCCAACACGCAGTGCACGCCCGAGCAGCTGTTCCAGTTTGCGCTCATGGGATCGCTGGTGTCATCGGACATACTCGGCATCGACAGGCCGCGCGTCGCGCTGCTCAACATCGGCGCCGAGGACACCAAGGGTCACGGCAACGTCAAGGAAGCCGCGGCGCTTCTGGGCGCCAGCACGCTGAACTATATCGGTTTCATCGAAGGCAGCGACCTGTTCTCGGGGAAGGCCGATGTCGTCGTAACGGACGGTTTCACGGGCAACGTTGCGCTCAAGACGATGGAAGGCACCGTCGGATTGTGCGCACATTACCTCAAGCGCGCATTCACACGTAACTGGCTGGCGAAACTGCAGGCCATGCTGGCACGCCAGGTGCTCAGGAATCTTGCCGTCGAGCTCGATTCGCGCAATTACAACGGCGCGACGCTGGGCGGCCTGAATGGTATCGTCATCAAGAGTCATGGCGGCGCGGATGCCTATGCATTTCAGCACGCCATCGACACCGCTATCGTCGAAGTGCGCAAGCAGCTGCCGAAGCAGATCGGCTCGTTACTGAAGAAGGAAACGGCATGACCTACTCGCGAATTGTCGGAACGGGACGTTATCTGCCCGAACGTGTGCTTTCCAATTTCGACCTCGAGAAGATGGTCGACACGACGGACGAGTGGATCCGGACACGTACGGGTGTCGAGCGGCGCCACGTCGTCGATCCCGAACAGACGACGTCGGACATGTGCGTCGAGGCGGCGAAGAAGGCAATCGAGGCTGCCGGCGTGCGCGCCGAGGACATCGACCTAGTCATCACCGGCACGACGTCACCGGATCTCGTCTTTCCGAACGTATCCACGCTCATCCAGCACCGTCTCGGCATTCCGGCATGCCCGGCGTTCAGTCTCGAGGCGGCCTGCACCGGATTCATCTACGCGCTGACCGTCGCCGACAAGTTCATCAGGCTCGGCGAAGCGAAGTGCGCGCTGGTGATGGGCGCCGAGTGCATCACCAAGCTGCTCGACTGGGACGATCGCAATACCTGCGTGCTGTTCGGCGATGGCGCGGGCGCCGCGATCGTCATGCCGTCCGAGGAACCGGGCATCATTCTGACCAAGCTCGGCGCCGACGGTCAGTACAAGGAACTCCTGTACTACCCGGTCGGACCGTCGAAGAACCTCGAACTGGCCGGGACCGACGCCGCGGCGATCCAGATGACGGGCAACGAAGTCTTCAAGGTTGCCGTGACGACGCTTGGCAATATCGCATCGGAGACGCTCGAAAAAGCCGGCATCGACAAAGCGGAACTCGACTGGCTGATCCCGCACCAGGCCAATATCCGCATCATCCAGGCAACCGCCAAGCGACTCGGCCTGCCGATGGAGAAGGTCATCGTCACGGTGCAGGACCATGGCAATACCTCGGCTGCTTCGGTACCGATGGCGCTCGACGTCAGCATACGCGACGGGCGTGTGAAAAAAGGGCAGTTGGTCCTCATGGAAGCCTTCGGTGGCGGCTTCACCTGGGGTTCGGTCCTGATGCGGCTCTAGGTCGCCTACCAGATCTTCGATTTTTTCAGTTTGGCGGAACGGCGGCGCATGCGCTGGTGCAACAGCTGGCGGCGGCGGTCGAGTCGATCGCGGCGAATGACCGGGTCAATGTTGCTCGCAGCATCCTTGTCGAATTCATCGCGAAACGCGCAGAAGTCGTCATAAGCTTCACGGACATGCTGCAACTCCCGGGTCACGAGTTCGATCATGATGACGTCGTCGAGATAACCGATCACGGGAATCTCGTCCGGCAGAATATCCTCGGGATCGGCAAAATAGACGAACGTGGCGAGCAGCCGCTCGCGGTCGGCGGCGGGCAGCTTCCATTCCGCGTCCGTCAGCATGCTGAGCAGCGATTCGAGTTCCGGGATGCGCTTCCCGACAAAGTCCGGCAGCGGCGCGCTCTGTCGGATTTCATCCAGCACGTCCCGGACGACTTCGACGATCTCGGCTTCTTCTGCGTGGCGTACGGCGGCGCGGGACGTGCTGAGCGCCTTGCGAAAAAAGAGCAGGTCCCGGTCCGTGAGTTCGAATGCGATGCGGAGTCCCATCTGCGAAGGCTAACGGTAACGCCCTATCGTGGTCAACGCGCGATGGTTTACCATATGGAAAGACAACTCGGTCAGGGCCTATGAACCCCACACTTGTTATCGGTAATAAGAACTATTCGTCCTGGTCTTTGCGGCCATGGTTTCTCATGCGCGAGGCCGGCATCGACTTCGAGGAACGCCGCATTTTGCTGGACACGCCGGATACGGCGGCGCAGATTGCGACGTTCAATGCCGCGGGCAAGGTGCCGGTGCTGATCACCGACGAGCTGAAAGTCTGGGACTCGCTCGCGATCTGCGAAACCGTGGCGGAACGCTGGCCGGACAAGCGACTGTGGCCAGACGACCCGGCCGATCGCGCCTACGCACGCTCGATCTCCGCAGAGATGCATTCCGGCTTCCACTACCTGCGCGAATGCATGCCGATGAACTGCCGTGCGATGGGCCGCAAGGTCGAGATACCGGATGAACTGGGCCACGACATCGACAGGGTGATGGCGATATGGTCCGATTGTCATCAGCGTTACGGCGCGGAAAGCGGCTGGCTGTTCGGTCGTTTCTCGGTTGCCGACGCAATGTACGCGCCGGTGGTTCTGCGTCTCAGGACTTACGGCATCAACCTGCCGGTGTCGGCCGGGTTTTATCCGCAGCGCGTGCTGGAGAGCGAGGCCATGCAGGCATGGCTGGCGGCTGCGGAATGCGAAGTGGAAGTCATAGAGGCAGACGAGAAAGGTCAATGATGCGCAATGCGTTCCTGATACTGGTCATCACGATACTGGCCATGCCCGCGGTGCATGCGGATGTTTTCGAGCTGCCGCCCGAGGGCCATGATGTCATCGGCGCGATTTCGACGGTGACGTCGCGCCACGAAGACACGCTCGTTGACATCGCGCGTCGCCATGGCCTCGGTTACTACGATGTCGTTCGCGCAAACCCGAACGTCAACGTATGGCTGCCGGGCGATGGCACCGAGATTGTCCTGCCCTCACGATTCGTATTGCCGCCCGGACCCCGCAAGGGCCTCGTGCTGAATCTCGCCGAGTACCGGATGTACTACTTCCCGGAACCCGAGGCCGGCAAACCGGCCTACGTGTATACCTATCCGATCAGCATTGGCCGCATGGACTGGGAAACGCCGCTCGGCAAGACCAGCATCGTGTCGATGGTGAAGAATCCCGCGTGGTATCCGCCGCAGTCGGTGCGTGACGAACACGCCGCGGATGGCGACCCGCTGCCGACGGTCGTGCCGCCCGGCCCGAACAACCCGCTCGGCGCGCACGCGATGCGACTCGGCATTCCGGGCTATCTCATACACGGCACGAACAGGCCCGCGGGCGTAGGCATGCGCGTGTCGCACGGTTGCATACGCATGTTCCCGGAAGACATCGAGTTCCTGTTTGAGCAGGTACGGGTGAATACTTCCGTGCGCATCATCAACGTGCCCGTGAAGATCGGGTGGGATGGGCAGCAACTGGTGGCTGAAATTCATCCATTGCTGGAAACGCCGCAGAAACTGGTGGAGGAGACAGCGCAGCACCTGGAGCAACTGGATGCCGATGTCGAGACGCCTGTTGCGGTCAACGAAAGCAGGGATCCGCTGACTTACGTGGTCGAGCAGTTCATCGCGGCAACCGCCGTTCGTGCGGGCCAGCTCGACTGGGACCTGGTGGAGGAACTCGTGGCGAAGTCCGACGGGATTCCCGTTGCCGTGGGCGAGAGCATAAAAAACGCCGCGACAAGCGCGGCGTTCGAATAAACCGTTTGTAGTCTTAGATGCTACTAGTCTATTTCTGGTCGTCTTATTTAGACATCGACTTCTGGAACATGCGTTCCATGCTTTCGCGATTGGCTTTGCAGCAGGCCTGGGCGTCCGTAGCGGCAGCGAGGGCCTGATCAGCAGTGCTCTGGGCAGCCGAAGCAGCCTGAGCGGCGCGATCTGCAGCAGCACGAGCAGCTTCTGCAGCCGAAGCGGCAGCAGCGGCGTCTGCGGCAGCACGGTCAGCCGTTGCCTTTACGTCTTCAAGTCCGGTGCTGGCGCAGCCAGCGGCCAAGGCTACGAAGAGCGCAAGTGCGCTTGCTCTGAGTGCGGTCTTTTTCATGTTGGATGGTTCCTTTGTTGGGAAAAACTGCACGCGCATTATTTCCTAAAGTTCGCGATGCTGCAATGAATACTGTGGTTTTTATCGCGCTTTGTCGGTTGCAGGCGACAGTTTCATCGTAGTTTTTTCAAACCGTTCCCGAAGCTTTGGGTATCCCGCTTCGCTGTACGCCGTGCCCCGTGGTGGCTGCCGTCGTCAGGCTGCAGCGATGGCCGTCATCGAAGGGCTTGCACTGGGTGGGGTACTGTATATAATCCCAGATACTGTGAATCCATACAGGAACTGCTGAAATGCGCGAACTGACCCCCAGGCAAAAACAAATTCTCGAGATGATTCAAGAATTTATCGCCGAGACCGGGATGCCGCCCACACGCGCCGAGATCGCCGGTGAACTCGGTTTCAAATCTGCCAACGCGGCCGAGGAGCACCTGCGTGCGCTGCAGAGGAAGGGCGTGCTCGAATTACTGCCGGGCGCCTCGCGCGGTATCCAGCTCAGGGATTCGCTACGCGACCAGATCGGCCTGCCGCTCGTCGGTCGTGTTGCGGCCGGTAGTCCGATCCTCGCCCAGGAACATATCGAGGCGCACTACAGGCTCGATCCGCAGCTTTTCAACCCCAAGCCGCATTACCTGCTTCGCGTGTACGGCATGAGCATGAAGAATGCGGGCATCCTCGACGGCGACCTCGTGGCAGTGCATCGCACGCCCGAAGTGCGCAGTCGTCAGATTGTCGTGGCGCGTCTCGACGACGAGGTGACGGTGAAACGGTATCGCCAGAACGGTTCTCTGGTATCGCTGCTGCCCGAAAACGAGGAGTTCGAGCCGATCGTGGTCGACCTCAAGACGCAGGCACTGGTCATAGAGGGTGTCGTTGTCGGTGTCATCCGCGACGGCATGCCGTTGCATTGAGTCTTGTCATCGTCGCTCGACAAATTACTGGAGAACCCGCGCGTCTGGCGCGGGCGCAGCCAGGCGCGTCAAAGCGCCGGGATCGCGACCGGTTACCCGGAACTCGACCGGCACTTGCCGGGTGGCGGATGGCCACCTGATGCCCTGACCGAAATCCTGACCGCGCAGTACGGTATCGGCGAATTGCGACTGCTGATGCCGGCGCTGGCAAGACTCAGCAACGAAGCGCCGCTGGCGGGTATTGCGGAACCCGGCTGGCTGGCCTGGGTTGCGCCGCCATTCCAGCCATACCCGCCCGCGCTGCAGCAATGCGGCATCGACCTGTCGCGCATGCTGGTTGTGCGGCCTCGCGATGCCGGTGAAATCCTCTGGTCGGCCGAACAGGCGTTGTCATCGGGTACCTGCGCCGCCGTACTGTTCTGGCCGGAAACGCTTGACGACCAGGCGAGCCGGCGGCTGCAGCTGGCAGCCGAGAAGGGCCGCAGCTGGGCGGTCGCGTTTCGTCCCCTTGCGGCGAAGCGTCAGGCGTCGGCCGCGGCGCTGCGCCTCGAATTGCATGCGAGCGACGAGGGCACGCGCGTCCATATCCTGAAAAGCCGCGGCGGTCGCCCGGCTGTCATCACCCAGCCGCTTTAGCCATGTCACGGACAGGGAAAAGGCCCGTCAGCGCGCGGGATGCTGCCCCGACTCCCGCTGCCATACAGCAGGTGCTGCCGCTCTCCGCGCCGCCACCCGCGATACGCCGGCTGGTGCCGTCTCCGGCGGCCCGGCTCTGGTTCTGTGTCTGGTTGCCGAACCTGCCACTCGAAGCTTGTATCGTGTCCGGCACACGCACCGGTCAGGCGCCGGAGACCGGCGTGCCGACAGCCGTGGTCGAAGAGCGGCACGGCATACACCGCGTTCTGCTGGCCGACACGGTTGCGTATTCCGCGGGTGTCATGGCGGGACAGTCGGCAAACGCGGCACTGGCGCTGGTGCCCGGGCTGCGGCTGGAGGAGCGCAGCCCGTTACGCGAGCAACAGGTTCTGGAACGGCTGGCGGCGCGCCTGGAGCGTTTTTCATCGTTCGTCTCGATCGCCGGCCCGGACGTGCTGCTGCTCGAGATTGCCGGCAGCCTGCGCCTGTTCGGCGGCCTCAGGGCATTGCGCGCAGCGATTTCCGGAGAGCTCCGACAGCTCGGGTTCAGCGCTTCATCGGCGATCGCCCCGACCCCGCTTGCGGCAACCTGGCTGGCGCGGGCGGGTCAGCGCGTCTGCATTCGTGATACGGGCAATCTTGCGACGGCGTTGCGCCGTCTGCCGCTGACCTGTCTCGAGTGGCCCGCGGGCCTGTGCGAGTCACTGAAAGGCATGGGCGTTACGCGTGTCGGTGAGTGCCTGCGTTTGCCGCGCGAAGGCTTTGCCAGACGCTTCGGTGCGGAACGCTTGCTGGATCTCGATCGTGCACTCGGGCGCCTGCCGGATCCGCGCAATGCGTGGCGCGCGCCCGAACGGTTTTGCGCGGACTACGAGATGACCGAGGAGCAGTCGGACCGTGAATTGCTGCTCAACATCTGTCGAGACCTGCTGCTGTCGCATGAGCGGTTCCTGCTGGCGCGGCAACTGGGCACGCAGCGACTGTGTTTCAGTTTTTTCCATTTGCGCGGTGTGGCGACAGAACTGCGTCTCGGTTGTGCGCGTGCGGAGCGTTCGGCGGAACGCTGGTTCGAACTGCTCGACATTCGTTTCGAGAAACTCGTGTTGCCCGAGGCGGTCATCGCCGTGCGTTTGCGCAGCGGCATGGCCGAGGCATTAGCGACCGAGTCGGCGCATCTCGCCCTGCACGAGGCGCACGGGGCGAGGACCGCCCGGTTTTCCGTGACCCAGCTGGCCGAAAAGCTGATCGCGCGTATCGGCGACCAGTCGGTACATGCCCTGGCGATGGTTGCCGAGCATCGACCTCAGTATGCCTGGCGTACCCGGAGCCTGATGGCGGACTGGTCGAGCAGCAGTCTTTGTGCAATTCCACCGATCGTGAGGCGACCGTTGTGGATGCTGCCGGAGCCCGCGCCATTGTCGGCCGATGGCGCCTACCCGCTGCACCAGGGTTGTCGTCTGCGACTCCTCGATGGTCCCGAGCGGCTCGAGACGGGCTGGTGGGACGAGGACGGCATTTCCCGGGACTACTACACGGCCGTCAACCCGGCCGGCATGCATCTGTGGGTGTTCCGTAATCGCGCGCGTTCGTCGCCGTGGTACCTGCATGGTTATTTCGGGTAGGTGCGATGCCAGGCCGCTATGCCGAGCTGCATGCGATCAGTAATTTCACGTTCCTGCGCGGTGCGTCCAGTCCCGAAGAACTCGTCGCTACTGCCGCAGGTCTCGGTTATGAAGCGCTCGCGATCACCGACGAATGTTCGATGTCGGGTATCGTGCGCGCGCATTCGGCGGCGAAGCAGCACGGCCTGAAAAAACTGATCATCGGTTCCGAGCTGAAGCTGCAAAGCGGGCGCAGGCTCGTCGTGCTGGCACAGAATCACGAAGGTTATGCCGCGCTGTGCCGATTGATCACCGGCGCACGGCGCAATGCGAAGAAAGGCAGCTACGAACTGACGCGCCGGGCTTTCGATGACGGGCTGCCCGGTTGTCTTGCCCTGTGGATGCCGGATCGCACATTCTCGCTCGATGTCGAAGATCACTGGTTGCGCGAGACGTTCCGTGATCGTCTCTGGATTGCCGTGGAATTGCTCGCCGACGGTCGGCAGCGCGAGCAACTCGAGAAACTGCTCGAGGAAGGACGCAGGCTCAGGCTGCCGCTCGTAGCGGCGGGCGATGTGCACATGCATTGCCGTACCCGGCGCATCCTGCAGGATGCCGTGACCGCGATCCGGCATGGCACGACCATCGATAACGCGGGTTTCGCGCTGTATCCGAATGGTGAACGCCACCTTCGGTCCCTCGAGGTGCTGCGGCAGGTGTATCCGGCCGGCTTGCTCGAGGAAACGCTGCACGTTGCGGGTCGCATCGACTTTTCGCTGGATGCGCTACGTTACGAATATCCCGATGAGATCGTGCCGGCGGATGCAACACCCGCGAGTTACCTGCGCAGGCTGACGGAAGAGGGTATGCGGCGACGCTGGCCGCAGGGCGTTCCCCTGAAGGTCACGAAGCTCGTCGAGCACGAACTCGCGCTGATCGCCGAGCTGAAATACGAGCCGTATTTCCTGACCGTGTACGACATCGTTGCCTATGCGCGTTCGCAGGGCATTCTCTGCCAGGGACGCGGCTCGGCGGCGAACTCGGCAGTATGTTTTTGCCTGGGTATCACGGAAGTCGATCCGGCGCGCATGGCGATGCTCGTGGAGCGATTCATTTCGAAGGAGCGTAACGAGCCGCCGGATATCGATGTCGATTTCGAGCACGAGCGCCGCGAGGAAGTCATCCAGTACATCTATGCAAAGTACGGCCGCGAACGCGCCGCGCTTGCGGCGACGGTGATCACTTACCGGCCGCGCAGCGCGCTCCGCGACGTCGGCAAGGTGCTGGGATTGAGCGATCTGCAGGTCGGTCGCCTGTCGCGGTCGATGCAGTGGTGGGACGGACACAAGGTCGACGACAGCCGCATACTCGAAGCCGGGCTGTCACCGGACAGCCCCGTCATCCGGCGCCTGCTGTACCTGGTCCGCGAACTCATCGGTTTTCCGCGGCACCTGTCGCAACATGTCGGCGGCTTCGTGATTGCGAATGCCCCGCTGCATGAACTCGTGCCTGTCGAGAATGCGGCGATGCCGGAACGTACCGTCATCCAGTGGGAGAAGGATGACCTCGAGGAACTGGGGCTGCTCAAGGTCGACGTACTCGGCCTCGGCATGCTGACGGCGATTCGCCGCAGCTTCGAGCTGATTCGTGCCTTCGATGGCAGGATGTATACGCTCGCAACGGTTCCCGCCGAGGATCCCGGCGTGTACGACATGATCTGCGCTGGTGACACGATGGGCGTCTTCCAGATCGAGTCGCGCGCGCAGATGGCCATGTTGCCGCGGCTCCGGCCGCGCTGTTATTACGACCTGGTCATCGAGGTGGCGATCATTCGTCCGGGTCCGATCCAGGGCGACATGGTGCATCCCTATCTCCGGCGGCGAAACGGCGAGGAGGCCGTCGAGTACCCTAGCGAGGAAGTGAAGGGCGTGCTGCAGCGGACCCTGGGCGTACCGATTTTCCAGGAACAGGTCATGCAGCTGGCCGTCGTGGCGGCGGGTTTCACGCCGGGCGAGGCGGATCAGTTGCGGCGCGCGATGGCTGCCTGGAAACGTCGGGGCGGACTTGGATCGTTCGAGGAAAAGCTGATCAACGGCATGCGTGCGCGTGGCTACGGCGACGAATTCGCACGCCAGATCTTCCACCAGATCGAGGGTTTCGGGGAGTACGGATTTCCGGAGTCGCACTCGGCGAGTTTCGCGTTGCTCGTCTATGTCTCGTCGTGGCTGAAGCGGTTCGAGCCGGCGGCATTCACCTGTGCGCTGCTCAACAGCCAGCCGATGGGGTTCTATTCGGCATCGCAACTGGTGCAGGACGCGCAGCGACACGGTGTTTCGGTACGGCCCGTCGACATCAATCACAGTGCGTGGGACTGTTCCCTGGAGGCGGACGAGGCGGGCCGCGCGGCCCTGCGCCTGGGCCTCCGGATGGTGAAGGGCCTGTCCGAAGCGGCGGCGGACCGCGTCCTCGCGGGCCGCGTGGGCGGTACCTACGAGTCGACCCAGCAGGTCCTCGAGCGCGCCGGCCTCGAACGCCGTGAACTCGGCCTGCTGGCCTCGGCCGGTGCATTGCGTGGCATTGCGGGCGACCGCCACCGCGCACGCTGGGCCGTGGCAGGCGCCGAGGCGCCGGTCCCGCTGTTCCGGAGCATGGCGCGTTACGAGGCGACGCCATTGCTGCGCAAGCCGACCGAGGGGCAGGACGTGGTGGCCGATTACCGCAGCATGGGGCTGACGCTCGAGCGACATCCGATGTGCCTGCTCCGGCGGCATCTCGATCGATATCGTTACGTGGCCGCTGAGCGCCTGGGGGATATCGGCGATGGCTGCCGCGTGAACGTTGCGGGGCTGGTGATCACCAAGCAGCGTCCGGGCACTGCGAGTGGCGTCATTTTCGTGACCCTGGAGGACGAGACCGGGCAGGTCAACCTGGTGTTGTGGAAACAGGTGGCCGAGCAATACCGGGCCGCGCTGCTGAACGCGCGTCTGCTCGGTGTTGCCGGAGAATTACAGATAGAGGGTCAGGTCATTCACGTTATCGCGCGTCAGCTGTTCGACCACAGTGACCTGCTCGGGGAACTCGATGTGCGTTCGCGCGATTTTCGCTGAAGGGGTCCGCTAGTCGTCTTCGTCGTCGAACCGGAAATTAAACGTGCTGTCGAGATCCGCATCGCGCATTTCCCGAATCTCTTCCAGACGACGGCGGATCGCGCGTCTCCTCGCGATCTCAGCAGGATCGGTTGAGTCCAGCTTGGCGACGAGGTCGTCAATGTTGAATTCACCGGAAAGACCGACAACCGTATCGCCGCCGATGTCACTCAGATCATCGTCGGCACTGTTGCCGTCTTCTTCATCGTCATCATCGGCGTCGTCCAACTCGTCGTTTTCCAACTCGTCGAAATCGTCGTCGTCACCGAGCATCGTACCTACCCCGTTTCAAGCAGACTCTGGAAAGCCTAATTAGCGGATAAGGTTATTAATTTCAAAGATCGGAAGCAGAATTGCAAGCACTATCGTCAATACAACGCCGCCCATCAGGACGATCAGCAGTGGCTGCAAAATGCCGAGGAGGGCGGCAATGAGTCCATCCACTTCTCGTTCCTGCCCGGAAGCTGCGCGAGTCAGCATTTCCTCGAGTCGACCGCCCGCTTCACCGCTGGAAACCAGGTGAATCATCATCGGCGGGAACAGCTTGCTTGCGGCCAGCGATTTGCTGATCGATGCGCCTTCACGGACGCGCAGCGAAGCCTCGAGGACGGCCTCGCGCATGGGCAGGTTTTCGATGACTTCGGCTGAAATCTTGAATGCCTCGAGGATCGGAACGCCGCTGCCGGCGAGAATGCTCAGTGTGCGCGTGAAGCGAGCCGTATTCACGCCTTGGGTCAGCCTCCCGACGATGGGCATGCGCAGCAACAGCCGATGCCAGCGACGTCTCGGAACCGGCTTCTGCAGGATCCACCAGACGAGGTACCAGAGCCCCGCAATCCCGATCACCAGGAGAACCCAGTAGTCACGCAGGAAATCGCTCGTCGCGATGAGTCCGGTCGTGAGCGCCGGCAGTTCCGCGGATGTATTTTCGAACACGCTGACGATCTTCGGCACGACGGTGGCAAGCATGAAGCCGATGATGGCGACCGCCATGATTACCAGCGCGACCGGGTAGACGAGCGCATTGGTGACGCGCTGTCTCAGCTCCTGGCGCGCTTCCGTGTAGTCGGCAAGGCGTTCCAGGACGACGTCCAGGTGGCCGGATTGCTCGCCGGCCGCCACGGTGGCCCGGTACAGCTCCGGAAAAGCCTGCGGAAATTCGCTGAAGCCGAGGGCGAGCGTATGGCCCTCCATGACCTTGGCGCGTACGCCGAGCAGGATACTCTTGGTGCGCGGCTGGTCATTCTGCTGGGCGACGGCGAGCAGGGCTTCTTCGAGCGGCAGGCCCGACTGCGACAGAGACGCGAGCTGCCGCGTGATGATGGCGAGTTCGGAGGATGACAGGCCGCGGCGCAGCGAGAACGTCGCCTGGCGACGCGCCTCCCTGCGGGCCACTTCCGTGACGCTGACGGGCAGCAGGTTGCGGTCCCTGAGCAGTTGCCGGACGTGTTTCGGTGTGTCGCCTTCGAGCAAGCCCTTGGTCTGCTTGCCCGCCTTGTCCATCGCGACGTATTCGTAGGCGCCCATGTGCGGGTCAGTCCTCGCGTGTCACGCGCAACACTTCCTCGAGCGTCGTGTGTCCAGCCAGTACCTGGCGGCGGCCATCCGCGCGAATGCTAGGTCCGAATCGGCGAGCATAGCGTTCCAGCTCCTGCTCGCTCACGCCACTGTGAATCATTTCCCGCATCTCGTCATCGAGCTTGATCAGCTCGTAAATGCCGGTGCGGCCCTGGAAACCGCCGCCCGGGACATCGCCCGGGTGATACAGCGTTGGCGGATTCGAGGGATCGACGCCGAGCAGTTCGCATTCGTATTCGCGTGCCGTGTAAGGCACCTTGGTCTTGTCGTCGAGCACCCGGACCAGTCGCTGCGCGAGCACGCCGAGCAGGCTCGAGGAAAGCAGGAACGGCTCGACCCCCATGTCCCGCAGACGCGTCACGGCGCCGACCGCGGTGTTGGTGTGCAACGTGGAGAGCACGAGGTGACCCGTGAGACTCGCCTGGACTGCAATTTCCGCAGTCTCGAGGTCGCGAATTTCGCCGACCATCACCACGTCCGGGTCCTGGCGCAATATCGCGCGCAGGCCACGGGCGAAAGTCATCTTCACCTTGGTGTTGACCTGCGTCTGGCCGATGCCGTCGATGAAATACTCGATCGGATCCTCGACCGTCATGATGTTGCGCGTATTATCGTTGATGCACTCGAGCGCGGCATACAACGTCGTGGTCTTTCCCGAACCGGTCGGTCCTGTGACGAGGATGATGCCGTGTGGCTTGTGGATCAGGTTGTCCATCGTCTTCTGCGTATCCTGGTCCATGCCCAGGGACGTCAGGTCGAGCCGGCCAGCTTGCTTGTCGAGCAGGCGAAGCACCACGCGTTCACCGTGCCCTGACGGCATGGTAGAAACGCGGACGTCCACGGCGCGCCCGGCAATACGCAGGGAAATGCGGCCATCCTGGGGTAGCCGTTTTTCCGCGATGTCGAGTTTCGACATGACCTTGATGCGCGAGACGACCAGCGGTGCGAGCGCGCGCCGCGTATGCAGCACCTCGCGCATCACGCCATCGATGCGGAAGCGAACGCCGAGTCGGTTTTCGTAGGGTTCGATGTGGATGTCGGACGCGTTTTCCTTGATCGCTTCCGTCAGTACCGCGTTGATGAAGCGGATGATCGGCGCGTCGTCATCGCTTTCCAGCAGATCCGACGGTTCCTGGAGTTCCTGCGCAACGGTCGTGAGGTCGAATTCCTCGTCGAGCCCGTCGACCATCTGCGAGGCCTTGGTGTTGTCCTGCCCGTAGAAGGCCTGCAACACTGCGTCGAACTCGTCGGCGGAAACCCGTCGCAGTTGCAGCGGCACTCCCGCAAACCGTCGCGCCTCGGCGAGTGCGATTGGCGAAACGCCGCTGCGATAAACCGCGGTACCGCCGTCGGGTCCGAGATCGCGAATCATGACGCCATGACGTTTCGCAAAAGAAAATGACAGGGCCTTGCGCACTTTCGGCGCCCCCTCGATGACCCGGGTTTCAATGACGATGTCGGTTTCGGCAGCCATGATGCTTACTGGTTTCCGCGATCGGCTTCGCTCGGCGCGGACTTACTGTATTCCTCGATCGGCGGCAGCATCGGCCGTTTCTGATTCGGCATGAGCTGTACATCGTCACCCTGGTTGCCCTTCTGGACATCGCGGATCAGGTTGTACTTGGCATTGGTTTCGAGAGCCGTTTGCGCCGAATCGCGAAGAATCGTCGGGCGAATGAAGATCATGAGATTGGTCTTCACTTTCTCGGTCTTGCGTGCCCGGAACAGGTTGCCGACGACCGGAATTCGACCGAGGACCGGCACTCGCTGGTCGCTTTCGCGCAGGACGTCCTCGAGCAGCCCGCCCAGGACCAGGATTTCGCCGTCGTCGACGATGACCGTGGTTTCCACGACGCGCTGGTTCGTGATCAGGTCGACGGCGCCGCCCGCGGACTGTGCGATGCTGGAAATCTCCTGGGAGATTTCCAGCATCATCGAATTGCCTTCGTTGATCTGCGGCGTGATCGCGAGTTTGACGCCGATCTGCTCGCGCTGGATCGTCTGGAAGGGGTTCACTGCGCCACCGGTGCCGCCGGTATTCGAATAAGAGCCGGTGACGAACGGCACCTCCTGTCCGACGTTCAGCGTGGCCTCTTCGTTATCGGTCGTGACGACCGAGGGCGTCGAGATGATGTTGGTGTCGGCGTCGCCTTCCAGCGCGCGCAGAATCGCCGCGAAGCTGACGCCCGAATCCGTGATGCGACCGATGCCCATCGTGATGCCTTCGCCGATCAGGCCGGAAGGGTCGGTCACGCCGCCGCCCGCAGCCGATCCGAGCTGCACGACGCCACTGAGAAAGTCCGGGAAATTGGTGACCGCAATCGGTGCATCCGTTCCGCTGCCTTCGACAGCCCAGGAAACACCCAGTTCGTTCTTCCGGTCGGCGATGACCTCGACGATGATGGCCTCGACCAGCACCTGCGCACGCCGAATATCGAGCTTGTCGACGATCTGCATGAGCGAGCGCATCATTTTCGGCGGCGCATTGACGACGATCGCATTGGTCTGCGTGTCGGCCCAGACGCTGATACGCTCTGCGCCGTTGGGCGATCCGGCCGCGGGCGCGCCGGCGCCTGCGGCTCCCTGGGCCTGGCCCGTGAAGTGCTGCTGCAGCTTGGTGGCCAGTTCTTCGGCGTCGGCGTACCTGAGGTAGCGTACCTGGGTGTCGCCACCATCTTCGAGCGGCGTGTCGAGATGCGCGATCAGGGTCCTGAGGCGCAACCGGTCGGCCTTGTCGCCACCGATCAGGACGCTGTTGGTCCGGGCATCGGCGACGAGACTCGTGGTGACGGGCGCACCGTCGGCCCGCGGCGTCTGCGACAACGCGGTCATGATGCGGACGATTTCTGAGGCCGACGCGTGCTGCAGCGACACGACCTCGATGTCTTCGTCGCTGGCCTGGTCGATGCGGCGAATGATGGCGACCATGCGGGCGACGTTGGCGGCGCGATCGGAAATGATCAGCATGTTCGAACCGGCATGCGCGACCAGGTGTCCGTACTGGGGAATCAGCGGGCGCAGGATCGGCACGAGCTGCGTGGCACCGACATTACGCACCTGGATGACTTGCGTCGCCATGTCGTCGGGCCCTGCCGCGCCCTCGGTGCCGATGGGCCCCGCGAACTGGCGCGCCGTCGCGTCGGGGATGATCTTGATCAGGTCGCCGCTGTCGACGGCGACATAGCCGTGCACCTGCAGGATCGAGAGAAACGCCTCGTACAGCGCATCGGGGCCTAGCGGCGTCGGTGATAGCAGTGTGACGCGTCCTGTCACCCGCGGGTCGAGGATGAAATTCTTGCCCGTGACCGCGGAAACCGCCTCGACGACCTGGCGAATATCGGCGTCTTTCCAGTTGACGGTGGCCGCCGGCTGCTGGCCCCAGGCAATGGTGGCAAGCATCAGCGCCAGCGCGGCGACGGCAAGTCGTATCGATTCGCGTGTCATTGTTCTCTGGTTCCTGGTTGGTCGTTCCTGGATCATTCCGTATCTTCCTCATCAAGCGCGAGCTGGCTCGTGCGCAGAACCAAAGTCTCCTGCTGGCCGTTGCGTTCGACGGTCACTGTGACCTCTTCAGAGTCACCGAGCGATTGAAAAATCTGCATTGCCTGCGTCGGGTCGGTCAGCGACTGCCCATCGATATCCATGATGAGGTCGCCGGGCCTGAGACCCAGCGCCGCAAACTGAGCCCGATTGCGCCCGGGGTAGACGCGGTAGCCCGTCTGTTCGCCGTTCACGAGGTAGGGCGTGGGTCGTATCACGTCTGTCAGGCGTGTCAGGTTCTCGGTGACGACATTCTGGATACTGTCCGGGTTCGCCGACGTGTCGGTCACCTGGCGCGTCGTGCGGGTCACGCGGCGCGCCGGCGCGCGCTGGCCCTCGGGGAAGTCGACCGGCAGCCGCAGATTGGTCAGGGCGCCGTTTTCGTTCAGCACGACGCGGTCCGGATAGACGGCATGCAGCCTGGCGCTTGCGGCGACGGCGTCGCCGATAATGTAGACCTTCTGCTCCTCTTTGCCGTCCGCAATCACGGCGACCGAGTATTCCGGGATGACCGACGCGATCGTGCCCTTCAAAACGAGATTCGTGAGCCCGGTGTCGGCCAGGTTGTCGTTCTCGATCGGTGTCGGGGCGGCCTCGACGGGCGCTTCGTCGGCGATGCCAAAAAGGTGCGTCCTGGCAATGGCATCGGCGTCGGTTTCCATGCGCGCAGACGACGTCGCGACCGGCAGCTGTGCCGGGACCTCGACGAGGTCTCCAGCGCCCGTTCCCGGCACGAGCATCCAGACCATGCGGGCGATCTGCCAGCCGATCAGGATGACCAGCAGCAGGTTGATCCAGGGCGGCAGCAGCCGATTGAGTGCCGCCGCGGCATTACTGCCGTCGATGCCTGAAAAAGCGGGCCAGTTAGCTCTCGTTATCATTCAATGCCTGGCTGAAACTGGAAGGTTACGTCCTGTAAACGCAGCGCCATGATAATACGGGTCGAAGTCTACCAGCGACAAGGCGCAAGCGGCGAAAAATCCGGGACTTAGGGGAATATACGGCAAGCTTGCGGGTCCATATATAATGGCTTGCCGAAACAGGCAGCCTTGATATTTTGTTAACCGCCCGGATATCCCGGGATCGACGGCGGAGAGCCCGAAAACCGATTCAGATGAGTGACCAGAAATCCGCAAATCCCGAGCATGGCCGATTCGACCTCGCTGTGGAGGAGGAGAGGCCCAGGCTCAAGGAGCCGCCGCTCTACCGGGTCGTTCTGCTGAACGACGACTACACGCCGATGGAGTTCGTGGTCAACGTCCTGGAATCCATTTTCGGGATGGAAAGGACGCGTGCGACCCATGTCATGCTCGAGGTGCACACTCGAGGCAAGGGCGTCTGCGGCGTGTACAATTTCGAAATTGCGGAAACCAAGGTAGCGCAGGTCATGAGCGTCGCGAGGCAGCATCAGCACCCGTTGCTGTGTACCATGGAAGAATCCTGATGGAGAACCGAAACGATGCTCAGTAGCGAACTCGAATTTTGCCTTAACGAGGCGTTCCAGCGGGCCCGCGACAGCCGTCACGAGTTCCTGACGGTCGAGCACCTGTTGCTGGCGCTGCTCGACATTCCGCAGGTGCACGAGATCCTGAAGGCCTGCAATGCGAACGTCGGCGAGCTGCGGCGCCAGCTCGTGGAGTGCATCGACGACCAGACGCCGGTTCTGCCGGAAGGGGACGATACCGATGTGCAGCCGACGCTCGGCTTCCAGCGCGTCCTGCAGCGGGCCGTGTTTCACGTGCAGTCGAGTGGCAAGAAAGAGGTGACCGGCGCCAATGTGCTGGTCGCGATCTTCAGCGAAAAGCAGTCGCAGGCGGTCTATTTCCTGACGCTGCAGGACATTACGCGACTGGACGTCGTGAATTTCGTTTCCCATGGCATGCCACAGGTGTCACGGGACAGCGCCGAGGAGGCGCAGGCTCAGGTCGACCCCGAAGCGCCGGTCGAGGCATCGCCGCTCGAGCAGTACACGGCCAATCTCAACCTACGCGCGATTGCCGGCAAGATCGACCCGCTGATTGGCCGCGAACTCGAAATCGAACGGACCGTCCAGATCCTGTGCCGCAGGCGCAAGAACAATCCGCTATATGTCGGAGAAGCGGGCGTCGGCAAGACGGCGCTGGCGGAGGGTCTCGCGCGCATGATCGTCGAGGAGCGCGTTCCGGAAGTGCTGCGCGACAGCACCATTTATGCGCTCGACATGGGTACGCTGATTGCCGGCACCAAGTATCGCGGCGATTTCGAGAAACGCCTGAAGGGCGTGATTGCGGAAATTCAGAAGGATCCGGGCGCGATCCTGTTCATCGACGAGATTCATACGGTGATCGGCGCCGGCGCGGCCTCGGGTGGCGTCATGGACGCCAGCAACCTGATCAAGCCGGTGCTCGCGAACGGCGAAATCCGCTGCATCGGCTCGACGACGTACACCGAGTACCGCGGCATATTCGAGAAGGACCATGCGCTCGCGCGGCGCTTCCAGAAGATCGACGTGCCCGAGCCGAGCGTGCCGGAGACCGTCGCGATCCTGAACGGCCTGAAATCCCGGTTCGAGGAGCATCACGGCGTGCGTTACGACGCCGAGGCGCTGCGCGCGGCCGCAGAACTGTCGGCGCGCCACATCAACGACCGGCACCTGCCGGACAAGGCCATCGACGTCATGGACGAGGCCGGGGCCAACCTGCGGCTCGTGCCGGTAGCCGAGCGCGGCGACCGGGTCACGGTCGAGATGGTCGAGAACATCGTGGCGAAAATGGCGCGCATCCCGGCAAAGAGCGTATCCGCTTCGGATCGAGACGCGCTGCGTACGCTGGAGCGCGATCTGAAACTCTCCATCTTCGGTCAGGACCTGGCGATCGAGGCGCTGGCGGGCGCCATCAAGATGTCGAGGTCGGGGCTTCGCGAGGACGACAAGCCGATCGGCGCATTCCTGTTTTCCGGGCCGACGGGCGTCGGCAAGACCGAAGTCACGCGGCAGCTGGCCCTGTGCATGGGTGTGGAGCTGATCCGTTTCGACATGTCGGAATACATGGAACGGCACACCGTGTCGCGCCTGATCGGCGCGCCGCCGGGTTATGTCGGCTTCGACCAGGGCGGCCTGCTGACCGAGGCGGTGACCAAGAACCCGCACGCGGTCGTGCTGCTGGACGAGATCGAAAAAGCGCACCCGGAGGTCTTCAACCTGCTGCTGCAGGTCATGGATCATGGCACGTTGACGGACAACAACGGCCGCAAGGCCAATTTCCGCAACGTGATTCTCGTGATGACGACCAATGCCGGCGCACAGGAGATGAGTCGCGCCTCGGTCGGCTTCACGCTACAGGACCACAGTGCCGACGGCATGGCGATTATCGAAAAGTCGTTCACGCCGGAATTCCGCAACCGGCTTGACGCCATCATCCAGTTCGGTTCGCTGGACCGCATGTCGATCAAGCGTGTCGTGGACAAGCTGGTCGTGGAACTGGAAGCGAAGCTCGGCAACAACGACGTCACGCTGGAGTTGAGCGACGAAGCGCGCGAATGGATCGCGGACCGGGGTTACGACCCGAAAATGGGCGCGCGACCGATGGCGCGCATCATCCAGGAGTACATCAAACGGCCGCTGGCGGAGGAGCTGCTGTTCGGCAGCCTCGCGGACGGCGGGCACGTCAAGATCACGGTCGGCCCGGACGATACGCTGACGCTGAACAGCGAGCCCGCGGTGAAAGAGCTCGAGCATCTGCCGGAGGGTTGACCTCGCGGGTGACTAGCGGCCGCGGTAGACGATACGGCCCTTGCTGAGATCGTAGGGCGTGAGCTCGACGGTGACCTTGTCACCGGTCAGGATACGGATGTAATTCTTGCGCATCTTGCCCGAAATGTGCGCCGTTACCACGTGGCCGTTTTCGAGTTCGACTCGAAACATTGTATTGGGCAGCGTCTCGGTAACGACGCCTTCCATCTGAATGGCTTCTTCTTTGGCCAAGGGTCTCGTTTCTCTGTGTGTCTGAAAGCCCGCGAATTGTGCAGAAACGGCCCCGCTAATGCAATGCGAGTTGCGATCAGGATGCCGCCGGCGCCGCTGGCAGCAGCATGGGAACCGGGATGGGTGCATCGACAGGGAAGCGGAACGGACGTAGCGGCTCGCAGAGCGATGCGAGCTGTTCCGTGAACGATGCCCGGGAGATCATCGTTGCGCCGAGGCTCATCAGGTGCGGTGACCGCACCTGGCAGTCGAGCACGCCCAACGTGCCGTCGGCCAGCAGCCCGGACAGGAACAGCAGCGTCGCCTTCGAGGCGTTGCTGCGGCGACTGAACATGGATTCGCCAAAGAACGCGCGGCCGATCGCGATCCCGTAAAGCCCGCCGGTCAGCTCGCCCGCTTCCCAGACTTCGACCGAGTGTGCCCAGCCCGACGCGTGCAGGGCCTCGTAGGCCGTGGCCATTGCGGGCGTGATCCAGGTGCCGTCCTGGGTCGCCCGCGGCGCCGCACAGCTGCGAATCACTGCGGCGAACGCCGTATTGAGGCGGACTTCCGCGGTCGATTTCCCGAGATCGCGCCGCAGGCGCCGCGACAGGTGGAATCCGCCCGGCAGGAACACGCAGCGCGGGTCCGGAGCCCACCAGAGCAGCGGCTGGCCCGCGTCGTACCAGGGGAAAATGCCGCGCCGGTAGGCGGCGATCAGCCGCGCCGGTGACAGGTCACCGCCAGCCGCCAGCAGTCCGTCGGGTTCCCGCAGCGCGCTCTCCACAGGCGGAAAGGCGTCCGGCGGATCGTCGGGGCTGAGCCAGGTCACGCGAGGGCTGCTCATCGGTCCTTACTGTCTTTCTTGTACGGCGTATGCGCGTCCACGGCATCCATGTAACGATCGATGTGCCGGCCCTCCTCATCGACGTAGCGACCGATGGCGTCGGCAAATGCCGGGTGGGCCAGCCAGTGCGCGGACCAGGTAGTCACGGGCGTGAACCCCCGGCTGATCTTGTGTTCGCCCTGCGTACCCGGTTCGAACACCTGCTTGCCCTCGTCGATGCAGTATTCAATGCCCTGGTAGTAACAGGTTTCGAAGTGCAGGGCGTCGAAATGGCCGTTGCTGCCCCAGTAGCGGCCCCACAGGGTATTCGCGGACTGGAAAAAGACGGCGGCTGCGACGGGCGCGCCTTCATGTTCCGCGAGGATCACCAGCAGTTGCTCCGGTAATGTGCGGCTGATCGTCCGGAAGAAAGCTTCGTTGAAATAGGGCATCGACCCGCGCTGCAGGAACGTCCGGGCGATCAGCGGATACACGACCGACCACAGGGCATCATCGAGATCGGCGCCCCGGAGGCGCCGGAAAACGATGCCGTTTTCGACGACCTTGCGCCGGTCCCTGCGCGCCTTCTTGCGCTTAACCGACGAGAACGTGTTGAGAAATGCGTCGAAATTCTCGTAATTGTGATTTTTCCAGTGGAACTGGCAGTCTTTCCGCAGAATCAGGCCGGCCGCCTCGACGGCGCGCCGCTCGGCCGTCGTGGGGAACAGCAGGTGCAGCGACGAGTAACCCTCGTCCCGTGCCAGTGTGAGTGCCCCATCGAGCAGCGCCGCGGCGGCCTCCGGGTGATCTTCGGCCACGAGCAGGCGCGTGCTGGTGGCCGGCGTGAACGGCACCGCAGAGACGAGCTTCGGGTAATAGGCGAGGCCTGCCTGCTGGTAGGCCTGTGCCCAGGCCCAGTCGAAGACGAATTCGCCCCAGGAATGCGCCTTCTCATAAAGCGGCATCGCCGCGACCACCGTACCCCGGCGCTCGAGCGTCAGGTGCCTTGGCGTCCAGCCCTGGGCCGGCGAGACACAGCCGGTCTGCTCGGCTGCGTCGAGAAACTCGTGACGCAGGAACGGAAACTCCGAGCCGGCGAGCCGGTTCCATGCCTCGGGATCGATGCAGGCGATGCTGTCATGAACGGTGACCTTCAAGCGGGCACCGGATGCTCAGGAGGCGGCAACTTCCGCTGCCGCATCCGACTTGTCGAGCGCGTCGATGTATTTCTCAGCGTCGAGCGCCGCCATGCAGCCTGCGCCGGCCGAGGTAATCGCCTGCCGGTAGACCTGGTCCGCCACGTCACCGGCGGCGAAGACGCCCGGCATGCTCGTCGCCGTGGCATTGCCGGCGATGCCGGACTTCACGACGATGTAGCCGTTCTTCATGTCGAGCTGGCCGTCGAACAGGCTGGTGTTCGGTTTGTGCCCGATGGCGATGAAAACGCCATCCAGCGCGATATCGCGTGTCGCCGCCGCATCCCTCGTGCTGCGGACCCGCACGCCCGTGACGCCGCTGTCATCGCCGAGGACCTCGTCCAGGACGTTGTTCCAGAGAATCTCGACCTTGCCTTCGCGTTCCTTCTCGAACAGGTGGTCCTGCATGATCTTCTCCGCGCGCAGCGCATCGCGACGGTGCACGAGCGTGACCTTCGACGCGATGTTCGACAGGTACAGCGCCTCTTCCACCGCGGTGTTGCCGCCGCCGATGACCGCGACCGGCTTGCCGCGATAAAAGAACCCGTCGCAGGTCGCACACGCGGATACGCCGCGACCCTTGTACGCTTCCTCGGACGGCAGGCCGAGGTACATGGCCGTCGCGCCGGTCGCGATGATCAGCGCGTCGCAGGTGTAGCTTCCGAGGTCGCCGTCCAGCCGGAACGGCCGCTGCGACAGGTCGGCGGTGTGAATGTGATCGTTGACGATCTCGGTGTTGAAGCGCCTGGCATGCCGCAACATGCGCTCCATGAGCGCGGGCCCCTGCAGCCCTTCCACATCGCCTGGCCAGTTGTCGACATCGGTCGTGGTCATCAGCTGGCCGCCCTGTTCCACGCCCGTGATCATGACCGGATCCAGATTGGCCCTGGCCGCGTAAACCGCCGCGGCATAGCCTGCGGGCCCGGATCCGAGAATCAGAACCCGGCAATGTTTGAAGTCACTCATGTATACTTTGTCCGTTGAATTGAGCAGCGATGTTTGCCCGCGCAGAGCCCGGAAATACGGTCCCAGTGACGCTTTTTCAAGGGTTGTGATGCGGGCAAGCTTTATGCGGGCCGACGCGTCCTCGCGCGATCGTCCGGCAAGTGTAGGAAAAACAGAATCTTTATGGCAAGAGCCGCCAAAGTCACGCAGCCACAGTCAAAACTCTCCTCGAAGGTCCATCGGGCGCTGAGAGAGGGCGCCCTGTACGTTTTCGGCGCACTCGCGATGATCCTCTGGGTGGCCCTGTTCACCTACGACCAGGCGGATCCCGGCTTCTTCCAGACCACGACAGACGGCGCCGTGCGCAATGAAATGGGCAAGGTCGGCGCCTACGTGGCCGATGCATTGTTCACGATTTTCGGGCGTCCCGCCTACCTGTTCACCTTCATGGTGTTCTATCTCGGCTGGATGCTGTATCGCGAGGAAAAGACGCAGATCGAGCTGACAAGACTCGACTTCGGCCTGCGAATGAGCGGGTTCGTCGCGACACTCGTGACGAGTTGCGCGCTGGCGACGCTGCATTTTTCTTCGGCAGGATTCCGCGATTCCGCTGGCGGCTATGTCGGCCTCGCGGTCGGTGTCTGGCTCAACGACGTGCTGAAGCTGCTGGGCGCGACGACCTTGCTGTTCTGTCTCTGGATTGCCTCGGTCTCGCTGTTCCTCGGTATCTCCTGGATCCGGGTCATGGACCGCATCGGACACTGGTGCCTGCTCGGCTGGGAGAAAGCGGTCGTCAAGTTCGGCGAGTTGCGCGACCGGGCCGAAGGCAAGCGCCAGGCGGCAGCGCGGCAGGACATCGTGAAGGTCGAGAAAAGACTCAAGGCCGACCGGGTCAAGCCGCGCATCGAACCGGTGTTGCCATCGCTCGAGCCGAGCGTTCGGGCCGAGAAGGAACGCCAGGTGCCGCTGTTCGAGCCTTCGGCGCCCGGCGAGCTGCCGCCGTTGTCGCTGCTCGACGACCCGCCCGAGCAGAAGCAGGGCTATTCGAAGGAGTCGCTCGAGGCGATGTCGCGTCTCGTCGAACTCAAGCTGCGCGATTTCGGCATCGAGGTCGAGGTGAGGTCGGTGTCGCCCGGCCCCGTCATCACGCGGTTCGAACTCGACCCCGCGCCCGGCGTGAAGGTCAGCCAGATCGCCAACCTCGCCAAGGATCTCGCGCGTTCGCTGTCGGTCGTCAGCGTGCGCATCGTCGAGGTGATTCCGGGCAAGTCGTTCGTCGGCCTCGAGATCCCGAACGAGAACCGGCAGATCGTCACGCTGGGGGAGATCCTGCGATCGCGCGCCTACGACGACATGGCGTCACCGCTGACACTGGCGCTCGGCAAGGACATCGGCGGCAACTCGGTCGTCGCGGACCTCGCGCGCATGCCGCACCTGCTGATCGCCGGCACCACGGGTTCCGGCAAGTCGGTCGGTATCAATGCGATGGTGCTCAGCATCCTCTACAAGACACAGCCCGAGCAGGTGCGATTGATCATGATCGACCCGAAAATGCTCGAACTGTCGGTCTACGAAGGTATCCCGCACCTGCTTACGCCCGTCGTCACCGACATGCGCGAAGCATCGAATGCGCTGCGCTGGTGCGTCGCCGAGATGGATCGCCGCTACGCGCTCATGGCTGGTGTTGGCGTACGCAATATCGGCGGCTATAACCGCAAGGTCCGCGATGCGATCGCCACGGGCAGGCCGATCAAGGATCCGACCTTCAGGCCGCCGGACCTGTTCGACGAGGAAAAACCGATCGAGCACCCGACGCTGACACCCCTTCCGTACATCGTCGTCATCATCGACGAGCTTGCCGACATGATGATGATCGTCGGCAAGAAGGTCGAGGAACTCATTGCGCGGCTGGCCCAAAAGGCGCGCGCGTCCGGGATTCACCTGGTGCTTGCGACGCAGCGGCCATCGGTCGACGTGATCACGGGACTGATCAAGGCCAATGTGCCGACACGCATTGCCTTCCAGGTATCGGCCAAAGTCGATTCGCGCACGATTCTCGATCAGCAGGGCGCGGAAAACCTGCTCGGCCACGGCGACATGCTGTACCTGCCGCCCGGAACCTCGCTGCCGGTGCGCGTGCACGGCGCATTCGTCTCGGACAACGAGGTGCATGCGGTCGTCAGGCATCTGAAACAAAGTGGCGCGCCACGATATATTGATGAAATTCTCGAGGGTCCGGCGAGTCCAACTCCAGGACTGACCGGGATCGACCAGCCCGCAAGCGACGGCGTGGACGCAGAACAGGATCCGCTCTACGACCAGGCGGTGCAGGTGGTCATGGATACCCGGAAAGCGTCGATCTCCGGCGTGCAGCGGCGTCTCAAGATCGGCTACAACCGGGCGGCACGCATGGTGGAGACCATGGAGGCGGCCGGGCTGGTGGGTCCGCTGCAGCCGAACGGGACGCGCGAGATCCTCGTGCCCACCGATTCGGCGGACGATTGACCTAAAACGCTCGACGGATTGGACCATGCCATTGACCAGGACACTGCTCGTATCGCTCGCCTTCTTCTGTGCGGCTGCTTCCGCACAGCAACCGGCCGACGCCGCCGGTGAGCAACTCATCCACGATTTTCTGAACGACGTCGTGACGCTCAGTGGCCGTTTCGAGCAGTCCATGATCGATGCCGATGGCGATGTCGCGGAGCGCTCGAGTGGCACGCTCGACATCGAGCGGCCCGGGCGTTTCCGCTGGGTGTATACGGAGCCCTACGAACAGTGGCTCGTTGCCGACGGTCTCAACATCTGGAGCTACGACGTCGATCTTGCGCAGGTGACGGTCAAGCCGCAGGCGGAGGCGCTGAGCAATACGCCGGCGCTGTTGCTCGGCGGTTCGAGCGACGTGCTCAAGCAGTTTCGCTTCGGCGGCGCCATGATCGAAGCCGGAACCACCTGGGTACGCATGCTGCCGCTCGATGACAGGAGCGGCTTCAACCGCGTCGAGCTCGGCTTTTTCAACGGACAGCTGAGTCGCATGGTGTTCTTCGACAATCTGGAGCAGACGACCCTGGTTTCGCTGTACGACGTCACCGTCAATGCGCCGGTGGATGACGCACGTTTCGTATTCGTCGTTCCGGAGGACGCCGACCTCGTTGGCACGCCGGCCACCAGCGACGAAGACGGTTGATGCTGCCGCTTCGGCACCGCCGGCACTGGCGCATTGCGAGCATCGTGTTGCTCGGGCTGGTGCTTGTCGCGACGCTGTCTCCCGCACTCTGGTTTTTCGGCAGCAGGGCCAAGGCGCTGCTCTGGTTTCACGATGCCGACAAGTGGTTGCACGGCATCACGTTCATGTTCCTCGCCGCGTGGTTCTCGGGACTGTACCCGCGCCGTAACTGGCTGCCGGTCGCTGTCGGGCTCACGGCCTTCGGATTCCTGGTCGAGGGCTGCCAGCTGCTCGTCAGCTACCGTACGGCCGACTGGATCGACATTGCCGCAAACACGACCGGTATAATCGTCGGTCTGGCACTGGCCGCCGCCGGTCTCGGTGGCTGGGCATTGCGCGTGGAGACCTGGCTGCGGGAGCGACAAGCGACTTGACCGACCTGTTTGCGAATGACGCGGCGGCGGATCCGGGGCGACCGCTGGCCGATCGTATGCGGCCGACGACGCTCGACGAGTTTTCCGGACAGCGGCATCTGCTGGACGAGGGTAAGCCGCTATTGCGCGCGATTCGACAGGGCCGCGCACATTCGATGGTGTTCTGGGGTCCGCCCGGCACCGGCAAGACGACGCTGGCCCGCCTCATCGCGGCGACGACCGATGCGCACTTTATCGCGCTGTCCGCCGTGATGGCGGGGGTCAAGGATATCCGCAGCGCCGTCGCCGAGGCCGAACAGCACCGGCAAATGCGGCAACGCGGTACGGTGCTGTTTCTCGACGAGGTGCATCGTTTCAACAAATCGCAGCAGGATGCATTCCTGCCCTTCGTCGAGGACGGCACACTGACGTTCATCGGTGCGACAACCGAAAATCCGTCCTTCGAGCTGAACAATGCCTTGTTGTCCCGGGCGCGTGTCTATGTACTCAAGTCGCTCGGACAGGCCGACCTGCTCGCGGTGCTGCGCCGAGCACTGGACAATGCGGAGCGCGGCCTGGGAGGGCGTTTCGCGATCAGCGAGGAGTCGCTCGACGTGCTTGCTGCGGCTGCCGACGGCGATGCCCGCCGCGGGCTCAACCTGCTGGAGCTGGCGGCCGATCTTGCCGAAGACGACGAGATCACGCCGCAAATCGTCGCCGAGGTAGCGGCGGGCGGCAGGCGCCGGTTCGACAAGCAGGGCGAGTATTTCTACGACCAGATATCGGCGCTCCACAAGTCCATCCGTGGCAGTGACCCGGACGCGTCCCTTTACTGGCTGATGCGCATGCTCGATGGCGGCTGCGATCCGCTGTACCTTGCGAGAAGGCTGGTGCGTGTCGCCTCCGAGGATATCGGCAACGCCGATCCACGCGCGCTGCAGATCACGCTCGATGCCTGGACCGTGTTCGAGAGGCTCGGCAGCCCGGAAGGCGAGCTTGCGATTGCGCAGGCCGTCGTCTATCTCGCCTGCGCGGCGAAAAGCAACGCCGTCTACGTTGCGGCGAAAGCGGCCATGCGGGACGCGCAGGAGCAAGGCTCCCTCGAGGTTCCAATGCATCTTCGCAACGCACCAACGCGGCTGATGCAAGACCTCGGGTACGGCGAAAACTACCGCTACGCGCACGACGAGGAGGGCGGCATCGCGCTCGGAGAAAGCTACTTTCCCGACGACATGCGTGCCGCGAAGTATTATCATCCCGTGCCTCGCGGCCTAGAGATTCGTATCAAGGAAAAACTCGACGATATCGAACGACAGGCGCGTGCACGCCAGGTCAAACCCAAGCAAAGTCCGGATTCATGATAGATCCCAAATTACTCCGTAATGCCGCGGCCGACGTTGCCGCCAATCTTGCCCGTCGAGGCTTCCGCTTCGACGCCGCTGGCTATCTTGCGCTCGAAGAGCGGCGCAAGGCGCTGCAGGTAGACACCGAAAGACTGCAGAACGAACGAAATACGAGCGCGAAAAACATCGGCAAGGCCAAGGCCCGGGGAGAGGACATTGCGCCATTGCTCGCCGCCGTCAAGGACCTCGGCGAGCAACTCGAGGCCAGCGAGGCCGCGTTACAGGCAGTGCAGACGGAATTACGCGATATCGAACTGGGCCTGCCGAATCTGCTCGCCGACGATGTACCCGACGGCAATTCCGACGAGGACAACAGGGAAGTTCGGCGCTGGGGCGAACCGAAGCCCTTCGACTTCGATGTGCGCGATCACATCGAGCTCGGCGAATCGCTCGGACTGCTCGACTTCGAGATGGCAAGCCGCATCTCCGGGGCTCGATTCACGGTCATGAAAGGGCCGCTGGCGCGCATGCAGCGCGCGTTGATCCAGTTGATGCTCGACGTTCATACCGCGGAGCACGGCTACGAGGAAACTTATGTCCCTTACCTCGTGCAGGCGCCTGCGCTCGTCGGCACCGGGCAGTTGCCGAAATTCGAGGAGGACCTGTTCCAGACCCGGACCGAGACGCCTTTCTTCCTGATACCGACGGCCGAAGTGCCGGTAACCAATCTCGCAAGAGACATGATTTTCGAGGCCGACTACCTGCCGAAACGATACGTGGCGCACACGCCCTGCTTTCGTTCGGAAGCCGGCTCGTATGGCCAGGATACGCGCGGCATGATTCGTCAGCACCAGTTCGAAAAGGTCGAGCTCGTGCAATTCGTGGCGCCCGACCGGTCGATGGCGGCGCTCGAGGAACTGACCGGGCACGCCGAGGTCATCCTGCAGCGACTCGAACTCCCGTATCGCGTTGTGTCGCTGTGCGCGGGCGATATCGGTTTCGGTTCGACCAAGACTTACGATATTGAAGTCTGGCTGCCCGGCCAGGGCAAATATCGGGAAATCTCGTCCTGCAGCAATTACAACGATTTCCAGGCGCGGCGCATGAAGGCGCGGCGGCGCAATCCGGAAACGGGCAAGCCCGAGCTGTTGCATACACTGAACGGGTCCGGCGTTGCGGCGGGCAGGGCGCTGATCGCGGTCATGGAAAATTACCAGCAGGCGGACGGCAGTATCCGCGTTCCCGACGCGCTGCGGCCCTACATGGGCGGCGTCGAGAAGATCGCCTGACCGCTCCGGCGGGGATTAAGAAAAGGGCCCTCCTGGAGGGCCCTTTTGCGTAGTGACTGAAGTTTCGTCTGGCGGTTAATCGCGCGACATGAACAGCCGCAGGATGTACCAGAACATCATCGCGATGGAGGCGAACAGCGCCATCGACGCGGCAACGTACCGGTCTTCCGGGTAGTGGTGCATGATGTTCGACGTGTCATAGAGCACGGCCGCGCCCGCAAAGCCGATCATGGCGAGCGAGAACCAGGTGCCCATCTGGAAGCCGAAGATGAACGAGGCGATGATGGCGATTAGCGCCAGCATGAATCCCCAGACGAGGATGCCGCGCAGGAACGAAAAATCCTTGCGCGTGATCATGGCGGTGGCGATCAGGCCACCCGAACCGAGCAGTGTCACGCCTGCCGCGCTGTCGACGAGGCCCGGTTCGATCAGGTAGGCCATGTACAGCATCGGCGAGAAAACCAGTGCCTCGGCCACGATGAATACCGCGAAAGCGGCATACTGGCTGGTCTTGGACTCGAGTCGGTGCGCGACATGCGTGGCGCCCCAGCTGACGAGAATGAAGGCGCCGAAGACCATCCACCAGTTCTCGAGCATCGGACGTGCAATCCGTTCCGCGATGCCCGCGTTGAACAGGTAGGCCTCGATAGCGGCAAACGCGAGAATTGCGCCGATGACGTGCGCATAACACTTCCAGATGAACTCGGCACGGCTTTCGGCCGCGCCGGTCCGTGCGATGGTTCTCAGGTTGTTTTGCATTCGTGATTCTCCATTGACTGCCGGTGGAAGGATTCTAGCATTGATCGGGGCGCCGACGCGGGTGCAATACTTACCAGGGCAATTCGTAACCTTCTGCGTGCCAGAAGCTGCCGGTATTGTCCATGTTGAGCTCATCGATTCTCGCAGCGAGCCCGGCGGCCGATTCCCTGGGTGCGACCCCGTTGCGGCTCGACATGTCCGTCGCGACGAGACCCGGGTGCAGCAGGGCGACCGCGACGCCACGAGGCCGGAACTCGTGCATGAGGTTCGTGCCGACCATGTTCACCGCGGTTTTGGACACGCGGTAACCCCAGTAGCCGCCCGAACTGTTGTCCGCGATCGAGCCGACGCGGCTCGTGATGATCGCAATCTTCGATCCCTTGCGCAGGTTGCCGGCCAGTGCCTCGGTGACGCGCAGCGGACCGAGTGTATTCACTTCGAAGTGGTCCAGCATGACCTCGTAGTCGATCCGGCCGAACTCGTCGCGCTGCAGAACGCCGGCATTGTTGATCAGGATGTCGATGGCTTCGTCGCCGATTGCGGCACGCAGCTTGTCCACGCCGCGAGGGTCGGCCACGTCGATGCCGTCAATCACCCGCACGCCGAGCCCGGCCAATTCCTGGCCCGGGTCCCTGCAAGTGGCGATCACGCGATCGCCCCGGCCGCGATATTCGCGGGCAAGGGCCAGTCCGATGCCGCGACTGCAGCCGGTAATCAGTACGGTTGCCATGCTTGTACTCCGCTTTTTGAGCGTTCAGAGCCTGAGCGACTGGCGGAGAGGGTGGGATTCGAACCCACGAAGGGCTACTAACCCTTGCTGGTTTTCAAGACCAGTGCATTCAACCGCTCTGCCACCTCTCCGGTGTCGGCTTGTGCGACCGCGCATTGTGCTTGTAGGCTCCGCGGTATTCAACCGCAGAAAGTTATCTCCAGGAAAGGCCGAACCCTGCCCGGGCAAGGCTGTCTCAATCCGGGCAGGGGCCAGAGAATTATTAATGAGAACTTTAATAAAATCTCATAAATATCTGTTTTTATTCCTTTTATCTATGTCACCGATTACCTACGCACAGACGGAAGCCGAGACCTGGTTCGAACGCGCCGTTGCCGCCCGCGAAGCCCGGCAGCCGGACGATGCGCTCGAGGCGCTCTCCGAGGCCGAGGCGCTCGGCCTGTCTCCGGTACGTGTTGCGCTCGAGCGTGCGCGGATCGGTGTGCTTGCGGGCGATCCTGACATGGCGGTCCGGACGTTGCGCGGACTTGCCGCCACCGGCTTCACGGGTGTCGGGCTGCTCACGGGCGACCCGGTACTGTCGCTGCTCGCCGGGCATGCGGATTACGACGGCCTGGTCGGCGAGCTGTCGGTGCAGGCCTATCCCTGCGCACACGATGCCGCCTTCGCCACATTCGATTTCTGGATCGGCGACTGGGACGTCCATATTGCCTCAGGGGCGTTCGCGGGCAGCAATTCAATCCGCCGGGAACAGCGCGGCTGCGTGCTGATCGAAAACTGGAAGAGCGTGAGCGGCGGCGGTGGAATGAGCATCAACTACCTGGACAGGCAATCGGACGAATGGGTGCAGATCTGGAACGACGAGGGCGGCAACCAGATCAATATTCGCGGCGGCATGAGCGATGACGGCATGCTGCTCACCGGCACGATCCATTACGTCGCGACCGGGACGACAGCGCCATTCAGGGGTCTCTGGACGCCGCTCGACGACGGCCGGGTGCGGCAGTTTTTCGAGCAGTCGAATGATGGTGGAGCAACCTGGGCGACATGGTTCGAGGGCTTTTACACGCGTGCCGACGAGACGAGGGACAGCCATTGAAACAGACTTCGGCCAACAGACCGTTTCCCGCCGGTAACCCGGTAGCGAACCTGTTCGTGGTGGCGGCGGGCGCCGTCATCATCGGCGTCTCGCTGGTGCTCGGATTTGTCGCATTCGTGGTGCTCGGCGCGATCGTCGCCGTTCTCGCGGCAGGCCTCAGCATTCGATTCTGGTGGTTCAACCGGAAGCTCGCGCGACATGCGCGGCGGCCACAGGCCGCTGACGCGCCGGGGACGCACGGCGTCATCGAAGGAGAGTTCCGCGTGGTCCACGAAGAGCGGGACCGCGATGAACACGGCGACCGCTGAAACGGCGTGGTCAAAGACAGTAAAACCCCGTAAAGTCTGCGTCCATGCGCAGCAACAATAACGACATCGAGCGCCGCCGCCGTCGCCGGCGTCGCCGCATGCAGGTCATCGTCATCTACACGGCCATCGCCGTAGGTCTCGCGTGGTTTTTCGAATCGCAGGCGACGACGACCGTAATATTCGTGCGGCACGCCGAAAAAGCCGGGTTACCGGCCGACGATCCGCCGCTCAGCGACGCGGGAAAGCTGCGTGTCGAGGAACTCACGCGGCAACTCGTCAAGGCGGACGTCGTGCAGGGCATCGACGCGGTGTATGCGACGCCGTACCGACGGACGGTGGAGACTGCGAAGCCGGTGGCCGACGCGCTCGGCCTGCCTGTGAATTCCTATGACGCTGGCGATACCGAGGCGATCATGGAACGCATCGTCAAGCAGCATAAGGGGAAGATCATCCTCGTCGTGGGCCACAGCAACACGCTGCCGGCGCTGATCGGCAACATGGGCGCGAGTAAGAAGGTGCCGCCGATTGCCGAGGACGAATACGACAATATCTATATCGTCTCCATCCCCTGGTTCGGCAAGACGAAGACGATACGGTTGCGTTACGGCGCGCCCTACCAGCCTTGATAGCGCAATCCGAGATCCGAATCGATACCCGCGGCCGCGGCACCTATGACCTGACCCGAGAGGTGCAGGACGCCGTTGCCAGGTCCGGTGTGCAGACCGGCCTGTGCCACGTGTTCATCTGTCACACGAGCGCGTCGCTGATGTTGTGCGAAAACGCGGATCCCGCGGTCATGCGCGATCTCGAAACCTTCATGTCGCACGCCGTTCCGGATGGCGATCCCATGTTCACGCACACGGCCGAAGGCCCCGACGACATGCCGGCGCACGTGCGCAGCGTCCTGACACAGTCGGACCTGAACCTGCCAGTGCGGGGCGGGCGCTGTGCGCTGGGAACCTGGCAGGGCGTCTACCTCTGGGAGCACCGCCGCGCGCCGCATGCGCGGCGCGTGATCGTAACGGTGCAGGGCAGCTAGCGTTTTTTCCGGCCTGCGGATTCGCGCAGCGCGATCGCTTTCTCGATGAAATCCTTGTGGCGGCCGACCAGCACGTCGGCCAGCACGACGTCCTGGATGACGCGGTCCTGGTTGATCAGGTAAGTGGCGCGACGTACGCCGACGCCGAAGGGCCCGTCCACGTCGTACATCCTGATCACGGTCTTGTCCGGATCGCTGAGCAGCGTGAACGGCAGGCCGTATTCGTCGCGAAACTTCACATGACTCTCCGTATCCTGGGGGCTCACGCCCGCGACGGTCAGCCCCACGGCCTGGATGTCGTTGTGAATGTCACGGATCGAGCAGGCTTCCTTGGTGCAGCCGGGCGTGAAATCGGCCGGGTAGAAGTACAGGATCAGGGGTCCTTCCGCGAGCAGGTCGGTCAATGACGTTTCAGTGCCATCGGCACTTTCCAGCACAAATTCCGGTGCTTTGGATCCGGCTTTCAGCATCGCTGTTCTCCTCGAGCGCGGTGTCGGTTGTTCCCTGGTGTCGTCCGCCGCCTGGCGGACTGGCCGCCGCGGGGCTGGTGGCGGCGCGGCAAGCCAACTATGCCTGTATTTAGCCACGTTTGCCGCTTTGGCTTATCGTTACGCCGTGTCCGATGCCATCATCCATATTGATCCCGACAGTTCGGTGAGTCGAATTATTCGCTCGTGATCAACATCGCGAGTGTCGCGCTGGTTCCGTGACTGGTGGCAGTGGTAATTCCCGCGCGGATACTGGATTCCGACGCCTGATAGTCCGGTTTCGGCGACCACTTCGGTTTCCCCGAATTCCGCGACAGCACCGTTTCGGTGTACAAACACGGGCTGTGGACTGGGTAAAAACGACGTTACTGATCCTTTCGCTGGCGGTGACGGGTAGTGCTGTTTCTGCGGACAAAGCGCCGCTTTTTCGTGAAGACTCGATCCTCAAGGCGGTGCTGACGGCACCGCTCACGCAGGCCTATGAGCAACGCGACCAGGATGGCCGCCTGTGGTTCCCTGGACAATGGAGCTACACCGGCGCCGACGGGCAGTCGCAGCGACTCGAAGTTGCGATCCGGGGGCGTGGCGACTTCCGACGTCGGAATTGCCGGCTGATGCCGCTGCAACTCAACTTCAAGAAAAGGCAGGTCAGGGGAACCCTGTTCGACGGGCAGAACAAGCTCAAGCTGGTCACACCGTGCGAGCATGGTGCCGTATCGCAACAGGACGTGGTGCTCGAATATCTCGCGTACCGGACGCTGGAGATCCTGACGGAGAAAAGTTTCGGCACGCGCCTGCTGCGACTCAGCTACGTGGACAGCGACGAGAAGAAAGGTTCCTGGACGGACCTCGTGTTTCTCATTGAAGACGAAGGCGATCTCGGCAAGCGCCTCGGGCTGGACAGGGCGCGTACCAGCGCAAATCGTTTCGAGGAGCTGGACATGCCGGCCACGGCGCTTGCCGAGCTGTTCCAGTTCATGATCGCGAACCATGACTACTCGGTGCTGCAAGGTCCCGAGGGCAACTACTGTTGTCACAATGTCGAGATGTACGTCAGCGAAGAGGCCGCGGACAAGCGCATCCCGATCCCTTATGACTTCGATATGTCCGGTCTGGTCGACGCGCGGTATGCTGCGCCCCCGGAGCACCTGCCGATTGAGCTGGTACGGACGCGCTATTACCGGGGGCTGTGCCAGCCGGAGGATGTCCTCGAATCGACGATCCGGCACTTGCAGTCGAAGCGCGAGGAGATTCTCGATCTTTACCGGCGTTCCGAGGAACTCAGTGGGCTCCGGAAGTCACGCACGCTCGCCTATCTGCAGCAGTTCTTCGACATTCTCGACAGCGAGTCGAAAACCAGGGAGCAGATCATCGACCGCTGTCGCGGGCAGCAACGCCTCGATACGATGAGGGCCGACCCGGTCAAAGGTCCGACGATGGGCCGGTAGTGCCGGATTTTTCCTGGCGTTCCCGGAGCCTGGCCGCCCTGGCTTTCTTCTTTTCGCGCTTGCGTTGTACGACGTACTGCGATTCGAGCCCGTCGCCGAATGCGCAAACCGCGAGCGACGCGTAATTGAAGAACACGGTCAGCACGACCGCGACCTCCAGCGACTTGACGCCCGCGGCGATGCCGACGCCGATGGACGCGAGGATGAACAGTGTATCGAAGGTGTCATTGAGCGCGCGGCGAAACCGTACGCCCGCCACGATGCCCGCGAGACTGAAGGCGAGGGCGAGGCTGTGCTGCACGACCGTGACGATACCGGCAACGACGGCCGGCAACACGAGCGTGGTCGTGTCGATCGAGTGATCGTAGACGCTGTCAGTATGTATCGCCTTGTACACCCAGGACACCGGCAATATCAGCAGCAGCGTCGATATCATCGCGTAGACGAGCGCAGTGGCCTCGATCAGCCAGGCCGGGCCGCGCGCCAGGCGCGTGCGCGTCGACTCCGTGATGATTTCCTCGATCTCTTCGTCGTCGGCGCTGAGCAGGGCCTCTTCGAGGTCGTAAATGCTGGACGAGCCAAACTCGGAAATTTGTCCGACGCCGCCCAACGGCAACTGGTTCGCGAAACTCGGCGAAAGTGACATCGCTACGGCGAGAAGCGCCCCCAGGACCAGGTAGTAGGCCGTGACCTTGAATATCATCCGGATCAGGATGGACCGGTGTTTCGACAGAGAAGCAGCCTTGTTCGCGTCTTTCGCCATGCCATTATCCGGTGGGGACGGGGCCCCACTATGGTACCAAAATCCGGCAAGCCAGCGGCGTATCCGGCACACAAGAAATGCCTGTCAGGCCGCGACCGGGTATGCGTTGCCATGCGCAGATACGTCCGGTTACAAAATATGGCAGTCCTGAAACGAATTCGGCGCGGTCCGGTGGTAACGTTGTGGCCTGCGGATGTGGCGCGAAAACTCCCCAAGTGACGTTATTGCAATCATTTCCCGAAGGATTGAACGTCGCTGTCGTCGGTGCCAGCGGTGGTATCGGCGAAGCGCTGGTGCGGCATCTCGATGCCGCTGCCAACGTGGCGACGGTGCAAGCGTTAACGCGCTCCCCGGGTTCCGGCAACGGAACCCGGGTCCGCAGACTCCCGCTCGACATCCTGGATGAAGAAAGCATCCGCCGGGCTGCCGAACTGGCTGCGGCTGATGCGCCGATCGACATGCTGATCGTTGCGAGCGGCGTGCTGCACCTGCCGGGGCCCGTCATGCCCGAGAAGACCCTGCGGGAAATCGACGCGAAGGTCATGGCGCGCGTCCTGGCGATCAATACGATCGGGCCTGCGATGGTTGCGAAGCATTTCCTGCCGCGTATGCGACCAGCGACGAAAACCGTGTTCGCCGTGCTGTCGGCGCGAGTGGGCAGCATTTCCGATAACCGGCTCGGGGGGTGGTACTCGTACCGGGCTTCGAAGGCGGCACTCAACATGTTGCTGAAAACGCTGGCGATCGAGCATGCGCGCGGTTTCCCTGCGTCGATTGTCGCGGGCCTGCACCCGGGAACCGTCGCGACGCCCTTGTCGGAGCCGTTTCTGCAAAGGGTACCCGAGGGCAAACTGTTTACGCCGGATCTTGCGGCCGAGCGCCTGCTCGCCGTCATTGACGGACTGGAGGTTTCCGATTCGGGTGGCGTGTTTGCCTGGGACGGGAGCAGAATCGAGTACTGATCGCGCGAGGAATATCGTGACAAGCCTGATACGCATGATTATCGTCATCGCCCTGGCATCGAACTGGTCGCAGGCCATGGCAATCGAAGAACCCGAGTATGCTGTCATTCACGCGACGGACGACTACGAGATCCGCCGTTACGCGCCGTATATCGTCGCCGAGGTCGATGTGCCGGGCGGCTTCGGCGAGGCAGGTAACACGGCGTTTCGCCAGCTCGCAGGTTACATCTTCGGCGACAACGAGCCGCAGGAAAAAATGGCGATGACAGCGCCCGTCGAGTCGCGCGAGGCGCAGCGGGGCGAGCGCATGAAAATGACGGCCCCGGTTCTTTCCGAGAGTCGAGCTGATCAGGGCGATGTCTACACGTACGCTTTCGTGATGGAGAGGAAGTACACGCTGGACACGCTGCCGAAGCCGCTGAATTCCGATATTCGCATCGTGCAGCGGCCGTCGCGGATCGTGGCCGCACATCGCTATTCGGGGCGCTGGACCGAAGACAATTATCGTGAACACGAAAAACGGCTGCTGGATGCGCTGGCGGCGGACGGGGTGGAGATCGTGGGCAAACCTCTGCTGGCACGTTACGACGCACCGTTTACGCCCTGGTTCCTGCGGCGAAACGAGATCCAGGTCGAAGTCGCCTGGGAGTCCGGCCAAAAAGACCAAAGCTGACGCGTTCGCGGCAGCTTCCGACACATATCAGCCTCGGCCGAGAGCCGGTCGAACAGGCTTTTTGCAACGATCGACAGGCCGCCGGTCGCGAATGCGAAGCCGGTTTTCTTCGCGGTCCCGGCCGGATCGATCTCGATCGCGGGTTTGGCCAGCGTGCCCCTGACGCGAAACAGCGAATTGATGATGCCGCCGACGCTCAGGCCGAGGCCTTCGCGCGGTTTGGTCTGGAAGCCGAGATCGAGTCGCTCCGTGCCAAGGCGCCGTCGATCGATACCTCGTGCCCCAACCATTCGGAGGCGATGCGCTCGATGCGACCCTTGTAGATCGTCAGGTCCGCGTTGTGCAGATACGCGAGCAGGGCGATCGCAACGACCAGCAGGGCGCCAGCGGACCAGGAAAAGACCTTCGCGGCTCTTCTCATGCTGCGGCAGCGTTCCTTTCCCGCCGGGTGGCGGGATATTGCTTGCGCGGCCATCGCTGGCGCGCCCGGCAGGATTCGAACCTGCGACCAACGGATTAGGAATCCGCTACTCTATCCTACTGAGCTACGGGCGCATCTCAGGCGACTGGCTGCGGGACAATAAAGAATAACCGCCCCGGGAGCAATGCCAAAGCGGAGCCCGACCTTCTTGCGCAAATTCGTTGCGGCCCGGGCCGGTGCCAGTGGCAAACGCGACGGCCCCGCCCGGCCGGTGCAGCAAGGCCAAAGGGCCATTTGATGCTGTTCCTGTCAATTTGTAAGCGAGTGTAACAGGCCCGATTGGGGCGTTGTTGGCGCCACACCGGGTTCGTATATTGGTCGCCACATTCAGAAGGAGACCATCAGTGGATGGCGTAGCGGCAAGGGCAATCAGCTGGACGGAAAGCGGGCTTGTGCCCGATTCCGTCATTCGCACGGGGATTCGCAGGCTTCTCGATCGCAAGCGCGCCGAAATCGGGGCTGGCGACATCGAGCGCGCATGCGAGCTGACGGACGAGTTCGTGGCCATGATGCGCCGCTCGCCGATCGCGCTGGTACCGGAACTCGCCAATGAGCAGCATTACGAGGTGCCCGCCGAGTTTTTTTCGGAAGTGCTCGGTGCGAACCGCAAGTACAGCTGCTGCCTCTGGCCCGAGGGCGTCTCCAGCCTCGATGAGGCGGAGCGCGCCGCGCTCGCGGCGACCGTGGCGCGAGCGGGCATCGAAGACGGCATGGCTGTCCTCGATCTCGGCTGCGGCTGGGGGTCATTGTCGCTCTGGGTCGCAGAGCATTTTCCCGGCTGTGCCGTTACCGCGGTGTCCAATTCGAAGTCACAACGTGCTTTCATCACGGCACGCGCCGCGCAGCGCGGCCTCGGCAATCTCGAAGTGATCGTATGCGACATGAACGAATTCGACATTGATCGCAGGTTCGATCGGATCGTGTCGGTCGAAATGTTCGAGCACATGCGCAACTACCCGGAGTTGTTCCGGCGTATCGCGGGCTGGCTCGCGGACGATGGGCGGTTTTTCATGCATATTTTCACGCATCGTTCCACGCCTTACGAATACATCGACAAAGGTCCGGGCGACTGGATGACCCGGCACTTCTTTTCGGGCGGCATCATGCCGAGCGCCAGCCTGCCGCTCAGGTTCCAGGGCGATCTCGCCATCGAGAAGCAGTGGGCCTGGAACGGTTCACACTATGCGCGGACCTGTCGTGCCTGGCTCGCGAACCTCGATAAACGCGAGGCGTCGGTCCTGCCGATCCTCGAGCGCACTTATGGAAAGAGCGAGGCCGGGCGCTGGCTGAATCGCTGGCGCATATTTTTCATGGCTTGCGAAGAACTTTTTCGCTACGACGACGGCGACGAATGGTTCGTCTCCCACTATCGCTTCAAACGGGCAGGGTACTGATATGGCCGCACTCATCAACTTCATCGCATTCCAGGTCGGCTGGTTTTCTGCAGTACTCGGTGCTGCGAACCAGATGCCCTGGCTCGGTCCGCTCGTGCTGCTCGCAGTGCTGGCGATTCACATCAGGCTCGTTCGTCGCCCGGATCTCGAGATCGGGCTCGTCGTGGCCTGCGGTATCCTGGGGCTGGTGTTCGACAGCCTGCTCGTGATGGCTGGCTGGGTTTCCTATCCTTCCGGCGTTTTCAGCAGCCTCGTCGCGCCGTACTGGATCATCACGATGTGGATGCTGTTCGGCACGACGCTGAACCTCTCGATGCGCTGGCTGCACGGCCGTCTTGCGCTTGCCGCGGTACTCGGCGCCATTGCGGGCCCGGCGTCTTACTGGGGCGGATTCAAGCTGGGCGGCATCGACTTCGTCGAGCCGGTGGCGGCCCTCGCTGCGTTGTCGCTTGGCTGGGCGGCGGTCATGCCTTTGCTCGTGACCCTGGCCCGGCGTCTTGATGGCGTCGAACCGGTCGAGATGGGTCCGGAGCGTATCCAGTGACGATCTATTGGGCCTCGCTCGCCGCGATCATGCTGTCTGCGGCGCTCGCCTGGGTCGCGAGCATCGTCATTGGCAAGGTCAGTTTCGTCGACAGCCTCTGGTCGCTTTTCTTCCTGCTGGCGGCGCTGCTGTTCGCATCCGAGGCCATGCCACTCTCGGCGCGCGGGATGATCGTCGTTGCGCTCGTGGCGATCTGGGCGCTGCGCCTCTCCGTGCATATTACTGCCCGCAACTGGGGCGAGCCCGAGGACTATCGCTACGCGACGATTCGCCGCAATAACGAGCCGGGCTTCGTGGTCAAGAGCCTGGTGATCGTGTTCGGCCTGCAGGGCCTGCTCGCCTGGATTATCGCCGCGCCACTGCTGCCGGCGATTTCATCGCACGCGCCGCTTGGTGTGATCGATCTGCTGGCGCTGCTGGTGTGGATGACCGGGTTCGTCTTCGAGGCGGTCGGCGACTACCAGCTGCGGCAGTTCCGGGCCGACGAGCGCAATGCGGGCAAGGTCCTCGATACCGGGCTCTGGCGCTACACGCGTCACCCGAATTATTTCGGTGATTTCTGCATCTGGTGGGGATTCTGGCTGTTCGCAGCGGCGGGCGGTGGCTGGTGGACCGTATTCGCTCCGCTGCTGATGTCCTTCCTGCTCCTCAAGGTTTCCGGTGTCGCCATGCTGGAGAAGACCATCCACTCGAGACGGCCGGAATACGCGGAGTACATCGAGTCCACCAACGCATTCTTTCCGGGTCCGCGCCGGCCCCGCGGACAACGTTGAGAGGAGACGCGAGATGATGCAGATATATCGTTTGCTTTTCGTGCTTCTGTGCCTGCTGCCGGGCGTGTCCATGGCGGGCAACGGAGCAACGAGGACCTGGCAGTTCGAGGTGTCTCTGGACGGCTCGCCGATCGGTTTTCACCGGTTTGAACTGGTGGAATCCGGCGACGCGCATCAATTGCAGAGCGAAGCCAGTTTCGACGTGCGCTTCCTGTTTTTCAACGCATTCAGGTATCGCCACACGAACACCGAAATCTGGTCCGATGGCTGCCTGCGCAGCATTCGCTCGACGACGGATGCGAACGGCCAGGACGAGCGGGTCTCCGGCATGCGCGTGGACGACCGGCTGCTCATTCGTGCCGTCGATGGCGAAACGTCGCTGGATGGATGCGTCATGACATTTGCGTACTGGAATCCCGAGTTTCTGCGGCAGCCCCGGTTGCTCAATCCGCAGACCGGGGAGTACCTCCCGGTCCGCGTGGAGTCGCTGGGCGAACAGCGGATTTCGGTCAAGGGGCAAGCGGTCGAGGCGCATGCCTACCGGCTGCTTGCAGAGGAACTCGAACTGATCGTCTGGTATTCCGAAGCCAATGAATGGCTCGGACTGCAGTCGGTTGCGAAAGGCGGAAGGATTCTTCGTTATGAACTCACCTAGCAACGGTCGCTTCGGGCCGCTGACACTGCTTGCGGCGGTTACGCTGCTCGCTGGCTGCGCTTCCCGGGCGCCGGAAATGGAAACCGTCGATTACGTCGACCTCGAAAGGTTCATGGGCGACTGGTATGTCATTGCCAACATTCCGACGGCACTCGAAAAGGGCGCGCACAACGCCATCGAGTCCTATGCGCTCAACCCGGACGGCTCGATCGCGACGACGTTTACGTTTCGTGACGGCGGATTCGATGGCGAACGCAAGCGCTATGAGCCGAAAGGATTCGTGAAGGATCCGACGAGCAACGCGCTCTGGGGTATGCGCTTCATCTGGCCGATCAAGGCCGACTACCGGATCGTGTACCTCGACGAGGACTACACGCAAACGGTGATCGCGCGCCAGAAGCGCGATTTCGTATGGATCATGGCCCGCGAGCCGCAGATATCCGACGAGGATTATCAGCGCATGGTCGAGTTTGTCGCCTCGATCGGCTACGACACCACCAAGATCGAGCGCGTTCCGCAGCGCTGGTAGCGCTGCAGAAAGGCGGAGGGACCATGCGCATCGCAATCATTGGTACCGGCATCGCGGGCAATACGGTGGCTTACAAGCTGCGCGAGCGCTTCGATATCACGGTTTACGAGTCGGAAGCCTACGTCGGCGGCCATACGAACACGATCGACGTCGTCGACGGCGACAGGACGATTCCGGTTGATACCGGGTTCATCGTTTTCAACGATCGTACCTATCCGAATTTCCAGCGATTGCTGGCGGAGATAGGCCAGGGCTGGCGTCCGACGGAAATGAGCTTCAGCGTCCACGATGCGGTCGGTGCGTTCGAATACAACGGTTCGTCGCTGAATGGTCTTTTTGCGGACCGCCGCAACCTGTTGCGCCCGCGATTTTATCGAATGATCCGGGATATCCTGCGATTCAATCGCGAAGCAGTGCTCGATATCAACGCCTCACGCGAACACCTGTCACTCGGCGACTACCTGGAATTTCGCCACTACGGGACCGAATTTCGCGATCGTTATCTTGTCCCGATGGCGGCCGCCATCTGGTCCGCCGAGCCCGGTGCGGTTCTCGACATGCCGGCCGCATTCCTGGTGCGGTTTTTCAAGAATCACGGTCTGCTGCAGCTGGAGAATCGGCCGCAGTGGCAAGTCATCGAGGGCGGATCGCGGGAATATGTCCGGCGGCTGGTCGACGGCCATCGCGATCGCATTCGCCTGAATACGCCGGTCACGTCGGTCCGGCGCTCGGGAGAGGGCGTCGAGGTGACCACGGCCGCGGGCGGCCGAGAATGGTACGACTACGCCTTCCTCGCCTGCCACAGTGACCAGGCGCTCAGGATGCTTGCCGATCCCACGCCCGCGGAGGGCGCCGTGCTCGGTGCGATCCGTTACCAGCGCAATGAGGCCATCCTGCATACGGACACGACGGTGCTGCCCGCAAGGCAGCGGGCCTGGGCCGCGTGGAACTATTTTGTCCCCGCGGACAGCACGCGCCACGTCGCCGTGTCCTACAACATGAACATCCTGCAGCACATCGAATCGGCAAGCACATATATCGTGACCCTCAATGACGATTCGAGGATCGACGAGAGCAAGATCATCCGGCGCATCGGGTACCAGCACCCGATGTTCACGCGCGAGAGCATGGCCGCGCAGCGTCGCCAGTCCGAAATCAACCGTGACAGGACGTTTTACTGCGGCGCTTACTGGCGCAACGGATTTCACGAGGACGGCGTTGTCAGCGCGCTCAATGCCGTGAGCCACTTCGAGGAGGCGCTGGGCCATGCACAGCTGCATCTACGAAGGGCAGGTTAGGCACAGCCGATACAGCCCGGTGCCACACGATTTTCGGTACCGGATGTTCCTGATGTACCTGGACCTGGACGAGCTGCCGACGGTGTTTCGAGGGCGCTGGCTCTGGTCAGCATCGCGCCGTGCGCTCGCGAGGTTCCGTCGCGAGGACCATATCGGGCCGGCGCATGAACCGCTGGCCGAATCGGTACGTGCGCTCGTGGCGCGTGAGACTGGCGCCCGGCCACAGGGTCCGATCCGGCTGCTGACGAATCTCAGTTATTTTGGCTACTGCTTCAATCCTGTGAGTTTCTACTATTGTTTTGCGAAGGACGGAACGACACTGGAGACCATCGTCGCCGAGGTCAACAACACGCCCTGGGGCGAGCGCGAGACCTACGTGCTGGCCGTTGACGCCAGTGCCGGCCAGTCGCGTAGCTGGCGTTTCAGTCCGGCGAAGAAAATGCACGTTTCGCCGTTCATGTCCATGGAGATTTCCTACGACTGGCGCCTGTCGTTGCCGGGACGACGACTCGGCGTTCACATGTGCAACGCCGAAGACGGAAAAAAGTTCTTCGAGGCGAGCATGGCGCTCGACCGGGTCGAGATTACGACGCGCAGCCTTGCCGGCGTCCTGGCCCGTTTCCCGTTAATGACATTCAAGGTGATCGGTGCAATCTACTGGGAGGCGCTCCGGCTCTGGATCAAGCGTTGTCCGCTGTACGTTCACCCCGCCAAGAAAGACATGATGGTGACGCGATGAACATCAGAACACTGGATCTCGACAAGCAGGAATTTTCGACATCGCCCGATGCCAATCGGTGGGTCGACCGCCTGGCTCGGCGGCTGGTGCTGGGTCGACTGGCCGGCATCCGGCACGGCAGGATCACGCTGTTCGAGAATGGCAAGCAACGGACTTTCGGCACCGCATCCCCGGAGTTCCCGGTGGCCGCGACGATCGAGGTCCGTGGGCCCGCGTTTTACTCGGATATTGCTTTCGGTGGCTCGATTGGCGCCGGAGAAGCCTATGTCCGCGGCTTGTGGCGTTGCACGGAGATCGAGTCGCTGGTTCGCGTCCTGCTCCGAAATCGCGACGTCCTCGACGGCGTCGACGCGGGACTGTCGCTGCTCACGCGGCCGCTGCGGAAGGTGTTTCACTGGCTGAATCGCAACACGCGCAAGGGCAGCCGCCGAAATATTGCCGCGCACTATGATCTCGGGAACGACTTTTACAGCCTGTGGCTGGACCCCACGATGATGTATTCGAGCGCCTACTACCCGCGCGCCGATGCAACGCTCGAAGAAGCGTCCATTGCCAAGCTGGATCGCATATGCAGCAAGCTCAATCTGAAGCCGGGCGACCATGTCGTCGAAATCGGCACTGGCTGGGGCGGGTTCGCAGTGCATGCGGCGTCTCGTTACGGCTGCCGGGTTACCACCACGACGATCTCGAGGGAGCAATACGAGTTCGCACGCGAGCGGGTTGCGGCACTCGGCTTGCAGGATAAGGTCACGCTGCTGTTCAGTGACTATCGTGATCTGCAGGGGCGCTTCGACAAGCTCGTTTCGATCGAGATGATAGAGGCCGTGGGCCACGAATATCTCGATACCTACTTTCGAAAATGCGCATCACTGCTGAAGCCTGACGGACAGATGCTTATCCAGGCCATAACGATTGCGGACCAGCGTTATGCAAGAGCCGCGAAGACCGTGGATTTCATCAAGCGCTATATATTTCCGGGTGGGTTTCTGCCTTCGGTCACGGCCATGACCTCGTCGATGACACGCGTTACCGATCTCCGCACGATCGGCGTCGAGGACATCGGGCCGCATTATGCGCGCACATTGAAAGACTGGCGGCAGCGCTTCTTTGCCCGCATCGACTCGGTACGTGATCTCGGGTTTTCCGACGAGTTCACGCGGCTCTGGGAATTCTACCTGTGCTACTGCGAAGGCGCTTTCGTCGAGCGAGCGATCGGCAACGTGCACCTGCACGCGATCAAGCCACTGGCGCGACCGATGACCGTGCCGCTTTCATGAGGGCTTTCATCGCGGCGCGGCGCGCTCCATAATGCGGGCATGCAGGGAATTGTCTTACGAACTCTGATCACGATGCTCGGTCTGTACCTTGCATCCGCGCTGCTACCCGGGGTATCGATCACCGGCGCCTGGAGTTTCATTCTTGCCGCGTTGCTGCTGGGGCTCGTCAACGGCCTTGTCCGACCGGTCGCTTTCCTCTTGACACTGCCCCTGACCCTCGTGACGCTCGGCCTGTTCCTGTTCGCGCTCAATGCCGCGATGTTCGGCCTGGTCGCGGCGATGCTCGACGACTTTTCGGTCGCAGGTTTCTGGTCGGCGCTGTTCGGCGCCATCATCGTCAGCCTGACCAGTACCATCGCGTCCTGGTATATCGGGCCGCAGGGGCGCTACGAGGTGTTCGTGGTCCGACGCCGCTGACGCGAGCCCGCCAGTGACGATTCGCGAGCGCATCATCGAATACCGTGACGGCGATCTGCTGCTCGAGGGCAGGCTCGCCTGGGACGACGAACGGGAGGGGCCACGTCCCGGCATCCTCGTGTCCCATGCCTGGTCGGGGCGCAGTCAGGCGGAGGACGACAAGGCGGATCGGCTCGCCGCGCTCGGCTATGCGGCACTGGCGCTGGACCTCTACGGCAAGGGCAGGCGGGGAGGCAATCCGGGCGAGAATGCCGCATTGATGCAGCCGCTGCTCGACGACCGGGCCGCGCTGCAGCGCCGCATGCGCGCGTCGCTCGGGACAATGCAGGCGCAGCCGGAGGTGGACGCGGCAAGGGTGGCGGCGATCGGGTACTGCTTTGGCGGCCTGTGCGTGCTCGACCTCGCGAGAAGCGGCGCGGATCTCGCGGGTGTCGTCAGTTTCCACGGGCTGCTCGGTCCGCCCGGTAATTGCGGCGGCAACCGTAGCAAGGCGCGGGTGCTGGTTTTGCATGGCTGGGACGACCCGATGGCCAGCCCCGACAGCGTGCTTGCGCTGACCAGGGAGCTGACCGAGCTCGGCGCAGACTGGCAATTGCACGCATATGGCAATACGCTGCACGCTTTCAGCAACCCGGCCGCGAATGATCGCGCACTGGGCACCGTGTACGACGCGAAGGCCGATCGGCGGTCGTGGACGGCGATGCAGAATTTCCTTCTGGAACTATTCGGCGCCTGAGGCGCAGGAGAAATAATGTGAGAAAACTCGGACTGATTGCGCTCGCAATCATCGCGGGCGGTTTTAGCGCCTGCGGCAAGGAAGAACCGTCACCGGCAGCGACCGCAACGGACGCTGCTACGGGATCGCCGAAGGCGGTGGCCGCCGCGGGAGGCAACCCGGCTGCCGAAGTCGCAGCGCAGGAAATCACGGGCGACTACCTGCGCGGGATCGTCGTGGAGATTTCCGACGATCGTTACGAAGGACGCGGGCCGGGACGCCGTGGTGACAAGATGGCGCGTGACTACCTCATCGAACAGATGAAAGCGCTGGGTCTTGAACCGGGCGCCGCAGACGGCAGCTACGAGCAGCCGTTCGACCTCGTCGGCCTGAATGCCGCGCAGCCGCCGACATGGACTTTTACCGGCCACGGCAAGACGGTCGAGCTGAAGCAGTGGGATCAGTTCATCGTCGGCAGCGGGGTGCAGGAGGAGCGCGCGGTCGTCGAAGACGCTGAACTCGTGTTCGTCGGCTACGGCATCCAGGCGCCTGAATACGACTGGGACGACTACAAGGGCGTCGACCTCAAGGGCAAGGTACTCGTCATGATGAACAATGACCCGGACTGGGACCCGGATCTGTTCGCCGGCGAGACGCGCCTGTGGTACGGGCGCTGGGATTACAAGTACCTGAGCGCCGCGCAGCAGGGCGCAGCGGGCGCGATCATCATCCATACGACGCCGTCGGCCGGCTATCCGTTCCAGGTCGTGCAGACCTCATGGACCGGTGTCCAGTTCGAATTACCGGCCGGCGATGAGCCGCGCAGCCAGATCAATGCATGGGTTACCGAGGATACCGCCCGGCAGCTCATGGAAATGGCCGGCCTCGATCTCGACGCGCTGCGGGAAGCCGCCTACAACCGCGACTTCGAACCGGTGCCGCTGGGTATTACGACGTCACTCGTCATGGATGTCGGGATCGAGCGCGTGCAGTCTGCCAATGTGCTCGGCCTGATTCCCGGCGGCGACCCGGCACTCAAGGACGAAGTGGTGATCTACACGGCGCACCACGATCACCTCGGCATCGGGACGCCCAATGCGGACGGCGACAGCATCTACAACGGCGCGATGGACAATGCGACGGGCGTGGCCCAGGTACTGGCTATCGCCAGGGCCATCAAGGCGCTGCCCGCGGCGCCACGGCGCTCGGTGCTCATCAATCTCGTCGGCGCGGAAGAGCAGGGGCTGCTGGGGTCCGAATACTACGCAGCGAATCCCACGTTCCCGCCGGGCAAGATCGTCGCGAACCTGAACTACGACGGCGGCAACATCTGGGGCCACACGCATGACGTCACGTTTGTCGGCCTCGGCAAGTCGACGATCGATCAGATTGTCACGCTGGTTGCCGAGGAGCAGGGCCGCGTCGTCAAGCCGGACCAGTTTGCCGACAAGGGCTACTTCTATCGGTCGGATCAGTTCAGTTTTGCGAAGATCGGCGTCCCGGCGATGTATCTCGATACCGGCACCGATTTCGTGGATCGTCCGCCCGAATGGGGTCGCGAGCAGCAGAATCACTATACCGAGGTCAACTATCACCAGCCGACCGACGAATACTCGGATACCTGGAATTTCGACGGCATGATTTCCGATGCGCTGCTCGGCTACTGGACCGGGCTTGCCATCGCCAACTCCGACGAAGTGCCGACCTGGGTGCCGGGCGACGAATTCGAGGCGGCGCGAATCGAGGCGCTGAAAGCGCTGGAGTAGGCCCATGGTCCGTTGCGCGAGGCTCGCGATAGTGGCAGCAGCCATCTGGATGCTGCCCGTCGCTGTGGCGGAGGACGGCGACTCCGGCGCCGATCGCCAGTTGCAGGTCGTCATCGGCGAGCACTGGGAGTACCTGCTGTCCGAGCACCCGGACATGGCGACAAGCGCGGGCGTCGATGCGTTCAACGACCGCATGCCGCGGGTTGCAGCCGACGACCGGAGTCGTCGGCTGGCGGCGGAGCGGCGTTTTCTCGCGCGCGTCAGGGATCTCGACCGCGGCCGCCTGAGTCCGGGGGGCCGTATCGATGCGGACCTGCTCGCCTGGGTGCTCGAAGATTCGATCCGGGCCTACGAACTGAACCTCGCGCGCATTCCGTTCAATACGTTCTCCGGGTTTTTCATGACTGCGCTGACGGCGAGCAGCGGCGTGCGGATGACCGATGCAGGCGACTACAGGGACTACCTCGCGCGCCTGCGGGATATTCCGCGATACTTCGAAGAGAACATCGAGAACCTGCGCGAGGGCGTCGCCACGGGATTCGTGCTGCCACGGGTGGTCATTGATGGCGTACTGCCGACAATTCGGGCGCAGGTCAAGCAGGATGCGGCCCTGAGCAGTTTTTATGCGCCGTTCAACGACATGGCGGCAGCCGTTCCGCAGGCGGAACAGCAGGCGCTCAAGGCAGAAGCGGCCCGCGTGATATCCGAACGCGTGATGCCTGCCTTTGCCCGGCTCGCCGATTTCCTGGAGTCCGAGTACCGCGCGAGCGACTCGATAGCGGCGCATGACATGAGGGGCGGGCAGGACTATTACGCCTTCAACATCAAGCGTTACACCACGGTCGAAGGACTGACGCCGGATGTGGTTCACGAGATCGGGTTGCGTGAGGTCGCCAGGATCCGCGCGGAAATGGAGGCGCTCGTAAAGCAGGTCGGATTCGACGGGGATCTCGCGGCATTCAGCGAATTTCTGCGGACCGATCCCCGCTTCTACGCGGACTCCGCCGAAGCGCTGCTCAAGGAGGCGGCCTGGATCGCGAAACGGATCGATTACGTGATGCCGGCCTATTTCGGCAAGCTGCCCCGACAGAGCTACGGCGTCGTGCCGGTGCCGGATGAGATTGCGCCGAATTACACGACCGGCGCCTATTACGGCGCGCCGCCGGGCGGTGCGCATGGCGGGGAGTTCTGGGTGAACACCCACGCACTGAATCAAAGGCCGCTTTACGAACTGCCTGCGCTTACGCTGCACGAGGCAGTGCCCGGGCATCATCACCAGAACGCGTTATCGCTGGAGCTTGAAGACACGCCCGATTTTCGCCGCAATCTCTACTTCAGCGCCTTTGGCGAAGGGTGGGGCCTTTACAGCGAGAAACTGGGTGTGGAGATGGGCGTCTACCGAACGCCCTACGAGGATTTCGGCCGCCTGAGCTACGAAATGTGGCGCGCCTGCCGCCTGGTTGTCGATACCGGCATGCATGCGCAAGGCTGGACGCGGGATCGATCCATCGAGTACTTCGTGCAGAATACGTCATTGTCGGAGGCGAATATTCGCGCCGAGGTCGATCGCTATATTTCGTGGCCCGGCCAGGCGCTGGCCTACAAGCTCGGTGAACTCAAGATCTGGGAGTTGCGGCGGCTGGCGCAGCAGGAACTTGGCTCCGCGTTCGACCTGCGCGAGTTTCACGATGTCATTCTCGGGCACGGCGCCGTTCCCCTCGACATGCTGGAGGAACTCGTGCGCGCTTTCATCGCAGGAAAGCAGGCCGCGGCGATCAACTAGGGCGACAGGCTCGTCGCATTGCGTCCATTTGCCTTGGCACAGTACATGGCTGCGTCGGCGCGGCTCAGCCACGCTGTGCCGCTTTCGCCTTTCCTGATCTCGGCCACACCCAGCGAAATCGTCACGGACTTGTCCTGGACGATTTCGTTGGCCTCCACCAGCACGCGGAGCTGCTCAGCCAGATAGCCCGTCTTCTGGAGATTCTGGCCGTCGAGCACGATCACGAATTCTTCGCCGCCGATCCGGAACAGGCTGTCCGTGATCCGGATGCGCAGGTTGATGATGTCGGCGATGTGTTTGAGGATCAGGTCGCCGACGGCATGGCCGTGTTTGTCGTTGACGCTCTTGAAGTGATCGAGATCGAGAAGCACCAGGGACGCGGTTTCACCACTGCGGCGGAGTCGGTTGACCGATTGTTCCAGCCGGATATCGAGCGCGCGTCGATTGCCGGCGCCGGTCAGCGGATCCTTCGTCGCCATCTGCATCAGCTGCTCGCTCTGGCGATTCGTGATCAGGGAGAACGCAAATGCAAACGCCGTGGTGACGATGATCGTGATGATGACCGTGGATGCGAGTTGCGAATCGTTTGCGGGAATGAAGACCGGTAACAGCGCGACCAGCGTAACGATCGCGAACGCCACGGCTTCTTTCGGACTGGTCAGGTAAAAAATCGCCATCAGCGCCGGGTAGGTCCAGTAAACCTGTTGCGGGCCGATGACATACACGGTGGTCAGCACGCCCACGACGCAGAGCAGGGCAATCGCGCGGCTTGCCGTGCGCACCTTCCGGGTGCGATACACGAACCAGCCGAGCGTCATGAAGCCGATCATGATGATCGTATCGACAATCGCCGCGAGCCACGCTTGCTGGATGAAGCGAAGAATGGCGAACGGCAGCACGCCGAGGGCGCCGACCGCGCTCAGCAAGAGCGGCAGGTATGCTTCTTTCGACTTGCGGTCGGTCATCGAATTGACCATGTACCGCCAGACGTCCATTCCAGACTGCAAATTTCCCATGCGCGGCAAAGTGCCTGAATGGCGGGTTGCTGTCAAAACCCCGGGTTGAAATCTGTACGGCGGGTCAGGCCGGGGGATCGTGTCGCGCTGCCTGGCGTTGCCGGTCAGCCCCGGCGGAAGCGGCTGAAAAAGCCGCCTTTCCTGTTGTCGTCATCGTCATCGTCGTCCTGATCCTGACGCGCATCGCTGTCGGACGAGATGGGCGGTCGAACATTGAGGGCCTTCAGAGTCTGCGTCATGGACGTGATCTGGTCCTCGATCGACCCCGGAGGTTCGTCGGGCTGCGCTTTTTCCGGCTTCTTTGCGGCCGGTTCGACGGCCTGTCCTTGCGCGGCCGGCGGTGCCGATGCCCCAACCGAATGAATTGCCTGCGGGCGATGCGGCCTGGTCGGTTCGACCGGCCGGATGTCGCTCGCGCCGCTGGTCCCGACGGCGACGCCCGCGGCTACCTGCGCGGTCCGGGCAGGCGCGGCTTCCGCATACTGGACTTCGTCGTTGGCCGACGCTTCCTGTGGCTGACGGGCCAGCACCTGCGCCGCAATCAGGTTCAGTTCTTCGCCAAACAGCGTTTCGGCGAGCTTGTCGTCGACATCTTCGAGGGTCTTGGCCTTGGCGAGTTCGGCGGCAATGCGCTCGAGTTCCGCGTCGGCCTTTTTCGCCTGGCGCGGCGGCAGCTTGATCTCCGGCGTGGATACGTCGCCGGCTGTCGGCGTTGCGTCGCGTGCCGGGCTGACTTGCCCCGGTTCGTCAATCAGCTGGTTCGCGATGCGCTGCTGAATTGCGTTGTCCAGCGTGATTTCCGGAATTTCCTCGAACGCCGGCTTGATCGCCTTCGGTTTTTTCTCGACCACATCCGTGAGCAAGGGCGGTACGTCCTTGTCATCGTCCGTGTCATGCGCGATGGCCATTGCGCGTTCGAGTGCATCAAGGTCAGGCATCAGTTCTGCGCAGGTCGGATCGCGGTCCCAGTCAGGGATCGATTCTTCGCGTGCCGACTCGGACACCGGCTCGGCTTCGTTCTCGAGTTCGAGGACGGGCTCCGCCGGGTCTTCGTCGTGGACGACTGGCACGGCCGCTTCGACCGGGCCGTCGGCACACTCTGGGTCCAACTCCGCAGTATCAATCTGGTCGTCTTCCAGTTCGGAAGACAGCGTTGCGAGATCCGGCAAGGTGTCCTGGATCAGGTCCGGAATATCGTCGTCTTCAGGTTCCGGAACGGCATCGGTCACGGCGCCATCCCCCTGCGATGAGTCTCCCGTGCCGGATTCGCCGGGGGCCTGGGTCGCGATCGCCGTTTGCGGCTGCGGGTCCGACCCGGACACCGGTTCGTTGTCGGTTCGGCCTGTCGATGACTCCGCGACTGGTGCTGCGGGATCCGGGATCCTCGCCGGCGCATCTGCCGACCGCGAACTCGCGGTGGCGGGCGCTGCCGGCTTCGTGGCGGGCAAGACGGAGATTTCGAGGCCGAACTCACGCTTCGCGATGTCGGCAAGAAACTCGGTCGGGATGCGCTCGAGCCCTCTGGATGCCGCGGCCGCCAGCGCGGCCTCGATCAGCCGATTGCTGACGCGCGGCACACCGCCGCTCAGTGCGTACAAGGTCACGGCGGCGCGATCATCGAAAATGCCTTCGAAGTCTGCGCCGGCAAGGCGGAAGCAGTGCATGCAATAGCCGCGCATTTCCGCGGCGCTCAGTGGCGCAATGGCGAGGTGCTGCCGCAAGCGTTGCCGCAGCCTGGCAAGCTGCGGATCCTGAAGCATCGGCCTGAAGCTGTCGTCCGCGAGCAATACGACCGCGGCGCCTGCCGACGCCCCTGCGTCGGCCGCCGTCAGCGCTTCGAGTTCGGCCAGCGTGTCAACACCCATCCGGACGGCGTCCTCAACCACGATGACCAGCCTCTGGCCGGCATTGTTCAAGGTAACGATCTGCTCCTGCAACGCGCGGTACCGCCTTATGGCACCGCCCGGCGCGGTGGCGCCGAGTTCGTCGAGCAGGAATTCAAGGACGTCGGCGCTGTCGAGGTGCATGCGGCCGATCCGAATCGACCGGTGCGTTCCCGCGAGGGTGTCGAGCGCGCGGTTCGCTACGGTAGTCTTGCCCGACCCCGTGGGGCCGGTGATCAGGACCATGCTGTCCTGGAGCGTCAGCCCTTTCTTGACGCCCGCCATGGCGCTGGCCGTCTGCGGACCCACAAAGACATCGGCTGCCCGCGCAACGGCGGGAAACGGTGGTTTCTTCAGTCCAAAATGTTGCTCGTACATAGCGGTCCGGTCAGCGAACAGACGATCGGGGCTATACCCCGTTTTTACCAGATTGACAGTCTGGTCAACGAGCCAACGAATTTCAGGGAGTTATGTCACAATTTTCCGTCTTGGCGCCGAGTTTTCCGCATTGGCTCGGAATGGACCGGACGCCAACAAACGACTGAATTTCCGGCTAAAACGCTGCACAATACGCGCTTGGGCCGGAAACCCGGCGACATCCGACCGGAATGGAGATCCAGGGCATGCGCATCGCAGTGATCGCGGGCATTGTTGGCGCTGCCATAGTGGCAGCGGTTCTGATGATGCAGCTGCGGCCCGAGCCACCGAAGCGTGAGCGCGAGATTCGGGATCCGCTGGTGGATATCGTGGTGCTCGAACCGATGACCGCGGATTTTCGTGTGCAAAGCCAGGGAACGGTGGCGCCGAGGACGGAGACGATTCTGAGTGCCGAGGTGTCAGGCACGATTACGCGGATCTCGCCGAAATTCATCGCTGGCGGAGTCTTCGACGCCGGTGAGGTGCTGCTCAGAATCGATCCGACCAACTACGAGGTGGCGCTCGAACAGGCGGAGGCGCTGGTCAGGCAACGTCAGATCGAGTTCGACGGCGCCCGGAAACTGCGCGAGCAGGGATACCGCGCCGAGGCTGAATTCGCGTCCGCCGCGGCGGCGCTGGCGAGCGCGAAGGCCGAACTGGTCAGGGCGACGCGCAACCTGGAGCGCACCTTCATCCGCGTGCCCTACGAGGGCATCGTGCGATCGAAGGAGACCGATATCGGCCAGTTCGTGAATCCCGGTACCCGGCTCGGCGTGGTTTTCGCGACCGATTTCGCCGAAGTGCGGCTGCCCCTGACCGACCTGGATCTCGCGTTCGTCGATCTGCCCACGGCTACCGACATCACGCGATCCGGGGAGGCGGACGGCCCGCGCGTGGCACTAACCGCCGTGCAGAAGGGCAGGCCCGTCACATGGGAGGCGCAGATCGTGCGCACGGAAGGCGTGGTCGACGAAAAAAGCCGTGTGACCTATGCCGTGGCGCGCGTCCGGGACCCCTACCGGCGCAAGTCGTCGGGCGAGCCTCTGCCGATGGGCACCTTCGTAAGCGCCGACATCGCAGGGGCCCGCGCCGAGAACGTGATTCGCGTGCCACGATCGACGCTGCGCGGATCCGACCAGCTCCTGTTCGTCGATGAAGACAGCCGGCTGCGCATTCGCAGCGTGGACATTGTCCGCGCGGACGCCGAGCACGTGTATCTGCGCGACGATGAACTCACCGGCGAGCGGGTAATCCTCACGGCGCTGGAAACGCCGATCAACGGGATGAAGGTTCGCACCACGGCCGATGCCGATGCTGCAGCTGCCGATGAAGATCCCAGCGTCGTGGCGACGGGCAAGGGAGACTGATCATGCGGCCTGGCGAGACGAACCAGAAGGGCATCATTGCGTGGTTCGCGGCCAACCATGTCGCTGCAAATCTCCTGATGTTCTTGATCATGGTGGCCGGCCTGATGTCGGCGATGACGATTCGCAAGGAGACGCAGCCGGAATTCGAGCTGAACATGATCGAGGTGCAGGTTCCGTACCTCGGCGCAGCGCCACAGGAGGTCGAGGAAGGCGTCGTCATCAAGATCGAGGGCGCGGTACAGGACATCAATGGCATCAAGCGGCTGCGTTCGTCGGCGCGCGAAGGATTCGGGCAGGTGACGATCGAGGTCGAACTCGATGCGGAATTCAATGAAGTGCTGAGCGAGGTCAAGACGCGCGTCGACGCGATATCCACGTTTCCCGCGTTGACCGAGAAACCGGTCATTACGAAAGTCGAGCCCGAAAGTCCTGTCGTCATGATCGCGATACACGGTGATCTCGACGCGTTCGCCCGCAAGGCTATCGCCCAGGAAGTGCGCGACGAGTTGATGCAGCTGCCGGAGGTCAACCAGGTGCAGTACCTGGGCGACAGGCCGTATGAAATCTCCATCGAGGTGTCCGAGCAGACTTTGCGCAAGTACGGGCTGACGATGAGCGAAATCTCGCAGGCCGTGAAGAGTTCCTCGGTGGACCTGCCCGGCGGTACGATCAAGTCCGATGGCGGCGATATCCTGCTGCGAACGAAAGGGCAGGTGTACACGGGGGACGAATTCAGCCAGCTCGTGCTGCGTACCTTCCCCGATGGCACGCGACTGACGCTCGCCGACATCGCCGATATCAGGGACGGATTCGTCGAGAACGACGGCTACGGCCGCTTCGATGGCCAGCCGACCGCGGTGCTGCGCGTGCTCGCCGGCGGCCAGCAGAATGAACTCGACACTGCGGCTGCCGTCAAGCGCTACATCAAGAGAAAATCGTCGTCATTGCCGGAAGGCGTGAAGATGGATACCTGGATCGACGTGTCCCAGTATCTCGAAGGCCGCCTGGCCATGATGTTCGACAACATGATCATGGGCGCGCTGCTGGTCTTCGTCGTGCTGTCGTTGTTTTTACGGATGAAGGTCGCATTCTGGGTCATCGTCGGCCTGCCGGTCTGTTTTCTCGGTGCGCTCTGGCTCATGCCGGTCTGGCCCGTCACGATCAACACGATCAGCCTGTTCGGCTTCATCATCGTCCTCGGTATCGTCGTCGACGACGCGATCATCATCGGTGAGAGCGTCTACACGACGATCCGCAAGGATGGTCACACCATCGACAACGTGATCAAGGGCGCGCACCGGGTCGCGTTACCGGCGACCTTCGGTGTCCTGACGACGATTGCCGCGTTCGGTCCGATGATGTTCATCGGCGGCATGGTCGCGCCGTTTTTCGAGGCGATGGCCTTCGTCGTCATGCTGTGCCTGTTCTTTTCGCTGGTCGAATCCAAGCTGATTCTGCCGGCGCACCTGGTGCATGCGCGTATCCCGCCGATCGACGAAGACGACCTGTTCCGCCCGCAGCGTGTCATCCGTGCGAGCGAACGGGTGCCGCGGGCATTTCTCAAGATCCAGCGCCGCGTGCAGCATGGCCTGCATACGGTCATCAACGACTACTACAGGCCGGCGCTCGAAAAGGCGGTCGATTATCGGGGCATTACGGTCGCGATCTTTGTCGCCGTGCTCATTCTGACCTTCGGCCTGATGGGCAGCGGCATTGCCCGGGTCGTCGTGTTTCCGGAGCTTGCTTCGGATTTCATGCGGGTACGTCTCGACATGGAGAGCGGCACTTCTTCCGCGGCGCGCAATGCGGCGATCGACAGGATCGAGGCAGCGATACTGGATATCAACGACAGGTATGTCCGGGAAAACCCGGATTCGTTACCGATCATGCAGCATCTCGGTGTTTTCACGCGCGGCGACACCGGCGGTATTTTCTTCCTGGAGATACCGATGGATCGCACGCGACCGTATGAAATGAAGGAAATCAGTGAGATGTGGCGCGAGGCGGTCGGCGAAATTCCCGGTCTCAAGGATTTGACGTTCGACGATGCAGGGCATATCGGCGGCGGTCCGCCGTTGAGTTTCCGTCTCAGCGGATCGAACTACGAGTCCCTCGAGCGCGCGGCTGAGGAACTGGTCGAGGAACTGGCCGATTACGAGGGCGTTTACGACATCACGAACTCTTCGACATCGGCCAGCGACGAGATTCGTCTCAAGATCAAGCCCGAAGCCGAGGCGCTGGGACTGACCATGGCGTTGCTCGGCCGCCAGGTACGGCAGGCGTTTTACGGCGAGGAAGCACAGCGCATCCAGCGCGGCAAGGACGAACTCAAGGTAATGGTCCGCTATCCGATTGAAGACCGGAAGTCAGTGGCCGACCTCGAGAACATGCGGATTCGTACGCCCGCGGGAGAGGAGGTGCCGTTCCAGTCCGTCGCGGAGATCAATTTCGGCAAAGGCTACTCAAGAATCACGCGCCTGGACCGTGAACGAACCGTTACGGTTTCTGCGAACATCGATCCCGAACGCGTCGAACCGCAGGAGATCATTCGTTCCATGCGCAGCGACTTCATTCCCGACCTCGTGGCGCGGCATCCAGGCATCAACTACGGCCTCGAAGGTGCGAGCGAGGAACAGAACAAGTTTCTCGTCAATCTCGGCATTGCGTTCATCGTCGCGCTGTTCCTGATCTATGCGCTGATCGCAATTCCGCTGCATTCCTACACCCAGCCGCTCATCATCATGTCGGTCATCCCGTTCGGCATGATCGGTGCTGTCTTCGGCCACGTCATGATGGGAATGTCGCTCAGCATGTTCTCGATGTTCGGCCTCGTTGCGCTCGCAGGCGTAGTTGTCAATGACAGCCTGATCATGATCGACTTCATCAACAAGTCACGCGTAGAGGGCACGCCGATGCGACAGGCGGTGGTCGAGTCCGGTACCGCCAGGTTCCGGGCAATCATTCTGACGTCGTTCACGACGGCGGTCGGCCTCATGCCGATCCTGTTCGAGACGAGTTCGCAGGCGCAGTTTGTCATCCCGACGGCCATCTCGATCAGCTTCGGCATCGTTTTTGCGACGATCATTACGTTGTTCCTGATTCCCGCGCTGTATGTATTGCAGGAGGACGCGTACCGCGGCTGGCTGCGCTTCAGGAAGTGGCTGCGCGGCCAGGACAAAGAGATCGGTGAAACGGACAATACGCCCGCATGAGACCGCTGCAATCGGCCGGGGCTGCGGAGGCGCGCAACGGGGTTTTGGCCGGGCTCATTGCCTACACGATGTGGGGTGTGTTTCCGGTCTATTTCAAGCTGATCGACATGGTGTCGCCGTTCGAGGTGCTGACACATCGCATCGTCTGGGCGGTCCCGTTCGGTGCGCTGATCATCCTCTGGCGACGGCAGTGGCCGGAAGTGCGCCGGGCGCTGGTCGATCGGTCGATGCTCGCCTGGCTATCGCTTGCGGCGCTTTGCATCTCGGTCAACTGGTTCATCTATATCTGGTCGGTGCAGAACGACCGCATCTTCGAGGCGAGCCTCGGCTACTACATCAATCCGCTGGTCTACGTGCTCGCGGGCGTCGTCCTGCTGGGCGAGCGATTGCGTCGATTGCAGCTCGTTGCCGTGGTGCTGGCTGCGCTGGGTGTCGTGTACCTGACCGTGAGCGGGGGCGTATTTCCCTGGGCCGCGATCTCGCTCGCGTTGCTTTTCACGGGCTATGGCGTGATTCGCAAGCAGGCCGGCATCGGCGCCATGCCGGGGCTGTTCATCGAAACAACGCTGTTGCTGCCCTTCGCCCTCGGCTGGTTGCTGTACCTCGTCGCGCTCGGGAAGGCATCGTTTGCGAGTGGTGACGCAGGACTATCCGGCCTGCTCATGCTTGGCGGACCAATCACGGTCGTCCCGCTGCTGTTGTTTGCGATCGCGGCGCGCAGCCTGTCGCTGACGACGGTCGGGTTCATGCAGTTCCTCGCCCCGACACTGCAATTCCTGACCGGGCTGTACTACGGCGAGCATCTGACCAATGCGCATCTCGTCTGCTTTGCCTGCATCTGGGCCGCGGTAGTTTTCTTCAGCTACGACGCGGTCACCGCGGGCCGCAAAAAAGCCCCCGCAAACTGAGCCTGCGGGGGCCTTGGATCGTGCGGGGCCGAAATCTGCCGGCCCCGGATGCGCATAGCGCTTACTTGTTCGCCTTGCGCTCCTGCGCTTCCTTGATGACGACTTCCGCGACGTTCTGCGGACACGGCGCGTAGTGCGAGAATTCCATCGAGAACTGGCCGCGTCCCGAGGTCATCGTACGAAGGTGACCGATGTAGCCGAACATCTCGGCCAGCGGCGCCTCGGCCTTGACGCGCACGCCCGAGCCACCGGTATCCTGTGACTTGATCATGCCGCGGCGGCGGTTGAGGTCGCCGATCACGTCACCGACGTGGTCATCCGGCGTATAGACGTCGACCTTCATGATCGGCTCGAGCAGCTGCGGCGCAGCTTTCGGAATCGTCTGGCGATACGCAGCGCGCGTCGCGATTTCGAAGGCCAGCGCCGACGAGTCGACCGCGTGGAAAGCGCCGTCGAGCAGCGAAAACTTGACGTCCAGCAGCGGGTATCCGGCGAGCGTGCCTTCCACCATGCAGCCGCCGAAAGCCTTCTCGATCGCACCCCAGTACTCGCGCGGCACGTTACCGCCCGTTACGAGCGACTCGAACTGGTAGCCCGTATTCTTCTCCGCGGGCTCGATGCGGTATTCGATCTTGGCATACTGGCCGGAACCACCCGACTGCTTCTTGTGCGTGTAGCCGTCTTCGATCAACTTCGTGATCGTCTCGCGGTAAGCGACCTGCGGCTTGCCGACTTCAACTTCGACCTTGTGCGTGCGACGCAGGATATCGACCTTGATGTCGAGGTGCAGCTCGCCCATGCCCTTGATCAGCGTCTCGCCGGAATCTTCGTCGGTCGCAACCTGGAACGACGGGTCTTCCTGGACCATCTTGTTCAGAGCGACGCCCATCTTTTCGTTGCCCGCCTTGTCCTTCGGACGAATGGCGATCGAGATGACGGGATCCGGGAACACCATCGGTTCCAGGGTCGCCGGATTGTTCGGGTCTGCGAGCGTGTGGCCCGTGCGCGTGTTCTTCATGCCGAGCAGGGCAACGATGTCGCCCGCCTGGGCCGAGTCCCGCTCTTCGCGTGAATTGGCGTGCATCTCGACGATGCGGCCGATACGCTCGGTCTTGCCCGTGAACGTATTCAGGACGCTGTCGCCCTTCTTGATCTTGCCCGAATAGATGCGCGTGAAGGTCAGGGCGCCGTAGCGGTCATCCATGATCTTGAACGCGAGCGCGCGCAGCGGCTTGTCGGGATCGACGATCGCGAACTTGCCGGTCTCGTTGCCCTCGAGGTCGATCTCGGGCTGCGGCGTGACTTCCGTCGGGTTCGGCAGATAGTCAACCACTCCATTAAGAACATTCTGTATACCTTTGTTTTTAAAGGCAGATCCACAGAAGGTCGGGAAAAAGTCCAGCGCGATTGTTCCCTTGCGCACGCAGCGCTTCAGGTCCTCGACGGACGGCTCCCTGCCTTCCAGGTAACCCTCGAGGAGGTCGTCGTCCTGTTCCACCGCGGCCTCGATGAGCTTCTCGCGCCATTCCTCGATCAGGTCCGCCATGTCTTCGGGCGGATCCACGATCTCGTAGGACTCGGGGTCCGACGAATCCTTCCAGACCCATGCCTTGCGGGTCAGCAGGTCGACAACGCCCTTGAATTCGTCTTCGATGCCGATCGGCAGCACCATGACAAGCGGCGTCGCGGCGAGCACGTCCTTGATCTGCTTGACGACGCGGTAGAAGTCCGCGCCGATGCGATCGAGCTTGTTGACGAAAATCACGCGCGCGACTTCCGACTCGTTCGCGTAGCGCCAGTTGGTTTCGGACTGGGGCTCGACGCCACCGGAGCCACAGAACACGCCGATACCGCCGTCGAGTACCTTGAGGGAGCGGTAGACCTCGATCGTGAAGTCGACGTGTCCCGGGGTATCGATGATATTCAGGCGGTGCTTGTTCCACTCGCAGCTCGTCGCAGCGGACTGGATCGTGATGCCACGCTCCTGCTCCTGCTCCATGAAGTCGGTCGTCGCTTCACCGTCATGGACCTCACCGGTACGGTGGATGCGGCCCGTCAGCTTGAGAATGCGCTCCGTCGTCGTGGTCTTGCCAGCGTCGACGTGGGCGAAGATGCCGATGTTTCTGTAGGTGCTAAGGTCTTTCATAGTTTTGACTCAGCTTGCTCACTCTGTTCCTGGCGCCGACCCAGCGCGTGCCTGACATGACGACCGGGTTCTCCATGCCTTGCAACGGCGAGAACCCTTGGTGACACACGAGGTGGGCGCACGTAAATCCGTGACCGGTTCCGAGGCGCTTCCCGGCAGCGAGTGCGGTGCTGCAAGTCGGGCGGACCGGCGTTTCGGGCGCGGATGATAACAGCGCCGTGCGCCCTAAACCAGTGGATTGCCTGAAGTTTTGTCCGGATACGGCCAGCCCGGTTACTGTTTCAACAAAAACAATAACTTACTAACGACGAAGAATGGCCAGCCAGCGGGCAATGTTCAGCAGGCTCATCAGTGCTGCAGAAACATAGGTCAGCGCCGCAGCCGTGAGCAGCCGGCGCGCGTGTGGCCTGTCTGAGCCCTTCAGAATTCGGTGCTCATCCAGCAGCGGCAGCGCGCGCCCGAAACTCGCATCGAATTCGGTCGGCAACGTGACGAGGTGCACGACCGCAGCGGTGCCGAGCGTGCAGAGGCCCGCGGCGAAGGCCAGCAGCCCGACCGAAGGGGCCCGGGTCAGCGCGCCGATGAAAGGTGCGATGACGAGGATGCCGGCGCCGAGGCGCTCGATCCCGCGCGTCGCCTTGACGAGGCGCGTGCGCATGCGCAGTGGTCCGTAGCCGCGGTGGTCCTGGATTGCATGTCCGACTTCGTGCGCGGCCACGGTAATCGCGGTCAGGGAGCGGCCTGCAAACTTGTCGGGGGTGAGGCGCACGGCTTTTTCGTCCGGGTCGTAATGATCGCCGGACTCGGTCGTCTCGACCCTGACGCCCGTCATGCCGAGCTGGTCGAGCAGGTGCCGCGCGAGCTGCCCGCCGGTGCCGGAATAGCGGTCGGCCGGCAGGCTGTAACGGTCGAGGACCCGGCTGACCCAGATCGACGGTCCGAACAACACAACGAGCATCAGCAGGACGATGAGGAGGATGGCCATTGGTCCCATTCTAGCGCGATCCCTGATGCCGATTCCCGGTGCGGGCTGTTACTCTACGGTCCTGCATTGCGATGCCGGCAAATCGAGGCGAGGGCAAGCGTGACGACAGACCAGGCAATCTTATTTGGGCTACTGTTTTGCGTGTTCGTTTTCCTGATCTGGGGCCGCTGGCGCTATGACCTCGTTGCATTCATTGCGTTGCTGGTCGCGCTTTTGACCGGCATCGTGCCATCCGAGCTCGCGTTCTCCGGCTTCGGTCATCCCGCGACGGTGATCATCGCCCTCGTACTCATCGTCAGCCGCGGGCTGTCCAATTCCGGCGCCATCGAAATTGTCGCTCGCGTGGTGGTGGATGCCTCGCGAAAGCTGGCGACCCATATCGGTGTCATGGCCGGACTCGCGGCGGGCCTGTCGGCCGTCATGAACAACGTGGCGGCGCTGGCATTGCTGATGCCCGTCGACATCCAGGCCGCAAAGAAGGCGGGGCGAAGCCCGGCGCTGTCTCTGATGCCGCTGTCTTTCGCCTCGATCCTGGGCGGCATGATCACGATGATCGGCACGCCGCCCAATATCGTCGTCGCCGAGTTTCGGGGTGAGGCGCTGGGTGAAAGCTACCGCATGTTCGACTTCGCGCCGGTCGGCCTCGCGTGCGCCGCGGTCGGCGTCGCCTACGTTGCGCTGATTGGCTGGCGCCTGCTGCCGCGCGCAAGGCATGCGGAGAACGTGAGCGAGGAACTCTTCGAACTCGCCGATTACATCGCGGAGGTGCGCGTGCCGGAGGGCTCCGCGATCATCGGCAAGCGCATTCGCGATCTCGACGATCTCGCCGGGAAAGCCGACGTGGAAATCATCGGTCTCATTCGCCAGGGGCGGCGGCTGCCCGGCCTTGCGCGCATCGCGGAGATTCGCGCTGACGATATCCTCGTTCTCGAGGCAACGCCCGGCAGCCTGGACGAAGCGCTCGGCATCCTGCAGCTCGAATACGTCGGCAAGGGCGAGGGGGTGCTCGGTGAGGAAGACCTGGTCCTGCATGAGGTCGTCGTGCCCGAGTCGTCACGCCTGGCGGGCAGGTCGGCGGCTTCGCTGCGGCTCCTGTACCGGCACCGGGTCGCGCTGGTCGGCGTTTCGCGCCAGGGCCGCCGGTTTCGAGAGAAGGTTCGTGCGCTGGACCTGGAGGCGGGTGACGTCCTGTTGCTGCTCGGCGCCGAGGAGCGCCTGCAGGACGTTACGGGCGAGCTCGGATTATTGCCCCTGGCCGATCGCGGCCAGCGCGTGATCCAGCGCGAAAAGGCCTGGCTGGCGGTTGCCCTGTTCGCCGGCGCCATCGTCGCCGCGAGCCTCGGTTGGGTCTACCTGCCGATCGCGCTGGGTTGCGTCGTGGCGGCATACATCCTGACGAATATCGTGCCGTTGCGCGACGTCTATACCTCGGTGGAGTGGCCGGTGATCGTGTTGCTGGGCTCGATGATCCCGATCGGCGGCGCACTGCAGTCGACCGGCGGTACCGCGCTGATCGCCGGCGGCATCGTCGATGTGTCGGCCGGCTACTCGCCGGTTGTCGTATTGACCCTGCTCGTCATCGTCACGATGACGTTGTCGGACGTCATGAACAACACGGCGACGGCGGTGATCGCCGCGCCGATCGCGATCGAAATCGCGTCGCGACTGAACGTCAGCGCGGACCCGTTCCTGATGGGTGTGGCCGTCGCAGCCTCCTGCGCATTCCTGACCCCGATCGGTCACAAGAACAACACGCTCATCATGGGCCCGGGCGGCTACCGCTTCGGTGATTACTGGCGCATGGGGCTGCCGCTGGAAATCCTGATCATAGTGGTTTCGGTGCCGATGATCGTGATGGTGTGGCCCCTCTGACGACGCGGTTTATGTCAACCGGTTGTCGCAATTCGCCTGAATCGACGGTCCGAAAGTGACATCGCGTGTACCTCCTGCTGCGCGTACTCGGTTCACCTGTTCTCTAACTGACTGATTTTTTTATACCTGGCGTGTCGTCTTCCATGCCGCGCGGATTGGCACAGGGCTTGCAGCCTGTCAGATGACGGCATGACACGTCATGCCCGGCTAGGAACGGCAAGACGGAGGCTCACATGGAAAGAGCGACGATCCAGGAATGGACAGACAGCGAAGTGCTGCTGAAATACGACCAGCACCGCGACGTCAAATACCAGGTCTACCGCGAGGAAGACCGGCATTATCTCGAAATGCGCGATCCCGAGGACGCCCATATCCACACGCTGGAGCTGCCCGAGGGAATGCGCCTCGACCGATCGAGCTACGAGGTGCTGTTGCGCTACGTGCTACTCGACGTCGTCGCGGCTGCGTGATCTTCGACGGCCGCCCAGACGCGTAGCAGGTTGAGGCCGAGTATCTTCCTGATGTCGTCCTCGCTGTAGCCGCGCCGCAGCAGGCCCTCGACGAGCGCCGGGTAGGCAGACACGTCCTTGAGTCCTTCGGGCAGGCTGTCGCCGACGCCGTCGAAATCAGAGCCGATGCCGACGTGATCCACGCCGGCGAGCTTGACGACGTGATCGAAATGGTCGAGCACGTCGTCGAGCGTCGCGTATGGGAACGGTCCGTGCTCAGCGGCGTAAATCGCCGGGTATTCGGTGAGTACGAATTCCTCGGTCAACTCGGGATGATCGGCGAGATATTGCTCGCCGGCTTCCATGCGCGCCGACCCATACTCGTTGGCCGGTTGCGTTACAAAGGACGAGCCGAAATTGATCTGGATGACGCCGCCTTTTTCGGCCATGGCGACGATCATGTCGTCGCTCATGTTGCGCTCGAAGCCCGGTGTGAAATGTCGAGCCGACGAGTGCGTGGCGATTACCGGTGTCTTGCTCAATTCGAGTACCTGCCAGAAAGCTTCGTCGGATACGTGGCTGATGTCGATCATGATGCCCAGTCGATTCATTTCAGGGACGACCTGCCTGCCGAATTCGGAGAGTCCGTGCCACTGACGATTGTCGTCGTAGGACGAGTCCGATATCTGGTTGGACAGACTGTGCGTCAGCGTGATGTAGCTGACCCCGCGATCCCGAAAATAGGCGAGGTTGCCGATGTCCCCCTCGAGCGGCGACCCGTTCTCCAGGCCGAGCGGCAGCGACAGGCGGCCCTCTCCGAACTGGCGCCTGACGTCGGCGGTCGATCGAGCTATTGCGAACTTTCCAGACGCGTCCGCGGCGATCTGCTCGACGATGTCGATCAACTGGTCGGCGAGCGCTTTCGCGCCCCCGTCGGCCTCGAGGCGGGCGGGCGTATAGATCGACATGAAAGCGACGTTCAGTCCACCCGCTATGGCACGCGGATAGTCGAAATCGCCATGCTCCGTGGCACCCGCTACATCCTCGGGCATCTGTTGCAGGCGGAACGGCGCGTCGATATGCGTATCGATGAGAATGCTCTCTCTCGCAATGCGTTGTGCGATGGCGGCGAAGTCCGGCGCAGGCGCCTCGACGGGCTCTTCGGCAGTGGGCGTACAGCCGCTGGCGATGACCGCCGTGGCGGCCAGGCATAGAATCTTTTTCATCAGGAGGGATATTTCGCTGGTTGCTTCGGTCCAAGATTGTAACAATACATTCGCGGGACCGGCGAGCTTCGATTCCCGCAAGCCACAGGAGCCTGAGACGATGACAGACCATAACCCTCCCGCAGACCATGTCACGATCGAGGACAAGGGGCAGGGGTCGCCTGTAGAGGAAAACCTCAAGTCCCGTGCAACCTGGACACGTGCGCTCTATATGCTGATCAGCTACGTGTTGATCAGCCTGGCGTGTGCTGTCGGTTCAGTCGTGGTTGTGCTGGGCTTTTTCTGGGTTCTCTTCAAGGGCGAAGTCAATCCCCAGATTCGAAGCGTGGGGCAGAGCATTGCGACCTACATTTACGAGGTTGCCCGGTTCCTGACTTTCAATACGGAGGAAAAACCGTTTCCGCTCGGCGGCGAATGGCCGGCCGGCGAAATCCGGGATTCCGGCTAGACCGATAGTTCGCGCTGGCCGGGCTGCCAGTGCGTCAGGTTGATATGGGCGCCGCCGATGCCCAGCCCGCGCACCCAGCGTGCTGCGGCGTCGAGCGTCACCCAGGTCCGAATCTTGCCTTTCCGCGTGGCGGCCGTAATCGGACCATTCGGTGTTCGAGCCTCGACGTGAAAGCGCGCGCCGCTCGCAATAATGTTGATGTTCTTTATGGCGCCAGCGGCGACCATGGCTCTCAACATCCTCTCATCCATTGACGTTCCCCGGAAATAGGTCGGACTGTTCTGGTATGACAATGCCTTTCTCGTCGCAGTGACGTCGAATCAGCATCTCGACCATGTTCGCCACACTGCGATGCTCGCGCGCGGCCGCCTCCCGGACGGCTTCCTTGAGCCCCGGTTCGATGCGCAGGTTGAGCGTGGATATCTTGGTCTTTGCCATGCGATACAAAGTATACCAAAAAAAACGGAAATGTAACGCATTTTGCGAGTATTACCGCTGCGGGCGGGGGTGTCGGCGCTGATGCGCCGGTGATACCGTCAAAAACTGGCCAGCCGCCGCATCGGACACGGGGAAAGTCATGGAACGGGCGTTCATTGTCAGTATTAACACCGGGCGAATCGAGGGCCTCGCGCATGGCAGCCGCGTGTTCAGGACCGGGATTCGCAAGCGACCCGCGGCAGGGCCCGTTGCGGTCGGCCGCCTCGGCCTGGCCGGCGACGCGATTGGCGACAAACGGCACCATGGCGGCGAGGACCAGGCGATCTACGCGTACAGCGACGACGACTACGATTGGTGGCGCGCCAGCACGGGCCGCGAATTCCCTCCCGGTACGTTCGGAGAAAACCTGACGCTTCGCGGCCTGCCCGGTGACCTGGCGGTGGGCGACCGCCTGCTCATCGGAGACGTCGTCCTCGAGGCAACGGCGCCCCGCATTCCCTGCGATACGTTGTCGGCGCACATGGGGGACGCGGGCTTCGGCATGGCGTTCCGGCGGGCAGAAAGACCGGGGAGCTATTTCCGGGTGCTGCACGAGGGCGAGATTCGCGCCGGGGACACGGTGACGCTGGTGCCGTCCAGTGGTCCCGCCGTGACGATGCTCGAATTGTTCCGCTTCAAGTACGCCTTGCGGCACGATGCCGCGACCCTGCGATGTTTTCTCGACGCGCCGCTGGCCGAACGATTTCGCGCCGACGTCGAACGGGCGCTGGCAAAAACCGACGCGACTTCAGGTTGAGCCTGCCGCCGCGAGCAGGGCGCTCCAGTCACCCGATACTCTCGCTTTCGTAACGTTGTTGCGCATGACCTCGATCTGGTCGTTCATGCGCTTCTCCAGCGGTTCGAAGCGTGGATCGCTGCGCAGCGGTTCGATGATCGGGTCGACGTCGAATGGCCAGAGATCGAAGGGCTGCGAGGCCACAAAACCGGCGTCCACCGCATCGATCAGCACTTCCATCGCGGTATTCAACTGCCCGAGCATCACGAGGATATGGACGTCCTGGATGCCGTGTCCGCGCAGGCCCAATCGCGGCATGGCGGCGATCACGGGCTGCGCCTGCCGCAGCAGGGACTCCGCTTGACGCAGGTTGCCGCGCTGCTGCTCGATGTAGGCGAGGCTCACTGCCCAGACTGCGTTGTACCGCTGCACGGGCAACTCCGCGTCGGCCAGGAGCTGCGGCTCCGCCGCCACGAGGGCGGCGTAGGCGCTGTCGTAGTCCCTGGTCAGGATACCGGTCCCCACCTGCAATGGCAGCGTCATGTCGCGCGGGTAGCTCGACAGGTCGTCGATGTCCTTCAGCATGGCTGCAGCCGTCGTATAGTCCCGCATGATGTAGTGCCACCAGATCTCCCCGACGGGGTATAGCGGATGGTCGGCCGGAAAAGACATGACGAAATCCGTGATGGCATCGTCGTCTCCGAACGCCTGGTAGACGCCCATGAGGTTGGCGGCGCGGAGAGGATCCGTGCTCAATTCCCTCGAGCGCAGGCCCCAGGCGACGGCCTCATCCAGACGCCCGAGACGCTGCAGGTGGTTGCTGAGGTATTCGTACGGGACCTCCCAGTCCGGGAAAATGTCTTTGGCCTCGAGGAGCAACCGGGTGGCCTCGTCGGTCCTGCCTTCCAGCGCGAGAAACGACGGCAGGTTGACATAGGGAATCCTGCTGAGCGGGTCGATGCTCAGGGCTTTGGTCAACAGGTCGATTGCAGCCTTGTTGTTGTCTTCCGCGTTTCGCAGCGAGGCAAACCAGACGTACGCATCAGCGAGACTGGGATTGACCGAAATGGCTTTCTCGAAGTGTCGCGCGGCCCTGATATTGCCGTCACCGTCGCGATTCAGTTCCCACCGGCTCAATTCGAGCAGGCCATAAGCGGCATGCGCGTCCGCCAGGTCGGGATCGATGGCCAGTGCCTTGTCGAGCGCATCCTCGGCAATGCGAAAGGTTTCTTCCGCCGAAATCGATTTGTGATTGGCATACTGGACCTGCACGGTCTGCGCGAGCCCGGCATAAGCCTGGGCGTAATTCGGGTCGAGCTCGATAGCGCGCTCGAATTGCCGCCGTGCCGCCACCAGCGTGGAAAAATTCCGCTGTAACAGGTTGTCGCGTCCCTTCACGTATTCCGCGTAGGCGGCCATGTTTTCAGTGGGGATCCGGGCGAGTCGAATTTCGTCTTCCGGCGACAGCGCGGCACGCAATTGGGACGCGATCCGCGCGGAAATTTCCGATTGCAGCGCGAATACGTTCTGCATCGTGTACTCACGATCGAAAGACTCGGCCCAGAGATGCTCGTCGGTCTCCGCGTCGATCAGCTGCACCGTGATGCGCACCTGGTCGCCCGAGCGTTGCACCGCGCCCTCGACGATCGTGGAGACGCCGAGCTCGCGGCCGATTTCCCGGAGATTCCTGTCCGATTCCCGATACTTGTTCACCGAGGTCCGCGAAATGACGCGCAGGGATTCGATTTCTGCGAGCCGCGTCAGGATGTCGTCGTGGATGCCGTCTGCAAAAAAACGATTGTCCTCGTCGGCACTGCGGCTCGTGAATGGCAGCACGGCAATCGAGTCACGTTTGACAACAGTAGCCGTGTTTTCCTGTCGGTCCCTGAGCCCCGTCACGTTGAACGTAATCGACACGCCGAGGGCGATGACCAGCAAGCCGATCATGACGGCATTCATGCGGCTTCTGGGCGGGGGTTCGTAAGTTTGGCGGTCGACCTGGCTTTCCCGTTTAACTCCGTCGGGCGTGATCTCGAATACCCAGGCGATGATCATCGCGACAACGAAGCCGCCGAGCGCGAGCGGCACGTAGACCGTCGCAAAGAACCAGTCCGGGGCTCCGAAGGCCGGCAACAGCACGGAACCCGCCTCGATGAAGATCCAGGCGGCCAGTGCATAGGCGGCGGCGACGCGCAGCACGTTGCGACGCTTGAGTTCAGAAATCAGGGAGCGCATGGCCTGATTATGGCGTTAATCGGGATGTTTGGCATCTGCCATCAAGTCAGGCAAGAAAAGGCGCCGTCGATGACGGGGCCGCGGGTGGCAGGCGCCGGGCCTCGGGCCGCAGCAGGTCAGGGCTGCAGGGCGTCGTTCGCAATTACCCCGTTCAAGGGCGTACCGCCGCCGGCCTCGTCGCGGGCGACGACCGTCAGGACGTCGCCGGCTGCGACTTCGGCCGGACCGATCGTGCCCTTGAATTCGAAGCTGCCTGCCGGTGCAATTCCCGACAGCGAACCGCCCGGCGCAGTGACGTACACATCGACGGCGGGCGCCGCGGCCTTGGTGTGCAGCACCGTGAGCCGCGCCGAGCCCGCACTGACCGGCGTGCGCGGCTGCTGGATGACGACCGCCTCGATTGCCGCCACGTCGCCGATGGCAACGATGCTGTGCATGGCATCGCCCGCGAGCGGCAGGTCGACCGTACCGATGACCGTCGCATTGCCGCCCCTCAGGATGCCCCCGACCACGACGCTGTAAGTGCCCTCGTTGAGTTCGAGGTGTCCGGAGCCCTCCTCGTAAGCGACGGCTTCGAGCACGACCGTGCCATCCACCAGCACATTCACCTGCGGCGCGTCGGGCGATGCATGGAGTACCTGGACGGCGAGCGTCGGTGTCGCCGTTGCCGCGACGAAGAGCGACGCAGGATCATCGGAGTCACAAGCTGCAAGCGTCAGCGCTGACAAAACGAGCGCCGATTTCAGCAACTTGTTCGTGTCTGTTCCTATGTGGCTGTTGGGAGTCGCCGCTGCCTGCAGAGTCGATGGCCTGGTTTGATCCCACGGCGTTTGCAGATTGTTTCGGTTTGTTTCGCGGAAGAAATTTCATTCGCGCCGGGACAAAGCCCCGCGCTAGACTAGCCGCATGACCAAAGTCCTACTGATTGACGATGATCGGAAACACTCCGACCTGCTGCAGGCGTATTTCAAGCGTTTCGGCATCAACCTCGTGTGCGCGTACGAGGCGGACGAAGGCATGCGCAAACTCAACCGCGAGGATCCCGACCTGCTGCTGCTCGACGTCATGCTGCCCGGCAAGGACGGCTTCGAGATCTGCAGGGAAGTGCGTCGCAAGAGCAATATCCCGATCATCATGCTGACGGCGCGCGGCGACGTCATCGACCGCGTCTCGGGGCTGGAGCTCGGCGCAGATGACTACATCGGCAAACCGTTCGAGCCACGCGAACTGGTCGCGCGTATCCAGGCCATACTGCGTCGCGCGGATGCCACGGCAGCGGCAGGTGGCAAGCTCGAGTTCGAAGGCCTGACGATCGACACCGAAAAACGCAGTGTCGCCGTGGACGGCCAGCCCGTGGATCTGACGAGCATGGAATTCGAGCTACTGCTGATCCTGGCGCGACGCCACGGCAGGAAAATATCCCGCGACGACATTCTGAGCGAGCTGCGCGGCATAGACGCTGCCATCCTGACGCGCTCGGTGGACATCATGATCAGCCGCCTGCGCGGCAAGCTCGGCGACTCGGTGAAGCCGCCACGGTTTATTCAGACCATCTGGGGACGCGGTTACTCGTTCGTCGGCGTGCCCTTGCCGGATGCTTAGGCGCTTATCGCGATCGCTGTCGTTCCGATTACTCGGAATATTCCTGCTGCTTGCCGTCCTGTTCGTTTACGGCACCTTCGGTGCGTTGCGCTGGCTCTATAACAGCGACGAAATACGCGGCCTGATCAGCGGACACCTGTCGCTGCATGTGCATTACGTCAGGGAGGATATCGGGCTGCCGCCGAGAATCGATCGCGCGCTGGCCATCACGAAAAGCGTACCGGTCGACATCCGCATCGTCGGGCCGGATATGGACTGGGCATCGGATCCCGCCTTCCCGCGCATCGAGGCGCTGGAGTTCGGCCCGAGCCCGCGGTTCAGCGATGACCCGGATGCCTGGGTCGATGAACTGCAGGGCGTCGAGTTCGCGCTGCAGGGTAGCCACCGGTTTCTGAAAATGCGGAACGGTGATTACGATATCGTCGTATCCACACCGCGAATTGCGGATCGAGGCACCGGTCCCGACGTGGTACTCGTTATCGTCGCGCTCGGGCTGTTCTACCTGTTGATCGGCTATGCGGCCGTCAGCTGGCTGTTCAAGCCGATCCGGTCGATTCGTGTCGGCGCGGCGGAAATCGGCAAGGGCAATTTCAATCACCGCATCGCCAATATTCGCCACGATCAGCTGGGCGACCTGGCCGACGACATCAACCGGCTCGCGGGCGACGTGGAACAGATGCTCGACGCCAAGCGTGCGCTGCTGCTCGGCATCAGTCACGAGTTGCGCACCCCGCTGTCGCGCATGCGCCTGGCGCTCGAATTCATCGAAAACGACGCGGACCGCGAAACGCTGAAGCCGGAAATTGCGGAGATGGAGCGCATCGTCGTGTTGTTACTCGAGGCCGAGCGCCTCGCGACGCGTCACGTGACGCTGCACCGATCTCGCGTCAGGGTCGCGGACCTGCTGGACGAAATCGTCGAGGTCTATTTCGATCGTGACCGGGCCCGGTTGCAGATCGACAACCGCGCGGCGGACGCCTTTGTCAGCGTCGACGAAGCACGCGTCACGCTGCTGCTGAAGAACCTGGTCAGCAATGCGCTGCGCTACAGCCCGGAGGACGCCGGGCCCGTGGCACTGCGCGCCGCGATCGAGGATGGGTCATTGAGCATCGAGGTGCATGACCGTGGTCCCGGCGTCTCCGCGGAGGATGCTCGGCACCTCGGGGAGCCGTTCTATCGCGGCGACCCCTCCCGCACGCGCGGCACCGGCGGGACAGGGCTCGGATTCTACCTGGCGTCGCTCGTCGCGAAGGCGCATGGCGGCTCGCTGGAACTCGCCAATCCGGGGCAGCCCGGCGCCCGTTTCATCGCCCGAATCCCGATCTGATTGCGCTTCAGCGGGCCAAACCATTGCTTTTTCGCCCAATTGATATCAAAATAATATCAATGTGGACCGTAAGAAGGAGAGGGCCATGATCCGTGAAATAAAAAGATCCATCGCGTCGGGCTACCTGATGCTGGTGGTGCTCGCGGTGGCACAACTGGTTACCGCGTATGCCGTCTGGTCGGCGGCCAGGGCAATGTCGACCCCGGGCCTCGTGGTGTCCGTGCTGGCGTCGCTCGTCGTGCTGATCTGCTGGGCAGGGCTGTTCATGGTCCATCCCAACGAGGCGAGGGTGCTGCAGTTGTTCGGCAAGTACGTCGGCACCTGTCACGACCCGGGGCTGCGCTGGGCGAACCCCTTCTATGCAAAGGCATCCGTGTCGACCCGCGTGCGTAACTTCGAGAGCAGCAAGCTCAAGGTGAACGACGCCAACGGCAGCCCGATCGAAATCGCGGCCGTCGTCGTGTGGAAAGTCTTCGACACCGCGGAGGCATTGTTCGAGGTGGACGATTACGTGGATTTCGTCAAGATCCAGTCGGAATCCGCGCTGCGCAATCTCGGCACCACCTATCCGTACGAACCGCATGACGACAGCGCCGGGATCGCGCTGCGCAGTCATCCGCAGGAGATTGCGCAGGCGCTGCGCGACGAGATCCAGGATCGACTGTCGCAGGCGGGCGTCACGGTGATCGAGGCGCGCATCACGCACCTGGCGTATGCGCCTGAAATTGCCAACGCGATGTTACGCCGCCAGCAGGCCTCGGCGATTATCGCCGCGCGCAAGCTGATCGTTCATGGTGCGGTCGGCATGGTGCAGCTGGCCCTCGAGGAACTCGATGAAAACGGTGTCGTCGAACTCGACGAGGAACGCAAGGCCGCGATGGTCAGCAATCTGCTCGTGGTCCTGTGCAGCGACGAAAGCGCTCAGCCCGTGCTGAACACCGGCACGCTGTACAGCAACTAGTTGCGACAGCGCAGCGGAAAGGGCATGGCATCACGCAAAAAATCCTTCGCGCTGAGGATCGACGCGACGACCTACGAGGCGATGCAGCGCTGGGCGGGCGACGACCTGCGCAGCCTCAATGCACAAATCGAGTACGTGCTGCGAGAGTCCCTGCGCAGGGCCGGTCGTCTCAAAAAAGCACCGGCCGAACCCGTGGGGTCCGGCCGGTCTGGCAGTGATAACGACTAGTGGCGACGTTCGCGAGTTCTCGAGGAATCGTCCCGCGATGCGCGGCCCCGGCTTTCAGAGCGTTTCTCGTTACGCGGTTGCGGCGCCTTTTCCTGGCGATCTGAGCCGCCGCGCTGCTCGTTACTGCGTTGCCGCGTCTCGCGCTGCACGGGCTGCGGCTCGCTGCGACGAGGCGCCGAACGCTGTACTTCGTTGCGCTGCGCCTGGCGCACGTCGCTGCGTTGCCGCGTCTCGCGCTGCACGGGCTGCGGCTCACTGCGACGGGGCGCCGAACGCTGTACTTCGTTGCGCTGCGCCTGGCGCACGTCGCTGCGCTGCCGCGTCTCGCGCTGCACGGGCTGCGGCTCACTGCGACGGGGCTCCGAACGCTGACCATCGTTGCGCTGCGCCTGGCGCACGTCGCTGCGTGTCGCGCCGGGCGTGGGTTGCGGCCGGGATTCGCGGCGCACACTGTCGCGGCGCTCGGTACCTTCATCACTGCGGCGTGCGCCTGCATCATTGCGGCGTGCGAACGTGATCGGTTCCTGACGGCGTTCGCGGGAGTCCGTGTCTTGCCGACGCGTGTCACGGGACGCCTGGCCGACCTCGGAACGCTGCCGTGTCGCTACCGGTTCCTGGCGACGCTCACGGGCCTGCGTTTCGCGACGCTCGCTCCGTGACTCGGCACGCCGAGCGGTGCCGGCGGCGTCACCGCGTTCGCTGTGTTCGCGTGAGTCCGATCTGCGATCGCGCGAGTCCGATGCGTTCGTGCGATGCCGCGCCGTGTTTCCTGTGCTGACCGTGTTGCCGTCACGATACTGTCGTGTCTCCGGTCGCTCCCGGAATCGAATCGGTTGATCGCGACGTTGATCGCGACGGGCGCTCGTCGTGCCCGTGCTGCGATTTGCGGCGCTGTCACTGTAATGACGGCTGCGTGTCTCCCGATCATGCCGATTGCGGTCGCGATGGCCGCGGTAATCATGATAGTCATTGCGGACGTAATCGCGGCGATCATGTCGCGGATGCCAGCGGTCGCCCTGGTAGTAGTTGTTGATCGTGACGCGCGAACGATTCACGTACGTCGTGTTGTAGGTATAGATCGACGGCCGGCGATACCACCAGTAGTCGTAGTAACGGTGCCCGTAGTAGGGGTGGCCGTGATAACTGTGGTGATAGACGTGCAGGCTGTCCGTAAACCAGCCGATCGTGAAAGCCGTCGTCACGCCCCAGAAAAAGCCGTTGTCGAAGTAGTAGTTCGACGGGTAGGGGTAGTAGTACACGGGGTAGGCACGCGGATAGTAGTAGTAGACCGGCCGCGGCTGGTAAACAACGACACGTTCGGGCTCGTAATAAGGCACGTATATGACGTCGTCGGCAACCGGCGTAATCTCGATGACGCCGTTGTCGCGCGACACCTTCTGGTAGTCGTCGCTTTTCAGGTTGCCGGCGGCGTAGGCGCGGTCGCGAAATTCCTCGATGGCACCCACCACGTCTTCCTGTTGCGCGATGACGGCTTCGCCGAGGCGCCAGGTCCAGTCGATGTCTTCGTTGAGGAGCTTCACGACCTCCGGGTAGTTGAGCAGGGCGACGACCGAGTCGTCCCATTCGGAATTCGGCTGCAGGGACGGGTCTGCTTCGAGGTCCTCGAGAAAGCGACCGGCCTCGACGATCTGCAGCGGGTAGGCCGATGCCGGAAGGACGATGCCCAGGAGATCATCGGGATACAGCGCGATGGGTCCGACGAGCTCCGCGAGTTCCGTGGCATTCAGCAGCGGAATATTCTCCGCGCCGGTCGCAACGGCCGGCGAGTCATCCTCAGGCGACCAGTTGGGAAGGGGCTTGCCATCGTCGTCCACGGGCGTCTGCGCGACGGCCGCGACGGGCGGCAGCACGAGCAGCGCGGCCAGGAAAATCGCCATGGCCTGTTTACGGTAAGGACGGTTCATTGTGCTGCCTCCCGGTCCATCCCCGGACGGACCCTTTCATCTTGACTGTCATAGTAGGGAGCCCAAGCTGAACAGGCCCTTAACCGGATTGAGTTTGTGCGCCGGTCGTGGAATCATGGCCTTGCAGTCAATGTCGGTTCAACAACAACAAGAAGAACAGCAACCATGAGGTCACGAGCGGGACTCCTGGCAGAACTCGAAGAAAATCGCCAGAAAAACAAAGACTTAAAAAAGAATGTTACGGGGCTGGAGGTCGAGGCGCCGGACCCGGACGCGGGCTACGACCCGTATGACAATCCGGGCCTCGAGCGCGCCCTTGCCAGGCGGTCGCCGCCGGCGGCGAGCCGCCGGCCGCTGGCGCATGACGGGCGGCGCCGCTAGTCGTCGTCCCGGCCGCCGTGCCAGGCGATGAATTTCCAGCCGTCCTCGGTTCTGATCAGCACGTCGGTGTAACGACCGTTGCTGACCTCGATCTTGCCGTCCTTGTCCTTGTAGGCGCTCGTGTACAGGTAGTGCGCGACCGCGACGTTTTCGTGCACGACGACTGACAACGGATACAGCTCGTGCTGCACCATGTGGCCCAACTGCGCATCGAAGCGGTTCCAGTTGTGCGTCGAGGATTTCGTGCGCGGCGCCGGCGAGGTCTTGCCCCATCCCATGAAGTTGTCAGCCAGCATGCGCTCGGTCCAGTCGTCGTCGCTCTTCTGGTTCGCCTCCCACTGTTCGCCGATCGCGAGCAGGACGTCGGCGGCGTCGTCGCCCGTGTCCTGGGCGGCCGCATGACTGGATAATGTTGCGGCGGTAAACAAGACCAAGCCGACTTTGAACAACGTGTTCATGATTTCTACCCCTGGCAATCCCCAAACCAGTGATCAGTGTATTACAAAGCGCCCAAACGGAACATGCAGCTCGTCACACGTTGTCCTGGAACAGCAGATGGGACAGCGCGACGAGTTCCCTTGGTGGCAGCGGCACAGCCGCATCGAATTCATAGAGCTCGCAAAGTGCGCGGGCCGACAGATACTCGGGATGGTGGGCCTCCATGATCGTCGCGTATTCGAATGCGCGGTCTTCTCTGACAATGTCCAGCTGGTAAACATGCAGCGCGAGGTCGTGCGATCCGGACAGCCGCATGAGCCTTGCGAGATCGGATGGCGTATCGGGCAAACGCACGTTGCCGACATACAGGGTTTTTTTAAAAATGTCCCAGCCGTTGTCGCGGAAAATCGCGCCGATCGAGTTGCCCTCGAGAATCTTGGCGTGCTCGCGTCCGTAACATTCATCGAGCTGGTCGGCGAAACGCACGACGGCATAGGTGCGGCACGTGGACGAATCGCCGTCGAAACTGTAGAGACTCGAACGGCGCAGACCGGCTTCGCTCGCGAGCACCTCGAGGCCGTAACTGCCGAAACGCTGCTCGATGCGTTCGCTGTTGAGCTTGATCGATTCCGTTGCGCAGGCACTGATGGCTGCGGCCAGTACGCCAGGCGGAAAGTTCGTGTGGTGCATCGGTATTTATTTCAGGGCAGAGGTGGAGCACCTTATACTGTGTCCCACGAGCCGTAAAGGATGAAGTCCATGCGCGCAATGCTCCTGGAACGCGTCGCGAGCCTCGCCGACAACCCGGTGCCGCTGAGGCTCGCCGATCTGCCCGTTCCGGAGCCCCAAGACGGCGAGTTGCTGGTCCGGATTTCCTGTTGCGGCGTCTGCCACACCGAGCTTGACGAGATCGAGGGGAGAACGCCGCCGCCGGCGCTGCCCGTCGTTCCGGGTCACCAGGTCATCGGCCGGGTCGTGGCCGCCGGCGGTGACGTGCGGCGCCACAAGATCGGTGCTCGAGTCGGCGTCGGCTGGATTCACAGCTCCACCGGTGACCCGGACGAAAACCTCAGTCCGGAATTTGTCGCGACGGGCCGCGATACGAACGGGGGGTATGCCGAGTTCATGACGGTTGCCGAGCGTTATGCGTATCCGGTGCCCGACGCTTTCAGCGACGTGCAGGCGGCGCCCCTGATGTGTGCGGGCGGCGTCGGTTATCGCTCGCTGATGCTCGCGGGCCTGCGTGACGGCGACGTGCTCGGCCTCACGGGCTTCGGCAGTTCCGGGCACCTGGTTCTGCAACTCGCGAAACATCTTTACCCGCGGTCCCCGGTCGTCGTATTTGCGCGCAGCCCCGGCGAGCGCGCGTTCGCGCTGGAACTCGGTGCCGACTGGAGCGGCGCTACCGAGGATCGACCGCCCCAAGCCCCGGCGGCGATCATCGACACGACGCCGGCCTGGAAGCCCGTGCTGTGCGCGCTCGAGCGCCTGCGCCCCGGCGGCCGGCTCGTGATCAACGCGATTCGCAAGGAGGCGGCCGATCGGCACCTGCTGGCCGAAATCCGCTACGAGGATCACCTCTGGATGGAAAAGGAGATCAAGTCGGTCGCCAACGTCACGCACCATGATCTCGCGGCATTCCTGCCGATCGCAGCGGCGGTGCCGTTGCATGTCGAGGTCGAATGTTATCCGCTCGAAAAGGCCAACGAGGCGTTGCGCGCGCTCAAGGCCGGCCATGTGCGCGGCGCCAGGGTGCTGAAAATTTCTGCCGGAGACTGAATCCTTTTCGGTCTTTCAGGCATCTAAACGGAAATCACACCAACAGGGGACACTCATGCGACAAATTCTGGTTGCGGGCTGCATTGCATTGCTCGCGTTCTCGACGGCTGCCGCCAGCGACGACTGGGTAGCCGAGAGCAATCGACATGCGCAGATCGTTCTTGATGTACTCGCGAAATTCAGCCCGGAAGGCGCCGCAAGTCTCGGCGTCGATGGCCTCGATGCGGAAATCATGGATCTTCGGCCCGGGCAGCATGAGAGAGTGATGGCGGATATGCGCGCGGTGCTTGCCGAGCTGCAATCCCGCCGGGAAAAAGAAACGAACAGCAAAGTTGCCCAGGACATCGACATCCTGATCAAGGCGGTCGAGGATAACCTGCACTCGTCGCAGCTCGAGCGCGACCACATGCTGCCGTACTACAACATCACACAGATCGTGTTTTTCGGCGTGCGCGGCCTGATCGACGCGCAGGTTGCGCGCGAGCGCTACCCGGCCGCGATCGAACGTATCGAGAAATACGCGGGACTCGCGGATGGCCACGTCCCGATCACCGAGCTGGCCAGGGCCCGCAGCACTGAACGCTTCGATGTCGACGGCCTGGTCGGGCCCTATCGCGGCGAGGTCGAGCAGGATCTCGAGCGTGCCGAGACCTTCATTACCGGAATCGGCGAGCTGCTGTCAGGCACGGACCTGGAAGGCTGGGAGGCCCCTTACGAGACGCTGGCCGGCCAGCTGCGCGAGTACGGCGAATGGGTGCGCGCCGAGGTGCTGCCGCGTTCCCGCAACGACTACCGGCTGCCCGCGGTTCTCTACGAGAATGCACTGCGCAACTGGGGCGTCGACGCCTCGCCCGAAATGCTGATCGAACAGGCCACCAAAGGTTACCTCGATATTCGCAACGAGATGGAGGCGCTGGCGCCGCTCGTGGCCAGGGAGAAGGGCTATGACACGACGGACTATCGCGAAGTCATTGCCTTGCTGAAACGCGACGGCGCGATGGACGGTGACAAGCTGCTCGATCATTACCACGCGGTGCTGCGCGAGATCGAGACCATTATTCGGCGTGAACGGCTCGTAACGCTGCCGGAACGCGACGCGGGGATCCGCATCGCGACCGCGGCGGAGACGGCCGCACAACCTGCGCCGCACCTCGATCCGCCGCGCATGATCGGCAACACGGGCGAGTATCCGGATTTCGTGATTCCGCTGCTCACACAGCGCGAAGACGGCAGCTGGGTGCAGACCGACGATACCTACGTCGCCGGTTCCTGGACCCTGACCGCGCACGAAGCGCGGCCGGGCCATGAAATGCAGTTCTCGAGCATCATCGAGTCCGGCGTCTCGATTGCGCGCGCGCTGTTCGCGTTCAACAGCGCCAACGTCGAAGGCTGGGGCCTTTATGCCGAGGCGATCGTGCGCCCCTACCTGCCGCTGGAAGGGCAGCTCATCAGCCTGCAGTACCGTTTGATGCGCGCAGGCCGCATGTTCCTCGATCCGATGCTGAACCTCGGCCTGATCACGCCGGAACAGGCCAAGGAACTGATCATGAAGGACATGGCCATCGGCGAGTCCTGGGCGCAGAACGAAGTCGAGCGTTACACCTACCGCATGCCCGGACAGGCGACGGCCTACTATTACGGCTACGGCAAGATGCAGGCGCTGCGCGCCCAGACCGAACTGGCGCTGCAGGGGCATTTCGACCAGCAGGCATTTCACGATTTCGTGCTGGCGCAGGGCATGTTGCCGCCGGATATCCTCAAGGATGCCGTCATGAAAGAGTTCGTGCCGAGCCAGCGCAAGTAGCAGCTATACTGCGGTTTTCCCGCCGACTGGGAGAATCGCATGACTGACAAACTGGCCTGCTATCGCTGCGGTGCGTCGCTCGAGGTACTGTCGCTGCCGCTGTCGCGGCGCGACCAGTGCCCGGGCTGCGGCGCGGACCTGCACGTCTGCAAGATGTGCGTGAACTTCGATCGCCGGGTTCCGCGCCAATGCCGGGAGGACGGCGCCGAAGACGTCACGGATAAGGAAAAATCGAATTTCTGTGACTGGTTCGAGCCATCTGCCGCGGCGTTCGATCCCGCGCGCAAGTCGGAAGCCGACGCGGCGCGTGCGGCGCTGGCGGCGTTGTTCGGCGAAGACAATGGCCGTTGATCGGCGCCGTTTCCTGGCTTATGCGGGGGCGGCGCTCGCAGCGCCGCAGCTGTCCGCCTGCGAGGGCGTGGATCGCGTGCCGGTTCCCGGCATCGCGCCGAGCGGCTTCGGCGCGTCCTCGACGGCCGAGGAAGTGACCGAGGGCATCGACCTGAGCGGCAAGCTTGCGATCGTCACGGGGGCCTCGTCGGGTCTCGGTTTCGAGACCATGCGCGTGCTCGCGAAGCGCGGCGCCTACGTGATCGGAACGAGTCGTTCCCTGGAGCGCGCCGAGGCGGCGTGCCGCAAGGTGGCCGGACTGACGACGCCTGTGGCGCTGGACCTCGGGAATTTCGAATCGGTCGTCGCCTGTGCGAACACGATTCGCTCGATGAACACGCCGATCGATATCCTGGTCTGCAATGCCGGCTTCTATGGCGGCAGCGGTGAGCGGCAGCTCATTAACGGCGTCGAAAAGCATTTCGCCATCAACCACCTCGGCCACTTCATCCTGGTGAACCGGCTCCTCGAACGCCTGTTTCTTGCGTGGCAGGGTCGTATCGTCGTCCTCTCGAGTCGCGCCGCCTACAAGCGCGCGCCCGAAGCCGGCATCCTGTTCGACGATCTTGCGATGAACCGGGATTACGATGACTTCGCGGCCTACGGGCACTCCAAGCTGGCGAACGCACTGTTTTCCCTGCACCTTGCGAAACTGCTGCGTGGCACCAGGATCACGACGAACGCGCTGCACCCCGGCGTGATCGATACCGATATCGACCGGCACATGAACGCGATGTTGCGATTCGGATTCAGGGTTCTCGCCACGGTCTCCGGCAAGAACATCGAGGAGGGAGCGGCAACCACGTGTTACGTGGCGACCGCGGCAGCGCTCGGCAACGTCAGCGGCAGGTATTTCGAGGACTGCAACGCGATCACGATCGAGGGACGTGGCCACATGCAGGACGAGGCGATGGCCGAACGCCTGATGCAGGTCTCCGAGGAACTGACCAGGGATTATCTCGTCGAGCAGCGTCGGCCGGACTGGAGCGAATTCGAGAACGGCATGCGCGGCGGGCAGGGTGACTCGTGAGCGCGACTCGTGACAGGGCGCTGGTGGTCCTGTCGGGCGGGCAGGATTCGACGACGTGCCTTTACTGGGCGATTCGACGCTTCGGACATGAGGCCGTCGCTGCGCTCACCTTCGACTACGGGCAGCGGCACCGCGTCGAACTCGAATGCGCGGCGGCCGTCGCGCGACTGGCGGCGGTTCCACACGACTGCCTGCCCATCGATACGTTTGCCGCGCTCGGCGGCGATGCGCTGACCGACCCGGAGATTGCCGTCGAGGCAGCCGAAGCCGGCGCGCTGCCCAGTACGTTCGTGCCGGGCCGCAACCTGATCTTCCTGACGTTCGCGGCCGCGTATGCCTACCGGCGCGGCATCCGCCACCTCGTCACCGGCGTCGCGCAAACCGATTACAGCGGGTATCCGGATTGCCGCGCGGCGACGATCGAAGCACTGCAGCAGGCGCTGAGGCTCGGCATGGAAAGCGAGGTGGAGATTCACACGCCGCTCATGCACCTGTCGAAAAAGGAAACGGTCCTGCTAGCGCGCGAGCTCGGCGCCCTGCCGGCTATGGCGTATACCCATACCTGTTACAACGGGCTTCGACCGCCTTGCGGGCGCTGCCCGGCCTGCGAGTTGCGGGCGCGGGGCTTTGCCGAGGCCGGAATCGACGATCCGCTGCTGGCCGCGCGATGACCTACTCGGTTCGGGAAATTTACTACACGCTGCAGGGCGAGGGCGCGCAGACGGGTCGCCCCGCGGTATTCCTGCGATTTGCGGGGTGTAATCTCTGGTCCGGCCGCGAGGCGCATCGCGCCGATGCCGTGTGCAATTTTTGCGATACCGAATTCGTCGGCACCGATGGGCCCGGCGGCGGGAAATTTCCGGATGCCCTGGCGCTGGCCCGGGCAGCCAGGCAGGCGTGGCCGGAGCTTGCCGGCGGTGCCGGGCCCTACGTCGTGTGCACGGGTGGCGAACCGCTGCTGCAACTCGATGCCGCCGCGATCGATGCGCTGCACGGCGAAGGCTTTGAAATAGGTGTCGAGACCAATGGCACGATCGAGGCACCGGCGGGCATCGACTGGCTGTGCGTCAGCCCGAAAGGACGCGCGGCGCTGGCGCAGACCAGTGGCAATGAGCTCAAGCTCGTCTACCCGCAGCCGGAACCGGAGGCGCAACCGGAGCGCTTCGAGTCGATGGATTTCGAGCATTTTTTCCTGCAGCCCATGGACAGCCCTGCGTCGGCAAGTAACACGCGGGCCGCGATCGACTACTGCCTGGCGAACCCGCGGTGGCGCTTGTCGTTACAGACCCACAAGATCCTCGGGATCGCCTGAGCCGGGTGCCTGCCGTTCAGGCGGGCAGCGTGGCAAGCCAGCCGATGATGACGAACAGTGCGCAGGCGTAGCCCAGTCCGAGCAGAATCCGGTCGGGATCGAAAATCGTGTTCCGGTCGTCGAGTTCCATGATGCAGTCTCCGGTGCTGGTTTGGAGGCTGTATCGTGGCAGGGCCGGCCGCTGCGGGCCTGACCGGGCCGTGATCGTTTTCTGACTATTCGCTGATGACGGCGCCCCGTGGTGCCGTGGCGGGCCCCTGCTCCTCGTGGCGCCACTCGAAGACGTTCAGTTCGATGAACACGAAGGCGACGAGCCACAGCCACGCGTCCCAGGAGTCCACGAAACCGCCCTCGAAGGTCCAGTAGATGGCCGCGAGCAGCAGGATCGAATAAAGGACGAACTTGGACGCCTGGCTGGTGCGCAGTGCGGCACCGCGCAGCAGGCCGTGCTCCTGCAGCCGCACGTCGATCTCGAGCACGACGACCACCAGCACCCAGGTGATGCCGTTGATGACGTCGGCCCAGGCGAGCCGCTGAATTTCGCCGAGCCCGGCGGCATCAACGATGGCGGACATGCCGTTGAAGCTGTAATAGGTGCCGGCATCGGACAGGCCCGCGCAATTGGACGCGGTGATCGCCTCATACTGGTCCAGCGTCACGGCCCAGGACCAGCTGCCGGGCAACAGGCTGCAGATTTCCGCGATGCCGGACAGGATCTGGACGTCGGTCACGAACATCAGGTTCGCGATATAGCCGTAGACGGAGTAGAGGATGAAGGTGTAGCAGAGCGCCCTGAGCCCGTGCAGGCTCCAGACGACCCGTGGCGTGAAGTGGCGATCGTCGAGCACATAGGTCTCGAGTTCGAACATCAGCAGCAGGACGACCCACGCCGCGGTGTCGATGGTCGCGACATAGGCCTCGATGAGGTCCGACAGCGCAATGCTGTCGCCAAACTGGAGCGAGGCGGCGGGAAACTCCTCGCGCCAGAAAAGGTACACGTTGAAAGCGAGAAACGCGTAGACGGAGTATTTGAACAGCTGGAAAAGCCGGGCGCTGTTGGGTGTCAAGACTGGCTCCTGCATCGGACCGGCCGATTCTATGGCCCCGCGACGACGCTTGGCAAAGGATTACCGATCTTTTTTCGGCTCAGTCGTCCTGTTGTGCCGTGTCGACTTCGTCGGTTTCGACGCCCTCGTAATACACCCAGATGTTTTCCTCGCCCGTCAGGAGCTCGATGTACTTGGGGTGTACGAACAGCGTCTCGCGACCGGATTTCACCTCTTTCAACACGCCGATGTCACAGAGCTGCTTGAGGTAAACCGAGGCGGTCTGCCGTTTCGCGATGCGGCTGTCCACGAGGTTGCCGATGCGGCAATAGGGTTGCCGGAACAGGAGCTCCACGAGTTCCCAGCTGTACACCTTCGGCAGTGACTTCTGGACGAATTCCCCCGTGTGTTCCATGAGTTCACGGATTGCCTTGATCTTGTCCGTGGTCCAGGTGCAGGTCTGCTCGACCGCGTTGAGAATGTACATGATCCAGGGTTCCCAGGCCTGGTTGCGCGTGACATCCATCAGCAGCCGGTAGTAATCCGCCTTGTTCTGAATGATATAGCGCGACAGGTAGAGGATCGGGGAGTCGAGCAGGCCGTGTTCGACGAGGAACAGGATGTTCAGGATCCGGCCGGTGCGGCCGTTGCCGTCGGCGAAGGGATGGATCGCCTCGAACTGGTAATGCTGCACCGCCAGCCGGACCAGCGGGTCGAACTCACTGTGCCGGCGCATGAACTCGGCCCAGTTGTCGAGCATTCGGATCAGCAGTTTCTGACCCACCGGCGGCGTGTAGATGACTTCGCCTGTCGTGCGACGCTTGAGCGTTGTTCCAGATTCTGCTCGAATATCAAGCTCTATCCCTTTGATAGTACTGCATATTTGTATCGCCATGTCGGTCGACAGCATGCGCCGCTGCACCATCTTCGTGCCCTCGTAGAGCGCGGTGCGGTAGCGCAGGGCCTCCTTCGTCGCGGCGTCGGCCCTGTCCTCGGCGATGTCTGCGAACTCGAACAGCTTGTCGGTCGTGGTCACGATGTTTTCGATTTCAGAGCTGGCACGGGCTTCCAGCAGGGGCAGGGCATTGACCAGGACCGCCGAGTTCGGAATCAGCTCGGCCGCCTGCTTGAGTTCCGCGAGCGCGACCCGCGCCTCGATGCAGCGCTTCAGGATGGCCTTGGACTCGATGACATCCGCCGGCGGCGGGAGCGGTGGCAGATCGTTGTAGGGTGAATCTGGCTTGAATTCTGGCACTTGACATAACTCCCGAGGGGCTTGACGTGTCGATTCCATCGACGGGTTCACAGAATATGTCGATATTTTGACTTTTTATCGACAAATTTGGCCGACATGTCGATACCATCGACCTGTTGCGCCGTTGTGTCGATTTTTCTCCATTTTATCGACATATCTGGAGTCTATGTCGATTCCATCGACGGGTTCACAGAATATGTCGATATTTTGAAATTTCTTCGACATGTTTGGCGGACATGTCGATGCGATCGACCTGTTGCGTTGTTGTGTCGATTTTTTTTCATTTCATCGACATGTCTGGAGTATATGTCGATTCCATCGACGGGTTCGTGACGCGGTTGGCATTCACGGGCCTGGTCGGCAAAAGGCGACATCGTGACACCCGGGCGGCCACGCTTTAGGCTCGAAGGCTACCCAACATGGAGACAGCGACATGTGTCGATATTTCGGACCTGTCTTGGCGTGCGCCGTGGCGCTGCTGGCTGCGGCCTGTGGTGGCAGTGGCGGTGGCGACGGCCCGGTGGTCGGGCCGCCGATGCCGCCGCCGGTCGATGCCCCGCCGGCAATCACGACAACGGCCGTCTTCACAGGGCTCTCGTTTTCGCAGCCGACGACGCTCAGGCAGGCGCCCGGCGATAGGTCGCGCTGGTTCGTGGCTGAAAAGAGCGGCGTGATCCGCGTGTTCGCGAACGACCCGAACGCGACCTCTGCCAGCGTGTTTCTCGACATCAGCGGGCGCGTCAGTGCGTCCGGCGAGGGCGGCCTGCTGGGCTTCGCGTTCCATCCGGACTTTCCGCTGACGCCGGAGGTCTTCGTGTCCTACACGCGCGGCAATCCGTTCACGTCCTATGTATCGCGGTTCTATTCGACCGACAACGGCCTGACGCTCGAGCCGGCCGTCGAGGACGTCATCCTGACGCTGCCCCAGCCGGCCAGCAATCACAACGGCGGCAACCTCGCTTTCGGGCCCGGCGGGCTGCTCTATGTCGGCTTCGGCGACGGGGGTGGTGGGGGCGACCCGAACGAGAACGGTCAGGACACGAGCAACCTGCATGGCACGATCGTGCGGATCGACATCGACGGCGGCACGCCCTACGCGATTCCCGCGGGGAACCCCTTCGCCGGCAATGCGGCCTGCACGCAGGGCGTCGGCGCGGCCGCCTGTCCGGAGATCTTTGCCTGGGGATTCAGGAATCCATGGCGGTTCAGTCTTGATGCAGGCAGCGGTGCGCTGTGGGTCGGGGACGTCGGCCAGAATGCCTGGGAGGAGATCGACCGCGTCGAAGCCGGCGGCAACTACGGGTGGAACGATCGCGAAGGTGCCCACTGCTTCGATCCGCCGAGCGGCTGCGCGACCGCCGGGCTGATCGATCCCGTGACGGAGTATGGTCGCGAAGTCGGTGCCTCGGTCACCGGCGGCTATGTGTATCGCGGCACGGCCATTCCTGACCTCGTCGGCTGGTACCTGTTCGGCGACTTTGTTTCGGGCCGCATTCTTGCCATTCCGGCGGACAGCAGTGGTCTCGTCGCAGCGGAGGAAATGCTTGCATCGGCGCTGTCGATCGTGACCTTCGCCGCAGACAACGACGGCGAGCTCTATGTCGTCGATTTCGTCCCAGGTAAGATCCACAGGGTGGACGCGGCCCCATGATGCGTTGATTGCTATAGAATCCGCAGCCACTACAGCTGAATACACAAAGGACGCAACGTGGCTGTCAAATCCGATATTGAAATCGCATCCGCGGCGAAAGTATTGCCGATCCAGGACATCGGCGCAAAGCTCGGCATACCGTCCGACGCACTCATTCCCTACGGTCATGACAAGGCCAAGATCAGCGCGCGTTACCTGGCGGAAAACGGCAAGAAGAAAGACGGCAGGCTCATTCTCGTGACCGCGGTGTCGCCCACGCCGGCCGGCGAGGGTAAGACGACCACGACGGTGGGGCTCGGCGACGCCCTGAACCGGATCGGCAAGCAGGCGCTCATCTGCCTGCGCGAGCCGAGCCTCGGCCCCTGTTTCGGCATGAAGGGCGGTGCTGCCGGCGGCGGTTACGCGCAGGTGGTCCCGATGGCGGACATCAACCTGCATTTCACCGGCGACTTCCATGCAATCGGCGCGGCAAACAACCTGCTCGCAGCCCTGATCGACAACCACATGCACTGGGAGAACGAACTGAACATCGATCCCCGGCGTGTTACCTGGCGTCGTGTCGTGGATATGAACGACCGGGCGTTGCGCACGGTGACCTCGGGTCTCGGCGGCTACCACAACGGCGTCGTGCGCGAGGCGGGTTTCGACATCACCGTTGCGTCGGAGGTCATGGCGATCTTCTGCCTCGCGACGGACCTCGCGGATCTCGAGACGCGGCTCGGTAACATCGTCCTCGGGTACACGCGCAAGAACGAGCCCGTGACCGTCAGGCAGCTGAACGCGCACGGCGCAATGACCGTGTTGTTGCGCGACGCGCTGCAGCCGAATCTCGTGCAGACGATGGAAAACAACCCGGCGCTGATGCATGGCGGGCCGTTCGCGAACATCGCGCACGGCTGCAATTCCGTGGTCGCGACGCGGGCCGGCCTCAAGCTGGCCGATTATGTCGTGACCGAAGCGGGCTTCGGCGCAGATCTCGGCGCCGAGAAGTTCTTCGACATCAAGTGCCGCAAAGCCGGCCTGCGGCCGGATGCCGCCGTGCTGGTCGCGACGATCAAGGCGCTCAAGATGCAGGGCGGCGTCGCGAAGGAGAACCTCGGCAAAGAAGATGTCGAGGCGCTCGCCAGGGGCTGCAAAAACCTCGACCGGCACATGCGCAACCTGGCCAAGTTCGGCGTTCCCGTCGTGGTTGCAATCAATCGTTTCACGGCGGATACCGACGCCGAAGTCGCCGTTGTCGAGGATTTCTGCGCACGGTTCGGCGTCAAGGCGATCGGCTGTACGCACTGGGCCGACGGCGGCGCAGGCGCCACTGACCTCGCCGAGGAAGTCGTGGCGCTCTGCAGCAGCGGCGCGGCGCAATTCCGCACGCTGTATGACGATGACCTGAGCCTCTGGGACAAGACGCAGATGATCGCGCGCGAGATTTACGGTGCGGAAGAGGTCATCGCCGACAAGAAGGTTCGCGCCGAGTTCGCCAAATTCGAGGCAGAGGGCTTCGGCAAATACCCCATCTGCATGGCGAAGACACAGTACAGTTTCTCGACCGACCCCAATCTGCTCGGCGCACCGTCCGGCCATGTCGTGCCGATACGCGAGATTCGGCTGGCGGCCGGCGCGGAATTCGTGGTGGTGGTGTGCGGTGAGATCATGACCATGCCGGGGCTGCCGCGCGTCCCGGCAGCGAACAGCATCCGTCTCAACGAGGCGGGCCAGATCGAAGGCCTGTTCTAGGAATGCCAGCAGCCCGGCAGCCATACCGGCCGCCGGGCTGCGCTTTCCATCAAGCGTCCTTTTCCACCAGCCGGTGGCTGTCGCGGGCCGTCAATTCACAGCCGTAGACCGTTTTCAGCTGATCGATGACCTTGCGGGTCTCCTGGGAAAACGGCGCCTTGCCCTCGAAAGCATGCAGCACGATGCCCTCGAGCAGGTCGCCCAGCGTCAGTTCGGTGTACTCGGCAAGACCCTTGAGTACCTTGAGCAACGAGGATTCGATGCGCACGCCGGTCTGGGTGCGCTGCACGGTCTTGGCAGCCATCAACGGTTCCCTGAGTCGCCATAAAAACGGTACCAAGGTACCAATGTAACAAATGCTGTTCAAGTGCCAGTTTCTCGCTACAGTCGGGTGCGCAACAGGCACCGGCAGCGGTGCCGTTGCATCGATCCGGGGAGCATTGGATGCCGACAAGAGAGGAACTCGACCAGGGGTTCGACATCGGGGACTGGGAGGTCCTGCCGCTGCGGGGCGTGCTGCGCTGCGGCGGCGACGAAGTTCGCCCCGAGCCGAAGGTTTTCGAGGTCCTCATCGCGCTTGCCAAGCGGGAAGGCAACCTGGTCACCAAGGATGAGCTGATCGAGGAAGTCTGGGACGGCAAGGCCTTCAGCGACGAACCCATTCAGCGCTGCATCGCCCTGTTGCGCGGCCATTTCGGCGACGTCAAACCGTTTTCCTACATCGAGACCCTGCCGCGCCGCGGCTATCGGCTGATGCGCAGCGTGCGGCTGCACACGCCGGCCGACCAGGAGACGCCGCTTGTTGCAGAGGAATCGAACGGACCGGCAGCGCCGCCCGGCCCGAGCCTGCTGCGCTGGAAGGTCGTCGCGGCGGTCATGACGATCGGGTTTCTGCTGACCGTATTCTGGCCCCCGGTTACGGACGACGCCAATTCGCTGGCGATCCTGCCGATCGAAAACCTCAGCGGTGATCCGGCCAATGCCTATCTCGTCGACGGCATCAAGAACACGCTGGCGCACCGCCTCTCGGAATTGCCGGGTTTTACGATCAAGAATGCGCGTGTCCGATACGAAGGCGAGCCGGCCGAGGTGGCTGCAGCGCTCGGCGTGAGCAACGTGTTGTTCTCCGCGTTGCACATGCAGGGCGATCAGCTCAAGGTCACCTATGAGATCGCGCGTGGCGCGGATAACGTGATGGTCGCCGCGGGCGAGATCGACGGCAATCTGCGGCACTTCTTCGCGTTACAGGAGCGCTTCGCGGAGGCGGTGCGCGGCAAGCTTGCCGGGGCCAGCGCGCCTGAACTGCTGAAGCGAAAGGCGGCACCGGACTCGGAAGCCTATGACAGCTACATGCGCGGCATGTATGCGCTCGAGCATCGCGGCGCGGAGCAAAACCTCGAATCGGCAATCGACCTTTTCAAAGAGTCGATTCGTCTCGATGACGGCTTCGGGCCCGCCTACCTGGCCCTGGCGACGGCGTATGCGTTGCTGCCTGATTATCGTAATGCCGACATCGAAGGCTCGCATCGGCTCGCAATCGAAACCATCGAACGTGGCGTCGAGCAGGATGCCAGCATCGAGGCGCCGGCCGGCGCAATCTACGGCTTCGTCTATCACCAGCAGAAGCGCTGGCTCGAGTCGGAGGCCGCGCACCGGCGCGCCGTCGAAGCCAACGTCGTCGATTCGAATGCATTCAACTGGTATTCCAGGATGCTGGCGAGCGTCGGTCGCCTCGAGGATTCGCTGCAGATGGTGCTGCGAGCCGGCAAGATCGATCCGGACAACGCGGTCATCAACAACCGCATCGCCGTGGCCTATTCATGGCTTGGCGAAACGGACAGGGCGATGGCCTATTTCCGCAGGGCCAACGAACTGGGCGCGGACGGCCCCACGCACCTCTTGCCCTACGCCCTGTTCCTCGCGCGCATCGGCGACCTGGCGCAGGCAAAAGAGGTCATCGAGGCGAGCGTCGGTGGGACAGGCGCGGCGAGAGCGTGGATCGACACCGTGTTCGCGGCACTCGGCGACCCCAGTGAAGTGCATCGCGCTGCTGCAGTTGCGGCGCTGGATGCCGCGGATGCCGAAGGCATCCTGGCGCCGGCGCTGTCGGTCGCGGCGCGCACGATGATGGGTGACCTGGATGGCGCGATGGGCGTTGCGGAATTGCTGATGCTGCCGGGGGAGGTCTTCGAAATGGACCTGCTGTTCATCCCGGACATGCAAGCGTTGCGTGGCCATCCTGGTTTCATGTCGCTGCTGGAACGGCTCGGCATCGTCGCGTACTGGGATGCCTCCGGCTGCCGCTGGAACGGCGACGTCGTCGACTGCTAGGCGCGTCAGTCTTCCCTGACCGGGCCGCGCTGTTTCTTCACCGCAGACCGTCGGCCTTTTTCGACCAGACGCTTCTCTTTCGCGGCTTTGCCGGGCCGCGTCGGGATGCGCGGCTTTTTCTTCTCGAGCGCACGCTGGAGGATAGCCGTGAGCCGCAGCAACGCGTCCTGCCGGTTGCGATCCTGGCTGCGATGACGCTGCGACTTGATCACGAGCACACCGTCGGCGCTCAGGCGCCTGTCGCCGCTGCGCCGCAACGCTTCCTTGGCGTGAGTCGGCAGGGACGGGCTGCCGGCGACGTCGAAGCGAAGGTGAATGGCGGAAGCGACCTTGTTGACGTTTTGCCCGCCCGCGCCCTGCGAACGGATCGCGGTCAGCTCGATTTCCGACATCGGGATACGGACCTGCGGTGTGATTTCGAGTTCGTCCATGGCAACGATTGTGTGAGAATGCGGGCTCCATATTCCGGATAACAACGGCCAATGCAAGCGCGAAACCTCGCCTTACTCGTGACCTGCCAGCTGATCTCGGCGACCGGCATGATCGTCATGGTGACGCTGGCGGGTGTCATAGGCGTCGGCCTCGCGTCGAACAAGGCGTTCGCGACCCTGCCGCAGTCGATGATGATTGTCGCGGTCGCCATGACCACGATTCCGGCGACGATGCTGATGCAGAGAATAGGGCGCCGGCGCGGTTTCATGGCGGCGTCCCTGAGTGCGGCTTTCGCGATGCTGGTGGCGATCGCTGCGTTGTGGGCGCAAAGTTTTGCGCTGTTCCTGGCCGCCGCGATGCTGTTCGGAATCAATGCCGCATTTACGCAGCAATACCGCTACGCGGCGGCGGAAAGCGTCGCGCCACGGTATGTGCCGCGCGCGGTGTCGTACGTATTGCTCGGCGCCATCGGCGGCGCATTTGTCGGCCCCGAGATCGTGACCGCCGGCAGGGACTTGCTTGCCGGCATTCCGTATGCCGGCACGATGGCCGTCGTCGGGCTCCTGTTCGTCCTGCAGGCCGGGTTGTTGCTGTTCATGTTAGAGCCGCAACCGAGAGACGAGCACGAGCAGGCAGAGATCGTGCGCGGGCTGGGCGAAATCGCGAGGCAACCCCTGTTTGTCGTTGCCGTGCTCGGCGGAACCGTAGGCTACGGCATCATGACGCTGGTGATGACGGCGACGCCGCTCGCGATGCACATCAACGACGGTTTCTCGATCGAGCAGACCGCGGCGGTCATCCGGGCGCACGTGCTGGGCATGTACGTGCCTTCGCTGTTCGCGGGATTCCTGATAGAACGATTCGGCATACTTCGGCTGATGTTCGTCGGGGCGCTCGGGCTCATCGCGACCTCATTCATCGGGCTGCAGGGTCATGCCTACCTGCATTACTGGTGGGCGCTCGTGTTGCTGGGCGTCGGCTGGAATTTCCTGTATGTCGGCGGCACGACGCTGCTCACGTACACCTACTCGCTGTCCGAGCGGTTTCGCGCGCAGGGCGTCAACGAGTTCCTCGTTTTCGGTACCTCCGCAACGACGTCGCTTTTGGCAGGCACCGTCATGCATTTCTTCGGCTGGAATGCCTTGATGTGGATCCCGGTGCCGCTGCTGTTGCTCGTGTGCGCGGCAATTATGGCGGCGCGCAAGGATCCACTGTTGCGCCAGCGGCAGGCGTTTGTCGCCGAGTGAGGTAGTCACGCAATGAACAAGAAAGACGACATGGCACTTCTCGAGGACGCTGCGCGCCGGGGCATCCGGTACCTGCTCGCAAGCCGCGAGCGATCGGTCGCGCCCGCGGCCGATGCCGTTGCCGCCCTGGAGCGCTTCAGGGAGCCGTTATCGGAGCAGGGCGATCAGCCAGCGGACGTGCTCGCGATGCTCGACACGCTCGGGTCGCCGGCGACCATGGCGACGACGAGCCCGCGCTTCTTCGGATTCGTCATCGGCGGCGCGCTGCCAGTCACGGTTGCCAGCAACTGGCTCACCACGGCCTGGGACCAGAATGTCGCGATGCACGCCGTGACGCCGGCAGCGGCGATGCTCGAGAGGGTCTCGGCAGAATGGCTGATCGACCTGTTCGGCTTGCCGCCGGAATCGGGTTACGCGTTCGTCTCCGGCGCGACCGTGGCAAATTTCACGGCGCTGGCGGCTGCGAGGAACCGGGTGTACGCCGATATCGGCTGGAACGTCGAGGCCGATGGTCTGATTGCTGCGCCGCCCGTCACCGTCGTCGTCGGCGCCGAAGCGCACCCGACGCTGACCAAGGCGCTCGGCCTGCTCGGATTCGGACGCAATCGCGTCGTGCGGGTCCCGGTCGATGGCCAGGGACGACTGGACGTCACGCAGCTGCCGGATATCGTCGGTCCGACGATCATCTGCACCCAGGCCGGCAACATCAACACAGGCGCATTCGATCCGATCGACGAGATTTGCGACCGGGCGAAGCCGCATGGCGCCTGGGTCCATGTCGACGGGGCTTTCGGACTCTGGGCGGCAGCCTCTCCGCAACTCGCGCATCTGGCCAGGGGCGTCGCGAGGGCCGACTCCTGGGCCACCGATGCCCACAAGTGGCTGAACGTGCCGTACGATTCCGGACTGGCATTCGTGCGCGACTCAGAGGCGCTCAAGCGCGCGATGGCGATTACGGCGGACTATCTGCCAACGGCCTCGACGCAGCGAAATCCTGCCGACTTCACACCGGAATTGTCCCGGCGCGCGCGCGGCGTCGACGTCTGGGCGGCATTGAAGTCGCTTGGTCGTGGCGGTGTCGCAGAGCTCGTCGAACGATGCTGCACACACGCGCAACGATTCGCCGACGGGCTTCGCGCGGCGGGGCACGAGGTCCTGAACGACGTGGTATTGAACCAGGTGCTCGTGAGTTTCGGCGACGAGGAAGTGACGCGCGAGGTGATTCGCCGCGTCCAGGCGGACGGCACATGCTGGTGCGGTGCGACGGTCTGGCAGGGCCGCACGGCGATGCGCATCAGCGTCATCAACTGGTCGACCGCCACGGCCGATGTTGACCGCAGCATCGACGCGATGTTGCGCGCTGCCAGTGGCACTGAAGGGAATTGAGCCATGCAACGCCTTTACGACGACAACCTGTACCGCTTCGACACGCCGCAGCCGAGTTACTGGGAAGCCACGGTCGGTGACGTGGCGATGCGCGCGGCGTCGCTGCAGACCGAGGAGTCCTGCGATATTGCGATCATCGGTGGTGGTTACACGGGCCTCACGGCGGCGTGGTGGCTCGCAAAACGCTATGGCGCCGACGTGCGCGTACTCGAAGCCGGTCATATCGGCTGGGGCGCGTCGGGCCGCAACGGCGGCTTTTGCTGCATGGGCGGGACGGCGCTGCATCGCGGCGGCCTCCTGCGCAAGTTCGGTGCGGAGGTCACGAGAGGGTACTACCAGGCCCAGGCGGATGCGGTGCGGCTCGTTCGCGACATCGCGAAGGAAGAACACCTGGAGATCGACCTGCAGGGGGACGCCGAGCTCGAGGTGGCGCACTCGAAGAAAGCCTTCGACGGCATGCGCCAAGATGTCGACGTGATCACGCGCCTGCTGGGGCTCGAAGCCGAGCTGATCGAACCCGCCGCGTTTCGCGAGCGCTTTTATGATTCGCCGGAGCAGCATGGTGCACTGCGCTCGGGCCCGGCTTTCGGCATGCACCCCCTGAAGTTCTGCCGCGGCCTGGCGGCCGCGGCGGAGCGCCACGGCGCTGTCCTGCACGCAAACAGCGAAGTGCTGGAATGGCATAAGCGCGGCGACGGACGCCACCGCCTCGTGACGGCCGGCGGTTCACTCAGCGCAAGGCGGGTCGTGTTTGCGACGAATGCCTTCATGCCCGAGCACCTGAGGCCCGAATTCGCGGCGCGTATCCTGCCGGTCGTCAGCGCGATCATCGTGACGCGGCCGCTTTCTCAGGCCGAACTCGATGCGCACCGCTGGATCACGGACGATCCCGCGATCAATTCTCGCAGGCTGCTGAATTATTATCGGGTGCTGCCGGACAGGCGCGTGATGATCGGCGGCCGCGGTGACAGTCGTGGCGACGCCGACGGCGAGCGCCGCACCTACGGCACGATCGAGCGCGCGATGTGGCGCATGTGGCCCGCGTGGCGTGACGTCGATGTCGAGTACCGCTGGCACGGACTGATCTGCTTTACGCGGTCATTGCGCCCGTCGATCGGCCGACTGGAGGGTGACGGCAGCGTCTACTACGGTTACGGCTACCACGGCAACGGCGTCAACAACGCGACCTGGACCGGCAAGCAACTGGCGGACTGGATAGGCAGTGGTGACGAGCCGGCCCTGACGCCGGTCGTGCGCGGCATCGGCGGCCGGTTCCCGTTGCCCTCGCAGCGGCTGAAGTACCTGCGCGCAGGCATCGCGCTGTGGGGCTGGCTGGACCGCCTGGGCTGAACCGCCGACCCTCAGAAGTTATAGACGAATCCCAGCGACACGACCGGCCAGGCCTTGTAGTCGCTCATCTCGTCTTCGAGTTCCAGACGCTCGGCTTCGAGTGCCAGCGCGAGTTCTGCCTGAACGAGCGGCGGTGCGTTGGCCAGACCCGTCGCTTCGAGAGAGACGGACGGTTCGCCCTGCCAGAGTACGCCGAAATCGAGGTTGAGCCCGGCCTTGCCGAAAAGCTCGAAGTCGAAGCCGACGCCGAGGTAGGGCGCCGTGCCGCCGAAAGACGTGATGCTGCGCAGCGCGCCGACATCTGCCGAAGAAAAGCTGACGCCGCCGATGTTGAAATTGGCGCCGCCCGTGTCCTGGCTCTGCAGTTGCACCTCGTTGCCATTCGAAAAGGCGCCGGCCGTCAGGCGAAACGGGCTCAACGGGAACTTGAAGCTGCCGGTCAGGTAATAGGTGTCGAGCGCCAGGGTCGCATCGTAGTCGATGCCCGATTGCGCGCCCGTGTCGCTGTAGTCGTAACGGTTGGCACCGACCCGCAGGTCGAACCAGGGCAGCGGCTGCCAGCGTCCTTCGAGACCGATTCCCAGCGTGCCCGCCTTGATGCCGACGCCGAAATCCGCGCTGGCGTTGCCGAATGACAGCATCGCTACCGCGGCCAGCGCCGCTTTCCATTGCCAGTTGTTCATGACTTGCCCACCCGGACGATATGCCGGTTTTCAGGTTAACGGCAGGGCCGCGTCACGACTGTGCGGCAATTCACAGCGACGGCAATCGCCGGGGATATGTCAAATGTGCCTGTTTACAGGGGTTTCGGCCGCAGCCCCGCTTCTTCGATCGCGCTAGTGTCGATGCAGCGCAGGAGGCGCTGAACAATCATCGATAAGGAGATCGAGATGCGAGAACTGACTATGAGCGAAATGGCCCGGGTATCCGGCGCCACGGGAACCTGCACGCCGGACACGGGCGTCAACGACTTCAGCGGGATCGTGGATACGAAATCGTTCGGCACGCAGGTGATCGAACTGTACGAAGGCGCGGTGCAGGCGGCATCGCATATCATCGAGCGCGTGGCGAACGCGTTCTAGGAGCGGCGTCACCGGGGCGAGCCATCGCCCCGGTGACCCGGCCGCAGGGCGCAGGCCAGGGCACCGCCTGCTGCAGCGAAGAACAGGAGCGTGGCACCGATGGCGACATCCCAGAGCGGAATGGCGTTCGCCGGCAAGTGCCATTGCCCGTGCAGGCAACGCCAGTCCAGCAGCACCAGCCCGTTGACGGTTGCGTGCGTGATCACGGGAGGCCACAGCGACCCGGACTGCCAGTACTGCAGGCCGAAGACCAGCGCCACGAGAAATGCCGACAGGTACGCCGACGGCGGGTGAAACACCGCGAACAACGCGGCGGAGCCCACGATGGCCAGTGGTCTTCCGAACGTGCGCAGCGCGGTCAGCAGGTAGCCCCGGAACGTGACTTCCTCGACGACCGGGATCAGCGTCGCCGTGACCACGATGCCGAGCATGAGCGCACCGGGTGCGGGACAATCGACCGTGAATTGCAGGACATGGCGAATGACCGGACGGTCACCGCGGTAGAAGCCGAGCGCCCCGCCGGCGAAGACCTGGCTCCACCACGCGAGCCGCAGGCAGAGTCCCGCAACGACGGCGCGGGCGACGACGCGCAAGCAGAGGCCCGCGCGCGGGAACTGCGCGGCAAGGAAGCCGCGGTCCTTTCGCAGCACGGGAAACAGCAGCAGGCCGAGCGTCGGCGGCATCACCAGCAGCCAGGACATTTCGGTGGCGAACGCGGGGTCGTGCCCCTGCGCACGCAGCCGCAATTCCAGCCACGCACGCACGAACAGGCCGCACACGGTGGCGAGCATGACAGCGAGCGTGTGGCGACGCTCCGGCGCATCAACGGTCATCCGAGCGATGCTAGTGGCATGCAGGGCCGGATGCGCCCGCTGTTTTCGGGGCGATTACCGAGAAATTCGCATCGTTCAGTCGGCGTAAGGTTGCGTGAGCGTCGGCGCAGACATCTTGTCCCGACCCCAGCGCAGGAAGATCGACGACCTGGCATCCGGATCGATGTTGACCCGGTCGAGGTCGCCATCGACATGGGGAAGCGACATCAGTCGCCGGTCCATCACGCGGAACCAGAGCCAGGGCAGGTAGGCCAGCACGTACATGCCGAAGTAGCCGTTCGGCAACTGCGGCAGGTCCTCGAAATGTCGCAGCGACTGGTAGCGCCGCAGCGGGTGCGTATGATGATCGGAATGCCGTTCGAGGTGGAACAGCACGAGATTCGACAGGATGTGATTGCTGTTCCATGAGTGATGGGGTTCGCAGCGCTCGTAGCGGCCGTTGCCCGCTTTCTGCCGCAGCAACCCGTAGTGTTCGATGTAGTTCGCGCTGGTGAGCTGCCAGTAGCCCAGCGCGTGATGAATCAGGAGAAACGGCAATACCTGCCAGCCCAGTGGCACGAACAGGCCGAGCGCGATTGCCGCGCTGACGGCGTAGGACTGCAGAATGCCGTTCGAATAGTGCCAGGCCGGCTTGCCCCGAGAGGAGAGACGATCGCGTTCGACCTGCCAGGCGCGCAGGAACGCGCCCGGGATTTCGCGACGCGCGAACTTGTAGATGCTCTCACCCATGCGCGCGCTGGCCGGATCCTCCGGTGTCGAAACGTCCCTGTGGTGCCCGCGGTTGTGTTCGATCGTGAAGTGCCCGTAGGCCGGTACGGCCAGTGCCAGCCTGGCGAGCCACTTCTCGAGCCTCGTGTTCTTGTGGCCGAGTTCGTGCGCCGAGTTGATGGCAAGGCCGGCCGTCATGCCTGCCGAAGCAGCCAGCAAAACGAATGCCCACCAGCTCAGCGGCTGGGTCACGGCGTAAATCGTCGTGCCGAGCAAAGTAACGAAATGCAGCGGTACGATGGCATAGGTCAGGCGCCGATAATAAGGGTCCTGATCGAGCTGCATGACCACTTCTTCGGGCGGGTTGTTGCGATCTTCGCCGATCAGCCAGTCGAGGAGTGGCGCGACCACGAAATTCGCGAAAAACGGCAACAGGAAGAACAGTTCGTTGCCGGATCTGGCATGCAGCGTAATCGCGATGAACGGTTGCAGGGGGTAGGCCACCGATAGCAGCCACAGCCAGCGCTTGCGATCCACGTAGTGTACGGCTTCGCCGCTCGGCAAAACGCCTGTGTAACCCTTCATTGTGGCTCCTGCTTATTGCCTGACCATATTAATTATGCGTGAACTGATCGTTCGTCTGAAGCGATCCGGGTCCGTCGCGATGTAGACTGTCGATAACTTATACAGACCGACGCTGCTTGTGCAAACGTCGGGAGCAAAATCGCCGCGAAATCAGGATGATGACGCTTTGGTACATAATTTGCTCTATATTGACTGCTGGCTTTGGCATTGAGGACTCTGGACGTGGGGAAGAGCTTCAGGCTGGTGGCGGCAACCGCAGCGGCGCTGCTCTTGGCCGCCTGCGGACAGCAATCCGAGGAATCCGGTGACGCGCAGGCGAAGCCGGTGCCGACGGCGGCGACACTGGGCGACCAGGTGGTGCTGACGACGGCGGAGTACCTGGCGGCGGCGCCTTATGCCGGTGCCGACCGCGATAACGGCGCAAGGCAGGCGCAGTTCTGCCGCGCATGCCATACCCTCGAGCAGGGCGGTCAGCACATGATCGGGCCCGCGCTGCACGGACTGTTCGGGTCGAAGGTCGGCTGGCAAAGCGGTTACGAGTATTCGCCCGTGATGCGCAACGCCGATTTTATCTGGACGCCGGTGGCGCTCGACGCGTGGCTTGCGCAGCCCGGACGGTTTCTGCCCGGCAACCGCATGACGTTTGCCGGGGTAGCAAGGAAGAGTGACCGCGATGATTTGATTGCCTACCTGCTGGAGGTAACGCACGGGGACACGCAGTAGAACAGACGGAGCAAGGATAAGGATGATGGAACTCAGTGCGGCGATCTCCAACCAGAGAGTCTTGACGGACAGAAGGGAGTTCAACTGGCGGACCGTGCTGTTCGGCTTCGCGTTGTCACGGCGGCGGGCCAGTCGCCGCGGCGCGGACGGCGACCTCATATTTCTCGACTGGCACCACCCCTGGCTGTTCTTTCTCGCGGTCGGCACGATGCTGTTGTCCTGCACGGATGCGTTCCTGACGCTGCTGCTGCTGGAACACGGCATGATCGAGGCAAATCCCGTCATGAGCGCCGTCATGACGCAGGGTGCCGCGGCCTTCACGTACACCAAGCTGTCCATGACGGCCTTCGGGATCTTCGTCCTCGTGTTCCTGGCCAGGTCGCGATTCATGAATCGCTTCAGGACGGGTCTGTTCCTCACGATTTTTTTCAGTTTCTACGCCTGCCTGGTCTGCTACGAGCTCGTGAACCTGTTCCGCCTTCTCTAGTTGCAAATCATTGTTTCTAATAGATTCCCTCGGCGGGATCCTTGGGATAAACTAGCGCCCCTTTTTTGAGCCGTGCTTGCCACGGCTCGGTCACCGCTGGTTTTTGGCAACGTAAGCCATTGAAAAAATGAGCAATTCCCTCAAGGAACAGATCGCCTCGACGCCCCTGTTCGGCGGCAACGCGACGGCCGTGGAACGTCTCTACGAGCAGTACCTCGATAATCCCGAGGCGGTCCCCGCCGGATGGCGCGCCTATTTCGAAGAATTGGGCGGCTCCGACAACGAAGTCGTCCATTCGGCAATCCGCGAAGCGCTGCAGCAGGAAGCCGCCTCGGGTCGCCGCGCCGGCCGTGCTGTCAGCCGCGCCACGGTGCCGGCAGCGAGTTCCGGCGAGAAACAGGCAGCCGTTGCCCGCCTGATCCAGGTTTACAGCCTGCGCGGACACCAGGTGGCGGACATCGACCCGCTCGGCATGATGGAACGCCGCGTGCCGGGCGTGCTGAAGCTCGATTATCTCGGGCTGACGGACGCCGACATGGAGACCGAGTTCCACACCGGCGGCCTCGCGGGTCGCGGCGACGAGCGCATGAAGCTCAGGGATATCATCGCGCTCCTGAAAGCCATCTATTGCGGCAAGGCGGGCGCCGAGTTCGCGCATATTTCCCGCGCTCGCGAACGTCTCTGGCTGCGCAAGCGTTTCGAGGAAGGCGCTGCATCGAATACGCTGACGGACGACGAGCGCGTCTGGATACTCGAGCAGCTGACGGCGGCCGAGGGCATCGAGCGCTACCTGCATACGCGCTATGTCGGCCAGAAGCGATTTTCGCTCGAAGGCGGCGAGAGCCTGATCCCGATGCTCGATGACATCATCCAGCAGGGCGGGTCCGCCGGCATCCGGGAAATCGTGATCGGCATGGCGCATCGCGGTCGCATCAACGTGCTCGTGAACATACTCGGCAAGTCGCCGGAGCTGCTGTTCGAGGAATTCGAAGGCAAGTACGACCTCGACGAACTCAAGGGTTCCGGTGACGTCAAGTATCACAAGGGATTCTCGGCGGACATGAAGACGCCGGGCGGCAATGTGCACATCGCCCTCGCGTTCAATCCCTCGCATCTCGAAATCGTCAACCCGGTAGTGGAAGGTTCCGTGCGCGCGCGCCAGCAGCGCCGCGGCGATCTCGATCGCAAGGAAGTTCTGCCGGTGCTCATCCACGGCGACGCGGCCTTCGCCGGCCAGGGCGTCGTCTCGGAGACCTTTCAGCTGTCGCAGACCAACGGTTTCCGCACCGGCGGTACCGTGCACATCGTCGTCAACAACCAGATCGGTTTCACGACGAGCCGGCCGTCCGACGCGCGTTCGACCGACTACTGCAGCGATATCGCCAAGATGATCGAGGCGCCGATTTTTCATGTGAATGGCGACGATCCCGAGATGGTGATGTTCGTGACGCGCCTGGCGCTCGAATACCGGCAGACATTCAAGAAAGATGTCGTGATCGACCTGGTTTGTTATCGGCGGCATGGTCACAACGAGGCCGACGAGCCGGCCGCAACGCAGCCGATCATGTACAGCCGGATTCGTGGCCACAAGACGACGCGGGAGCTGTATGCCAACCGCCTCGAGCAGAACGGCATCATCGCTGCAACCCGCGCCGGCGAAATGCAGGACAACTACCGGGATCGCCTGGACCGCGGCGAGCCGGTGCCGAAGTCCTCGCTCGGGCTGATCGGCAACGAGTACACGGTTGACTGGTCGCCCTACGTGAAATCCGAATGGGATGACCCGATCGACACGACGCTTTCGGCCGACAGCGTCCGCGAACTGGCCAACGCGATCACGACGATCCCGTCCGACGTTCAGCCGCACGGTCGAGTCAAACGCATACTCGAAGACCGCCGCAAGATGGCAGCCGGCGATATGGACATGGACTGGGGATTCGCTGAGACCATGGCCTATGCCTCGCTGCTCGTGGAAGGCCACGACGTTCGCCTCGTGGGGCAGGACAGCGGCCGTGGCACCTTCTTCCACCGCCACGCCGTGGTGCACAACCAGGTCAACAACCGCGAATACATTCCGCTCGACCACCTCGTGGACCGCAGCAACGCGTTCCGGGTGATCGACTCGCTGCTGTCCGAGGAAGCGGTGCTCGGGTTCGAGTATGGCTACGCCAGCACCTCACCGGGCACGCTCGTGATCTGGGAAGGGCAGTTCGGTGATTTCGCCAACGGCGCCCAGGTCGTCATCGACCAGTTCATCAGTTCGGGCGAGGCGAAGTGGGGCCGCCTGTGCGGTTTGACGATGTTCCTGCCGCATGGTTACGAAGGCCAGGGACCGGAGCATTCTTCCGCGCGCCTCGAGCGGTTCCTGCAACTCTGTGCCGAGCACAACATGCAGGTCTGCATCCCGTCGACGCCGGCGCAGATGTTCCACATGCTCAGGCGCCAGCAGGTCCGCCCTTACCGAAAGCCGCTCATCGTCATGACGCCGAAAAGTCTCCTGCGTCACAAGATGTCGGTGTCGCCGCTGTCGGACCTGTCCACCGGCCGGTTCGAGCCCGTCATTCCCGAAATCGAGGCGATCACGCCGGAGAAGACGCGTCGCGTCGTGTTCTGCAGCGGCAAGGTGTACTTCGACCTGCTCGAGTCGCGCGAACTCCACGGCATCGACAACACGGCGATCGTCCGCATCGAACAGTTGTACCCGTTCCCGGTCGAGCAGTACGCCGGGATCATCGCCGTCTACGCGCATGTCGAAGAGATCATCTGGTGCCAGGAGGAACCGCTCAACCAGGGCGCGTGGTACCAGATCAAGCACCGGCTCCAGGAACCGCTGAAGGACCATCAGCAGCTCTACTACGCGGGCAGGCCCGGCGCGGCGGCGCCGGCCTCCGGCATTTTCAAGGTACACCTGCAACAGCAGCAGGCGCTCGTCGAAGCCGCACTCGGGATCAAGACCGAGGCAACCAAGGCGAAGAAGCCTGAAAAAACCAAACGGAAAACGAAATGACGATTGAGATCAAGGTACCGCAACTGCCCGAGTCGGTCAGCGACGCGACGCTCGTCGGCTGGCACAAGAAAGCCGGCGAATCGGTTGCGCGCGACGAAAACCTCGTGGACCTCGAAACCGACAAGGTCGTGCTCGAAGTGCCGGCGCCGGCAGCCGGAACGCTGGTCAGGATTCTGGTCGAGGACGGCGCAACCGTCGTCGCGGGCGATGTGCTGGCGGTTCTCGAGGAAGGGACGGTTGCCGAGGCGGCACCGGCCGTCACCGAAAAGAAGAGCGCAGAGGCACCCGCCGCGGCCGTTGCGACCGACAGCAAGGGACCGGTGAAGACGAGCCCCGCCGTCCGGCGACTGCTCGATGAACACGACCTCGACGCATCGATGGTTCCGGGCTCCGGCAAGGATGGCCGCATCACCAAGTCCGACGTGATGAGTTTTCTGAAATCCGACGAAAGCAGCGACGTCACGCCGGGTGATACGCCGCCCGTGGCAGGCGGCGACGCGGTCATGGTGGCCACGCGCAACGAGCAGCGCGTCCCGATGACGCGGCTGCGGGCGCGCATTGCCGAACGGCTGGTGCAGGCACAACAGACGGCGGCCATGCTCACGACCTTCAACGAGGTCGACCTGACCGAGGTCATGGCGCTGCGCAGCCGCTATCGCGATGCATTCGAAAAGAAGCACGGCGTACGCCTCGGGTTCATGTCGTTCTTCGCGAAGGCGGCCGTCGAAGCGCTGAAGAAATTTCCCGTGATCAACGCGTCGGTCGAAGGCACCGACATCATCTATCACAACTACTACGATCTCGGCATCGCGGTGTCGACCGAGCGTGGCCTGATGGTGCCCGTGATTCGCGACGTGGACCAGATGAGCTTTGCGGAATTCGAGCTGGCGCTCAACGACGTGGCGCAGCGCGCGCAGAACGGCACGATCAGCATGGAAGACCTGACCGGCGGCACGTTTACGATCACCAACGGCGGCATCTTCGGGTCGATGATGTCGACGCCGATACTGAACCAGCCGCAAAGCGCGATTCTCGGCATGCACAACATCCAGCAACGGCCGATGGTCGTCGACGGCGAGATCAAGGCGCGGCCGATGATGTACCTCGCGGTGACCTACGATCACCGCATCATCGATGGCAAGGAGGCCGTGCAATTCCTGGTCTCGATCAAGGAACAACTTGAAGACCCGGGCCGCCTGCTGCTGCAGGTCTGAGCGCGGACAGAAAACAGGAACGACATATCATGAGCAGAGAATTCGACGTCGTCGTCATTGGCGCCGGTCCGGCCGGCTACATCGGGGCGATTCGCGCGGCACAGCACGGCATGACCGTGGCATGCATCGACGAATGGAAAAACAGGGATGGCAAGAACGCGTTCGGCGGCACCTGCCTGAACGCGGGTTGCATTCCGTCGAAGGCGTTGCTCGAGTCATCGGAGCTTTATCACCGGGCGCAGCACGAATTCAAGAAGCACGGCATCGAGACGGGCGGCGTCAGGATGGACATCGCGGCGATGCAGAAGCGTCGCGCGGGCATTGTCCGGCAGCTGACCGGCGGCATCGCCGGCCTCTTCAAGGCCGCCAAGGTCGAAGGACTCGTCGGCCACGGCAAGTTGCTGGCTGGCAAGCAGGTCGAGTTCACGCCGGTCAAAGGCGACAAGGAAATCCTGAGCGCGAAACACGTGATTCTTGCCTCGGGTTCCGCGCCGATCGAACTCAAGGTTGCGCCGTTTGACGACGAGCACATCATCGACTCCTGGGGCGCGCTCGAACTCGAAGCCGTGCCCGGGCGCCTCGGTGTCGTCGGTGCGGGCGTCATCGGCCTCGAACTCGGCAGTGTCTGGTCCCGCCTGGGTTCCGAAGTCACGATCCTCGAGGCCATGGACGATTTCCTGTTCATGGCGGACCGTGAGGTCGCCAGGGTCAGCCTGCAGGAATTCAGGAAACAGGGTCTCGACATACGGCTGGGCGCCAAGGTTTCCAAGGCGACCAAGGGCAAGAAGGGCGTCACGGTCGAGTACGCCGACAAGGATGGCGCGCAGACCATCGAGGTCGACAAGCTGATCGTCGCCGTCGGTCGTCGGCCGGTCACAGACGGCCTGTTTGCGGCCGATGCCGGTATCCAGCTCGACGAGCGCGGTTTCATCGTCGTCGACGACGAGTGCAGGACGCGGGTCAAGGGCGTCTATGCGATCGGTGACTGTGTGCGTGGCCCGATGCTGGCGCACAAGGGCTCGGAAGAAGGCGTCATGGTTGCAGACCTGATCGCCGGCGAAATTGCCGAAATGAATTACGACGTCATCCCGTCGGTGCTGTACACCTCGCCGGAGATCGCCTGGACAGGCAAGACCGAAGAGCAGGTGAAGGAGAGCGGCCGTCCTTACAAGACCGGGTCGTTCCCGTTCATGGCGAGCGGCCGCGCCAAGGCGATGGAGCAGACGGCGGGCTTCGTCAAGATCATCGCGTCGAGCGAAGACGACGAGGTGCTCGGCGTGCATATCGTCGGCCCGATGGCCGGCGAGCTGATCGCGGAAGCCGTGCTCGCGCTCGAGTTTTCGGCGAGCACCGAGGATATCCAGCGAACCATTCATGCGCATCCGAGCCTGGCCGAGGCCGTGCACGAAGCAGCACTCGCAGTCGACCGGAAAGCGCTGAACTTCCCGAACAAGTAAGCTCTGCCGGGCAGAGGCCCGGCAGCTGCGTCTTCACGCGCCGTGTCTCAGGCCGGCATGCCCTTGCCGCGCGCCGCCACGATGCGCGCGGCGTCCTGAATTGCCTCGAGCCGATTCGTAAAGCGCGTCGTTTCCCGAAGTTTGTCGAGCGCGCCAAGCCGACCCAGCATCCGGGCGACGGGCAATTGCATGCCGGCGACGAGCGCTTCCTGACCGTTGTCGATGGCCCGCTGCACGAGCTCCTCGAGCGCGAGTGCCGCGCTGCCATCGATGCTCGGCACGCCGGTAAGGTCGATGACCAGCACGTCCACCGGTTTCACGACCGCAATCCGGCGCATCATTTCGTTGGCGGCGCCGAAGCTCATTGCGCCCGACATATGCAGGATCGCCGCACGCCCGGCGCACTCCCGGAATGCCGCGGTTTCGGCGGCGTCGAGAAATCGCTCCGGCGCCTCGTCGACGATCGCGGTGATGGACTGCATTTGCAGGTCGGCCATCGTCTTGACGAACATCAGGCTCGCCAGCACCACGCCGATGCCGACGGCGGTAATGACGTCGACAAAGACGGTCAACAGCAGCACGACGATCGTCAATACGAGGTCGCCGCGCGGTGCGCGGTGCCAGCGCCGGATGAAACGCCAGTCGATCACGTCGACGCCCACTTTCAGCAGGATGCCTGCGAGGGCGGCATGCGGCACCCATGCGACAACGGGCCCGAGCCCCAGCGCAATCAGGAACAGCAGCCCGGCATGTGTCACGCCGGACAGCGGCGTACGGCCGCCGGCCTTGATGTTGGCAAGCGTGCGGACGGTCGCGCCGGCACCCGGCAGGCCGCCGGCAAGCCCGGCCACGATGTTGCCGATTCCCTGGCCGACGAGTTCCTTGTCCGAGTCGTGCAGGCTGCGGCTCATGTTGTCCGCGACCAGCGAGGTCAGGAGCGTGTCGATCGAGCCCAGCGCGGCGAGCACGAGGGCGCTCAGCAGCATGACGTTCACGAGGGCAAAATCGACGGTCGGCATCTGCAGTTCGGGGAGCCCCGACGGCACGCTGCCGAGCACCGGGATGTCGGCGAACAGTGCGGCGGCGAACGAGCACACCAAGAGTGCGATCAGGGGGGACGGCACGATGCGGGCGATCTTCTTCGGCGCTGCGACGCAGATGCCGAACGACAGCAGGCCGATGGCCATGGCCTGCCAGTTGGTCGAGCGGAGGTCTTCGGGGAGTATCGACAGCGTCGCGAGTACATTGGGCGGCGCCGCGTGGCCGATGAGGGGCTCGAGCTGCATGATGATCAGGATGCAGCCGATGCCGGTCATGAAGCCCGAGATCACGGGATAGGGCATCAGGTTGATGTAGCGCCCGATGCGCAGGTAGCCGAACAGCACCTGGAAAGCGCCGGCGAGGATCACCACCGTGAATGCCACCGCGGGTCGATCGGCAAAGTTCATGAAGATGCTCGCCGAGACAATGGTCATGGGCCCGGTCGGGCCCGAGATCTGCGACGGCGTGCCGCCGAACAGGGACGCGAACAGGCCGACGCAAATGGCGCCGTAGAGGCCGGCGATCGGCCCCATGCCCGAGGCCACACCGAAGGCGAGTGCCAGCGGCAGCGCAATGATTGCGGCCGTGACACCGCCGAAGACATCGCCGCGCAGGTTGGCGGTGCTGAGCCTGTTGATTTTCAGAACCGGCCTCCGCTGACTGGCGCCGCGGGAGACCGGCGACCCCGGCGGGCCGCGCCGGCCGCGACGCTTCTATGCAATCAGCGCTCCCAGAAATCGGCGCCCTTGATTCCCAGTTTCTTCGGATCGAAGCGGTATTCCGTGACGCCCGCATTGCGTTGCGCCTCGTAATCGCTGAGCGCCTTGAGTGCCGGCTTGCCCATCAGGAACAGGATCAGGATGCCCACGATGTTGAGCCAGGCCATGACGCCCACGCCGATGTCGCCCAGCGCCCATGCGAGGTTGGCCTCGCGCAGCGTGCCGTAGAAGACCGAAGCGAGCAGTGCGATTTTCAGGATCGTCAGCTCGCCCGGGAAGCGGAACGTGCGCCGGATATAGGCGACGTTGGTTTCGGCGATGTAGTAATAGGCGAGCAGGGTCGTGAATGCGAAGAAGAACAACGCGACGGCGACGAAGATCTTGCCGGATCCGCCAACCACGCTCTCGAGCGCGAGCTGCGTGAACGCCGGGCTCGCGATGATGACGTCGGGACCCAGCACGCCGCCACTGATCGTCGCGTCGAGGCCCGACACGTAATATTGCTGCGTAATCAGGATCATGAAGGCCGTCGCCGAGCACACGAACAGCGTATCGACATACACGGAAAATGCCTGTACGAGACCCTGCTGCGCCGGATGCTGCACTTCGGAGGCCGCGGCCGCGTGCGGGCCCGTGCCCTGGCCGGCTTCGTTCGAATAGACGCCGCGCTTCACGCCCCAGCCGATGGCCGCGCCGACGCCCGCCATTGGCGTGAAGGCGTCTTTCAGGATGAGCATGACGATGCCGGGCAGGTCGGCAATGTGATAACCGATGATGCCGATTGCCATGACGATGTAGCCGATGGCCATGAACGGCACGACGACCTGCGTGAAGTGCGCGATGCGCTTGACGCCGCCGAAGATGATGAAGCCGAGGATGCTGACGACCACTACCGCCGTGACGAACTTCGTGATCGGGATCGTGTCACCGAAGAAGTCCATCGTGCCGGCGCCGCCGACGGCGAGCTGGGCGGCGTTGCCGATGCTGTTCGACTGTACGCCGGGGAGCAGCAGGCCGCAGGCGAGGATCGTGACGATGGCAAAGATCCACGCATACCATTTCTGGCCCATGGCTTTTTCGATGTAGAACGCGGGACCGCCGCGATATTCGCCGTCGTGCTCTTCCTTGTAGATCTGTCCCAGTGCGGATTCGACATAGGCCGTCGATGCGCCGAGGAATGCCACGACCCACATCCAGAAGACGGCACCGGGGCCGCCGAAGCCGATGGCCGCCGCGACGCCGGCAATGTTGCCGGTGCCGACACGACCCGACAGGGACACGGCCAGCGCCTGGAAAGACGAGATGCCGCGGTCGGATTCCTTGCTGGAGAACAGCAGCCGAATCATTTCCTTGAACAGGCGTACCTGCACGAAACGGGTCAGCAGCGAGAAAAACAATCCTGCGCCCAGGCACAGGTAAATCAGGGCGTTGCTCCAGATGATGTTATTGAGCCAACCTACGATCTCGGCCATGTCGTCCCCCCGGGTTATTTTTGGTCTCGGACGCACTGGATAGTAACCGAAATCAAGTTATAGTGTGCGTAGTTGAACAAGGAGCGTGGCCGATGACCTGGTGGAGCTGGTTGATTCTTGGGGCGGTATTACTCGGTGCGGAACTGTTCGCGGTGGATGCACAGTTCTACCTCGTCTTTCTCGGCGTCTCCGCGGCGATTGTCGGACTGGCCGGCCTGTTCGGCATCGGGGCGCCCGAATGGGCGCAGTGGACCGCGTTCGCCGTTCTCTCGCTGATCTCTTTTTTCACGTTCCGCAAGAGCCTCTATGAAAAGATTCGCCACGGGGCAGTCGGCTTTCGGGAGTCCATTTCAGGTGAGAGCATCGTGATGGACACGGAACTGCCGCCCGGCGGCGAGGCGCGGATCGCATTTCGCGGGACGCGCTGGACGGCCCGCAACGTCGGCACACAGCCGATCGCGAGCGGCTCGCGGGCAAAAGTCGTCAAGGTCGACGGCCTGACGCTGCACGTCGAGGCGGAATAGGAGCTAGGAGCTGGTCATGGAATCGTTGATTGTTTCACTGGGTTTTGTCTTTGTCGTCATCATCATTCTGCTCAAGACGGCGATTATCGTGCCGCAGCAGAATGCCTTCGTTGTCGAGCGGCTGGGAAAATATTCGAAAACGCTGAACGCCGGTTTTCATATCCTGATCCCGTTCCTCGAACGCGTCGCCTACAGGCACACGCTCAAGGAACAGGCTGCGGATATCGCGGAGCAGATCTGCATTACCAAGGACAACGTGCAGGTCGGCGTCGACGGCGTGCTCTACATGCAGGTGCTCGATCCGAGCCGCGCGTCCTACGGTATCGGCAATTATGAATTCGCGATCTCGCAGCTCGCGCAGACCACGCTGCGTTCGGAAATCGGCAAGATCGATCTCGACCGCACGTTCGAGGAACGCGGGACCATCAACCAGAACGTCGTCGCGGAACTGGACAAGGCCAGCGATCCGTGGGGCGTGAAGGTTCTGCGCTACGAAATCAAGAACATCAACCCGCCACGGGACGTCCTCGGCGCGATGGAAAAGCAGATGCGCGCGGAGCGTGAGAAGCGCGCGGTCATCCTGACCTCGGAAGGCGAACGCGACGCCAAGATCAACCAGGCGGAAGGCGAAAAGCAGCGCGTCATCAAGGAATCCGAGGCCGCGAAACAGCAGCAGATCAACGAAGCCGAGGGTGAGGCCCAGGCGATTCTCGCCGTGGCGACCGCGACGGCCGAGGGTCTGCGGCAGGTCGCCAACGCCGTGATCGAGCAGGGCGGCGCGCAGGCCATGCAGCTGCGTGTCGCCGAGCAGTACATCGGCGAATTCGGACGGCTGGCGAAGACCGGCAACACCTTCGTCGTGCCGGCCAACCTGGCCGACCTGACGTCGATGATGGCGCTCGCCACGGATATCGCGAAGCGCAAATCTGCCGAATAGCCGGCCCGGTCAGGCGCGGCGCCGGACCGAAACGACGCTCGGGATCTGCTCGATCTTGGCGATCGCCGTGGTCAGGGTCGGCAGGTCGCTGATCTCGATGCTGATGTCCATGATGACCTGCAAAGACTTGCGGTCCGTGTGGCTTTTCAGGTCCATGACGTTGGCGCCGGCGTCGGCCAGCACGCCCGTGATGTCGCGAATCAGTCCCGCGCGGTCGAAGGAGTACACGGTCAGGTCCACGGGGTAGGTGCCGGCCTCGGACTTGCCCCAGTCGATTTCGACGATCCGTTCCGGGTAGCGCTCGTTCAGGCTCTGGAAATTGCCGCAATCCTGCCGATGGATCGTCACGCCGCGACCCACCGTGATGTAGCCGATGATCGGCTCCGGCGGTACCGGGCGGCAGCAGCGCGCGAAATGGCTCATGAGGTCGTCGACGCCGCTGACCGCCACGGCTTCAGCGGTGCTGTCGTGGCGACGCGTGGTGCGCCTGCCGTGAATCTTCTCGGGAAGTTCCGCGCCCCGCAGTTGCGTGACCGCGGTGGCGATGCTCGCCGAAGTCAGGTCGCCGGCGCCGAGGGCGACGCACAGCGACTCGGTATCCCTGTGCTTCAGTTGCACCGCGATCTTGTCGGTGGCGATGTCCTTCGCGCCGAGTCGGGCCTGCTCGCGATCGAGGATTTCCCGGCCCTGTCGCTGGTGGTGGTCGCGGTCCTGCTGCCGAAACCAGTTGCGGACCTTGGCCCGCGATCTCGCGCTTGCGAGATAGCCGGCTTTCGGGCTGAGCCAGTCGCGGCTCGGCTGCGGTTTGCTGCCGGTGATGATCTCGATCTGGTCGCCGTTGTTGATGTGGTAGGTCAGGGGCACGATGCGGCCGTTGACCTTGGCGCCGCGGCAGCGATGGCCGACCAGCGTATGGACGTGATAGGCGAAATCCAGCGGCGTGGCCTTGGCAGGCAACTCGACGACATCGCCCCTGGGACTCAGTGCATAGACCCGATCCTCGAAAAAGTCGTCGCGGACCTGGTCGATGAGGTCGCCACCGGTGTCGGTGGGTTCGAGCAGTTGCCGCAGGAAACGGATCTTCTGGTCGAACGCCGCGGGCGTGCCGCCGCCTTCCTTGTAGCGCCAGTGCGCCGCCACGCCCAGTTCGGCATGACGATGCATGTCGTGCGTGCGAATCTGGATCTCGATGGTCTTGCCCTCGGGGCCGATGACCGCGGTGTGCAGGGACTGGTAGTCGTTGTCCTTCGGGTTGGCAATGTAGTCGTCGAATTCGCCGCGGATGTAGGACCAGAGGTTATGCACGATGCCGAGCGCCGCATAGCAGTCGCTGACCGAATCGACGAGGATGCGGACGGCGCGGATGTCGTACAGCGCATCGATGCCCCGGTCTTTCTTCTGCATCTTCCGCCAGATGCTGTAGATGTGCTTGGGCCGACCGGAAATCGTCGCCCGGATGCCTTCCTTGTCGAGCTGTTCCTTCAGCAGGCGCTTGAAGTCGTCGATGAAATCCACGCGCTCGGCGCGTTTCTCCTGCAGGGTCTGCGCAATCCTGGCGTAGTCCTCGGGGTCGAGGTAGCGAAACGCGAGGTCCTCGAGTTCCCATTTGAGCTGCCAGACGCCGAGACGGTTGGCCAGTGCGGCGTAGATTTCGCGCGATTCGAGCGCGAGCGCCTGCTGGACTTCGCGGCTTGCGTTGCGCGCGTTCCTGAGGCGAAACAGCTGCACGGCGATGCGCACGAGTACGAGCCTGACGTCGGAGACGACCGCGAGTAGCATCTTGCGCAGCGCTTCGGACTGCTGCACGGCAAGCACTTCGCCAGGCCGCCAGTTTTCCGGGAGCACGAACTGATCCAGCTGGCCCAATCCCAGAATGAATTGAGAAAGACCCGCTAATTTATTGTTTTCTAGACCGTTTTTGTCGATAAAACCGTCACGGTAAAGGGGATAGACGCGCACCGCGGCCATCAGTTGCGGTGGCAGGCCCAGCGGTTCTGCGATCGCGGCGACCTGGCGACCCTCGTCCACCGCGGCCGCGAGCCGCTCCGAGTGCGGCAGCGATGCGAGCCATGCATCGACGACCGCCAGCGGGTCGGGGTCGGTCGTTTCGGTCACGTTGTGCGGCGCGTTGTCTGCGGACATTTGCAAAAAATGCTCCGGAGTGCCTGTCGCTGAAATACCCGTTATCATACGCGCAGTTTCGGGCCCCCGGGGCGCCGAAGCTTTACCTTGGGCAAGCTTTCAGCAGGACAGCATGGCAGGACATAGTAAATGGGCGAATATCCAGCACCGTAAGGGTGCGCAGGATAAAAAGCGCGGCAAGCTTTTTACGAAGCTCATCAAGGAAATTACGGTTGCGGCCAAGATGGGCGGCAGCGACATCGACGCGAATCCGCGGTTGCGGCTGGCGGTCGACAAGGCAAAAGCCCAGAGCATGCCGAAAGACAACATCGAGCGAGCGATCAAGCGAGGCTCGGGTGAGGTCGAGGGCGCGGAATACCTCGAGATTCGCTACGAGGGTTACGGGCCGGGCGGCACGGCGGTCATGGTCGATTGCCTGACGGACAACCGTAACCGGACGGTGGCGGACGTTCGCCATGCATTCACGAAGTTCGGCGGTAACCTGGGCGCCGACGGGTCGGTGAACTACCTGTTCAACGAAGTCGGCCAGATCCTGTTTCCGGCTGGCACCAGCGAGGAGGCCGTCATGGAGGCGGCGATCGAGGCCGGTGCCGAGGATATCGTCGTCGACGACGAAGGCTCGATCGAAGTGCTGACCGCGCCGGCGGATTTCGAGGCCGTGCGCGATGCGCTGCAAGCTGCGGGTTTCGAGCCGGAATCCGCGGAGGTCACGATGCGGGCTTCGACCAGCGCGGAACTCGACGCCGACGCGGCGGGGTCGATGATCAGGCTCCTGGACATGCTCGAGGATCTCGACGACGTCCAGGACGTTTACAGCAACGCGGATATCAGCGAAGCCATACTGGAGCAACTTTAAGACGGTGTTGACGGACAAGCGACGCATACTCGGTATCGATCCAGGTTCGCGCCTGACCGGGTTCGGTGTCCTCGACTTCCAGGGCGATTCGCCGATCTATGTGGCGAGTGGTACGGTCAAAAGCGCCGACGGCAGCTTTCCCGATCGCCTGCGGCAGATATTCGAGGCGGTGGCGGAAATCGTGGGCGAATATCGGCCCGACATCGTCGCCATCGAGAGCGTATTCATGCACAAGAACGCGGGTAGCGCGCTGAAGCTCGGCCATGCCCGGGCCGCGGCCCTCTGCGCGACTTTCGGGCACGGCGTGGACGTCGTCGAATACGCGCCGCGTGAAATCAAACAGGCGGTCGTCGGCAGCGGTTCGGCGACCAAGGAGCAGGTACAGCACATGGTCGTATCCATGCTCAAACTCACCGGCACGCCGGCGCCGGACGCGGCGGATGCGCTGGCCGCCGCGCTGTGTCATGGTCACCAGCACCGGCTGCGCGTGCAACTCGGCAACAGCGGCAAGCTTGCGGGAATACGATGATCGGTTCATTGCGTGGCCGCCTCGCCGCCAAGCAGGCGCCCTCCATCATTGTCGAATGCAACGGCGTCGGCTACGAAGTCGAGACGCCCATGTCGACGTTCCTGGATTTGCCGGGCGTCGGCAGCGAGCTGTTCCTGCACACGCACCTGCTGGTGCGCGAGGACGCGCAGATCCTCTACGGCTTTGCGACGGACGAGGAGCGCCAGCTGTTCCGCACCCTGCTGAAAGTCAACCGGGTCGGCGCCAAGATGGCGCTCGGCATCCTGTCGACGATGTCGACCAACGATTTCCGGCGCTGCGTCGAATACGAGGATGCGGCGACGTTGTCGAAAGTACCGGGCGTGGGCCGCAAGACGGCCGAGCGCCTGATCATCGAGATGCGCGACCGCATCGACAGGGTCGGCGCGATCCCGGGCGTAAGCCCGGCCGTGACCGTCGAGGCCAACGCGCGGTCGGAGGCCTTCGACGCGCTCGTGGCGCTCGGCTACAAGCCAGGCGAGGTCAACAAGTTGCTGAGTAAACTGGAGACCGACGGACAGTCGGCCGAGGACATCATCCGCCAGGCGCTGCGGCAGGTGGCGAAGTAAATGGCCGGCGTGGAACATGATCGCCTGACCAGCGCGAGCGCGACGGCCGAGGATCCGGTATTCGATCGCGCAATTCGGCCGAAGAAACTGGCTGACTACGTCGGTCAGCCGGGTGTCAAGCAGCAGATGGGCGTCTTCATCGAAGCGGCGCGGCGGCGCGGCGAATCGCTCGACCACGTGCTGATCTTCGGGCCGCCGGGACTCGGCAAAACGACGCTCGCACACATCGTCGCCAACGAGATGGGCGTCAACCTGCGCCAGACGGCGGGTCCGGTGCTGGAGCGCCCCGGCGATCTCGCGGCGATCCTGACGAATCTCGAGCCGAACGACGTGCTGTTCGTCGACGAAATTCATCGCCTGAGCCCCGTCGTCGAGGAAGTGCTCTATCCCGCGATGGAGGATTTCCAGCTCGACATCATGATCGGGGAGGGGCCCGCGGCCCGCTCGATCAAGCTGGACCTGCCGCCGTTCACCCTGGTGGGCGCGACGACGCGCGCGGGTCTGCTCACGTCGCCACTCCGGGATCGCTTCGGTATCGTGCAGCGGCTCGAATTCTATTCCTCGTCGGATCTCGAAGCGATCGCAAGGCGCTCGGCAGGCATCCTGAACCTGCCGATCGAGGACGAGGGCGCGCACGCCATTGCCACACGGTCTCGCGGTACGCCGCGGATCGCCAATCGACTGCTCAGGCGGGTTCGTGATTTCGCCGAGGTCGAGGGTAACGGCGTGGTGACGGGATCGATCGCACAAAGCGCGATGAACGTCCTGCAGGTAGACCCGCACGGCTTCGACGCGATGGACCGCCGCCTGCTGCAGACGATCATCGAAAAATTCGACGGAGGCCCGGTCGGAATCGAGAGCCTCGCTGCCGCCATCGGCGAGGAGCGCGGTACGATCGAGGACGTCATCGAGCCCTATCTCATCCAGCAGGGATTCATGATGCGCACGTCTCGCGGCCGGGTCGCGACGAAGAACGCCTACCTGCATTTCGGGTTGCAGCCGCCGCAGGCACCAGGCACCCAGGAGCTGCCGTTCGCCAATGACTGATCAGCAACCCTTCGCATGGCCCGTGCGCGTTTACTATGAAGATACGGATGCGCAGGGCGTCGTGTATTACGCAAATTATTTTCGCTTCCTGGAACGGGCGCGCACCGAATGGCTGCGGTCGCTCGGCGTGGACATGGTGGCGCTGCAGGCACAGGAACGCCGAATCTTCGTTGTCGCGGAGGTGCAGGTGCGCTTCCTCGCACCGGCGCGGCTGTCGGACGACCTGCTGGTGACGGCGAGGCTCGTCAACCTCACTCGCGTGTCATTCGACATCGAACAGAAAATCTATCGTGGCAACACCGACGGTGAACTACTCATCGACGGCAACGTCAAAGCGGCATATCTCGACGCCGATACGATGCGGCCGAAACGCATTCCATCGTCTTTATTTGGGGAAAACCAATCATGACTGCTGATATGACCGTCATCGGGCTATTGCTCGGGGCCAGCCTGCCGGTGCAAATCGTCATGCTGCTTCTGATCGGCGCGTCGCTCGTGTCGTGGAGCATCATTTTCACGAAACGCAGGCTCATCCGCCGCACCACCGACGCGTCGGATGCCTTCGAGGCCGCATTCTGGTCGGGCGGCGACCTGAATACGCTGTATCGCAGCGCGACCCGTACCAAGGGCGGTTCGCTCGGCATGTCGAGCATCTTCGAGGGCGGCTTCCGCGAGTTCAATCGTGCGCTGCAGGCCGGCGGCGGCAATCCCGACAAGATCGTCGACGAATGCCGGCGGGCGATGAACGTCGCCCAGATGCGCGAAATGGACAGGCTCGAACAGAACCTCGCGACCCTCGCGACGATCGGCTCGACGAGCCCGTATGTCGGCCTGTTCGGCACGGTGTGGGGCATCATGACCGCGTTCATGAAGATCGGATCGCAGGCCACCGCGACGCTGGCCGTCGTCGCGCCGCCGATCGCGGAAGCGCTGATTGCCACGGCGATGGGCCTGTTCGCGGCGATTCCGGCCGTGATCGCCTACAACCGCTACGCCGACAAGGTCGTCCGCCTGGAATACCGTTTCGACGGTTTCGCCGAGGAGTTCTCGAGCATCCTGCAAAGGCATGCTCGCGCCAAGCAGGGGAACTGACATGCCCGCGTCGATGAAAAAGCGCAAGCTGATAGGCGAGATCAACGTCGTTCCCTATATCGACGTCATGCTCGTGCTGCTCATCATCTTCATGGTGACGGCACCGCTGCTGACGCAGGGAATCGAAGTCGATCTGCCCGAGGCCAATTCCGAACCGATCGAGAGCGTGCCCGACCATGAGCCGCTGGTCCTGAGCGTGGATGCGCAGGGCAACCTGTACATCAATGCCGGTGACGACGAGGACAAGCCGTCTTCATCGCAGAAAATCGTCACGCTCGTCAGCACGATTCTCGATCGCAAGCCGAAGACGCCGGTCTTCGTCAAAGCCGATCGCGCCGTTCCCTACGGGAACGTCGTCGGTGCGATGGTGCTGCTGCAAAAAGCGGGCGTGGAGAATATCGGTTTCGTCACCGACCCACTGGATACCTACCCGGTACCGGAGTGAGTCGCCGCGTGATGCGCGATAAGTACAACCTGATACCCGCCACCATGGCCACGCTGTTGCACGTGATCGTGTTCTCGGCGCTCGTGTTCGCGTTCGATTTCGCCCGCCCGCAACCGTTTACGCCGCTGGCGATGCAGGCGACGCTGGTGGCGGAGATCCCGGAGGCGCCGCGCGCCAGGCCGGAACCCGAGCCGGAACCCGAGCCCGCGGTCGTCGAGCCGGAGCCGGAACCCGATAACAGCGAGGAACTGCGGCGCCAGGCGGAAGAGGAAAAGCGCCGGCAGGACGCGCTGCTCGAACAAAAGCGGCTCGAGGAGCTGCGCAAGCAGCAGGAGGCGGCGGAGAAGAAGCGGCGCGAACGCGAGGACGCCGAGCGCAAGAAGCGCGAGGAGGCCGAGCGACTGAAACGCGAGGAGGCCGAGAAGGAAAGAAAGCGCATCGAGGCCGAGAAGAAACGCGAGGACGACATCCGCCGGCAGCGCGAGGAAAACGAGCGGCTGCGCCGGGAACTCGAGGCAGAGCAGCGGGCGGCGGAATTGCAGGCCGACGAGCGGCGTTTCGCGGCCGCCAATTCGCCGGAAATGGCGGCCTACCAGTTCGCCATCGCGCAGAAGATTCGCCGCAACTGGTCCGTCCCGGCGAGCGCGAGCGCGGATACGCTCTGCGTCGTACGCGTGCGGCAGACCACGGGCGGTGACATCATTTCTGTCATCATTGTAAGTTGCAACGGCGACGAGGCCGTGCGACGTTCTGTCGAGGCCGCCGTAAACCGGGCCTCGCCGTTACCACTGCCTGCAAATCCCGATCTGTTTCGCGCGGATTTAGAGCTAAACTTGCGCCCCGAACAGTAACCCCGGACATGAGGTCAAAGTGACAAGACTCTTCAGAATTACCACCATCTTCCTGGTTCTCGCCGCAGGCAGCGCCGCAGCCGACCGGCTCGTCATCGACGTGCAGGGCATCGCGCAGCCGACCCCGGTCGCCATCGTGCCGTTCGGCTGGCAGGGCAACGGCGCTGCCATGCCGCTCGATATCGCGAAGGTCATCACGGAAGACCTGCGCCGCAGTGGCCGTTTCGCGCCCATCGCCGAGAAGGACATGCTGCAGAAACCGACGGAAGGCGACCAGGTGGACTTCAAGGACTGGGGCTTCGTCGGGGTCGAGGCCGTGGTCGTCGGCAAGCTGATCCAGGAGGGCGAGAACGCCTACACGATACAGTTCCAGCTGTTCGACGTGTTCGGGCGGCGCCAGCTTGTCGGTTACCGCATGCCGGCCAGCCGTGGCACGATGCGCGGCGCGGCGCACCGGGCCGCGGACATGATTTACGAGAAGCTGACCGGCATCAAGGGCGTGTTCGGCACCAAGGTGGCCTACGTCACGGCGAAGCGGCAGGGCGACGGTCGCGTGTATTCGCTGCTCGTGTCGGACCAGGACGGCGAGAACGAATTCACGATCATGCAGAGCAACGATCCGATCATGTCGCCCGCGTGGTCCCCGGACAGCCGGCAGCTCGCCTACGTCTCCTTCGAGGGCAACCGCTCGTCGATCTGGGTGCAGACCCTGCGCACGGGCAACCGCTTCCAGGTGTCGAACCGGCCCGGCATCAACGGCGCGCCGTCGTTCTCGCCGGACGGCCGCAAGCTCGTGGTGACGCTCGGCGGCGTTGACGGCAACGCGGATATCTACGTGCTCGACATCAATTCGCGACAGACGACGCGCCTGACGACGCACCGGGCGATCGATACCGAAGGCTCCTGGTCGCCGGACGGGCGCTGGATCTACTTCACCTCGGACCGCAGCGGCGGTCCGCAGATCTATCGCATCAGCGCCGAGGGCGGCACACCCGAGCGCGTGACCTTCGAGGGGAGTTATAATGCACGACCGCGGTTGTCTCCGGACGGCAAGCGGCTCGCGATGGTGCACAACGACCGGGGCAATTTCCGCATCGCGGTCATGGACCTCGCGCGCAAGGATCTGCTGGTGCTGTCGACCGGTAGCCAGGATGAAAGCCCGAGCTTTGCGCCGAACAGCGACATCCTGATCTATGCGACGCGGCAGCGCGGTGACGGCGTCCTCGAAACCGTGTCGGCCGACGGCCTGATCCGGCAGAAGATGGCATCCGGGCAAGGGGATGTTCGCGAGCCGGTCTGGTCGCCTTTCCCACGCTATTAGATGATTTTTTACATTAATTTATCGCTCTAACTTATTGATTTAACAATTTTCGCTTGGCAAGCATCAAAGGACATACCATGTCTCAACTCAAACTGATTTCTTTCGCATTCGTGCTTCTGGCGGTGGCCGGTTGCAGTAACCCGACGCTGCCCGACCCGGATCCCACCGACACGGTCTACGACAGTGACGCCGCAGGCGCGTCGACGGCCGGTGGCGGCAGTGACCCCTATGGCGGCGGCGAGTTCATCGACGACCCGTCGGCCGGCGAACTCGGCAACGTCATCTATTTCGAATTCGATTCGTCCGAGGTTCGGGCGGCGGACCAGGAACTCGTCACGCGGCATGCGATGCAGCTGACCGGCAACGCGCGGCTCCGGGTTCGCCTGGAGGGCCACGCTGACGAGCGCGGATCCCGTGAATACAACATCGGCCTCGGCGAGCGGCGTGCGCAGGCAGTACGGCAGATGCTCATGATCCAGGGCGTTTCGGCCGAACAGATTTCGACGGTCAGCTTCGGCGAGGAGCGCCCGGTGGCGTTCGGCAGCAGCGAGGCGGACTATGCTCAGAATCGACGGGTCGAATTCAAGTACACCAACTAAGCAATGCGCATGGACCGAAAAATCACGTTGCTGCTGGTCGCGTCCGGCTTCACGCTTGCGGGGTGCGAACTCATGCAGCCGCAGGGCGAGGATCCGGTACTCGTGAAACTCGAAGCGCTCGAGCGCCGCATGCAGGCGCTCGAGCGGGTCGTGCAGAACCAGAGTCTCGCGAGCCTCACGCAGGATGTCGCCGCCGCGCAGCGGCAGGGCGATGAACTGCAGGGGCGCCTGGAAACGCTCGAGTACAACACGAGCTCGACTGCGGACAGGCAGCGCGAGTTGTATGTCGACCTCGACGCTCGCATCCAGCAGCTGGAGGCCAGCGTCAAGGCCGGCGTGGTGGCCCAAGGCACTGCGACCGTGCCGGGCCGCTTGCCGATGCCGGGCGGTTCGGACCGGGACAACTACCAGGCGGCCTTCGAGCTGTTGAAAGAGCAGAATTACGACGCTGCGGCGGACGGGTTCCAGCAGTTCCTGGTGTCGTTTCCGGACAGCGAGCTTGCCGACAACGCGCAGTACTGGTTCGCCGAGTCGCACTACGTGACCCAGAAGTTCAAGAAGGCGCTCAAGGAATTCGAAACGGTGCTCGCCAAGTATCCGGGATCCCGCAAGACTCCGGATGCGCTGCTGAAAATCGGTTACTGCAACTACGAGCTCAAGCAGTGGGAAGCATCCCGGACGGCACTCAGGCGCGTGCAGGTCGAGTTCCCGGAAACCACGGCGGCGCGACTGGCCGGTCAGCGCCTCAAGCGCATGGAGGAAGAGGGCGTCTAGACGAGTCGCGGGCGGCGGGACTGTCCCCGGCGCGTGCTTGTCATTTGAGTCATATCCGGTATCATGCCGCCGGCATCGCGCTGGCATCCCTGCCGGCAATCCCCGCATGGGGCGTTAGCTCAGAGGTAGAGCATTCGGCTTTTAACCGACTGGTCGTAGGTTCGATCCCTACACGCCCCACCATTTTTCCGCGATTCGGCCGGCGCCAGTGCGCCGGCCGAGTTCGTTCTGCCGCCGGGCGCCCGCGGCATCGAGCGATTCGGGCGTCGAGCTGCGCCTCGAACCACCGCCTGAGACCTCGGCCGGCAGAGGCGCCGGGACGGCCGCCCGGCATCCCGGCAAGGCAAGACGAGGCAGGGAACGCCACGCGGCATCGCGATCGGTTTCAAATAAAACTGCGGACGCGGCGTCGAAGTGTCGTTATTATTCAGCGCTTTGTCCCCACTGCCCCGGATGAGTTTCGTGCAGGATCGCTGGAAATTTCACAAGTTTGGTGGCAGCAGCCTCGCTGATGCCGCCTGTTTCAGACGCGTCGCGGGCATCGTGCTCGCGATGCCCGGCCGCCGTGTCGGCGTCGTCGTGTCCGCGATGGGCGGCATGACGGACGCCCTGTTGCGCCTCGCAGCGCTTGCGGAGCAGGCGGACCCGTCCTACGAGGCGGAACTCAATGCCATCGGCGACCGCTACGCAAAGACCGCCAGGGATCTCGTCGCTGGCGAGCGGCTGGTCGGCGTGCTCGACGCATGGGGCAGGGACGCGGACGACATCCGCGACGTCCTCAAGGCCATTTCGCTGGTCAAATCGGCGCCGCAGCGCAGCCGTGACGTCGTCGCCGGTTACGGCGAAATCTGGTCGGCCCGGCTGCTCGCGGCATTTCTCGGTCAGCAGGCGCCGCAGCGCGGCGGGACCTGGGTGGACGCGCGCCAGGTGATCACGATCCGCGCGACGGAACTGGGGCCCTCGGTGCTCTGGCAGGCGTCGCAGGCCAGTTTCGACGGCAACGTCGCGGCCGATTTCGAGGGCATCGCGGTATTCACGGGCTTCATTGCATCCGACGAGGAAGGTCTGCAGACGACGCTCGGGCGCAATGGCAGCGACTTCTCGGCGGCCATCTTCGCGGCGCTGGCAAAAGCCGAGGAATTGACGATCTGGACGGATGTCGACGGGGTCATGAGCGCCGACCCGAACCGCGTGCCCGAAGCCAGGGTCATCCATCACCTGACCTACAACGAGGCGATGGAACTCGCGTATTTCGGCGCCAAGGTGCTGCATCCGCAGACGCTGGGGCCCGCGATTGCCAACGGCATCCCGGTGCTGATTCGCAACAGCCACAACCCGGAACACCCGGGCAGCCGCATCGGACCGGACGTTCAGCCCGGCGACAGCATCAAGGGCATCACGGCCATCGGCGGCATGGCGCTCGTCAATCTCGAGGGCGCCGGCATGATCGGTGTTCCGGGCACGGCCGACCGGATGTTCGGTGCGCTCAAGCGGGCGGGCGTTTCCGTGACGCTGATTTCGCAGGCGAGTTCGGAGCATTCGATCTGTATCGCGGTGCCGCAGGTCGTGGCCGAACGAGCGCGCCAGGTCATCACCGAAGCCTTTGCAGAGGAACTGGACTCGGGCCAGATCCAGAGCGTCGACGTGACCGATTCGCAGAGCATCGTCGCGGTCGTGGGTGACGGCATGGCCGGCACGCCCGGTATCGCGGCGAGATTCTTCGGCACGCTGGGCCGTGCCGGCATCAACGTGCGTGCGATCGCGCAGGGTTCGTCCGAACGCAATATTTCCGCCGTCGTCGACTCGGCCGAGGCCACGCGCGCGTTGCGCGCGGTGCATTCCGGTTTCTACCTGTCGGCCAAGACGCTGTCGATCGGCCTGATCGGTCCCGGCACCGTCGGTGCCGAACTGTTGCGGCAGATCGAGAAGCAGGCGCCGGGGTTAAGTGAGCGATTCAACCTGGACCTGCGCGTGCGCGGCATCGCGCGGTCGGGGAAGATGCTGCTCGGGGAGCGCAACATCGACCTCGGCAGCTGGCAGGACGCATTCGAGGCCTCGGCGGTCGATCTCGATCTCGACAAATTCGAGGCGCACATCAATCCCGATCACCTGCCGCACGCGGTGATCATCGACTGTACCGCGAGTGCGCAGGTGGCCAGCCTGTACCCGGGCTGGCTCGAACGCGGCGTGCACATCGTCACGCCCAACAAGAAGGCGTTCAGCGGCGACTATGGCGCCTATCGCGCGCTGCAGAAGTCGGCGGACAAAGGCAGCTCGCACTTCTTCTACGAGACGACCGTCGGCGCGGCGCTGCCGATCGTCAGCACGCTGTGCGATCTCATTTTTACGGGCGATGAAGTGCGTTCGATACGCGGCATCTTCTCGGGCACGCTCGCATACCTGTTCAACGTGTATGACGGTACGCGACCATTTTCAGCCATTGTCCGCGAGGCCAGGCAGAACGGGTACACTGAGCCCGATCCGCGTGACGACCTGTCCGGCATGGACGTGGCGAGGAAGCTCACGATCCTGGCGCGGGAACTCGGCCAGGGACTCGAAATCGGCAGCTTCCCGGTGCAGAGCCTCGTGCCCGAGGCGTTGCGCGACTGCTCGATCGAGGAGTTTCTCGATCGACTGCCGGAGTACGATGGAGAGGTCGAGGCAATGTACCGCGAGGCTGTCGCCGAAAATCGCAGGCTCCGTTATGTCGCGCAGCTCGACGCTGAGGGGAATGCGGCCGTCGGGCTCGAAGCCGTCGATGACAGGCATCCGTTCTGCAACATCAACCTGACGGACAATATCGTGCAATTCGAAACCGAACGTTACTCGGCGAATCCGCTGGTCATCCAGGGCCCTGGCGCCGGGCCGGCGGTCACGGCAGGCGGCGTATTCGCGGATCTGCTGCGTCTCGCCAGCTTCCTGAGCACCGGGCAGGGCTATGTCTGACATCGTCACCGCCTTCGCGCCGGCGTCGATCGGCAACGTCGCGGTCGGTTTCGACATGCTCGGCCTGGCGCTGGCAGGTGCGGGAGACCGCGTCCAGGCGCGGCGTACCGACACGGGCAGCGCTGCGATCGCGGAGGTTCGTGGTCTCGACGGCGATCGGCATCCGTACCTCTCGACAGATGCGAAGAGCAACACTGCCTCGATTGCCGCACAGGCGCTGCTCGACGCGCACGGCGCCGGCATGGGCGTCGAGCTCAAGGTCATGAAGGGCGTGCCATTGCAGTCCGGAATGGGCAGCTCCGCGGCATCGGCTGTAGCCGCCGCCGTCGCCGTGAATGCGCTTCTCGAGGCGCCGTTGCCCGTCGAATCCTTGCTGCCCTTTGCACTCGAGGGCGAGAAATTCGCGAGCGGCGGTTTGCATGCGGACAACGTCGCGCCGAGCCTGCTCGGTGGACTGGTGCTATGCCCGCAGGTGCTGCTGCCCGAGGTGATCCGGCTGCCGGTGCCGAACGGCGTGAGCGCCGTACTTCTGCATCCGGATCTCCAGGTCAACACGGCGCAGGCGCGCCGCGGACTGGCAAAGGGATACTCGATGCAGCAATGGCTGGAGCAACAGGGCCTGCTCGCCGGCTTCATCGCCGCGTGTGCGGCGAGCGACATCGAACTCATTCGCAGGACGCTGCGCGACGTCATCATCGAACCGCAGCGTTCTTCCAGGGTGCCATGCTTCGACGCGGTCAAGGCGGCCGCGATGCGTGCCGGTGCGCTCGGCTGCAGCCTGTCCGGCAGCGGGCCGAGCATGTTCGCGCTGTGTGTCAGCAATGATGCGCGCAACATTGCGAGCGCGATGGAACAGGCGTCGCGCACGCAAGGCATCGGTTGCCAATCCTGGGTCAGCCCGATGGATGCTCCCGGCGCGGTCCTGGAGCAGGACTGATGCGCTATTTCAGCACGCGCGGCGCGGGGCCTGTCAGCCTCGACGAGGCGTTGCGGCAGGGCATTGCACCGGACGGCGGGTTGTTCCTCCCGGAACGGTTGCCGGAATTCGTCGTCGACGATTTCACCGGTCTCGACACGATCCCGGGCATTGCCAGGGTGTTGTTGAAACCGTTCTTCGAGGGCTCGGCGCTCGATGCCGAACTCGAGGACGTGCTCGACGAAACTTTCGGCTTCCCGATCCCGTTGACGCGGCTCGATGCGGGCGGCGGACGCGATGCCTCGTTGCTCGAGCTCTATCACGGCCCGACTGCCGCCTTCAAGGATGTCGGCGCCGGCTTCCTCGCAGCCTGTCTTGCACGCCTCGAAGGGAACGTGAATGCGCCGCTGACGATACTGGTTGCGACATCCGGCGATACCGGCGGCGCCGTCGCCGCGGCATTCGACGGCAGGGCCGGGATGCGCGTCGTCGTGCTGTTCCCCGAAGGTCGCGTGTCGGACCGGCAGGCGCACCAGCTCTGCTGCTGGAGCGACAACGTGCTGTCGTTGCGCGTGCAGGGGTCGTTCGATGATTGCCAGGCGCTGGTCAAGGCCGCCATGGCGGATGAGGAACTGGCGGCGCGACACCGGTTCAGCTCAGCGAACAGCATCAACATCGGGAGATTGCTGCCGCAGAGCACCTACTACGCTTACGCGAGCCTCGTCCATTTCCGGCGTACCGGCAGGCGGCCCGGATTCATCATACCGACCGGCAATCTCGGCAATGCGTTTGCCTGCATCATGGCGCGCGAGATGGGTTTGCCGATCGGGCCGGTGATCCTCGCGACCAATGCGAACCGGACGATTGCGGACTATTTCGAAACGCTGGAATGGCTGCCGCGCGCAAGCCTGCAGACGCTGGCGTCAGCGATGGACGTCGGTAATCCGAGCAACATGGAACGCCTGCGACATCTCGTCGGCGAAGCCGATGTGCTGCGCGAGCGTCTCGGCGTCCTGTCGGTCACCGACGACCAGATACGCGCCGCCATCGTCGAGGATTTCGAAACGTTCTCATTCGCGACATGTCCGCACACGGCCACGGCGACACATACCTGGCGTCACCTCGATCCGGGGATGGCGGCAGGGTACGACTGGATACTCGTCGCAACCGCGCATCCTGCAAAATTCGAGACCGTCGTCGAGCCGCTGATCGGCCGTTCCGTACCGGTGCCGCCCGAACTCGCGGCGCTGCTGTCGAGGCCGGCGCATTCGATCGCGATCCGGCCGGAACTTGCATCTCTTGCCAGCGCTATTGACCATCATTAGGATGGCTCGACCACAAATGACCGAAATTCATGCCTGACCTTTTCCCTGCCGACGGATCACCTCTGCTGCCGCTGTTACTGGCGGCGTTGCTGTTGCTCGTCCTGTGGCTGGTTTACCGCTGGGTCCGGGGGCGTGGCAGCGAACTCGACCGCGCATTGAACGAAATTGCCTACGCACGCATCGAGGGGCTCGTAATTCCGAGTGCGGACGAAGGCGAGATCCAGATCGACCAGGTGCTGCTCACGACCAGCGGCCTCCTGATCCTCGAGATCAAGGAAGCGCAGGGCAATGTCTTTGGCGGCGACAAACTGCAGGACTGGACCGTGATCAGTGCGGAGCGTCGTTACACGTTTCCGAATCCACAGCCCGGGCTCTATGACCGGATCGCGGCGGTACGGCAGATCGTGCGACAGGTGCCGGTCGAAGGTCGCGTCCTGTTCCTCGGCGGCGCCGAATTCACCAAGGGAACGCCGAGTCTCGTCTGCGACCTCGAGCGCCTCGTTGTCGAGTTCGGCGAAACCGACAAGAAGGCGGCGAGCTTCAAGATCGAGGCGTTTCGGCCCCATTGGGAGTTGATCAGGCGAGCGGCAGGGCAAAAAACCTGATGGCGTTCTCGCGCGTGATGCGCGCGACGTGCTCGACGCTTTGTTCACGCGCCTCGGCCACGACGCGCAGCACTTCGGGCAGGTAGCAGGGCTCGTTGCGGCGAGACTTCGGTTTCGGCTGGATCGTTCTCGGCAGCAGGTACGGGGCGTCCGTTTCGAGCAGCAGCCTGTCGTCGGGGACGAGGTGTACGATGTCGTGCAGGTGCTTGCCGCGGCGCTCGTCACAGATCCAGCCAGTGATGCCGATGTAAAGATCGAGCGCGAGGTACTCGCGCAGCGATTCGTGTTCGCCCGTGAAGCAATGCGCTACCGCCCGCGACAGTTCGGGCAGGGCGGGTTCGAGCACGTCGATGAAGTCGTCATGCGCGTCGCGCTGGTGCAGGAATACCGGCAGGCCCGTGTCTTTCGCGATATCCAGTTGCCGGCGGAACGCATCGAGCTGTGCCTCGCGCGGCGAAAAATTCCGGAAATAATCGAGGCCGCATTCGCCGACGGCCACCACGCAATCCTGTTTCACCAGTCGCCGGATCAGCGCGTCGCTCGCGTCGGTGTAGTCGGTCGCATGGTGAGGGTGGACGCCGGCCGTGGACCACAGGGTACCCGGATTTGCAGCCGCGAGTTCTGCGGCGCGCTCGTTGCTCGCATCGCTGCTGCCCGTCACGATCATCGCAGCAACGCCGGCGTCCGCGGCCCGCTGCATCATGAGTTCGCGGTCATCGTCGAAACTGTCGTGCGCGAGGTTCGCGCCGATGTCGATCAGTGCGTGTTGCATGATCAGTATTGCCCCCAACGAAAGATCGCGGCGCCGAGAACGAGAAACAGGGCGCTCAGCAACGTCAGCGCCGCGAGGCTCGGGGCCACGTCCATGAAGCCGGCGCCGTCCAGCATCACCGCACGGGCGGAATCGAGCACGTGCTTGAGCGGAAAGATCTGGGCGATTTTCTGCACGCTCGGGGAGGCGCCCTCCAGGGAGAACCAGACGCCCGACAGCATCATCATCGGCCAGTTGATCAGGTTCAGCAGGCCACCTGCGAGTTCCTCGCTCGTCACCCGTGCCGCAACGACGAGCCCCATCGATACCATCGATGCGGCGCCGACCGCGGCGATGGCGAACAGCGTCAGGTAACTGCCCTCCATGCGCGTATCCAGCAGCAGGTGCGTGCCCGTGAACACGATGGTCGTGATGATCATGATGAGTACCATGCGCGACGCGACCTGCGCCGTGATGAACTCGAGCGCCGTCAGCGGCGTCGCGCGCAGGCGCTTCAGGAAGCCGTTCTTGCGATAGCGCACGACGACGTAGCCCACGCCGAACAGGCAGCTGAACATCATGTTCATGCCCAGGATGCCCGGCAACACCCAGTCGGCATAACCGACTGCATCGCCACTGATCTGCGCCTTGACGATGTCCGTCGGGACAGGCGAGGCCGACTGCAGCAGCGCGAATTCGACGAAATAGCCCTTCGTCGCCTCGGGATTGATCCAGTAGCGCAGTGGCGAGCCCGGCTCCACGAGCAGATCGAGCTGGTGGCGTTCGACCTTCCTCAGCGCCGCGTCGCGGTCGCTGTAGGGCACGAAGCGGATGAAGCGCGTCTCGAAAAACGGGTGCAGTGACGTGTCGATCGTCGCGCTGTCCTGCAGTACCCCGACGGTGTATTCGTCGCGCTGTCCGTCGAACGCATAGGACAGGCCGAATATCAGCGCAATCGGCAGCAGCAGGTTCCAGGCGAGGTTGGACCGGTCGCGCATGAATTCGCGGTTGCGTCCGAGGAAGACTGCATAGATGCGTCCGAACATCGTCAGGCCCTGAGCGAGTGGCCCGTCAGGTCGAGAAACAGGTCCTCGAGATTGGGCTGCCGGATCTTGATGTGGTTCAGGTCGCGGACCAGGGGCGCGAGCCGGCTCAGCGTGGCGCTGACATCCGCTGTCGGCACCTCGACCACGCCCTTGGTGTCGATGACGGTGTGCTCGATGCCGTCGAGCGAGCCGGTAATGTCTTCGCTGCGCAACTCGATGATGAGGCCCTGGTACTGCCTGCGCAGCAGGTCATCGGGCGCGCCCTGCGCGATGATGCGACCGCTGTCCATGATCGCGATCTCGTCACACAGGACCTGCGCTTCGTCCATGTAGTGCGTCGTGAGCACCACGGTCGCGCCGCCTGCGCGTATCGAGCGAACCAGGTCCCAGAAATTGCGCCGCGCCTGTGGATCCAGCCCGGTGGTCGGTTCGTCAAGAAAGACGAGCCGCGGCTGGTTGACCAGCGCCACGGCGAGCAGGAGCCGCTGCCGCTGCCCGCCCGAGAGCTTGCGGTTGTCACGGTCCAGCAGATCGCCGAGCGAGCACTGTGCGATGACGTCGTCAAGATTCGCCTTGCGCGCGTACAGCGTCCGGAACATTTCCAGCGTCTCGCGCACCGTGAGAAAGTCCTGCAGCGCCGTGTTCTGGAACTGGATCCCGGCTTCCTGCCTGAACCGCGCACCGGCAGGTTCACCGTAATAGCGGACTTCGCCAGACGTCGCCGCAGTCACGCCCTCGATGAGTTCGACCGTGGTGGTCTTGCCGGCGCCGTTCGGTCCCAGCAGTCCGAAGCATGCGCCCTCGCGGACCTCGAAACTCACGCCGTTCACCGCGAGGACGCCGGGGTACTCTTTGACGAGCTTGATGGCTTCGAGCGCAATGGTCACGGGGCGTGGTCCGGTATGGCGAAGCGTGGAAGATTACCGGACGCCCGGCCCGGCAGCCAGCTTGCAACCAAATCGGCCCGAGAGGTATCTAACTGGCAAGAGGACCTTACCGGGGAATGGAAAAATGACGAAATTAGTGACAAAGACAGTCTTTACGATCGGCCTGCTGTGCATGCTGATGGCGGTGCCCGCACTCGGCGCGACGATCAACAAGAGTGTCAAGGTCGAGCCTGGGACCGAGTCCAGCGGGGCGACCTCGGTCAACGGCAGCATTTCGGTCGGCGACGATGCGACCGTGACGGGCGGTTTGAAGACCGTCAACGGTACGATTCGCGTCGATTCTGGCGCCAGCATCCGCAACGCATCGACGGTCAACGGCAGCCTGCGGCTGGCGGACGGGGTCCGGGCACGCGACCTGACTACGGTCAACGGCTCGCTGATCATCGGCGAGGATGCGGAAATCGACGGCGACGTGTCCGCGGTCAACGGCAAGATTTCCCTTGGCAGCCGCAGCAGCGTTGCCAGCGATCTCGGTAATGTGAATGGCGAGATCGAGCTGACCGGCGCGACGGTGGGCGGCGACGTCAGCACCGTCAACGGTGATATCGAACTGGCCGACGGCGCGGTCGTCAAGGGCGACATCCTGGTCGAAAAGCCGAGTGGCTGGAGCTGGAAGGAGAGCAGCCGCAAGCCCAGGATCGTGATCGGTCCCGGCGCCCGGGTCGAGGGCAAGATTCGCCTGGAGCGCGAAGTGAAGCTTTACATCAGCGAGACCGCAGAGGTCGGCGGTGTCGAGGGTGAAATGTCGCTGGAGGACGCCGAGCGCTTCTCCGGCAAGCTGCCGTAACTGCGGGCCGACAATGCCGTAGAATGGGCGCTGTGCGCAGCGCAGCTACCCAGTTATCTCTTTTTTCGGACGCGGAAGAGCCCGACACGATGTCGGGCTTTGCCGTGCGCGAGAGCGGCCGCGCGCGCCGCCTGTCGATCAAGGTCTACCCGCGAGGGCGCGTCGAGGTGGTCGTGCCGCGGCGGACGAGGCCTGCCGAGGTTCGCGCTTTCGTCGAGGCGCATCGCGACTGGATCACGAATACCCGTGCGGCTTTCGCAGCCGAACATGCGCCCGAGCCATTCGCATTGCCGGCGCGGGTCGATCTGCCCGGGATCGCTCGGGCATATCTCGTCCGTTACGGCCGCGATGCGGCGGGCAGGGGCGTTCGCTATCGGCAAATCGGCAGCACGGTCGTTTTGTCCGGCAATACCGCGGACGAGGGCGCCTGCGTGAAGGCGCTCAGGCGCTGGCTGCTGGCGCTGGCGAAACGTGAGTTCGAGCCGCGGCTCAGGACCCTGTCGGGACTCACGGGCAATCCATACAAAGCCATGCACGTTCGAGGACAGCGGACCTGCTGGGGCAGTCATTCGGGCTCGGGAACCATCAGCCTGAATTACTGCCTGATGTTCCTGGATCCCGCGCATCTCCGGTATGTCATGATTCACGAGCTCTGCCATGCCCGGCACATGAATCATTCTCGCCGGTTCTGGCGGCACGTGGCAGAATTCGAGCCCGGGTACCGCAAACTCGACAAGGACCTCAATTCCTCGTGGCAGCGGATCCCGACTTGGGTTGGAATATACTAGTTATAAAACAGTATATTATGAGATTTATTTAATGTTGAATATTACGGCATGAATCAAGGTTCCGGGCAGTCCGTACCTGCTGTAACTCGACAACTGTGCCTCGCAGTGCTGCTCGCGCTGCTGATCGGGCACGCCACCTACATCGCCCACACGGCGACGCACCCGATCGGGGACCTTGCCCATTGCGAGTTGTGCACCGCGCACAGCAATACGATGACGGTGGCGTCACCACCGGCGACCCTCGCGCCGGACCTGTCGGCGCTGCCGGTCATTCCACCGCGGACAGCCTTCCTTGCCGCGGCAACGCCCTGGTCCGCCGCCAGCCCGCGCGGTCCTCCACGAACCTGATCCTTACTCGTTGCGTACAGGCCCCGGCACCGCGGGCCGATTTTCGGACAGGAACAGACAAGAGGACGATCGCATGCGTATCGTTGGATGGAGGGCGACCCTGATCGGGTTTGTCATCATCGCGCCGGGCCTCGTATCGGCGCAGGAATCTGAAATCGTGCAGTTGCGCGAAGCGCTGGATGCGCTGCGGGCGGATTACGATGCCCGCATCGCGGAACTGGAGCGCCGGCTCGCGGTGGCCGAGCAGAACGCCGCGCAGGCCACGAGCATGGCGCAGCAGCCTGCTGCCCCTGCTGCCGCCGGCAGCGCCGCGTTCAATCCCGCGATTGGCGTGATCTTTACGGGGCAGGCCTGGCAGTACGGCGAGGATCCCGCAGGCTACGCCGTGCAGGGCTTTCCTTTCGGTGGGGAAGCCGGGCCGATCGAGGAGGGCCTCGGGCTCGGCGAAACCGAGATCATCATGAACGCCAATGTCGACGACAAGTTCTCGGCGTGGCTGACTGCGGCGCTCGCGCTCGAGGATGGCGAGGCCGTCGTCGAGATCGAGGAGGCATGGGTCGAGGCGACCGCGCTGCCGGCGGGCTTCGGGGCGCGCTTCGGTCGCTTTTTCTCAGGCGTCGGCTACCTCAACGAGAAACACCGCCATAGCTGGGATTTCGCCGACCAGCCGTTGCCTTACCAGGCATTCCTCGCGAACCAGTACGTGGACAACGGCATCCAGGTGCGCTGGCTCGCACCGACGGATCTTTTTGTCGAACTCGGCGGCGAACTCCTGCAAGGCGGCAGCTACCCGGCCGCGGGCAATGCCCACGACGGCTTCGGCAGTTACAGCCTGTTCGCGCGCCTGGGCGGCGACGTCGGGACCAGCCACAGCTGGCTTGCCGGCGTCAGTTACCTGGATGCCACGGCCGTCGAAAGGGCCTCCGGCGACGAGGACGAGCCGTTCCTGTTCACGGGAGATTCGACCCTGCTCGGTGCGCAATTCGTCTGGAAGTGGGCGCCGAACGGCAACTGGAAGGATCGCAACCTGGTGCTGCAGACCGAGTACTTCGTGAAATCCGACGACGGCGAGTATCAACTGCCAGGCGCTGCGGCGGCGGCCTGGGATGCGGAGCAGTCGGGATGGTATGCGCAGGCGGTCTACCAGCCGCGGCCGCGGTGGCGCGTCGGTGGACGAATCGACGGCCTGTCGGGCGACGATCCGGGCGCGGCCTTCGATGGCACGCTGCTCGAACTGCCGGCCGACGATCCGCGCCGCTACAGCGTGATGCTGGACTGGTCCAACAGCGAGTTCAGCCGGCTGCGGCTGCAGTTTACGCATGACGAGGCCGGCCGCGTAGACGACAATCAATGGGGACTGCAGTACATCCACAGCATTGGCGCCCACGGCGCCCACAGTTTCTAGGAGGCAGAGCGATGCGCAGGATTATGGCTCTGCTGATGATCGCGGCATTGCCGCTCTCGGCGCACGCGGCCGTCGAGGTATTTTCCTGCGAGCCCGAGTGGGCTGCGCTGGCGAAGGAACTCGGCGGGCCGCTCGTGACGGCGGACAGTGCCACCACGGCGCTGCAGGATCCGCACTACATCCAGGCAAGGCCCAGCCTGATCGCGCATGTACGCAGCGCCGATCTGCTCGTTTGCAGCGGGGCGCAGCTGGAAATCGGCTGGTTGCCGGCATTGCTGCAGAAAGCGAACAACCGCAAGGTCATGCCGGGCAATGACGGCTACATGGAAGCCAGCGCCTACGTCCTGCGCGTCGATGCGACGGGCAACGTGGACCGGGCGAAAGGCGATATCCATCCGCAGGGCAATCCGCACGTCCAGACCGATCCGCGCAACCTGGTGCCGATCTCCCGCGAACTCTCGCGGCGGCTCGCGCTACTGGATCCGGCCAACGCATCCGTTTACGAACAGCGCCTCGAGGACTTTCTCGGCCGCTGGAATGCAGCAGTGCTGGCCTGGGAGGCGCGCGCGGCGCCATTGCGCGGCAAGCGAGCGATTACACACCACAAGTCCTGGGTCTATCTCGAGCGCTGGCTCGGCATCGAGGAAGCGGCCAACCTCGAGGCCATCCCGGGACTGCCGCCGACCGCGACCCATCTCAGCAAGTTGACGGCGGAATTCTCGGAGGGCGGTGCGCATTTCATCATTCGCTCGCCCTACCAGGACGACCGGCCTTCGCAATGGCTGTCCGAGCGCATCGGCGTGCCGGCCATCGTTCTGCCGCTGAGCGTCGGCGGCACCGAGGAGGCCGATGACCTGTTCGCCTTATTCGACGACATCATCAACCGTCTGCTCGGGGCGCTCGACCATGCTTGATGTGATCGACTGGACCATCGTCGGTCCGGCGCTGGCCGCGGGACTAATCATCCTGAGCACGCACGTGCCCCTGGGTCAGGAAGTGTTGAATCGCGGCATCGTGTTCATCGACCTCGCCATCGCGCAGATTGCCGGGCTCGGCGTGATCGCCGCCCATGCGATGGACTGGGACCCTCAGGGTATCGAGGTCGAACTCGCCGCGGTTGCCGCGGCGCTCACTGCCGCGCTGGTGCTCAGCTGGACCGAGAAGCGCTGGCCGGAGATCCAGGAGCCGATCATCGGCACGCTGTTCATACTCGCGGCGACCGGGGGCATCCTGATCCTGGCGGGCAATCCCCACGGCAGCGAGCACCTGAAGGAACTGCTGGTCGGCCAGATCCTCTGGCAGACCTGGTCGTCGCTGCTCCCGATCACGTTGTTGTCGGCCATCGTGCTGGTCGCGTGGTATCTGCTGCGCGATCGCTTCGGCAAGACCAGTTTCTACCCGGCGTTCGCCGTCGTCGTGACGGCGTCAGTGCAGATCGTCGGCGTCTACCTGGTCTTCGCGAGCCTGATCATCCCGGCGCTCGCGACCACGGGCATCAAGCGGGGCAGCCGGCTGGTTGCCGGTTACGTCATCGGCGGCGTCTCTTATTTCGCCGGTATCCTGCTGTCGTTCGTCTTCGATCTTCCGACCGGGGCCGTCATCGTCTGGACCATGGCCATCGTCGCGCTGCTGGGCGGCTTGCTGATTTCGGACAAGCGCAGCAAAGGCTAGGCGGGCGAGTCAGTTGCCGAAACGCAGTTCGACGCCTGCGAAGGCGCTGCGCCCCTGCGTGCGATAGCCGTAGATCTGCTCGTACTCGCTGTCGAGCAGATTGCTGAGGCGCGCGAACAGCGTGACGTTGCGCGACAGGCTGTGACGCCCCGCCAGGTCGACGAGCCAGTAATTGCCGAGCGTGACGATTTGCGAAGGCTCCGGAAAAGGCGGAAAGAAGATATCGCTGCGCGTGCCGTTGTAGTCGGCCGCGAGCGTGATCGTGCTCTGCTCCTGCCCGAACACGTAGCTCGCATGGACGCTTCCGGCGTGGCGCGGCCGGCGCAATTCACGCACGTCGTTGCCCAGGAAATCCTGTTCCGAGGAATCGGTGTAGGTGTAACTGGCCGCGAGCCGGATATTCGATGCCGGCGACCATGACGCCGCGACTTCGGCGCCCCGACGCGTGCTGCTTCCAGGCATGTTTTCGGCGGTCGCGAGGAACGTATCGGGGTCGAAGACGAACCCGTTGATCTCGTTCTCGAGATCCTGCAAGAAAACCGTGAGCTGCACGTCAGCGGCATCGAAGGCCCGGAAGTCGATGCCGATTTCGTAGGATGTCGATTGCTCGGGCTTCAGTTCCGGGTTGCCGATGAACTGGCCGGGGAAGAAGCCGAATCGTTCGATGAATGTCGGGTTCTTCCTGCCGGTACCGACGTTCGCGCGCAGGCGGGTGTCATCGCCGAGAGCCCACGCCATCGAGACCCGCCCGGTCAGCGCATCCTCGAAGTCGCTGTTGTCGTCGAATCTCGCGCTCAGCAGCCAGGACAGCGACTCGCCAGAGTAAAGCTGCAGGTCGGTAACCGCACTCGAGACGTCCATCGACTGGTCCTGGTCCAGGCTGCCGAAGAGGGTCTGACCGCGCTGTTCGAAACCGGTGCGCTCATGCTCCAGTGCAACCGCGAGCAGGTTTTTGCCGAGGCGAATGTCGGCCTGGTAAGCGACAGCGACCCGATCGGAGCCCGCCGAGCTGGCCTCGACGCCGGATACGAGGTCGCGATTGTCGCTGTCGTAGTAGCGCGCTCGCAGGTGATGGCGCAGGCGCTGTTCCTCGGCGCCGATGCTCACGCCGAGACGCGCGTAATTCTGGCGGATATCGGTCGCAACGTCGGTGTCTTCGGGAAGACCGGTCGTGAAAAAGTCGACCGCATCGAATTCCGAATAGGCGTCCACGCTGCGCAGGCCGAATTCGATCGATACGGTATCGGTGGCATCCAGCGCCATGCTCAGCGAAGCCGAGTCGATGTCGGCGCCGTCCTGCTCGTTGCCGTTGCGGGAAATGTTGAAACCGTCGGTCGACAGCCGCTCGACGCTGAACCCGACAGACCAGCGCTCGCCGCCGACGTTGCCGTGGAAGGATCCGTTCAGCGTGTTTTCGGCGCCGCCCTCGACATAGCCACCCAGGGCTCGGTCATCGCCACCGGAGCGCGTGATGACCTGAACCACGGCGGCGACGGCATCGCTGCCCCACAGCGCACTCTGCGGTCCACGGACGACCTCGATGCGCTCGACGTTGCCCGTCGTGAGGTATTCCCAGCGAAACTCGTCGCCCGCTGCAGGATCGTTGGCGCGCACGCCGTCGATCAGCACGAGAACGTGGTTGGCTTCCGCGCCGCGCACCCGGACCTGCGTCTGCGAACCCGCGCCGCCTGCCTGGGATACCGCAAACCCCGGCACGGCACGCAGGAGGTCGGTGACGTATCGCGCCTGTCGCCGTTCGATTTCCGCGCGATCGATGATCGTGATGGCGCTGCCTGCGGATTCGATCGGCAAGGCCGTGCGTGCCGCGGTGACCGTGATCTGGTCGAGTGATTCCTGCTGTTCGATGGCGGTCGCCGCACCGGACAAAAGTGCTGTGACGATTGCGGTGCCGAAGACGACGTTGTAACGCATTACTGACTCCCCGCGCGCATCCCCGTTGCACGCCATGCGCCGGTTGCGGGAGGAGGAGAGAATCGGATTCTCCACGAATCGCCCGCCGCGACCGCTGGTGGATTGGTCGAAAGGCCGGTCTCCGGACTCATGAGTGGGTGGATTACCCTGATCGATCGCCTTCCCACGCGAAACGCGCAGTGGCATGAGAGATCGACGGACTCATTTACCGTTGCGGGGGCAGTGACGGGTTAGCGGGTCGTTATGGACCGGCGCACCGTCTTCCCGTTTAACGCGGATGCGGAACATCCTGCGTTCACCTGTCGAGTTCGAGGCGAACGATACGGTAGGGTCCGGGACATTGCAACCGGCTAACCGGCTGGATTCAGTCTAGCCCTGGTCGAGCAATTCCCGCAGGTTGATGACTGCCGCATTGGCGCGCGCGAGGTAATTCGCCATGACGAGCGAATGATTGGCGAACAGGCCATAACCGCCGCCGTTGAGGATCATTGGCGACCGCAGGGGCGAGAGGCTTGCCTCGAGTTCGCGAATGATCTGCCGGACACTCGCTTCTGCGTTCTTGTCCGCCAGTACGTGCGCGAAGTCGAGTTCCGCGGCACGGAAGAAATGAACCAGGGCCCAGGCGGTGCCGCGCGCTTCGAAGAAGATGTTGTCGGTCTGCCACCAGGAAGTCCGGACGTCGACCGTGTCGGGCTGTGCGCCGGCGGCTTCTGCGGAGGCATCGCCGGCGAGGTCGTCGTTGATCCGGTTCGCGGCGACGCTGTTGCCGAGACGCCGCGTCAGGCTGCCGAGTCGCTTTTCGACCTGCGCGAGCCATTCGCGCAGGTTGTCGGCGCGCGCGTAGAACATGGTATCGGGGTCGCCTGCAACGAGTCGGTCGCGGTAATGCTGGAAGGACCGGATGCCGTTGCGGTATTCGGACTCTGTCGTCGGGAAGACCCAGGAATCGTTGTCGTAGAAGAATTTCGGCGCGCCCTCGGCGACGTCGTCGTCCTCTTTCGACTGCGACTGGCTGCGCGTGTAGTCATCGCGCATCACGCGGCCGAGATCTCGCATCTGTGTCACGACGCCAAATTCCCAGCTCGGGATGTTGTCGAGGAAAAGGAACGGCGGCAGCTTGTCGTTCGTGATGTAGCCGCCGCGTTTCTCGAGCAGGGTTTCCGCGACGCGTATCAGCGTATCGGCCGTCGAGAGACCGACGATCGGTGCGTCACGATCCGCCGATTCGGTGACCCAGAAGACCTTGGGCTCGCGCGACACCCAGATGCCGACGATCGACAACAGGATGAACAAGACGCCGAGGGACCACGCCGTGATTTTCATCCAGCGGCTGACCGCGAGAATGCTGCTTGCTGATCGCTTCATGTCCTGCTTCTCCAACGTCCCTGCAACAACTTAGAGCGAAAGCAAGTCTACCAGTTCCGGCAGAATCTCCCCGGATTTTCCGGCGATCGCATGGTGGAAACTCGTCGCATGCTGTGTCGGAACAGGATTGATTTCGACGATGATCGCGCCATTTTCGCGGGCGAGGTCGGCGAGCCCGGCGGCGGGATACACCAGCGATGAGGTACCGACCGAGAGGAACAGGTCGCAATCGGCCGCTGCCGCGCAGGACGCGTTGAGCGCGGCTTCGGGGATGGGTTCGCCGAACCAGACGACGCCGGGACGCAGATGCCCGCCGCAGGCAGGACACAGCGGAATCTCGGCAGCGTCGTCGGCGGTTTCGATCGTGCCCTCGACATGGCAACGGTCCGCGAACAGGTTGCCGTGAAACTCGATCACGTTCCGGCTGCCCGCGCGCTGGTGCAGGTTGTCGACGTTTTGCGTGACCAGCGTCAGCCGCGGCACGAGTGTCGCAAGCCTCGCGAGTGCGAGGTGCCCCGGATTCGGCTGCGCGTCGGAGACGATGCCGCGTCGCCAGCGATACCAGCGCCAGATCAGCGCCGGGTCGGCGAGGAACGCCTCCGGCGTCGCGAGGTCCAGCGGGTTATACCGGGACCAGAGTCCGTCCTGGGCTTCGCGAAACGTCGGCACGCCGCTTTCCGCGGAGACGCCGGCGCCCGTCAGGACACAGACGTGGCGAGCATCCCGGAGCGCTGTGACGACAGCGTCCGGGATGTCGGCACGGGCTTTCATGATCAGGCCGCGAGTTGCCTGAGAACGTAGTGCAGGATGCCGCCGTTCTCGTAATAGTCACGTTCCTTCGGCGTGTCGATTCGCACCGTCGCCTGGAACGTGATGGCTTTACCGCTCGCGGGCGTTGCGGTGACGGTCACCTCCTTCGCGTTCGGATCGGTCTGGCCCGTGATGTCGAACGTTTCCGAGCCGGTGAGACCGAGCGATTCGGCATCCTGGCCGTCGAGGAACTGCAGCGGCAGGACGCCCATGCCGATCAGGTTGGATCGGTGAATGCGTTCGAAGCTCCTGGCGATCACGGCCTTGACGCCCAGGAGAACGGTGCCCTTTGCCGCCCAGTCGCGCGACGAGCCCGTGCCGTACTCGCTGCCCGCGAGCACGATCAGCGGGGTGCCTTCCTGCTGGTATTTCATCGACGCGTCGTAGATCGACATCTGTTCGCCGCTCGGCTGGTGCCGCGTCCAGCCGCCCTCGGTACCCGGCGCGAGCCGGTTGCGCAGGCGAATGTTCGCGAACGTGCCGCGCATCATGACTTCGTGGTTGCCGCGGCGCGAACCGTAAGAGTTGAAGTCGGCCGGCTTGACGCCCTGCGCCTCGAGATACTTCGCGGCCGGGCTGTCCCTGGCGATGTTGCCTGCGGGAGAGATGTGGTCGGTCGTGACCGAATCGCCGAGCAGCGCGAGCACGCGCGCGCCCGCAATGTTCGTCACGGGTGCCGGATCGCGCGTCATGCCCTCGAAGTACGGCGGGTTCTTGACGTAGGTCGACTGCTCGTCCCAGGTGTAGATCTCGCCGGTCGGCGAATCGATTGCCTTCCAGTTGGCGTCGCCCTCGAACACCTTGCCGTAGCTCGAGCGGAACATGTCGGAGTTGATGCTATTCGCAATCGTGTCCTGCACTTCCTGCTGGCTCGGCCAGATGTCCTTCAGATAAACCGGGTTGCCGTCCTGGTCCTTGCCGAGCGGGTCCTTGAACAGGTCGACGTCCATGTTGCCGGCCAGCGCGTAGGCGACGACGAGCGGCGGCGACGCGAGAAAGTTCATGCGAACCTGCGCGTGAATGCGGCCCTCGAAGTTGCGGTTGCCGGAGAGCACGCTGGTCGCAACGACATCGCCCGCGTCCACGGCCGCCGCAATTTCCGGCTTGAGCGGCCCGGAATTGCCGATGCAGGTCGTGCAGCCGTAACCGACCGTGTAGAAGCCGACGGCCTCGAGAGCGTCGATGAGTTCGGCCTTTTCGAGATAGTCTGAGACGACCCGCGAGCCGGGCGCCAGGCTGGTCTTCACCCAGGGCTTGGCCTTGAGGCCTCTCGCCGCGGCGTTGCGCGCGACCAGTCCTGCGGCCAGCATGACGGCAGGGTTCGACGTATTGGTGCAGCTCGTGATGGCTGCGATCAGGATCGCGCCGTCGCGAATTTCGACGTCCTTGCCGTCGATCCTGGCGATGGCTTTGCCGCTCTTCTTGCGGCCCGCGATTGCGGTCTCGAGATGCTTCGCATAGGTCTGGGCCGCGGCGCTCAGCGCGATGCGGTCCTGCGGACGCTTCGGTCCGGCGAGACTCGGTTCGACCGTCGCCAAGTCCAGTTCGAGGGTGTCGGAGTAGAGGGCGTCGGGCTGGCCGTCGTAACGCCACATGCCCTGTTCCTTCGCGTAGGTTTCGATGAGCTTGATGTGGCTTGCATCGCGACCCGACAGCTCGAGGTAACGCAGGGTCTCGCCGTCGATCGGGAAGATGCCGCAGGTCGAGCCGAATTCCGGCGCCATGTTGCCGAGCGTCGCGCGGTCCGCGAGTGGCAATTGCGCGAGGCCGTCGCCGTAGAACTCGACGAACTTGCCGACCACGCCTTTCTTTCTGAGCATTTCGGTGCAGGTGAGCACGAGATCGGTCGCCGTCGTGCCTTCCTTGAGTTTGCCGGTGAGTTTGAAGCCGATGACGTGCGGGATCAGCATCGTGACGGGTTGCCCGAGCATCGCGGCTTCGGCCTCGATGCCGCCGACGCCCCAGCCGAGCACGCCGAGCCCGTTGATCATCGTGGTGTGGGAGTCGGTGCCGACGACCGTGTCCGGGTAGGCGCGGCGCCTGCCGTCCTTCTCGACGTCGAACACGACGCGGCTCAGGTATTCGAGGTTGACCTGGTGAACGATGCCGGTGTTCGGCGGCACGACGCGGAAATTGTCGAACGCGGTCTGACCCCAGCGCAGGAACGAATAACGTTCCGTGTTGCGCTGGAATTCGATCTTGTTGTTGAGATCGAGTGCGTTCGCCGCGCCGTAGTTGTCGACCTGCACGGAATGGTCAATGACCAGTTCGGCGGGCGACAGCGGGTTGATCTTGTCGGCGGAACCGCCGAGCTTGATCACGGCGTCGCGCATCGCGGCCAGGTCGACGACGGCGGGGACGCCCGTGAAGTCCTGCAGGATGACGCGCGCCGGCGTGAAGGAGATTTCCGTCGACGGCTCGGCCTTGGGGTCCCAGCTGGCCAGCGCCAGGATGTGCTCGCGCGTAACGTCGCGGCCGTCTTCATGCCGCAGCAGGTTCTCGAGGAGGATCTTGAGCGAGTAGGGAAGCCGATCCACGTGGCCTTCCTTCACCGCGTCGAGGCGATAGATATCGTATTCCTTGCCGCCAACTGCCAGCGTTGAACGCGCGCCGAAGCTGTCCGTCATCGTTGAATCTCCGGGATTTCAGTGTTGTTCTTGGCGGCCCAGCGGGCCGCAGGGGGGCGCATTATAACCAAAGCACCGGGCTTCTGCTTTACGACGTTCGGTTAATTACCGCGCCGCCGAGGCAACGATCGCCGTCGTAAAAAACCACGAACTGGCCGGGGGTTGCGGCCTTCTGTGGCACCTCGAACGTCACTTCCAGCGCCGAGTTCGCCGCCTGCACCGTGCAAGCCTGGTCGGGCTGCCGGTAGCGGATCTTGGCCTTGCACTCGAGGCCGCTCTCGAGGCCGGCAGGCGGGCGACCGATCCAGTTCGCATCGGTTGCCTCGATACGCGCAGTGAACAGCAGGGGATGCTCGCCCTGGGCGACGATGAGCGCGTTGGCAGCGACGTCTTTGGCCACGACGTACCAGGGGTCCTCGCCGCTGTCGCGGCGGCCGCCGATGCCGAGGCCCTGGCGCTGCCCGAGCGTGTAGTACATGAGTCCCTGGTGCTCGCCGACGACTTTGCCCTCAGGCGTCTGCATGGGACCCGGGTTGGCCGGGATGTAAGTCGCGAGGAATTCGCGAAAGGGCCGTTCGCCGATGAAACAGATACCGGTGCTGTCCTTCTTGTCGTAGACCGACAGCCCGTGGTCGCGCGCGATCCGTCGTACTTCGCCCTTCTGCTTGTCGCCGAGCGGGAACACGGTCTCCGCCAGCGCCTCGGCACTGACCGCATGCAGGAAATAACTCTGGTCCTTGTTCGGATCCTTGCCCTTGAACAGTGCACCCATGCCGTCGACGATTCGCGCGCGCGCGTAATGCCCGGTCGCGAGCAGGTCGCCGCCGAGGCGCTTCGCGTAATCGCGGAACACGCCGAACTTGATCTCGCGGTTGCAGAGCACGTCGGGATTCGGTGTGCGGCCGGCGCGATACTCGCGCAGGAAGTAATCGAAGACCTGGTCGCGGTACTGCTTCGCGAAATTGACGTGGTGCAGCGGGATGTCGAGCTGCTCGCAGACGCGCCGCGCGTCCTGCAGGTCGCGTGCGGCCGTGCAATAGCCGTCGTCGTCCTCCCAGTTCGTCATGTGCAGGGCATGGACGTCGTAACCCTGCTGCTTGAGCAGCACGGCGGCGACGGCGGAGTCGACACCGCCCGAAAGGCCGAGAATGACGCGCTTCTGCATAGGGCGCGGATTCTAGCACCGACCGGATGACGAGAAGGCCGTTCGGGCGGCCCAGGGCTATTCCGTGCCGGTTGCTGCGGACTTCAGGAACTCGCGCGGGCCAGTGATGTACTGGTGCGTCGATCTTCCGAGGCTCTGCATGCGGGCATTAATCGCATCCGTGAGCGCTGGCGGCATGGCCGCGTTTCCCGTCCCCGTGTTGCCGGCCGAGTAGTTGCGCCACCAGGCGGCGCCGTAGCTGTTCCCGAACCAGAAACTCACCTCGTCGGTTACGCGGATTTTCCAGTCCTCGTCATCGATCAGCCCAAGTTGCGCGAGCCGATAGGTGCCGCGCTGGGTCTCGATGAAACTCCAGATCAATGCTTCCATGATGCGAACCTCATCGAGCGTCAGGTTCTCGGGGTCCTCTATCGACCTGGCCCAGACCTCGGCGCCTCTTTCGCCCACGACCTGCAACTCGAGATCGACGGTGCGCCGGCTTTCTTCGTACAGGAGCTGGATCTTGACGAGGTCCGAGTTCTGCTTGAGCTGCACGCCGACCAGCACGAGGCCGAGCACGATGCCGACATTGGCGGACACCTGCAGCCAGTTGTTGAGTTTGCCGAATTCCATGTCTCACCCCCTCATCGATGTCGCCGCCAGTCTACACGAGCGGACGCCATGCTCTGCGGAGGTCATCAGGGAGCGATGGAGGTCATGCGTGAAAACGTCATTCTTGCCTGCCTGCTGGTCGTACTGGCGGGTTGCAGCCGGAATGCCGAAACCGGTGCGCGCGGTCCCTCCTTGGATATTCGCTGTGCAGAAAATATCGCGGCCTGTCCGCAGGATGGCCGCCTGCTGCTGATGCTCTCGAGATGTACCTGGCGAAGATCCTGAAACGCCTTCCAGGCCTCGACTGCCGAGGGCGCTGACCTGACGAGCTGGCGCTGCTGAGTCGACTCGGTGAGGCGGGTGGCGCTTCTGGGCGGCTGCGTTCAATGCTATTGTCAGCTGAGCCATGAACCGGGGGGTTCTACTTGAGTAATTTCATAGCCGAATTGAAGCGCCGTAACGTCGTGCGCGTGGGCATCGCCTACGCCGTGCTCGGCTGGGTCGCGCTGCAGGTCGGCGACGTGCTGTTCGATCTCTTCGAGGCGCCGTCCTGGGTGGGCAAGTCCTTTGCCGCGCTGTTGCTCCTCGGTTTTCCGTTCGCCTGCCTGTTCGCCTGGGCGTTCGAGTTGACGCCCGCGGGTGTGAAACGCACGGCCGAGGTGGATCGCGACACCTCCATCACGCCGTCGACCGGACGCAAGCTCGATCGCGTCATCATCGTCGCGCTCGTGATCGCGCTCGGCTATTTCATCTGGGAGCGACAGGCGCTCGTCGATGCCGGAAACGAACCGGCGGCGGCGACCGCTTCGAGCTCTGTCATCGACCGCTCGATCGCGGTGCTGCCGTTCGTCAACATGTCCTCGGACGAGGAGCAGGCCTGGTTCGCCGACGGGCTCACCGAGGAGATCTTGAACGCGCTCGCCCGCACGCCCGACCTGCTGGTCGCCTCGCGCACGTCGTCGTTCCAGTTCAAGGGGCAGAATACCGATATCTCCGCCATCGCCCGGACGCTCGGCGTCGCGCACGTCCTCGAGGGTTCGGTGCGGCGCGGCGGCGACCGCCTTCGCGTCACGGCGCAGCTGATTCGCGCGAGCGACGGCTTTCATCTCTGGTCCGAGACCTTCGACCGCAAGCCCGAGGATGTCATTCAGATCCAGGAAGACGTCGCGTTCGAGATCGCGAAGGCGCTCGACACGGCCATGGATCCCGAGGCGCTGAAGCGCATGGTCTCGGCGGGCACGGCATCGATCCCGGCCTACGAGGCGTACCTCGAGGGACTCGCCATTGCGCAGGCTTTCGGGTCGAGCGGTAACCTTGAAAACTACGGCGAAGCGCGGGCGCGCTACGAGCAGGCGACGCAGATCGATCCCGGGTTCAGCGCGGCCCACTTCGAACAGGCGCTGTTCTGGTCCAACCAGCTGCAGACCACGAATATCGGTTCGGAACTCACGGATCTCGATACCGGGGAGATCCTGCGCCACTTTGCAACCTCGATCGACGCGGCAATTGCGGCGTCGAATAACGACGCCCTCAACGAGAAGTACCGGGCGGTCAAGGCCCTGGTCGAATTGCGGCTGTCTGATGTGGCGAAACACGCCGAGGCGTACCTGTCAGCCTACCCGAACGACATCTTCGGCCTGAACCTGTTGGCACAGGCGCATGCAATGACACGAAACCCGGACGCATTGCGGCCTTTGCTCACTCGATATGCGGAATCCTCGCGCGAGGACCCGATCGAGCTCAACGTGATGATCAACTACGTGCTGTTCACAGGGCTCGTCGATGAGGCCGTCGCAATGGCGCGCGACGTGCTGGTGCGCTACCCGGAGCACGCGTTCCTGGTGTACCAGTCGCACCGCGCGCTGCTCTGGGGCGGTCTGACCGAGGAAGCGTCGCGGCTGGTTCCGGCGCTCGAGCGATCGGAATTCGAGGCGCAAAACCTGTTACTGGTGCGCCTGCGGCAGGCGTGCGCGGAGGGTGATCGCGCGCGTGCGGAAACCATGGCAAATGAATTGCTTTCGACCGGCGAAGCGGGGGACTTCGATGCAAGCATCCGCTTCATCGCGCTGCAGATTCTCGGCCGGCCGATCGAGGCGCACGAATTCCTGGTGGGTGAACAACTCGAGGTCCACACGCTGGCGAGTTACCTGACCTACCCGTATTTCAACCACAACTACTTCCCGGAACTCGTGCGCGTCCTCGAGCGCCAGGGCATCGAGCGGCCGTTCATCGATGGCCCGCCTTATGCCTGTAAGCGGCCGCTCTAGGCGCGCTTTGGCGCTGCGGGGATTCGGTCCACGTCGCGCTGCGGCGGCAGCATGCCGGGAATCAGCGCATCCGACAGCCGGACGCCCGATTCGTCGCCCTGCCTAGACGAGGTCCGCTGCCGCGAGGATGCGGTGCACGTTCTGCTGCAGCGGCAACATGCCGGTCAGCAACGCATCCGACTGGCGGATGCCGGCGGCGTAGTCCTTCACGCAGCGCAGCACGGCAGGCGAACGCAACACTTTCTTGCGATCCTCGAGGTCCTGTAATGAGAACCAGCGACGGCCAATGATGCTGGGGTCTATCGGTGCATCGGGCAGGTAGTCGAGATACTTCGCGGCGTACACGAGCCGCAGGAACTGTTGCCGCGTCTGCGGGTGAATCCAGAGATACACGCCGATGAGATCCTCGCAGCGAACCTCGCAGCCGGATTCCTCGAGCGTTTCGCGCTCGACGGCTTCCTCCGGCGATTCACCCGATTCGATATGCCCGCCGGGTTGCGTAAAGACGCGGTTGCCCATCGAATATTCCTCGACGAGCAGGTAGCGATTCTCGTGTTCGATGACCGCCGCTACGGTCAGGTCTGTCGGATACATCCTTGTCCTTTGGCGCAGGCGCGCTGGAACTGTGGTTGTTATACCCCTAGCTGCCGAAATTCCGTTTCGACTTCACTGGCCAGCCAGATTTCGTCAAACATTTTGCCGTAGAGCCGGGCGACGGCCGGCTCATGCGTATCGGCGATCCCTTCCCAGCGATTCGCCTGCAGGCGATAGACGAGTGCGGTCTCGTCTGCGATGCAGAACGATTCGGCATGCGTGCGCAAGTCCTGGCGCACATGCCTGAATTCAATGTAGGTGTTGAGACGACGTCCGAGGTGAACGAAGTTGTTGCCGCTCTTGACGGCCCGGGACGGGTCGGCGATCAACACGCGAATGCGCGCGTAGGCCTGCGACAGTACCAGCCGCTTGATGATTTCCAGGAAATCGGGATCGTCGTAGATACCGGGTTCGAGGTCGTGGGTGAAGATCGATACTCTGCGGGTTGCTTCGCGCGCAACTTCGATTGCGGCTTCGCGCATTTCTTCCCGGGTCGAGATTACCCAGCGCTTGCCTTTTTGACGTGCCTGCTCCATAGGCGATCGATATTACCTTTGGCAAACTTTTCCCAGTGCCAACTGCGTCACGTTTTTGCACAGAATCAGAAGATGACAATTATTCGCATCCCTCGTCGTTTCTGCGTTTCAGCGCGGTTGCACCAGGATAGACGCGCGGCCCCGATTTCACATATTGGGATGGACTGTGTCCAGTTCGAATACGCCCATCGAGAGCAGCCAGCCCAGTAGCGGTGAGAGTGATTCGTCGGCGAAAGACCGGCCGGTATGGCGCAAGTCGCACAGCGCCGCGATGGCGGCCTGGGCGCCCGCCGGCAGTGCGACATGATTCCCGTTTGCGAAGACATGGGCATCGTCCCAGGCGACGCGTGCCATACCGTGCATACGCAGCCCGCGGCGTGGCAGGCCTCGCGCAATCAGTTCGTCGATTTCCCGGGTTTCGGGGCAGTCCGGGCGCAGCCAGGCTTTCGGCCGCGTGAGGCAGCGGCCGAGTGCGACCGAAATGGGCTGGTCGTCGATTCTCGCAACGGCAGCCACCAGTTCCTTTGCCCGTGCGACGGCGGCGGGCGAAATGTAGCCGGGGCGTACCTCGTCCTCTGCGAGATCGGGGTCCGCGTAGAACGGATTCTCATCCAGGCACTCGATCCCGAATTCGTCGAGCAGGTCAGATTGTCGCGGCGCGCGCATGCCGATGGAGTAGGTCAGGCAGGCGCGCTGCGCGATGCCCCAGTGAGCGACGCCGGGTGGCAGGTAGAGGACGTCGCCCTGTTGCGTGTCAAAGGTCTCGCCGGCAAACGGGGCCAGCAACGAGAGGTCGTCGCAGGCCAGCGGGTCGGGCGCGACGTCGTCCTCGAGAACGCGCCACTGGCGGGTACCGGTGCCCTGGCACAGGAACACGTCATACTGGTCCAGGTGGGGGCCGACGCTGCCGCCGGGTGCGGCAAAGCTGACCATGAGGTCGTCAATGCGCCAGTCGGGCACGAAGGGCACGAGGGCGAACAGTCCGCGCAGGGCGGGCAAGTGCTTTTCGACGTCGTGAACCAGCAGCGTCCAGTCCCGCCGCGGCAACGCGGCGAGATACGTTGGCGCGAACGGACCGGTTTCCACCCGGTATCGCGTCCCCGTAGCGTCCTTTTCCGTGAAGACGAGCCGCGATTCGACGTCTTCGAGCGTTGCCAGCCAGGCGAGTTCGTTGCGCGAGATGGCCGGTTTCAGCCGCCCGGTCGCCGCGGGCATGAACAGCGGGTGTTTCTGCCAGTAGCGCGCAAGAAACGACCCGGGCGAGAGATTGCCGGGCATCCTGAGCATCATGGTCTCAGATGTCGCGCGCCTGCCGGGCCGCAAGGCCGATATAGGCTTCCGGCGTCAGTTCGCCGAGCCGGCGCCGCTCCTCCTCGGGAATGTCGAGCGTGGCGATGAATTCGGCCAGCAGTTCGCGGGTCACGGCCTGGCCGCGGGTCAGCGCCTTCAGTTTTTCGTAGGGCTCGGGGATGCCATGGCGCCGCATCACCGACTGCACGGCCTCCGCCAGCACTTCCCAGGCGCCGGCCACGTCGGCCCGGATCGCGGCCTCGTTGACCTCGAGTTTGCCGACGCCCTTGGCCAGCGACTGCAGTGCGATCACGACGTAGCCGAGTGCGAGGCCGAGGTTTCTCTGCACGGTCGAATCCGTGAGATCGCGCTGCCAGCGCGAAATCGGCAATTTTTCCGCGAAGTGGCCCAGCAGCGCATTGGCCACGCCGAGGTTGCCTTCGGCATTTTCGAAGTCGATCGGGTTGACCTTGTGCGGCATCGTCGACGAGCCGACCTCGTCCCTCGCGACGCGCTGCTTGAAGTAGCCGAGCGAAATGTAGCCCCAGATATCGCGCGCGAAGTCGATCAGGATCGTGTCGTAGCGCGCGAGCGCGTGACAGTACTCGGCCGTCCAGTCATGCGGCTCGATCTGGGTCGTGTAAGGGTTGGCCTGGATACCGAGCGACTCGATGAAGCGTTCGGCGATGGCGCGCCAGTCCGCGTCGGGATAGGTGACGGCGTGCGCATTGTAATTGCCGACGGCGCCATTGAACTTGCCGAGGATCTCGACCTCGGCGAAGCGCCGCTGGGCGCGCGCCAGCCTTGCGACCACGTTCGCGATTTCCTTGCCGAGCGTCGTCGGGCTCGCGGTCTGGCCGTGGGTTCGCGACAGCATCGGCAGGTCCGCAAACTGGTGCGCCATGCCTTTCAGCGTATTGTGCAGGGAGCGCATCATGGGCAGCAGGACATCGCCGCGCGCGGCGCGCAGCATCAGCGCATAGGACAGGTTGTTGATGTCCTCCGACGTGCAGCCGAAATGCAGGAAGTCCTTCAGGGCGTCTGTTTCCGGCCCGGAGCCCAGTTTCTCGCGGATGAAGTATTCGACCGCTTTCACGTCGTGATTGGTCGTCGCTTCGATCGTCTTGACGCGCTCGGCGTCATCCAGCGAGAAATCGTCGACGATGTGGTTGAGGACGTCCTTGATCACCGACGACAGCGGGCCGAGCTCCGGTACCGTGGCCTCGTCAGCCAGGCATTGCAGCCAGCGGACCTCGACCAGGACCCGGTAACGGATCAGGCCGTACTCGCTGAAAATGTCGCGCAACCCGCCGACCTTCTCGGCGTAGCGGCCGTCAGCGGGGGAAAGGGCTCTGAGTGTCGAGACTTTCATGTGTGGGAAACCGATGTAGACTTGCGCCCGCAAAGCGCGAATCATACACGTTTTCTGAACCATCGAAGCGGTGTCCGAGGCGCCGCGTGGAGCTTTGAAGGCAATGAGTGACAAGGCATTTCGCATCGAAAAGGACAGCATGGGCGAGCTTAAGGTACCCGCCGATGCACTGTGGGGCGCGCAAACGCAGCGCGCGGTCGACAACTTCCCGATCAGCGGCCTCACGATGCCGCGGCAGTTCATCGAGGCGCTCGGCCTCGTGAAATGGGCCGCTGCGGGCGCCAATGCGGAACTCGGCCTGATCAAGAGCGACGTGGCGATCGCGATCCAGAAATCGGCGCTGGCCGTGGCCGGTGGCGACTACGACGCCCATTTCCCGATCGATATTTTCCAGACCGGCTCGGGCACCAGTTCCAACATGAACGCCAACGAGGTGATCTCGCACCTCGCGACCGAGCGTCTCGGCAAGCCGGTGCACCCGAACGACCACGTGAACATGAGCCAGAGCTCGAACGACGTGATCCCGACCTGCGTGCACGTCAGCGCCGCCCTCGGGATCAAGCGCGAGCTGCTGCCGGCGCTGCAGCACCTGTCCAAGACGCTGGAGAAGAAAGCGGACGAGACCCGGGCCGTGGTCAAGACGGGCCGCACGCACCTGATGGACGCGATGCCCGTGACGCTGGGCCAGGAGCTGGATGGCTGGCGCTCCCAGGTCGAGCACGCGTCGGAACGGCTCAACGACACGATGAAGCGCCTCACGGCGCTGGCGCAGGGCGGCACCGCGGTTGGAACGGGCATCAATGCGCATCCGAAATTCGGCGCCAAGGTCGCCTTGCTGCTCTCCGAGCAGACCGGCGTGGCATTCCGCGCGGCGGACAACCTGTTCGAGTCGCTGAGCAGCCAGGACGCCGCGGTCGAGACGTCCGGGCAGCTGCGCACGCTGGCGGTCAGCCTGACCAAGATCGCCAACGACCTGCGCTGGATGAACTCCGGGCCGCTCGCGGGCATCGGCGAGATCGCGCTGCCGGCGCTGCAGCCCGGGTCGAGCATCATGCCCGGCAAGGTCAATCCCGTGATTCCCGAGGCGGTAGCGATGGTCTGCGCGCAGGTCATCGGCAACGACGCGACGGTCACCATCGGCGGGCAGGCCGGCAACTTCCAGCTCAACGTCATGCTGCCGGTCGTCGCCTACAACCTGCTGCAGAGCATCCATATCCTGTCCACGGCCTGCACCCAGCTGGCGGACAAGGCGATTGCAGGGTTCACGGTCAACGAGGACAACATCAACCGGGCGCTCGGTCGCAACCCGATCCTGGTCACCGCGCTGAATCCGGTCATCGGCTACGAACTCGGCGCCAAGGTCGCGAAAAAGGCCTACGCGGAGGGTCGCGCGGTCAAGGACGTCGCCAGGGAGATGACGGACCTGACCGACGAGGAGCTCGATCGGCTGCTGGACCCCGCGGCGCTGACCGAGGGTGGGATCCAGCATTAAGGACCGCGGCACGCTCACGGCGGCGGAACTGGCAGCTCGACTCGCAAGGACGACGCCGCCAGGCGACCCGCTGGCCGTCATCATGCCCGAGGAAAGCGTCCGCTGGCCGCGGCCGTTGCGGGACAAGCTGACGGGCATGCTGACGCCGGCCGGGGTCCTGATCCCGGTCATGCATCGCGACGACGCACTCACCGTGCTGTTGACGCAGCGCGCCGCCGACTTGAAGCATCATGCCGGGCAGATCAGTTTCCCGGGCGGGCGCATGGAACGCCACGACCCCGACGTCAGGGCCACGGCACTCCGGGAGACCTATGAGGAGGTCGGCATCCACCCCGACCGCGTCGAAGTGATCGGGTACCTGGAATCGATGCCGACGATCACGGGCTTCGCGGTCACGCCGATCGTCGGGCTGGTGCCGGGCGATATCGAGCTGGTCATCGATCGCACCGAGGTCGAATACACGTTCGAGGTGCCGCTCGACTGGCTGCTGGACGCGCGCAACGACCGGGTCGTGGACCGCGAGATGCACGGCCGGGTGTTCCGGATGATCGAGTTTCATTTCGAGGGTCAGAGAATCTGGGGGGCGACCGCAATGATGCTGGTACGCTTGAGAGAATACGTTTTAAAACAATAAAATATGACTCCTATAGAGAAATTACTTGAAGTCATGCAAAAGCTGCGCGACCCGCAGACGGGCTGCGAGTGGGACGTGGCACAGGACTTCTCGACCATCGCGCCCTATACCGTCGAGGAGGCCTACGAGGTGGCAGACGCGATCGAGCGGGGCGACCTCGACGCGCTGCGCGACGAGCTCGGTGACCTGCTGTTCCAGGTCGTTTTTCATGCCCGCATGGCCGAGGAGGCCGGGCATTTCGATTTCGACGACGTTGCGCAGGCGATTGCCGACAAGCTGGTGCGCCGCCATCCGCACGTCTTCGGCACCGCGACGGAGCGGGCGGCGGGCAAGATCGACGGCAGCTGGGAGGCGATCAAGGCCGGGGAGCGGGCCGGACTCGATGACGATAGTGCGCTCGCCGGCGTGGCAAGGGCGCTGCCGGCGCTCAAACGCGCGCAGAAGCTCGGCAAGCGGGCCGCAACCGTCGGTTTCGACTGGCCCGACAGCAGTGGCGTGCAGGACAAGATCCAGGAAGAGCTCGAGGAACTCGGGGAGGTCGTGGGCACGCGGGACACAGTGCGCATCGAGGAGGAATTCGGCGACCTGTTGTTCGCCGTCGTGAACCTCGCGCGGCACCTCGACGTGGATGCCGAAGAAGCCCTCGTGCGGGCCAGCGGCAAGTTCGAATCCCGCTTCCGGGACATGGAACGGGAGATCGCCGCCGAAGGGCGTCGCTTCCGTGACCTGAGCCTGGCCGAGATGGAGTCGTTCTGGCGCGGGGCCAAGCGCCGCAAGGGCTGAACGATCGTTCGCGCCCGTTCATAAGCCGTTCAGAAAAAAGCCATTTTCCGGGCGTTTGTGTTCAGCAACCGTTCATTGCCAGGGCCCTAATCTTGTTCCCAGGCTGCCACGAGGTGTGTGCCGCCGCGACCAACGAAGGAACAGGATTATGAACGCTAAATCGAGAATCGCAGCACTGGCCATTGCAGCGATGCTGGCCGGAACCTCTGCCACGGCGCTGGCGGACCACGACGACCGCTACGACAACCGGGGTCGTGATGGGCGGGCCCAGTACGATTACGCGAAGGTCTTGTCGTCAGAGCCGATCATCAACTACGTCACCGTGACCACGCCGGTGCGTGAGTGCTGGGAGGAGACCCAGTATTACACCGTGGATCGCCGCGCCCACGGCACCGGCGGTGGCACGCTGGTGGGTGCCGTGCTCGGCGGCGTGATCGGTCACCAGTTCGGCAGCGGCCGCGGCAACGACGCGGCGACGGTTGCCGGCACGCTGATCGGCGCGGCGATCGGCAACGACGTCGCGCTGCGCAAGCAGGGCTACCCGGCGGTCGAACAGCATTCGCGGCCGGTCGAGCGCTGCGAGACGCGTTACCGCGAGCACCGCGAGGAGCGCATCAAGGGCTACCGCGTCGTGTACCGCTATCACGGCCAGAAATACATGACCGAAATGCCGTATGACCCGGGTGAGCGGATTCGGGTGCGGGTTGACGTGCGGCCCGCCGGCTGAGGACGGGAAACCCTGTGACGCGCTTCGTTGCAATCGGCCGGTCGTCGTTCCAAACTTGGACCATGCGCCTGGCCATCACAATCTGCCTGCTGGCCGCAGCGGCCCTCGCGCCGCTGCGGTCGGAGGCTTTGGTCCTTGCCGATGCCCCTCGGGCCCATGCCGCGCAATACGAGCCGCGGGCGGACCTGGGCGTGACCAAGGACGACGGCATGAGTCTCGCGGAAGCCATCGAATCGGTGCGCAGCCGCACGGGCGGTCGCGTCGTCAGTGCCGAGACCAGGATGGAGGGCGACCGCGAAGTGCACCACATCAAAGTTCTCACCAAGGACGGCAAGGTCAAGACACACAAGGTCAAAGGCCGCCGCCGCTAGTCGGCTGGCAGGACAGCCTGAGGGGTCCGGGAACATGCGACTGCTGGTAATCGAAGACGACGCCACCTTGCGCGAGTCGCTCGCACGCAAGCTGAAGGAAGCCGGCTTTGCCGTCGAGCAGGCCGCGGACGGCAAGGAAGGCCTGTATCTCGCGAGCGAGTTCCCGGTCGATCTCGCCATCATCGACCTGGGCCTGCCCGAGATGTCCGGCCTCGACATCATCCGCCGTGTTCGCGACGCCGGCCTGACCTATCCGATCCTGATCCTCACGGCGCGCGATCGCTGGGAGGACAAGGTGGACGGCCTGAGCGCCGGTGCCGACGACTACGTCGTCAAGCCGTTCCACTACGAAGAAGTCAGCGCGCGCGTCAACGCGCTGCTGCGGCGCAGCGGCGGCTGGGCGTCGTCGGTCCTGAGCGCCGGCCCCGTGAAGCTCGACATGTCGCGCCAGGAAGTCGCGGTGAACGGGGATGCAATCGAACTCACGAGTTTCGAATACAAGATCATGGAATACCTCATGGTCCGCGCCGGCCAGGTCATTTCCAAAACCGAACTGACGGAGCGTCTCTACGACCAGGACTTCGAGCGCGACAGTAACGTCATCGAAGTGTTCATCGGCCGTCTTCGCAAGAAGCTCGATCCCGACAATTCGCTGAAGCCGATCGAAACATTGCGCGGCCGCGGCTATCGATTTGCGCTGGAGCGCAACCAGGCCGACTGACCAGCGCATGCGATCGCTCAGCAGCCGACTACTGGTCTCCGTCAGCGTGCTGCTGTTCGTCTTTTTCGGCGCGACCATCGCGGTGCTCGATACGGCGTTCACCGAGGCCGGGGAACAGTCCCGCCGCGATATCCTGGACGGTCACCTGGTCGGGTTGCTGGCCGCGGCGGAGCCCGATGACGAGGGTAAGCTGGTGTTGCCGAAGCGCCTGCGCGAGCCGCGCTTCGAGCGCATCGGCTCCGGCCTCTATGCCGAATTGCTCGACCTCGAAGGCAAGGTGCTGTGGCGGTCGCGCTCGGCGCTGGGTCTCGACATCCCGGTCGGCACGATACCGGAACTCGGCAATCACCTGTTCGGCCGGGAAATGCTCGAGGACGGCACGCCGCTGCTGACGCTGAGCCTCTCGGTCGACTGGGAACTCGATGACGGCGAGTCCCGGTATTACGTGTTCAAGGTCGCCGAGAGCCTCGACGGTTTCAACGCCGAGATCGCCGGATTCCGGCGCCAGCTGTTCGGCTGGTTTGCTGCCGTGGCGCTGACCATGGTGCTCGCTTTTTCCATGTTGCTGCGCAGCCTCATGAAACCGCTGCGGCAGATCGAAGCCGAAATTCGCGAGATCGAGGAGGGCAACCGCCAGTCGCTGTCGAAGAATTTCCCGACCGAGCTGACGGGCGTCGCGCGCAACATGAACCTCCTGATCGACAGCGAGCGTGCACGCTCGGATCGCTATCGCTATACGCTGGACAATCTCGCCCACAGCCTGAAGACGCCGCTTGCGGCGATGCGCGCGCTGCTGAACGACCGGCAGCGTGAAAACTTCGGCAAGCGCTGCAACGAGCAGATCGACCGCATGGACGAGATCGTCCGCTACCAGCTGCGCAAGCCGGCGGCCTCTGTCGCCGACAACCTCGTGCTGGCGACCGTGCAGGTCGATCGCGAAGTGCATCGCCTGGTCGACGGCCTGAAAAAGGTCTACCACGACAAGCGGCCGGAATTCGAAGTCAGGGTTGCGCCCGGAATGCAGTTCCGCGGCGACACCGGCGATTTTCTCGAACTGGCGGGTAACCTCCTCGACAACGCCTGCAAGTGGTGCAGGCGCAAGGTCAGGATTTCAATCGTGCCGTTCGAGGGCGCCCGCGCGGTGGCCAGCGGCATGGTCCTGACCGTCGCCGACGACGGGCCGGGCATACCGGAAGACGCGACAGAAGCGCTGTTGCAGCGGGGCATGCGACTCGACGAATCGACGCCCGGTCACGGCATCGGGCTCGCGGTCGTCAAGGACATCGCACACTCCTACGGCGGGCGTCTGAAAATTGGTCGCTCCGACCTGGGCGGCGCAGAGATCGTGGTCTCGATACCGCCGATGGCGACGGGGCGCGCGGACTGAGCTACTTGCTCTTCAGGAACAGGAATACGCCGGCCGCGAGGCTGATCGCGCCGCCGATATAGCGATACATCACCGCGTCGCTGTGCGACCCGGTCAGCGAGCGCGCGATTTCGTTGGCCGTGCCGGAAGACAGCTGGAAACCCCAGACCAGCAACCCCGCGCCAAGAATCACGAGCACCAGCGCCAGTAATTTGAAAACCTGTCCGTTCATCGGGCTTCCCCTCGTTCGTTGTTTGCCGTAGGTTGTCGTTGCGATCAACCCGGCGATATTGCCGTAAACTCATCCCATGCGCATTCGTTTCATCACGACCGGCGGCACCATCGACAAGGTCTACTTCGACTCGCTCAGCGAGTACGAGGTCGGGGAGTCGCTGCTCGAGCACATCCTGAAGGAAGGGCTCGTGCAGTTCGACTACGACATCGTGCAGTTGCTGCAAAAGGACAGTCTCGATATCACCGACGAGGACCGTGCCCGGATTCGTGACTACATCGCGGCGGACGACGCGCAGTACTACGTGGTGACCCACGGCACGGACACGATGCCGCAGACGGCCGAGGCGCTGAGCGGGCTCGAGGGCAAGACCATCGTGCTGACCGGGGCGCTGACCCCGGCGCGGTTTCGCAATACGGACGCGGTATTCAACGTCGGCATGGCGGTCGCCGCGGTGCAGGTCGCACCGCCCGGTGTCTACATCGCGATGAGCGGCCAGGTCTTCGAAGCCGGCGCGGTCCGCAAGAACCGCGCCGAAAACCGATTCGAAGCGCTGTAAGGGCCTACAGGTCGAAATTGATGCCCTGTGCCAGCGGCAGGTCCTTGCCCCAGTTGATCGTGTTGGTCTGGCGGCGCATGTAGGCCTTCCAGGCATCCGACCCGGCCTCGCGGCCGCCGCCGGTTTCCTTCTCGCCACCGAAAGCGCCGCCGATCTCGGCGCCGGACGTGCCGATGTTGACGTTGGCGATGCCGCAGTCGGAACCGCCGCTCGAGAGAAAATACTCGGCGTTCTGCAGGTTGTCCGTGAAGATCGCCGACGACAGGCCCTGCACGACGCCGTTCTGCATCGCGATCGCCTCGTCGAGCGTGTCGAAGGGGATCAGGTAGAGAATCGGGCCGAATGTCTCGGTCTGCACGATCTCCCAGTCATTTTTGGCGACGGCGATCGCCGGCGTGATGAAGTGGCCGGGACGATCGAGCCGCTCGCCGCCACACAGGACTTCGCCGCCCGCGGCGCGCACGGCGTCGCAGGCTGCCTCTACGCGTTCGATCGCCAGCTCGTCGATGACCGGTCCCATGAGCGTCTTCGGATCGAGCGGATCGCCGATGCGTACCTGGCTGTAGGCGTTGACGAGCGTGTTCTTCAGTTCCTCGAAACGCGAGCGATGCGCGATCACGCGTCGCGTCGACGTGCAGCGCTGACCGGCGGTGCCGACGGCGCCGAACACGATCGACGGTACCGCGAGGTCGAGGTTGGCGAATTCGTCGACGATGATTGCGTTGTTGCCGCCGAGTTCGAGCAGGCACTTGCCCATGCGGCCCGAGACGCGTTCGCCGACCTTGCGGCCCACGGCGCAGGAGCCGGTGAACGATACGAGATGCACACGATGGTCGTCGACGAACTGCTGCGCGAGCTGGTTGCTGCCGTCGTTGATCAGGAAGAACACAGGCGGCAGGTCCAGCTCGGCCAGCGCCTCGTTGATGATCTTCTGCACCGCAACGCCGCACAGCGGGGTCTTGGGTGACGGTTTCCAGATATTGACGTTGCCGCAGACCGCCGCCACGCAGGCGTTCCACGCGTACACGGCCACCGGGAAGTTGAACGCGGAAATCGTGCCCACGACGCCGAGCGGGTGCCACTGTTCGTACATGCGGTGTTGCGGCCGCTCGGAATGCATCGTGCGGCCATACAGCATGCGCGACTGGCCGACGGCAAAGTCGGCGATGTCGATCATCTCCTGGACTTCGCCATCACCTTCGGCCTTGATCTTGCCCATTTCGAGCGTCACGAGGCTGCCGAGCGCGTCCTTGTGCCTGCGCAGTGCGTGACCGATGCGGCGCACGGCCTCGCCGCGCACGGGTGCCGGGACGCTGCGCCAGACGAGGAACGATTCCTGCGCCCTGGCGATGACGCGTTCGTACTCGGCTGCGGTCGTGGAACGGACACTGCCGAGGTACTCGTTGCTGGCGGGATTGTGTGACTCGATCAGCGGCGCGCTGTCGTCGGCGAGTGCTTCGTTGCCGATCCAGGTACCGGGATTGATCTCGTCGAGACCCAGTTTCTTCAGTACGTCATGCATCGATCAGGCTCCTGTCTCGGCGCGCTGGTGGCCGGTTGCGCCGCGGGCGACGAGTTCGGCTGACGCCTTGTTGGTGCCGCCATGGGCGTAGAAGCGGCCGAAACGGTTGTCGAGAATCTCGGCGAGCTGAAACTCTTCCTGCGCGAGGAATCCCTTCGGGGGATTCTTGCGCGACAGGACGATGTCCAGCACGGCGCAAACGCCCGCAGCCGTCGTAATCTGGATGGCCGACCACAGGCGACCCGCGACAACCTGCGGGTACACCATGTTCACATAGTTCTCTTCGCGGAACTCGCCATCCTGGGTGCCGGTGACGGCGGCGTAGATGATCACGACGTCCTGCAAAGTCTGGGGCACCGAATTTTCCAGGATGCGCTTCAGCGTGTCGCGGTCGTGATTCAGCTTCAGGCCGTTCATCAAGAGGCGCATCTGCTCGCAATGACCGGGGTAGCGGATCGTCTTGTAGTCCATGTTGTTGACGCGGTCGCCGTAGGTCTCGCCGAGCGAGCCGAGACCGCCGGACGTGTTGAAGGCTTCGTACAGGCGGCCGTCGATCTCGATCTCCTCGAGGCCCTCGAGCGGCATGACGTCGACTTCCTTGCCGTCGACGATGCTCTTGCAGAGGTTGCCGTACTCGTTGATCACGCCGTCGGTCGACCAGGTCAGCGAGTACTTGAGCACGTTGTTCGGGTGCTGGGGCAGCGCGCCGACACGCAGCTTCACCGAGCGCAGCTTGTCGAAATGCTGGATCAGTTCGTTGGCGGCGATGCTGATGAAGCCCGGGGCCAGGCCGCACTGCGGCGCGAACACGGTGGACGCGCCCTCGGCGAGCTGGCGGACCGCCTCTGTGACGGCCACGTCTTCGGTCAGATCGAAATAGTGCAGGCCCTGCTCGCGCGCGATGCGGGCAACCGGCTCGTTGCAGTAGTAAGGGAGGCCCGAAATCACGGCAGCGGGCTTGTGCTTCCGGACGTGGGCCTGCAGCGCCTCGACATCGGTCGCGTCGAGGTCGAACGCCTTGATGTTGCTGAGCCCATGCGCCTTCGCGACAACCGCGGCTGCGCCCTTCCGGGCGTCGGCGAGCTGGACATTATAATCGCCACATTCGGCAAGCAGGCCGGATATCAGGGCGCCGATTTTGCCGGCACCCAGAACGAGTACGTCTTTCATAAAACTCCCAATTGCGCCACGCGCAAGTAAAAAACCGCCAGGCGAGGGCGGAAAGTGCGCGCATTGTGCCAATGTCGCTGCAGCCTTTCCATAGTGGCTTGTCCGGGGATCAATGCGAAAAATGTCGCAAACTCCGGGTCATGCAGCGAAAGGTCCGCGTCCTGACCCGGAAATCGAATGTAAAAACTTTCCTAAATCTTTGATTACGTGAGAAACTTTTGAGTGCCGCGCGTGGTCGTGGCATAGTCCGCGGTTTCGTGCGCCGGCCAGGTCCGGCGCCGCAGCATCAAAGTGAGACGATTGTGAGCAGAACCCCATCCCGAGTGGACTGGCACCCCGCAAGCTGGCAACGATTCCCGGCGTCCCAGCAGGCCTCGTATCCCGACAGGGCGGCGCTCGAGCGTGTGGTTGCGGACCTGAGCCGCCTGCCGCCGATCACGACGTCCTGGGAAATCGACGCGCTCAAGGACCTGGTCGCCAAGGCCCAGCGCGGCGAGGCGTTCGTTCTGCAGGGCGGAGATTGCGCCGAGACCTTCGACGATTGCACCTCGGAGAGCATCGTCGACAAGCTCAAGATCCTGCTGCAGATGAGCCTCGTGATGATCTACGGGCTCAAGAAGCCCGTGGTCCGGGTCGGGCGCATGGCCGGCCAGTATGCCAAGCCACGCTCCGCGGACACCGAGACCCGGGACGGGGTCACGCTGCCGAGTTTCCGTGGCGACCTGGTCAACCGCGCGGGATTCACGCCGGAGGAACGCATTCCCGATCCGCAGATGATCCTGCGCGGCTACGAACGCGCGGCGCTGACACTGAATTTCGTGCGGTCGCTGATCGACGGCGGCTTCGCCGACCTGCATCACCCCGAATACTGGGACCTGGCATGGGTCCGGCATTCGCAGGCCGCCGACGAATATCACGCGATCGTGGCGTCGATCTCGAACTCGCTCGATTTTCTCGAGACGGTGTCCGGGCGGCAGTTCCATCGCACGCAGCGGGCGGACATCTACGCCGCGCACGAAGGCCTGCATCTGCACTACGAGCAGGCGCAGACCCGTTACCTCGAGCGCCGCAAGCGCTGGTACAACCTGACGACGCATTTCCCCTGGGTCGGCATGCGCACGGCGCAGCTGGACGGCGCGCACATCGAGTATTTCCGCGGCATCGCCAACCCGATCGGCGTGAAGGTCGGTCAGGGCATGACGCGGGAGTGGATCCAGGACCTCGTCCGGGTGCTGAACCCGAACAACGAGCCCGGGCGGTTGACGCTGATTCATCGCTTCGGCGCCGGGGCCATCGAAGAACACCTGCCGGGCCTGATATCGGCGGTCCGGGAGACGGGCTCTCCCGTCCTCTGGGTCTGTGACCCGATGCACGGCAATACCGAGAGCACCGCCGACGGCACCAAGACGCGCCGCTTCGACAACATCGTGGCAGAGCTCGAGGCCGCCTTTCATGTGCACGAGAAGATGGGCAGCTACCTCGGTGGCGTTCACCTCGAACTGACCGGCGACAACGTGACGGAATGCACGGGCGGTGCACGCGGACTGACGGATGGCGACCTGGCGCGGGCCTACAAGTCGACCGTGGACCCACGGCTGAATTACGAGCAGGCGATGGAAATCGCCATGCGCATCGCTGGTTTACAGTAGCGGCGTCCGCAACGCGTCCCAGGCCGCCTGGCCGTCGATGACCCGGGACTGGCCCGGCGCGAGGCCATCGAGCGTCCACGGGCCCACGCCGCAGCGGATGAGCCTGAGCGTCGGCAGGCCCACGGCGGCCGTCATGCGTCGCACCTGGCGATTCCGGCCCTCGTCGATGACGAGTTCTATCCAGCGGTCGGGCACGCTGGCACGGTACCGGATCGGCGGATTTCTCGGCCAGAGGCCCTCGGGTTCGTCGATCAGCCGCGCCGACCGGGCGCGCGCTGGCCCATCCTTGAGCGTCACGCCACGTTCGAGCGCCGCAAGCTGCTCGTCGGTCGGGCTGCCCTCGACCTGCGCCCAGTAGGTCTTCGATATTCTTGAACGCGGCTGGCTGATACGCGCCTGCAGGGCGCCGTCATCGGTGAGCAGCAGCAGGCCCTCGCTGTCGTAATCGAGGCGGCCGGCGGGATACACATCGGGTACCGCTATGTGGTCGGCGAGCGTGGCCCGGCCCTCGGAATCCCGGAACTGGCACAGGACCTGGTAGGGCTTGTTGAAGAGAATCAGCACTTTGTCGTCATCACCGGCAATCGGTACAATGCTCGCCTTTTCGGCGGCACCACCGCATTCCGCCCTCCACGCGAGTCATTTCATGCATTACGATCATATCAATGTGCCGCCCGATGGCGATGCCATCACGGTCAATCCGGACCATTCGATCAATGTGCCGGATTTTCCGATCATCCCGTACATCGAGGGTGACGGCATCGGTGTCGACGTCACGCCCGTCATGCTCAACGTCGTCGAGGCCGCGGTCGAACTCGCCTATGGCGACCATCGCCAGATTCGCTGGATGCCCGTATACGCCGGGCAGCGCGCGGCGGAAGTCTATGGCAAAGATAATTACATGCCCGACGAGACGCTCGATGCGCTGCAGCGCTACGTCGTCTCGATCAAGGGTCCGCTCGCGACGCCGATCGGCGGCGGCATTCGTTCGCTCAACGTCGCGATTCGCCAGTCGCTCGATCTGTATGCCTGCGTCCGCCCGATCCGCTACTTCCCGGGCGTCGAGACGCCGATGAAGGACTCCGACCTCGTCGACATGACGATTTTCCGCGAGAACACCGAGGACATTTACGCAGGTATCGAGTACCCGACGGGTTCGCAGGAGGTCCAGAAGCTGATTCACTTCCTGCAGAAAGAGCTCGGCGTGACGAAGATTCGCTTCCCCGCGAGTTCCGGCATCGGCATCAAGCCGGTGTCGCGGGAAGGCTCGGAACGCCTCGTGCGCAAGGCGATCCAGTACTGCATCGATCGCGACCAGGGGTCGGTGACGCTGGTGCACAAGGGCAACATCATGAAGTACACCGAGGGTGCCTTTCGCAACTGGGGTTACGCGGTCGCCCGCGAGGAATTCGGCGCAAAGGAAAAGGACGGCGGGCCCTGGCTCGCGTTCAACAATCCCGTGACGGGCCGCGAGATCGTGATCAAGGACGTCATCGCCGACAACTTCCTGCAGCAGATCCTGCTGCGCCCCGAAGACTACGACATCATCGCGACGCTGAACCTGAACGGCGATTACATCTCCGATGCGCTCGCGGCGCAGGTCGGCGGCATCGGCATCGCGCCGGGCGGCAACATCGGCGAGGGCGTCGCGGTCTTCGAGGCGACCCACGGCACGGCGCCGGGATTCGCCGGCAAGAATCGCGTCAACCCGGGTTCGCTGATCCTGTCGTCGGAAATGATGCTGCGTTACATGGGCTGGACCGAGGCCGCGGACCTGATCATCAAGGGTGTCGCGGGCACGATCGCCAACGGCGAACTGACCTTCGATCTCGCCCGGCTGCGCACGGCGATTCGCAAGCCGAAGCGCAAGGCGCGCACGCACGACAAGAAGGAAGTGCAGGACCAGCTCGAGGAGCTGATTCCCGGCGCACGGCTGGTCGGCACGCGCGGCTTCGGTCGAGCCATCATCCGCCACATGAGCGAGTAGCAGGACCGCAGCGTGGGCGCGACCCGTTCCATGACGATCTACGACAAGGCCTGCCGCGCATGCCCGCGGCTCGCGCGCTTTCTCGACGACGTCAACGCGAAATACCCGGACTATTTCTGCAAGCCGGTCGCGCCGTTCGGCGATGCCGCCGCGCGCTTCCTGGTCGTGGGACTCGCGCCCGGCATGCATGGGGCAAATCGCACGGGCCGCCCGTTCACGGGCGACCATGCGGGCATCCTCCTGTACCAGATGCTGCACCGCTACGGGTTCAGCACGCGGCCGGCCTCCGAGTCGCGGGAGGACGGCCTCGTCCTCGAGGACGCGCGCATCACCAACGCGGTCAAATGCCTGCCGCCCGACAACAAGCCGGTCGGAGCGGAGATCAATACCTGCAACACGTTCCTCGCGAACGAACTCGCGACCATGCCGAAGGGCTCGGTGGTCCTGGCACTGGGCGGCATTGCGCACCGCGCGATCGTCAAGGCGCGCGGACTGCGGCAGGCGGAATTCAAGTTCGCGCACGCCGCCGTGCACGACCTCGACGGATTCCGCATGCTCGATTCCTACCATTGCAGCCGTTACAACACCAACACGGGGCGCCTGACCGAGGAGATGTTCGACGCTGTGTTTGCGCAAGCCCGGAGCTTGCTGTAGCTATCAGGCCGTGAGCGAATCCGCTGCATTCGAGGTCAAGCCGTTTCTCCGGAGCCTGACGCACAGGCCGGGCGTGTATCGCATGCTCGACGCGCAGCACAGGGTCATCTACGTCGGCAAGGCGCGGGACCTGAAAAAGCGGGTCTCGAGCTATTTCCAGCGCACGCAGGCGTCGCCGAAGACTGTGGCGATGATGGCGCTGGTTGCGCGCGTCGAGGTCACGGTAGCGAACACCGAAGCCGAAGCGCTGCTTCTCGAATACAACCTCATCAAGCAGCACAAGCCGCGGTTCAACGTCCTGCTGCGGGACGACAAGAGCTATCCCTACATCTATGCCTCGACCGAGCACGCCTTCCCGAGATTGCGCTTCCATCGCGGACCGAGGAAAGGCAAGGGGCGTTATTTCGGTCCGTACCCGAGCACGCGCGCCGTGCGCAAGACGCTCAACGAGTTGCAGAAGCTGTTCATGATCCGCAACTGCGAGGAGTCGTTTTTCAACAACCGCTCGCGGCCCTGCCTGCAGTACCAGATTCGCCGCTGCACGGCACCCTGCGTCAAGCTGATCGACGAAGCGCAGTACCGCAAGGACATCGACGCTGCGATCCTGTTTCTCGAGGGCAGGAACCGCAACGTCGTCGATCACTTCGTGGCGCGCATGGAAGCGGCGGCGAATGCGCTGGATTACGAACTGGCCGCAAGATTTCGCGACCAGATCGCGCGGCTGAAGGAAGTCGAGGCGCGCCAGCATGTCGAGCGCACGGACAAGAAGGACCTCGACGTGCTCGGCTTTGCCTCGAACGGCGCGATTCACTGCGTCACGGTGCTGTTCATAAGGAACGGGTCCGTCATCGGCAGCCGCGATTACTTTCCGAAGCTGCCGGGCGAAACGGATAAGGGCAAGCTGCTGAACGGCTTCGTCTCGCAGTACTACCTGGGCCGGGACGTGCCTGCCGAGATCGTGCTCGACACCGACATCGTCGACGCCGACCTGCTGCAGGAGGCGCTGTCAGAGCGCATGGGCAGCAAGGTGGCGATCCGTTCCCGCGTCCGCGGCGACCGGGCCCGCTGGCTCGAGATGGCGAGGACGAATGCCGAACAGGGGCTCACGCTGAAAGCGGCGAGCAACGCCACGATCAGGCGCCAGTTTGCGGCGCTCGGCGAAGCGCTGGGCCTCGATGACGCGCCGCAGCGTATCGAGTGCTTCGACGTCAGCCATACCTCGGGCGAAGCGACCGTGGCGTCCTGCGTGGTATTCAACACGGCGGGGGCCCTGAAGAGCGACTACCGTCGATTCAACCTGAGCCCGGCCGCGGCGGGCGACGATTACGGCGCCATGGCCGAAGCGCTCAGGCGGCGTTACGAGCGCGTCCGCAAAGGCGAGGTGCCGACCCCCGACGTGCTGTTCGTCGATGGCGGCAAGGGGCAGCTGGCCGAGGCCGTCAAGGTGCTCGGCGAACTCGAACTCGACTGGCTGACGGTCGTGGCGGTTGCCAAGGGCAGGGCGCGGCGTCCGGGTGCTGAACAGCTGTTCCGCCCCGGGCACGATCACGCCATCCGGCTGGCGCCGGATTCGCCGGCACTGCTGCTGATCCAGCAGATCCGCGACGAGGCGCATCGTTTTGCGATCACGGGCCACCGGCAGCAACGTGCGAAGGCGCGAAAGACGTCGAAACTCGAGCAGATCCCGGGCCTCGGGCCGAAGAAGCGGCGCGAGTTGCTGCGGCAGTTCGGCGGCCTGCAGGGGGTCATGAACGCCGGCGTCGACGATCTTGCCAAGGTAAGAGGAATTGGCCGCGTAATGGCCGAAACGATATACAATGAGTTCCATCTCGATGGCCAATAACAAGCACCGAAAGCAAAGAAGAGCGATTTCTTGAGACTCAACGTTCCCAATGTGCTGACGATGTTCCGGATCGCGGCGATCCCCATCGTCGTCATCTGTTTTTATGCGCCGATTCCCCACGCGCGGCCGATCGCGGCAGTCCTGTTCGGAATCGCGGCGGTTACCGACATCATCGACGGCTACGTGGCGCGCAAGTACGGGCAGACCTCCCGGTTTGGCGAGTTCCTGGACCCCGTGGCGGACAAGCTGATGGTGGCGATCGTGCTGGTCATGCTGGTGCACGCCGAGTCCAACTGGTGGGAAGACATCATCGCGATGATCATCATCGGCCGCGAGATCACGATTTCGGCGCTGCGCGAGTGGATGGCAACCATCGGCGAGCGCGCCAACGTCAAGGTCAGCGTGGCCGGGAAGATCAAGACCACCCTGCAGATGTTCGGCATCGCGTTCATGGTGTTCCAGGAGCCGTTATTCGGGATCCCGGTCTACACGGTGGGCTTCGTGCTGCTGGTGGCGGCGGCCGTCATGACGATCTGGTCGATGATCATTTACCTGCGCGCGGCGTGGCCTTTCATCATGGCGGACCAGTCCTGACGGGCTGCAACGGCGCAATTGCGGCTTGACAGAGCCCGGCAACGGGCTACAATTCCGCCCCTCCTGCGGGAATAGCTCAGTTGGTAGAGCGCAACCTTGCCAAGGTTGAGGTCGCGAGTTCGAGCCTCGTTTCCCGCTCCAAATTTCCAAGGCCAATCAATCGATTGGCCTTTTTTATTTGTATCGGCGACCGTCGCCCGCCATGTCCCGTATGGAGTGCTGCAGGGTGTTCGCAATGTACGCGACGATCACCCAGGGGTACGAGGATATCCCGCCGACGCGGGGGGCTCAGCGGATGCGGAGAATCACCTTGCCGCGCGCACGCCGTTCGGTGATCGCGCGAAACGCGTCCACGTAGTCGTCGAGCGCGTAGGATTCGGTAACGCGCGGCCTCAATGCGCCTTGCTGGATCAGTGCCGCGAGTTCCACGACGTTCTGCATCTGCACCCGGGGATTTTTCGCGGCCCAGGTCCCCCACCAGACGCCGATGATGCTGGCTTCCTTCAGCAGGGCAATATTGGCGGGAAATTTCGGGATCTCGCCCGAAGCAAATCCGATCACGAGATAACGGCCGTGCCATGCGGTTGCGCGAAACGCCTGGTCCGCGAGTTCGCCACCGACGGGATCATAGACGACATCCACACCGTTGCCGTCCGTCAGTTCCTTGACGGTGTCTTTCAGCGACGTCGTCGAGTAATTGATCAGCTCATCGGCCCCGGCTTCCCTGGCGAATTCGAGTTTGTCTTCGCTGCTGGCCGCCGCGATGACGCGGGCACCCATCGCCTTGGCGATTTCGACCGCCGTAACGCCCACGCCGCCCGCGGCCCCGAGCACGAGCACGGTTTCGCCGGGTTTCAGATGCGCACTCTGTTTCAGTGCGTGATAGCTGGTGCCGTAGGTCACCGAGAAGCCGGCGCCCTGTTCGAAGTCGAGCCAGTCCGGCAACGGAAATACCGCGTGCGCATCGGCTGCGCACTTTTCGGCAAAGGCTCCGCCCCGCGTATTGAAAATCACGCGATCGCCAACCGCAAAGTGACGGACACCCGGCCCGAGCGCCGCGACGACACCGGACCCTTCGTTGCCGGGGATAAACGGCGTCGGCGACTTGACCTGGTACTTGCCCGCGATCGACAACACGTCGGGGAAGTTGATGCCGGCTGCGGCGACGTCCACGACGATCTGTCCTTCGCCGGCGACGGGGTCCTCGTGCTCGACGACCACCAGTGTGTCCGGCTGCGGCGGTCCATAGTCTTTGCAGACGAGGGCGCGCATCAGCTGGCTCCTCGCCACACGTTGCCGGCCAGGCCCATGGCGGCGAGCACGTCGTTAGCACTGTGCGTGCGATCGCCAGCCCATCTGGTGGGTGTGCGTGCTTTCGTGACGATGACTGCGTGTCCCACGTGCGGATCCCTGTCGAGCTACTTGGTGAGGTCGAGGCCGAGGCTTGCGGCGGCCTGCATCGCGTACTTCTGCGTCTGTTCGAAACCGCCCGTGAATTCTGCCATGTTTTCTTGTGCGTTGATTGCGTCCCAGGCGGCGGCGATGCCCTCCGGCGACAGGCCGTCCGGCAGGAGGTTGACGCCCACGGTCTCGAAGCCCTTGTAAACGGCAACGCTGCCGCCGCCGGCGCCGACGACCTTGCGGCTCGGCGCGTCCGGCCCGGCAAGGAACACGATCGCGGGGCTCACCGCCTCCGGTGAGAGCAACTCGAACACCGCGGGCGGCAGCAGGCCCTCGGTCATGGCGGTCCCGGCGGCCGGCGCGAGGCAATTGACGCGGATGTCGTATTTCGCGCCTTCGAGGTGCAGCGTGTTCATCAGGCCGACCATGGCCATCTTCGCGGCGCCGTAGTTGGACTGGCCGAAGTTGCCGTACAGGCCGGAACTGGACGTCGTGTAGACAATGCGTCCGTAGTTTTGCTCGCGCATGATGTCCCACACCGCCTTGGTGCAGTTGACCGAGCCCATCAGGTGGACTTCGATCACGAGACGAAAGTCCTCGAGCGGCATTTTCTGGAAGGTCTTGTCGCGCAGGATGCCGGCGTTGTTGATCAGGATGTCCACGCGGCCCCATTGGTCCATGGCCTCGTTGACCATGTCCTCGACCTGTGCCATGTCGGCGACATTGGCGCCGTGGGCGAACGCTTCGCCACCGGCCGCCGCAATTTCGGCAACGACCGCGTCCGCGTTTGCGGAGCGGCCGCTTGCGTCGGCCAGGTCGTTGACAACGACTTTGGCACCGCGCGCCGCGAGGGCCAGCGCGTGCGTTCTGCCGAGTCCGCGGCCAGCGCCCGTGACGATGGCGACCTGCCCATCCAGTCTGATTGTCATCCTGTTGCCCCTGTAATCGATTGGAATCAGTTATGTGCCGACGACGAACATCGACAGGATCTCGGCGATGAGCGCCGGTGTCTTTTCGTCCTCGACCTCCACGGTGACCGCGGTCTTCATGAGCCACTGGCCTGGATTCTTCTCGGTCACCTCGAGAATCTCTTGCCGCGAGCGGATGCGCTTGCCGACGCGCACGGGCATGAGGTAACGGACCTTGTCCGAACCGTAGTTGATGCCCATCACGAGACCTTCCGGCAGGACGGCGCTTTGTGCGTTCAGGTACGACAGCAGCGACAGCGACAGGAAGCCATGCGCGATCGGGCCACCGAAAGGCGTCTTTGCAGCCCTCTCGGGGTCGACGTGAATGAACTGGTGGTCGTTGGTCGCTTCCGCGAACTGGTTGACGCGTTCCTGGGTAATTTCGAACCAGGGTGATGGTTCCAGTTCACGCCCGACGAGCGTCGGCAGGTCCTGTGCCCTGATTGTTTCCGCCATCCTGCTGTTCCCTTGTTCGTTACCGGCTTGCCTTGCCGAGATAAGGCTTCAGTTCGTGCCTTGCCACCACCATGCGGTGCACCTCGTCGGGCCCGTCGGCGAAGCGCAATGTGCGCGCGGCCGTGTACATGCCGGCCAGCGGGAAGTCCTGCGAAACGCCGGCCGCGCCGTGCATCTGGATCGCGTCGTCGATCACCTGCAGCGCGACGCGCGGCGCCACGGCCTTGATCTTGGAAATCCAGACCTGCGATTCGACGGGGTTGCCGCCATCGATGACATGCGCGGCCTGCAAGGTCAGCAGGCGCGCCATGTCGATGTTCATGCGCGCTTCGGCGATGCGATCGTAATTCCCGCCGAGCTTCGCGAGCGGCCGGCCGAACGCGGTCCGCGAAATCGAACGCGTGCACATCAGCCGCAGTGCGCGTTCGGCCATGCCGACGGCGCGCATGCAATGGTGAATGCGCCCCGGCCCGAGCCGTCCCTGCGCGATTTCGAAGCCGCGGCCAGGGCCCGCGATGATGTTCGCTTCCGGCACGCGCACGTTGTTGAGTCGGAGATGCATGTGGCCGTGCGGTGCATCGTCGGCACCGAACACGTGCATCGGCCGGACGATCTCGACCCCGGGCGTGTCGATCGGCACGAGGATTTGCGAGTGTTGCCGATGGCGGTCGTTTTCGGGGTTCGACTTGACCATGCAGATGAGGATCTTGCAGCGGTCGTCGCCGGCGCCGGAAATATAGCTTTTTTCGCCGTTGATGACCCACTCGCCGTTCTCGAGCACGGCCGACGTGGAAATATTGGTGGCGTCGGAGGAGGCGACGCCGGGTTCGGTCATCGCGAAGGCGGAGCGGATCTCGCCGTTCAGCAACGGCTCCAGCCATTGCTTCTTCTGTGCTTCGCTACCGTAGCGCTCGAGGACTTCCATGTTGCCGGTATCCGGGGCGCTGCAGTTGAACACTTCCGCGGCAAGATAGGTACGTCCGGTTTCTTCCGCGATGTAGGCGTATTCGACCGTGCTGAGTCCATAACCGCGATCGCTGTCGGTGAGCCAGAAGTTCCACAGCTTCTGTGCGCGGGCTTCGCGCTTGAGGCCCTCGAGAATTTCCTGCTGGCGTTCGTTCAGCGACCAGCGGTCGCCGTTGCCGACTTCGGCGAGATACTCCTCGTCAACCGGGACGACGCGCTCGTCGATGAAGGTTCTGACGGCTTCGAGAATCGGTTGCAGGCGAGCGGTGACTCCGAGATTCATGCTTGTTTCTCCTTCATGACATGCGCACGCATGTTGGCACAGCGTGTTCCTGTTTTGCGACCGCATTCGCCGCGGTCGCCGATACCGGCGCAACGCTATGCCGAATGTTTGTGTTGGCGCGCTCGATTACGGGTTGCTCCGGATCAGAAAGGTAACCTGATTTCAATCGCTTAGCTTCGATCGCTCGGCCCGGCCCGGCAGCGGGCGACGCTAGATAGTGCCTTCGCATCGACCGGGATGCCACTGTGGATTGCCGTAGCGAAGGGTAGCCGACGGCCACGAGCGGCGCAGGTCATTCACCGGCCATTGCGTCAGGATCGCTGGTTTCAACCAGCCGGCAGGCGGATGCTGTTGTTGGCGGGAGGCCGCTCTGAAACAATGGCCCGCACGTTCGCTCAGGAGGAGATCATCGTGGCAGACCTGGATACGTTCCGAGAGGAGACCCGAGCCTGGCTCGACGAGAATTGCCCGGCTTCGATGCGCCGACCTGTAATGACGGACAAGGATCTGTGCTGGGGTGGGCGCAAATGGGTCTTCGCAAGCGACGATCAACGAGTCTGGCTCGAGCGCATGGCCGAACGTGGCTGGACCGCGCCGCAGTGGCCGGCAGAGTACGGTGGCGGTGGCCTGTCGAAGGAAGAGGCCAAGATCCTGAAGCAGGAAATGACACGCATCGGCGCGCGACGACCGCTCGACAGTTTCGGTATCGACATGCTGGGCCCCGCGCTGCTCAAGTTCGGCAACGAGGCGCAGAAGCGGCGCTTCATTCCCGAAATCGTTCGCGGCGAAATCCGCTGGTGCCAGGGCTATAGCGAGCCGAATGCCGGGTCGGATCTTGCAAGCCTCCAGGCGCGCGCCGACGACAAGGGCGACCATTACCTCGTCAACGGCTCGAAAGTGTGGACCTCGTATGCGGACAAGTCGGACTGGATTTTCTGCCTGGTGCGCACCGATTTCGAAGGACCGAAGCACCAGGGCATCAGCTTCCTGTTGTTCGACATGGAATCGGAGGGCGTGTCGGTCAATCCCATCAGGCTCATCAGCGGCAATTCACCGTTCTGCGAAACGTTTTTCGAAAATGTCAGGGTCCCGAAAGCGCATCTCGTCGGCGAGGTCAACCAGGGCTGGAGCATCGCCAAGTACCTGCTGACGCACGAGCGTGAAATGATCGGCGGCTTCGGGCTTTCGAGGTCCGGGCGGGAATCGCTCGGCACCATTGCGCGGCAGGCGCTGGGCAGCGCGGATGGCCGGCTTGCCAACGAGGGTCTGCGCGCCGACATCGCGGCATTCGAAATCGACGAGCTGGCGTTTGCGCTGACGGCCGAGCGCGTCGTGGACGAGGCCAGGGCGGGGCAGGGAACCGGCGCCGCGTCTTCGTTGCTGAAGCTCTATGGCACCGAGCTCAACAAGGTTCGCAACGAACTGCTGATGTCGGTCGGGGGCAGCGCCGCGCTGCGCTGGGGCGATGCGCAGCATACCGCGCTGTCGCAGCACTGGCTCAGAAGCAAGGGCAATTCGCTCGAAGGCGGCAGCTCGGAGATCCAGCTGAACATCATCGCGAAGCGCATCCTCGGCCTGCCGGGCTAGGCGGCGGGCACAACGGAGCAGAACATGGCATTGATATTCAATGAAGAGCAACAAATGCTGCGCGATGCGGCGAAGACCTTTATCGGTGAAAGCTCGCCGGTCGCTCGATTGCGCGAGCTGCGCGACCGCGGCGAGGCCTGGTCGCCGGACCTCTGGTCGGGCATGGCGGACATGGGATGGACAGGCATCACGATCGCGGAGCAATTCGGCGGGCTCGATTTCGGTTACGTCGGCGCCGGCATCATTCTCGAGGAATGCGGCCGGACACTGGCCGCGTCGCCGTTGCTGTCATCGTCCATGGTCTGTGCTGACCTGGTTGCGACGCTCGGCAGCGAGCAGCAGAAATCCGACTGGCTGCCCGGGATCGCCAGCGGCGAGTGGATCGTCTCGCTCGCATTGAACGAAGCCGATCGTTTCGACCCTGGAACAATCGCAGCGACTGCGGTTGCCGACGGGAGCGGCTTTGCACTGGCGGGCACGAAACGGCATGTTCCGGACGCGCCGATGGCGACGCACTTCCTGGTGGTGGCGTGTACGAACGGGCAGGCGGCCACTGGCGACGACCTCAGCCTGTGCCTCGTGGATCGCAACGCCGCGGGACTGGGCGTGACACTGTCGCTGAACCTCGATGCACGGCGTGTCGGTGAATTGCAGTTAGACGCGGTCCGGATCGATGCGGACAGGGTGATCGGACTCGGAGGAGGCGCGGGCGAGGGCCTGCAGCGCGCGCTCGATATTGCTGCGGCGCTGTCGGCGGCGGAGCTGCTCGGGCTCGCGCAGGAGGCGTTCGAACGCACGGTCGGCTACCTGAAGGAGCGCAAGCAGTTCGGTGTCCCGATCGGCAGTTTCCAGGCGCTGCAGCATCGCGCCGCCCAGCTCTTTGCGGAGCTGGAACTGTGCAAGTCGGTCGTGCTGAAAGCCTTGCAGGCCATCGATGCCGATGCCCCCGACCGCTCGCTGCTTGCGAGCGCCGCCAAGGCCAAGGTGGCGAAGACCGCCAGGCTGGCCGTGAACGAGGCGGTGCAAATGCATGGCGGCATCGGCATGACCGATGACTTCGATTTGGGATTTTTCATGAAGCGCGCGGCCGCCGCGGTCCAGGAGTACGGCGACGACTACTATCACGCCGATCGCTTCGGACGCCTCAGCGGCTATTGACGCGGTACTGGCCGGGAATCGCCCGGTAATAACGCGGGCCCCGGGCGTCTGCCCCGATGTCGACAGCGAGGCAGGGATGCCTGGCGAACTCCACGGTTCGGCGTGCCCGCATATCGTGGCCCAAAGCGGCCTGAGGATGGCGCGGTTCCCGGAGTCGGGCTGCTCGTGTCGAACGATATGCCGGATTGTGGACGGCGCCGATCAGCAAGGCAATCCGTAGTAGCTGCAATTCATTGCATCAAGCCCGCATAGCGTCTCGAGGGCTCCGGTGTTCTCATCGCAACGCTCCCCGAATGATCCGGAGGTTGCAAAGTCATGAAGAAATTGAATGCTTTACTTGTGGTCGCGACCGGACTTGCCATGGTTGCGATGCCTGCGCAGGCCTATGAAAAGGGTGACTGGATCATCCGCGGCGGTGTCGGGGTCGTCGATCCGACCAGCACGGCCTACGAGTCCGTGCCCGACGATCTGAAAATCATCGTGGATAGCGGCACGGCGGTCACGCTGACCGGTGTTTACATGTTCAGCCCGAACTGGGGTTTCGAGATTCTTGCCTCCACCCCTTTCAGTCACGACATCAAGGCGGCGGAGATCAGTGGCCCCGGCGAGGTCAAGATCGGCGAGACCAAGCATCTGCCGCCGACGTTCTCCGTCCAGTACCACTTCATGCCGGATGGCAAATTCCAGCCCTATGTCGGCGCAGGCCTCAACTGGACGCTGTTCTTTGACGAGAGTATCGACCAGACATTTTTCGCTCCCGAAGCCTCGCTGAAAATAGACGACAGCTTCGGTTTCGCTGTGCAGGTCGGTGGCGATTTCCTGTTCGGCGATCGCATGACCCTGAATATTGACGTCCGGTATATCGATATCTCGCCTGACGTTACTTTGACAGACCCGATAGAAGGATCCGAAACGATCGGCATCGATATCGATCCGATTGTCTACAGTGTGAATCTGGGCTTTCGCTTTTGAGCGCAGCGTGAGTCCGGAAACCGACGGGCCGTCTTTGACGGCCCGTTTTTTTCTGCACGAAAATGGTGCGCTTTGCGTCGCGCCGCGTTACCATTGCGGCCCGCTTCTACCAGCCGCCAGTCCGAACGCCGTTGTTCAGAGCGCACCGCCTCCTGTTGTCCTTGCTTTTCGCCGTGCTGCCGCAGGCCGCCCTCGCGTCTGACGGCTTGCCGCGGACCAGTGACGTCATCGAGATCGACGGCAGGCTGGACGAGGCCGCCTGGGCTGGTGCGCTTCGAATCGATCTCGACGTCGAGACCGAACCTGGCGAGAACATCGAGGCGCGTGTCCGTACGGTCGTATTTCTCGTCGAAGACGGCGAAAACCTGTTTGTCGCATTCGATGCCGAGGACCCGGAGCCCGCGGCCATCCGCGCGTTTCTCCGGGATCGCGACAACGCCTGGGAAGACGACTACGTCGGCATCACGCTCGATACCTATAACAACGAGCGACGCGCATTCCAGTTCTATGTAAACCCGCTCGGCGTGCAGATGGACCGCAAGCACGACGAGTTCGGGGCAAATCGAGGGA